>FR903636.1:170917-195261 GCA_000438115.1 Prevotella sp. CAG:617 | reverse complement strand
TCGGTCGTTTATATCTGAAACACCTGCAGCGCCGACACGGATAAACAAATGACCTCAAAAGTGTAACTGCCGCCGGATACAAAAAATCATCCGGGAAGAAAACAAAAACAGAAGGCAGGAAAACAAAAAAGACCGGCACCTTGTCAGCCCTGCATGCCCAAGCCCCATGAAAAAGAAAAGAAAAAAAGAGCCGGCCCCTGGATGCGGACCGGCATTATTCATTTAAACTACGGATAAGCTGCGTAAAGAAACGGTTTTCGGTCGCTCGAAATTACGATTGAAATATAGCAAAGATAGTCGGTATCTTACTTAAATCGGGCAAAGACATTTTTTTCCACTGCTGTACGGTGAGCGTCCGCAGGAATTCCTGCTCCGTAGTCAATCCTGCAGCGATACACAAACGGGTAGAAGGCTTGCAGGTATTCAGAATATCGGCCAGCAATTTGGCATTCCTATACGGTGTTTCAATAAACAGCTGAGTCTGTTTTTCAGATATGGCCCGCGATTCCAGCAATTTCAGTTTGCGAACCCGTTCGCCGGCGTCAATGGGAAGATAGCCGTTGAAGGCAAAACTCTGTCCGTTGAATCCTGACCCCATTACAGCCAGCAGTATAGACGACGGACCAACCAACGGAATCACACGCAACCCTTCCTGCGGAGCCACGCGTACGACCTCGGCCCCCGGATCGGCTACTGCCGGACAACCGGCCTCGCTCAACACGCCTACCGACTCTCCCTTGCGCAGTGGTTCAAGATACTGGGCATACAAATTACGGTCGGCATGTTTCCCCATGGGATAAAACGAAAGAGCATCAATATCAATGCTCTTCTCTACCCTTTTCAGGAAACGGCGGGCAGAGCGTACATCCTCGACCACGAAATGGCGGATATTCAATATCACATCGCGGTTGTAATCGGGAAGAACTTGTCGGGGCTCTGTATCACCTAACAATACGGGTATGAGATATAATGCTGTTTCCATCTGTTTAGAACAAGAGAATAAATATTATGTCGACGCTTTCAAGACATCAGGAAGCATAATCTGAGCCTTTCCACACTTCTTCATTACTCTTCTCAATCAAGAGTTCGTGAATGGTACATGCAGGATGCTTCTTCATATAGTTCCTTACGACCTGTGTTCCCAACCAGGTACCGATTCCACGTGACTGTCCGGCCTTAAAATAAGGTTTCTCAGCAGTCAGCAGGACAATAGCAGCAAACAGGTTCAGATCGGCAGAATAGAGCCTGCCGTTTTCCTTCAGAATTTTCCAACATGCCTGCTCATTCATCTGAAACCATTTTACGGAAGCTGCGGGAAACCCACTTACATGCTCTACGCTGGTGTTCATGGCTTGCGCCACCACCCACTGTATCTTGCCCACTTGAATCATGGAATGAAGCAGAGACTTGGGCTTTTCATGTGGCGGGAACTGCGACATTAAATAAAACGACAACAAATCCGGAACAATCCGATCCGGATGCATCGTAAGCCGCTGCACAGGAGTATATGACTTGGCATACAACGGATAGTCGTATCCCATGTATTTGTCAAGACTAATTCCTACAACCGTATCGTTTACCACAATGCTTTGGTTAAAAGCCGATACCTGCGTATAAACATACGGTTTCTCCAACTCCGGCAATTCTTTTTTCAAGCGGCGATAAGCCTTGTTCAAACGTTCTTCATGACGCGCCATACTGGCAAAACGAGTACGCACGTCGGCAGAAAGACGTACCAGATTGGAATCTGAAAAATAAACACGCAGTTCATCATAAATATGCACATCGGCCACACTGCCCAAATGCAGCATGTTCTCAACCAGAATGCGTGTCTCCGTAGGATAATCCGTACTCAGGCGTTGTGAAAACGACACATTTCCCGTACGCACGAAATCATCAACTACTTTATCAAAACGTACAATTTTTATTGAGGTATCCCCTCCGTTATCCGACTTTTCTTTCCACGACAAATTGCATGCACAGAACAAACCGGAAACAATACACAAGGAAACCAGTAGGTATATGAGTTTTTTCAATGGTAGAAATTTTCTAATATAATTTCTACAAAATTAATATTTAGAGGGGTAACAAGCAACAAAAAAAACAATTTTTTCACTTTTCGCGGGCATATAGAGCCGAAAAAGTCCGTTTGCCTTTCAAATAATAGGCCAGCAGCAAACTTTTGGTCATACATTCCGGAATCGTAGTCAAACTTGTTTTTTTCATATTCTCCACCCGTTTATTCAGATACTCCGGCATCAGTTTGTGAAAGTCACGTCGGGCATTTACCACAGCACGGGCATTTTTTAAATCACCTGAAAGCAGGAATTTCAACATGGCCACATGGTCCAGAATACCTCTCCATCGCAACACCTTATGCAAATCCTTCTCGGGAATGTTTTTATAAATCATCAACAAGTTATTCCGGAAATTAAGATAAGTCTTACGCGGATTTTCACGCTTCAGTGTGGCTGCCCCCAAATGATAGACCCGACTTTCAGGAATACATACAATGCCACGCCCACGCGCCCGCAAACGCCAACAAAGGTCAATCTCCTCCATATGGGCAAAGAACCCGCCGTCAAGCCCGCCCGCACTGATCCAATCCGTTCGGCGAATCATCAAAGCAGCTCCAGTTGCCCAGAAAATAGAACAAACCTGGTCATATTGTCCATGATCTTCCTCCACACAGCCCATTATCCGGCCACGACAAAAAGGATAGCCCAGATAATCAATAAAGCCGCCTGCACCTCCGGCATACTCGAACTGTTGCTTATGGTGCCAACTCATTAATTTAGGCTGGCAGGCAGCCACTTCGGGATGAGTATCCATATAATCCACCAAAGGTGAGAGCCAACCTTCTGTCACCTCCACATCAGAATTAAGCAGCACAAAATAGTCAGCCTCCAGTTGCGCCAATGCGCGATTATACCCCTCGGCAAAACCATAATTCCTGTCCAACTGAAGCCAAACCACTTCCGGGAACCGATCAGCCACTACTTCTGCCGAATTATCGGTTGAACCGTTGTCTGCCACCACCACCTGGACCTGAGGTTGTGAGTAACGCACCACCGAAGGCAGAAAATCGCACAACATTTTCGCTCCGTTCCAATTCAATATGACAACTGCTACTTTTTTCGGACTCATCACGATACAAATTTAAAGATTTATTCTACAAGCGTTGCAGCCAAAGATTTTCCGTCAGCCGTAAAATCCCCTAACTCCACCATTGAAAGCGTGTTATCTTTTCCCACAGAAACTGTCGGGCACTCTACACGTATATAATTGTCAGTAAATCCATGAAGCGGCCTTCCGGTTTTACTATGCTCCCATAACACAGGACGACAAGTTCCGACATATCGCTGATAAAAAGCACGTTTCTTGATTTCAGACAAAGCCAGCAGACGCTGCGAGCGTTCATGTTTCTGCTCCGGCGATACGATGTGCGGAATTTCAAGAGCTTTCGTTCCGGGCCGTTCAGAATAACTGAACACATGAAGTTCCGAAATATCCAGCCCATCAATAAAACGATAGGCATCCTCAAAATAAGCTTCCGTTTCTCCGCGCGTTCCGACAATCACATCCACACCGATAAAAGCATCGGGCATGGCCTCACGAATGCGCTCCATTTTCTGAGCAAAGAATGCCGTATCATACCGCCTGCGCATCAACTTCAACACATCGTCCGAACCACTCTGCAACGGAACATGGAAATGTGGCATAAAAGCGCGCGACTGTGCACAATAATCTATAATCTCATCCGTAAGCAAATTAGGTTCAATAGACGAAATACGGTAACGCTCAATGCCATCAACTTTATCAAGAGCTTTAATCAGGTCAAAAAAGTTCTCGCCCGTAGAGCGTCCGAAATCACCGATATTCACTCCCGTAATGACAATCTCCTTTCCTCCTCTGCGAGCAACTTCACGGGCCTGCTCAACCATTGAGGCAATGGAACCGTTTCGGCTGCGTCCGCGGGCATAAGGAATGGTACAATATGTACAATAATAATTACAGCCATCCTGCACCTTCAGGAAATAACGGGTACGCTCACCACACGAACAGGAAGGCACAAAAGTTTTAATCTGAGCCGTAGGTACAGTAACAGCTTCATGACAGGCTGACAACACCTGGTCAGACTCCTGCAAAGACTGTTTACGGGCAAACATCTTTTCGAGCCATTCAGGCACTTGTCCTTTCTGCTCCATACCCAATACCAGATCAACGCCTTCCGTCTGCCTGATTACATCTGGACGAAGCTGCGCATAACATCCCATAACCAGAATAAAGGCTCCCGGATTTTCGCGACGCAATTTGTGAATCACCTGCCGGCACTTATGATCAGCAACTTCTGTAACCGAACAAGTATTAATAATGCAGATGTCAGCCTCCTCCCCTTCAAGAGCCGGCCGTACGCCATACTGCCCCAGCAAATCCTGCAGCGAAGAGGTTTCGGCAAAATTCAACTTGCACCCCAGTGTATGGAAACGTGCCTTCTTATTATTCAATATATTCATACAAAGATATGATACCGGTCAATAATAGATTTCTGACAACAGGGGTTATACCCTACCGAACAGATTTACAAATCATGATGCTGCATACGGAATTCAGCCAGCTGCTCATATTTGGTGCCAGGCCGTCCATAATTGGCATACGGATAGATACTTATGCCTCCGCGAGGCGTAAAGATACCCGTCACCTCTATATATTTAGGATCCATCAGCCGAATAAGGTCTTTCATGATGGTATTGACACAATCCTCATGAAAATCGCCATGATTGCGAAAGCTGAACAAATACAACTTCAGACTCTTACTCTCCACCATGCGTCTGTCGGGCAGATAACTGATGCGGATTTCTGCAAAGTCGGGTTGCCCGGTTATAGGACACAGACTCGTAAATTCAGGACAGTTGAAACGTACCCAATAGTCGTTGTCAGGATGCTTGTTTTCAAATGCTTCCAGCACCTCCGGGGCATAGTCATCATAATATTTGGTAGTATTTCCCAAAGCTTTCAAATGTTCATTCTCTCTCATGCTATTTTCCGTTTCTCTATTCAACTTTCGGATTCTTATCGAGCTGCTTTCCGGCGCAAATATTCCTCCAGCCCCTCACGACGGAGCTTACAGGCGGGACAATGCCCACAGCCATCGCCGGGCACACCATTGTAACAGGTTAAAGTTTCGTTTCGCACAAGGTCGAGCACGCCCAACTCATCAGCCAACGCCCAAGTCTGACACTTATCCAGCCACATCAGCGGAGTATGGATAACAAACTGCTCATCCATGCCCAAGTTCAGCGACACGTTCAGGCTCTTGATAAAAGCATCCCGGCAGTCGGGATAGCCCGAATAGTCAGTCTGCGACACCCCCGTCACCAAATGATGAATGCCTTTGGAATAAGCATATACAGCAGCCATACTGATAAAAAAAAGATTACGGCCGGGCACAAACGTGTTGGGAGGTCCGACCTCGGGTTTTTCCTCATCCATCACTTCTGTAGAATCCGTCAGGGCGTTATGGCTCAGTTTGCTGATATAAGTAGCATCCATACATTCAAACGGTACGCCAGCCTTTTCGGCAATACGTCGGGCCAGGTCAACCTCGTGTGCATGCTTCTGCCCATACTGAAACGAAAGGGCATAGACTTCCTTAAAATGTTTTTTGGCCCAGAAGAGGCAGGTGGTGGAATCCTGTCCGCCACTAAACACGACCAGAGCCTTATCGTGATTGATGTAACTTCTCATAACGATGCAAATATACGGTTTTCCTATAATTTAAATACGTTGTAACTGACTTGATTGTCATAAACATCTGTATGATCCAAACGCTTGACAAATCCCACAACCCTATACGTTACTGGCAGCGCTATGACTTCATACAATGTTTTCAGCACGGCCTGTGCGACCATCATGGAAGGCAACGTATCCCAAGGAACCACGCCCCCCAAAGCTATGGGAAAGAATATCAGCGAATCTGCCGTCTCGCCCACCAGTGTCGACAAAATAGCCCTCCAGCCAAAGCCGCGACCATGAACGGAACGCACCTTCATACGGCTCATGACATAGGCATTAAGGAACGAACCGACCAGAAAAGCGATAAACGAACCGGCCACAATGCGCGGCGCCAGTCCGAACACGGCGTGAAATCCGGCCTGGCCCTGCCAGTAGGGCGCAGCCGGCAACAGGTCGGCCAACCAGCCCAGCAGCGCCACAAAAGCATTCATGGCAAAGCCCAGCCAAATTACCATACGGGCACGCTCAAAGCCCCATACTTCAACCAGGCAATCGTTAATGATATAGGAAATGGGAAATACAATCAATCCGCCCGTCAGCGAGAGGGCGCCGATTGAAGTCTGCTTGGTTTCCAGCAGATTAGCCGCAATCAGGCATACACAAAACAATACGGTAAGCAGTAAAAAGACTTTACTGAAGGCAGGGGAATTCTGTTTCATTTATCTTGTTTTTTACGAGGTGTTCAAGCACTCGGCCGCACCAACCGGCATGGCATCCGAAATAATATTGGATGCAAAGATACGACTTGGTCCTGACGTGACCAAACCTGCCTACTTATAAAAATAAAGTCCCTTCTAAAAAATCCTGGCTCCCAAGCTGTTCTTTTTATGAGGCACCTTGTTTTTTCCACAACCGGCAGAAGGTCGAAATCACTTCCCCGAATCATGCGGAAAAGCACAGCTGCATCCCACCGCCCCATAGAAAAAGCCTTCAATCTTCTTCATTCTTTTAGGCAGATTCACTAACTTTGCTGACGACAAACCAGATTGAGACAAAAAATCGTATATGTATCAACAAGAAAAAATAAAGCCGTACAATAACGACCAGCGCAAGGGGACTCAAATAGAAAAAATGTTTGACCACATTGCTCACTCCTACGACAAGCTCAACCATGTACTATCCTTAGGCATCGACAAGAGGTGGCGACGTGAAGCCATTGACTCGCTCAAGCCCTACGCCCCGCAGGACATGCTCGACGTAGCCACGGGCACAGGTGACTTTGCCATGGAGTCAGCCCTTCGTCTCAAACCTGCCCATCTGACCGGCATCGACATTTCAGAAGGCATGCTCAGCGTAGCCCGCAAAAAGATTCTGGAAGCCAACCTCGCCCGCACAGTCAGCGTAGAAAAGCAGGATTGCATGCAACTGACTTTCAGCGACAATTCGTTTGATGCCGTAACCGTAGCCTACGGTATCCGCAATTTTGAAGATCTGGAACAAGGATTGCGTGAAATGCTTCGTGTGCTGCGGCCCGGCGGCCGACTGGTGATTATCGAACTGACCATCCCCAACAAGGCCCCCATGAAGCAACTCTTCTGGCTATATTCACACATCTACATGCCCAACATCGGACGCCTCATTTCCAAGGACAAGAAAGCCTATGCCTACCTGCCCGCCACGATGGAGGCATTTCCGCAAGGCGAAAAGATGCAGCAAATCATCAGCCGGATCGGTTTTACCGACGTCAACTTCAAACGATACACTTTCGGACTAAGCACCCTCTATACGGCAGCCAAGCCCGAATAACCTTATACTTATATAGTTGTTTGCAGTAGCAGCTCTTCCCGCCACACAAGCCGGAAGGACTTGCCCGAGCAACATTTACTTTTTTTTACCGGAAAAAGATTATTTCATCACATGGATACATACGGACTTTTAGGCTACCCGCTGGGGCACTCTTTCTCCCGGAAATTCTTTACGGAAAAATTCAGCAACGAAGGTATCGATGCCGAATATCTGAACTTTGAAATTCCCGATGCGTCCCAACTGCGCAACATCGTCAGCCGCTATCCGCAACTGCGAGGGCTGAACGTAACCATACCCCACAAACAAGCTGTCATTTCACAGCTTGACGCCCTCAGTCCGCAAGCCCGCGAAATCGGTGCAGTCAATGTCATCAAGGTTGACCGCAACACTGACGGCACCCCTCGCCTTACGGGCTATAATGCCGACGTCATCGGTTTCAGCCAAAGTATCCGTCCGCTGCTTCAGCCATACCACCGCAAAGCCCTGATACTGGGCACGGGGGGCGCCTCAAAAGCCGTATGCTACGGACTGAAGCAACTGGACGTAGAACCCGTGTGGGTCAGCCGGCACACCCCCTATCTGACATACGGAGAAATTACCCCCGAACTGCTGCAGGAATATACCGTCATTGTCAACTGTACTCCATTGGGCATGTTTCCACACACGGAAGAATGCCCTCCACTGCCTTACGAATCACTGACTTCACGACATCTTTTGTACGATTTGATTTACAATCCCGAAGAAACCATGTTTATGAAACGCGGCCAACAGGCCGGAGCCGTCACGAAGAACGGACTTGAAATGCTCCACTTACAGGCATTGGCTTCATGGGATATATGGCAGTCTGAAGCTCCTGAATAAAAATCGGTATCATTTCTCAGGCAAATACCCTCACACCAAAAAAACAGATTTTCGTTTTGCGATTTGCGCTCCATACATTAACTTTGTCAATATGAAAATAATACAAACACATCAAATTCGCGAACTTGATACTTACACCATAGAAAACGAGCCCATCCCTTCAATTGAACTGATGGAACGGGCAGCCCAGGCCGTAGCCAACCGTCTGATGCAATTATGGACTTTAAAGACCCCCTTCATTTTTTTTGCCGGACCGGGAAACAACGGAGGGGACGCTTTGGCAGCAGCCCGCATGCTCAGTCAGGCAGGATACGACGTTACGGCCTATCTGTTCAACACCGGTAACAAACTCAGCGACGACTGCCGCATCAACAAGCAGCGTCTTGCAGAATGCTCCACCCTTCGCTTTAATGAAGTGACCACCCGTTTTGATCCTCCCAAAATCAGTAACGACTGTGTCATTGTAGACGGACTGTTCGGTACAGGACTTAACCGTCCGCTTGATCGCGGTTTTGGTGCTTTGGTCAAATTCATCAACCAGTCGGAAGCCAAGGTGGTCAGCATCGATGTCCCCTCGGGATTACTTTGCGAACAGGAATACGATTTCAATACCTGCGAAATTGTCAAGGCTGACTACACCCTGACCATGCAGGTAATGAAACTGAACTTTATGCTCCCCGATGCACAACCCTACATCGGACATCTCGAAATCATGGATATCGGCCTGCTGACTCATTACATTGACGACATGCAGACGCCCTATCATCTGACAGAGCGCAAAGACATACAAAAAATGTTGCACAAGCGGCCGTGCTTTTCCCATAAAGGAACTTTTGGACACGCGCTACTCATAGCCGGATGTGAAGGTATGGCCGGAGCTTCCATTCTGGCGGCCAAAGCCTGTATGCGCAGCGGTTGCGGTATACTTACCGTACATGGCCCGAAAGCTAACCGCATTCCATTGCAAACCGCCATACCGGAAGCCATCTACCAACCGGACTCTGAAACAGGATTCATAACCGACACCGTGCCTACCCGAAAATTCACGGCCATGGCCATTGGTCCGGGATTGGGACAAAACAGCATTACGGCGCGTTCGTTTGTCGAACAAATTACGCATACCAACATTCCGACCATTATTGATGCCGACGGTCTGAACATTCTGGCAGAACACAAGAATTGGATGAGTTACGTACACCCCGACACCATTATCACCCCACATCCGGGCGAAATGATGCGGCTGTGTGGTCGCCACATAGAGAGCAGCTATCACCTTCTTTCCGAAGCTGTAAGTCTGGCTATCAACAAACAGATTTACGTTGTGCTCAAAGGTCACAACACCGCAATCTGTACACCGCAAGGCTCCGTCCACTTCAACCCGACCGGCAATGCCGGCATGGCCACAGCTGGTAGCGGAGACGTACTGACAGGCATCATACTGAGTCTGCTGGCACAAGGATATCTTCCGCTGCAGGCCTGCCAACTGGGCGTTTACCTACACGGATTAGCCGGCGATATGGCATCCCGTGAAACAGGTGAAGAAAGCCTGATAGCCTCCGACATCATCCGCCATCTGCCTCATGCGTTCAAAAGTCTGACAACCGACAACACCACGGAATTTTAATCACCTCTTTTATATTGCATTCATATCATGACATCCAAGACATCATATTCATGGAAATTGTTGGCTTTGGCCTGCACGTTATCTTGCTCAATATGCAGCAATGCACAAACTGACGTACGCGACTACCAGCCGGGTATCACGGAAGAAGGTGTTACCTACTTCCTCCCCCACACACGGCTGCTCATTAGCGTAACCGCCCGAAAAACTACCCTGACACCAGGTGAATATTCAGCCTATGCCCCAAAATATCTGCGACTGAAAAACGTACCCCGCGAGGTCACAGAACAATGGGAACTGCTGGATGTAAAAATCCACCCCTATGGTGTAGCCGACCGCAATCAGGCCTATACCATTAAACTTAATCCCAAAAGCGCTGCCCCTCTGGTCAGCCTTACGCCGGACGGACGCCTGCTGGCCATCAACACTCAGGCAGAAACAGAAGCTCCGCTTCCGCAACCCAAAGTAGAAAAAGACAACAACACCAGCCGTCTTAACCCGAATGATTTCAAGACTGAAGAAATATTAGCAGCTGGAAGTACCATGAAAATGGCCGAATTGGCAGCAAACGAAATATATGATATTCGCGAGAACCGTTCACTTTTGGCCAAAGGTCAGGCTGATTTCATGCCCAAAGACGGCACACAACTCAAAATGATGATGGAGCAGCTTGATAAGCAGGAAGCAGGCTTGCTTATGCTTTTTGAAGGAACAAAGAGCAGCGAAACGCATACTTTTACTTTCAGCTACGACCCAACATCCGAAACCGGAGCTGACGTTTTGTTCCGCTTCTCCAAATACTTCGGTCCCGTAAGTCCAGACGACTTGTCTGGCGACCCGATTTACATCAAAATAAAGAATATAACCACAACGCAAGCCATTGCTGAAGAAAAAAAGAAAAAAGAAGAAAAAGACCTACGCTACATCGTACCGGGAAAGGCTGATGTACAGATATTTGACAATCAAAAACAATATGCTGCTATGCCCGTCTCCATTGCCCAATTCGGACGTGTAGAGCATCTGGGTGGAGATTTGTTCAACAAACGTTTTACCACCCAAGTTCAACTCTACTCAGAAACCGGCGGCATAAAAAAAATAAGTGGTGAACCTGCTAGCGAATAATCTACTTCTACAAAAACACATACGTTACTTTTATGAAAAAACGGATCATTACCTGCTCACTCCTGCTGGCATGCGGATGGCTTAGCATGCAACCCGTATCAGCACGCCGTGTGACATTTAACATGAGCGACTTTGGCATATCCCCCAATACCCAGCAGGACATGGGGCCGGCACTGCAAAAAGCACTCAAAGAAATCAAATCCAGCGTACAGGAAAAAGACAAAGTAGTATTGAACTTCTCAAAAGGAACCTACAACTTCCATGTAAGTGCTACACAGGAATGTACATACTACATATCCAATCACGACCAGGACCAGCCCAAACGGGTTATGTTCAACCTGGCCGACTGGCACAACTTAAGCATTAACGGAAATGGTGCAGATTTCATTTTCCATGGCAGACTGATACCTTTTGCCATAGTCAATTGCACCAACACCACACTCGAAAATTTCAGCATTGATTTCAGTCAGCCACAAATAGGACAAATCGAAATTCTCAAGAACAACAGCGACGGCATTACTTTTAAAGTAGCGCCATGGATGACCTATCAACTTGACAAAGAAAAAGGGACGTTAACCAACCTTGGCGAAGGATGGGAAAACCAACTGAGCAGTGGCATTGCCTTTGAAGGAGAAACACGCCACGTTGTTTACAATACAGGTGATATAGGTTACGACCTGCATGATGCAACCGAAATATCACCACGTATTATTCATGCTCCGAAATGGAAAGACTCGCGCATGATTCCCGGTACGGTAATTGCTATGCGCTCATGGTATCGCCCGGCTCCAGGCATCTTTGCCAATGAAAGCAAAAACACGACATTTAAAAACGTCAAAGTACACTATGCTGAAGGCATGGGACTCATTGCCTATCGTTGTACCAATATCACACTTGACGGATTTGGCGTATGTTTGCGCGGAAAAGATGATCCACGCTACTTTACCACACAAGCTGACGCGACCCACTTCTCACAGTGTAAAGGCAAAATCATCTCACGCAATGGTCTGTATGAACATATGATGGACGATGCTATCAACGTACATGGCATCTATCTAAAAGTAGACAAACGCGTCAACAGCCGTACGCTCGAAACCTCTTTCGGTCATGGACAAGCATGGGGCTTCAAATGGGGTGATGCTGGCGATGAAGTAAGTTTTGTATTAGCAGACTCCATGCAAGAACTGTCACAAAAGAACCGAATCAAATCCATCAAGCCAATGGATACGCCAACTGAATTGGGAGCCCACCGCTATCTAATTGAATTCGAAGAAGATCTTGACCCACAAATCGGCCCGGGATATGGTATTGAAGACCTTACATGGTGTCCAACCATCGAATTCAGCCACAACATCGTACGTAATAACCGCGCACGCGGCGCTCTGTTCAGTTCTCCACTGAAAACCGTTTGCAAGGACAACCTATTTGACCATACTTCCGGCACAGCAATCCTGCTCTGTGGTGACTGCAACGGATGGTACGAAAGCGGAGCTTGCCGTGACTTGCTTATCACAAACAACCGCTTTATCAATGCCTTGACCAGCCAGTATCAATTCACCAACGCTGTCATCTCCATCTATCCGGAAATACCTCATCTTTCTGACAAGCCATTCCATGGAGGTAAGAAAAATGCCATCCGCATTGTAAACAATGAATTTGAAACATTCGATCTGCCACTACTATACGCAAAATCAGTAGACGGTCTGCTCATGAAGAACAATACCTTAAAGACCAACTACGATTATGCACCTTTCCATTGGAACAAGAAGCGGATCTTCACCGAAAAGGTTACAAGAGGATTCCTGGAAGAGCCCAAAGACATAACCACCAAACCATGAAGAAAGAAACTTCATTAACCCACGAGGCGCAGGAAGACATCCGCAAAGCTATTGATGTGATGCGCCACGGCGGCATCATCCTATACCCCACAGACACAATTTGGGGTATAGGATGTGATGCTACCAATGCCGAAGCTGTCAGCAAAATTTACAAAATCAAACAACGTGCTGATGCCAAAGCTCTTATTACCCTGGTCGATTCTGAAGCCAAAATCGAGGCTTACGTGCAGGATGTGCCCACGATGGCATGGGAACTTATTGAAAACAGTTCCAAACCACTAACCATCATTTATGATCACCCACGCTATTTGGCCCCGAACCTGCTGGCTCCAGACGGGAGCGCTGCCATCCGGATTACAAAAGAAGCATTCAGTAGGCAACTCTGTATGCAATTCAAACGCCCCATAGTTTCCACATCCGCCAACATTAGCGGTCAACCTTCACCACAAACTTTTTCTGATATCACAGAAGAAATCCGACAAAGCGTTGACTATATTTGTTGCAGCAGACAGCAGGAAAAAGAGCCGTCAAAGCCTTCATCAATCATCAAATTGAGCGATGGCAACGTTATAAAGATAATCCGCGAATAAAATCTGGCCCCGACTTCTTTCCTTAAAATGGAAACGAAAAAAGAAGAAAGAGAAATCACAACCATATAAATGATCCGTACGTTTTCCTCCACCAAAGCCCTGCAATGGGTTGAACGCCATATCAGCCAACGACAGCAGATTCTGATACTCAGTTTTTTTGTGGGTCTCTTTACAGCCTTGGCTGCCTATATCTTGAAATGGCTTATACATACCATAGAAGAACTGCTCACCCATCCGTTTGATGCCGGTGGCCCTGAATGGTTACTTCTTGTATATCCTGTAGTAGGAATTACCCTTACAGCGTTGTTTATCCGTTATTGCGTACGTGATGACATCGGTCATGGAGTTACCAAAATTCTGTATGCCATTTCCAAACGTCAGGGACACATCAAACGACATAACTGCTGGTCAAGTATTATTGCCTCAGGGGTCACCATCGGATTCGGAGGTTCTGTCGGAGCTGAATCACCTATTGTCCTTACCGGATCAGCAATAGGTTCAGAACTGGGACGTATCTTTAAAATGGACCACAAAACCCTGATGCTTCTTATCGGTTGCGGAGCATCAGGCGCCGTAGCAGGAATTTTCAAAGCACCAATTGCCGGACTTGTCTTCACGCTTGAAGTCCTAATGATAGATCTTACCATGGCCTCGCTGCTTCCGTTACTCGTAACCAGCGTTACGGCAGCATCCGTTACGTATGTACTTACCGGCACAGATGCCATGTTTGATTTCCGTCTTTTGGATCCGTTTTCTGTTGACCGTATACCATCGTCCATTGCCCTCGGTATTGTCTGCGGATTGGTCTCACTTTACTTTACCCGCGCCATGAACTCCTTTGAACAAGTCTTTGGTCGTATCAGCAATATGTATGGCCGTATAGCTTTAGGAGGAAGTATTCTGGCATTACTCATTTATCTTTTCCCGCCTCTTTATGGCGAAGGATACTCTACAATTTCTCTATTGTTGGACGGAACGAGTAACGCTCAATGGGAAAGTGTAATGGACCATTCTCTATTCTTTGGACATTCTTCATGGTTATTAATATACCTGGTTCTGATTGTCTTTACCAAAGTTTTCGCCACTACGGCAACCAATGGCGGAGGAGGTTGCGGCGGAACATTTGCTCCTAGCCTTTTTTTAGGATGTTTGGGAGGTTTTATTTTTTCACGAATTTGGAACCATTATAACATTTTAGGCGTTCATGTTCCAGAAACGAATTACGCCCTTCTGGGTATGGCGGGCGTAATGAGCGCAGTATTTCATGCACCTCTTACGGGAGTATTTCTAATAGCAGAACTAACGGGTGGATACGCACTGTTTGTCCCCCTGATGATCGTATCTATCGCGGCTTATCTGACCATCATCGTATTTGAGCCACACAGTATATACTCCATGCGTCTGGCACGAAAGGGACAACTGCTCACGCATCACAAAGACCATTCAGTACTTACCCTCATGTCACTCAACTCCATTATTGAGAAAAACAGTCCCCGCATTACTCCCGACATGAATCTCGGGCAAATTGTAGCTCGTGTAAGTAATGAAAACACAGATGTATTTGCCGTAGTAGACCGTAGTGGAACATTACTGGGACAAATCAATCTGAAAAATTTACGTAAAATCATATTCCGCCAAGAGCTCTACCGTTACTATACGGCTCGTCAACTCATGGAGTCACCAACCTACACGCTCACCACGGACGAACCTATGGCACAGGTCATGCACCACTTTGAACAAACAGAAGCTGATGTGCTGCCCGTAGTTGAGCATCAACATCATTTCGTTGGTTTTGTCAACAAAGTACACTTGTATGCTTACTACCGTCAAGTTCTTGTTGATTTCTCAGAAGAATAAATCACGCCATTTTTGGAAAAATACATTATATGGAAAAGAAAGATTTACGCATTATTTATATGGGCACGCCGGAATTTGCCGTAGCCCCACTTAAAGCTCTAATTGAAAATGGATTCAATATAGTAGGTGTAGTTACTATGCCCGATAAACCTATGGGGCGTCACCAAAGTAAACTTCAATCCTCTGCCGTAGGAGAATACGCAAAAGAAAAGGGACTTCCGCTTTTACAGCCGGAACGCTTAAAAGACCCTGCTTTTCTACAACAACTACAAGAGCTACAAGCACATTTACAAATAGTAGTAGCATTTCGTATGCTTCCTGAAGTTGTATGGGCAATGCCTCCTTTGGGAACGTTTAACCTTCACGCGTCCTTATTACCTCAATACCGCGGTGCAGCACCAATTAACTGGGCCATTATTCAAGGAGAAAAGCAAAGTGGAGTCACAACTTTCTTTCTTCAACACGACATCGATACCGGTGATATCATAGAACAAGCCACTTTGGACATTGATCCTGATGAAGACGCCGGTTCTCTCCATAACCGCTTGCAAGATTTGGGAGCGAAACTCGTTGTAAATACAACGCAACTAATTTTAGACGAAAAAGTTTCAACTCACCCACAACCCACAACGGGCGTAGAATTACACGCTGCACCCAAGATTTTTAAAGATACATGTCGTATCAACTGGTGCAACCACTCCCATCAAATTCACAATCTGGTACGAGGCCTCAGCCCATCACCTGGTGCGTGGACAACCTTATGCCATACAGGTACAGAAACAGCCCCAACCAAAGAACTCAAAATATTTAAAACCTCACTTGTTGATTCATCCAACATGCCCCCAATAAATCATTGTGGACAGTTATACGTAGCCAATAAAAAACATCTGTTCGTAGCCTGTCAGAAAGAATGGATAGAAATTCTCCAATTACAACCTGCCGGTAAACGTCGGATGGAAACCAAAGATTTTTTAAGTGGATTAAAAAATCCGGAAGAATGGAGCATGGAATAACATTTCCATACAAACAAAGAAAAAGGTGGCATCATATTACAATAATGCCACCTTTTTTCGTCTAAGATTAACAACTATTCTGTAAGTAGGGAGATACGTACTCTTCCATTCATAGAATTTCCATTGTATAAGACCATACGCAAAATGGTACCATTATTTCCTTTCACAGAATTATCAATCATTAATGGATAAACCATACATTGTTTCTGCTCCCCATTTTCCGTTTGGTTATTTTTTAATGATGATACAATCCGGCCATCAGCCTCTACGTTCAAACTTTGCAAAGATATTCCAGGAACATCTGACTCAACTTTTACAGCTTTTAGTAAACTTAAAGACGTCGCAGGTATCCGACAAACAATACTGTCAACTTTTTCCGCATGCAAATTCCAACACCCCAACATGCCATTAGTAACATCCGGCACTATTTCAGGAGTTATATAAGCTGCATAATCCATTAAGTTTCTAACTTCTGCCACAACATCATTCGGAACAATCACTTTTGAGCATCCCTGTGACCGTTCAACCCAATTACGCTCCCAGGAAGCGAAATCAAAAGTTTTCCCAGTTTTTCTTGAAGCAAAATAATGCTTCCAGCGAGGCAAATAATAATCACGAATTAATCCGGACCAAACACGGGCAGAATAATCGTCAACAGGAGGTCCCCATATAGTTACAATACGCTTGGCGTTACATTCATAATGTTTGCGTTGAGATTCATCCGTACCATGCTTACGTGCAAAATCAATCCAGCGTTCAAGTTTTAAATTCGGATGAGCTGCCAACAATCGGTCCATTCCCAACATAATATGTTCAAAATCCTTCTCATATGCAATTGCCTGCAATGTATCCCCGACTATATACATATTGTCTATAGCTTGCACCAGCAATTCGGCTTTTGCTCCCAAATATAAAGCAGAAACTTCCAACAGGTCTGCCAGATAAAGCGGCTGATTAGCAAACTCATCTGCTAGAGAAACAAAGTTTTCGACAGCCTTATAAAATTCAGGATTAGCATTAATCGAACCTTTGCGCACGGTTCCCGGTCTAAACTGCCAGTTATATCTTGGATGATCCGTAAAACTGCCATATACTGACTTCAACAATCCTTTCCAATAAGCTTGAAGCGCATCAGGATAATGGCCATAACGATTCAAAGAATAGTCTTTGAGCCATTGCTGCAAGTCTATTCTACGGTCACTCCACCCGGCATCACTAAGAAGTTCATATATCACCTCATTGTTTTCGATTCCTTCCGGCGCCATGCCATGCGCCACCAGATTCCCCTTATTTGCTGATGCCAACGCCTCCAAATGACCATTTGCATAAAATTCCAGCATACCTGTCATTCCTGTTTTTCCACCCATATTGGGAATCACACTATAAACCCAGGGTTTGTTATAAAAACCTTTGTAATATTCCCAATTTACCTGAGAATGCCAGAAATGCTTGTTATAATCAACAGCCAAATCCAACAACAACATTTTTTTGTCTGGTACTTTCGAAAGCAAAGCGCCTAATGTTTCATAATCCCAAATATCACGTTGATAACCAAACATCCATCCCTGCATAACCCAAGTTGCGTTTGGATTAGCCTTCTTCACACATTCATAAACCCGTTCTCCATAATGAGCCAACAAATCATACCGCTCCTTTGATCCCTTTGCGGGAAAGGGAATTTCCATCTCGTTAAAACTGTCGATCAGATAATAGTCGCATGGTCCAAATTCCTTTTCCCATTCCTTTATAAAGGCTATACCAATCTGCGTAAACAAATCTTCGTCCGGCGAAAGCATCCAATTACTGAAACTACCGGCCCAATGCGACTGCAATAAATTCAACTTGGGATAAAGCCGCTTGAAAGCAGGAGGAACAAAACCAGGAAAAGCGGGACAAATAGGCTTCATTCCCAAACTTCGCATACGATCAAGTATTTTATGTTGAAGCGCTATTTGGTCACGATGCCAGTCTTCATTAAGCGGCCCGTCAATACCACTTACATTTCCCATCCTCATCCAAGGCAAATGAGCCGGCCCGACAAAATACTGATTAATTTCATCATCCGTAAGTCCCATTTTTTTCCATACACGATACATAATTCCCTCATAACCTACCAAAGCTAAAGGCATATTGATACCATGAACGGCCATCCAGTCAATTTCTTTCTCCCAACGCTCCCAATCCCAATAAGGCATTGAATAACCATACGTGCAGACATTATACAAATAATGATTTTCAAATGGGGATTCCACCTTTTTATCATCTGTTTCCGGCAACACATCCGGCTATACGATATTCGTTCCGGTCCAACTATATATTCCACAATGTTGTGATTTTACATAATCATAAAAACCTCTGCATAACGAAATCGGAGAATTGCCTTCTATTTTCAATATGCCCTTGTTCACGGAATACTGAAAATATGTCTCGCGCTTAGATTCCGACGTATTTTTTTTGATGCTTAAGGTTACCGGCAATTTGTGTTTTTGAGTAACTCTTTCAATAACCTGCATGGCAGCCTCTTCACCCCGATTCCTACCTGCCACAGGTATCACCACACACAAAGCCAAAAAGGCCATTAAACAGTGTCTTTTTCCAAAGTTCTTCATAAGTAAAATAAATTCAGGTTGTTTGTTTTTACCTTGTAAATATACACATTTTTCCCAACATTTCTTATCCCCTTTACATCTTACAAAAATGGCCGGCACATTTTTTTATTAAAGTGCCAGCCATTTTCATTTTGGGCCTAAGAAAGCCTGTCAAAATCCATCATATCAAGCATGCAGCTTGAGTTGCTCAGCCATTTGCTCCTGTAATTTACGAGCCTGCTCGGCCGCTGCCGCTGCAAACTGGTCAGAACCATCTGCATAAATAATACCGCGCGAAGAATTGACCAGCAATCCGCAGTCGGAATTCATACCATACCGGCATACCTCCTCCAACGAGCCACCCTGAGCACCAACTCCGGGTACCAGCAAGAAATGCTGAGGAACAACACGACGTACTCGCTCAAACAAAGCACCTTGTGTAGCACCTACAACATACATCATACGGTCAGTTCCGGCCCACTGCTGCGAAATACGCAACACGCGTTCAAAAAGGCATTCCCCATTCTCATCTTCCATCAATTGGAAATCAGCAGATCCTGGATTACTGGTCAAAGCCAGCAAAATTACCCATCTTCCTTCATAATTAAGGAATGGAGTCACACTATCCTGTCCCATATAAGGAGCCACTGTCAGCGAATCAATGTCAAGTTCACCAAAAAAACTGCGCGCATACATGGCTGAAGTATTACCAATGTCACCACGTTTGGCGTCAGCTATAATAAAATGACGGGGATATTGTTCTTTAATATAACGCACAGTGCGCTCAAAAGCTTCCCAACCTTTAATACCTGCACTTTCATAAAATGCCAAATTAGGTTTGTAAGCCACACAATAAGGCGCGGTAGCATCCACAATGGCCTTATTGAAAGTAAAAATAGCATCAGGGTCCTGTTGCAGACACGACGGAATTTTCTTAGTGTCCGTATCAAGACCTACGCAGAGGAACGACTGCTGCTCCCGAATAAACTGAATGAGTTGTTGACGATTAATCATAATGACTGAAATATAGTTGTGTGTATTATGGGTTGCTATTTATGGTCTGTTTCTCCATTGCAAACAATAGTCATTGCAAAGTTAGTCTTTTTTTCGTGTTCCACAGAGCTTGTATGCGTGGAATTGCGTATTTTTGTCTTAACTGAAGAAATCTGATTACCTCACCAATATAAATAAGGTAAAATACCCCCTTTAAATTAAATATATCCTAACCAAATATCCGGAAAACAAAGATGAAAAGAAATTCCTTCTACAAAAAAATCCCTTTATGGGCCGGCTGTCTTATGGCCTGCTTTACCATCGGTTCTCCCACTGCCGCTCAGGCTCAGGAAACCACCGCACCAACCGCTCAGGTTGATACAGCCACTGGGTTCAAAGTAAAAGTAGGTGACATGGCTCCCGACTTTAGTCTGAAACTGACAGACGGATCAACTTTCAAACTGTCTGAACAACGCGGAAAAGTTGTCATGCTGCAGTTTACGGCCAGTTGGTGTGGTGTCTGCCGCAAAGAAATGCCACATATTGAAGAAGAAATATGGCAGGTGCATCGTGATGACCCAGAATTCACCCTGCTTGGCATTGACCGCGAAGAGCCACTTGAGAAAGTTCAGGCTTTCATGAAATCAGTAGGTACCACCTACCCCATGGCTCTTGACGAACATGCCGATGTTTTCGCCTCTTATGCTGACCGCGAATCCGGCATTACCCGAAACGTACTCATTGACAGAAAAGGACGCATCATCAAACTCACCCGGCTCTACAACCCCGAAGAGTTCGAAGAACTGGTCAACCGTATTGAAGAAGCTTTGGCTGAAGGAGCAGACGATACTGATGACACTACCCTTACTGATGCTGACAATCTGGAAGGAAACAATGATGCTCCTGATACAGACGAAACGCCTGAAGCTGAATAAACCTAAATCCCCAATAAAAAAGACTCCCATTATAGAGCAATGCAACTATAATGGGAGTCTTTTTTATTCAATTATGATCAACTTAGAACGGATATGACCTAGCCTTTCATTAAAGTTGGCTTTCCTTGAGCCGTTCTGCATTTTCTGCCACAATAAGATGGTCTATACAATCCTGTATGTCGCCATCCATAAAAGCGGCCAGATTATAAATGGTGTAGTTTATACGGTGGTCAGTAATACGTCCTTGCGGATAATTGTAAGTACGAATTTTGGCCGATCGGTCACCCGTAGATACAAGAGTCTTACGACGTGAAGCAATGTCGTCCACATACTTCTGATGTTCCTTGTCATAAATAAACGTACGCAGGCGCGCCAAAGCACGTTCCTTGTTTTTGGGCTGATCACGTGTCTCCGTACATTCAATCAAAATTTCCTCCACCTCACCGGTATTGGGATTCTTCCAGTTGTAACGCAAACGTACGCCGGACTCAACCTTATTGACATTCTGTCCACCGGCACCACTGGAGCGGAACGTATCCCACTTGATTTCGCCCTCATTGATCACTACATCAAAAGCCTCTGCCTCCGGAAGCACAGCTACGGTTGCTGCCGAAGTATGTACACGGCCCTGCGTTTCCGTAACCGGTACGCGCTGCACGCGGTGCACACCGCTCTCATACTTGAGCGTGCCATACACATCGGCACCCGTCACTGAACAGACGATTTCCTTAAATCCGCCTGCCGCTCCCTCGCTGGCACTCGACACTTCCAGTTTCCAGCCCTTCCGTTCAGCATATTTGGTGTACATACGGAAGAGATCACCGGCAAACAATGCAGCCTCGTCGCCGCCCGTACCTCCGCGAATTTCAAGTATCGCATTTTTGCTGTCCTCCGGATCTTTAGGCACAAGCATCAACTTGATTTCCTCCTCCAACTGTGGCAACCTACTCTCGCATTCTGCCACTTCCTCGCGGGCCATCTCCTTCATTTCCGGATCACTCTCGGTAAGCAAAATATTTTTTCCTTCCTCCAGATTACCGAGCAGGTCCGCATATTCCTTACGGGCCTTCATCAGGTCCTCCAGTTCCTTATATTCTTTTGTCAGTCTGACGTAACGTTGCTGGTCAGCAATTACGGCAGGGTCTGTAATCAGCGTTGCTACCTCCTCAAAACGGGCCATCAGGCCATCGAGCTTTTCCAGTAAACTATTTTTTCCAGCCATTGATTACTGCTTTTGTAAACTGCCAAACAATAAGCAACCATCCGAGTGCAGACAGCAGGCGAACCGTCAGTCGGTCAGCCTCGTACCAGACCTCGGCATCCCTAATATCCGTAACCAAACGGGATATCACATCGTAACCGCCAGACCAGACAAGTACCAACAATACGAAAGCCATGCCAAGGCTTAATTCCATACGAATCGTCTTACGCCGTTTGGGATGCACGGGAGATGCAGGGTTGCTGTATTGTTCTTTTTTCATTTCAAATTGTTCTTTTTTCGTATCAAGGTTGCTCCTTAATAATTGAACTCGCCGAATTCACTTCTGATAGTCAACGAACGCGGTCCCTCCTCAATACGGCCAACTACCTGAGCATCAATATTAAACGATTTGCTGACAGCAATAACCTTCTCTGCCTGCTCTGGCGACACATACACCTCCAGGCGATGTCCCATATTAAATACCTTGTACATTTCAGCCCAATCTGTTCCGCTCTCGGCAGCAATCGCCTTGAAAAGTGGCGGTACGGGGAACATGTTTTCCTTAATCACGCGACAATTTTCACCCACAAAGTGCAACACCTTAGTCTGCGCACCTCCGGTACAATGCACCATACCATGAATTTGAGGACGCATTTCGTCGAGCAACTTCTTCACTACCGGTGCATACGTACGGGTGGGTGAAAGCACCAGTTTCCCGGCATTTACGGGAGCCCCTTCCACTGCATCCGTCAGTTTGTACGAACCGCTGTAAACAAGTTCATCAGGCACAGCGTGGTCGTAACTTTCCGGATATTTCTCAGCCAGATATTTGGCAAACACATCATGGCGTGCGCTGGTCAGTCCGTTACTTCCCATTCCGCCGTTATATTCCATTTCATAAGTAGCCTGACCACATGACGAAAGACCCACAATAACGTCACCCGGACGGATGTTGGCATTGTTGATGACATCACTGCGTTTCATGCGGCACGTTACGGTGCTGTCCACAATAATGGTACGCACCAGGTCGCCTACGTCGGCCGTTTCGCCACCAGTAGCATAAATACCGATACCCATGTCGCGCATTTGCTGCAAGAGTTCGTCAGTTCCGTTGATAATGGCCGAAATTACCTCGCCGGGAATCAGCATTTTGTTACGCCCGATGGTTGACGACACCAGAATATTGTCAACGGCTCCCACACAGAGCAAATCGTCGGTATTCATAATCAGGGCATCCTGCGCAATACCCTTCCAGACCGAAAGGTCGCCGGTTTCCTTCCAGTACATATAAGCCAAAGAAGACTTGGTACCGGCACCGTCAGCGTGCATAATGTTGCAATACTCAGGGTCACCGCCCAGAATGTCGGGAATAATCTTGCAGAAAGCCTGCGGAAAGATTCCCTTGTCAATATTTTTAATGGCGTTGTGCACATCCTCTTTCATGGCGCTGACGCCTCGCATCATATAGCGCTGTTTGCTATCCATTTTGTTATATTGTTTTTATTTTTAGAATTTCACTTCGGGTGCTTTTTCGGCAGCCTTGTCAGCTTCAAATTTGGTTTGCGGTTCAAATCCGAACATACGGGCAAAAATAACTGCCGGGAATCGACGGATTCCCACATTATAAACCTGTACAGCCTCATTATAAAGACGACGGCTCTCGTTGATACGGTTTTCGGTGCCCTCCAGCTGGGCCTGCAGTTCTGAGAAATTTTCATTGGCCTTCAGGTTCGGGTAGTTCTCAGCCACCATCATCAGTCGTCCCAAAGCCGTTGAAAGCTGACCCTGCGCCTGCTGGAACTGCTGGAGTTTTTCCGGAGTCAGCTGAGTGGGATCTACCGTAACCTGAGTAGCCTTGGCACGGGCGTTCATCACGCCTTCCAGCGTTTCGCGTTCATGAGTGGCATAACCCTTCACGGTATTCACCAGATTCGGAATCAAATCCGCACGGCGCTGATACTGCGATTCCACATTGCTCCATGCCGTAGTAACCGTTTCCTGGTTGGTCACCATGCTGTTATAACTCGTCCAAGGCACTGCAATCAGTATGAGGACAACAAGGGCCACTACTGCCCAAACGATGTATGTTTTCTTCATATCCAATAGGTATTTAAAAAATATTCTTTGCTTATTCCGTCAGAACCGGCCGCCGCTTCCGCCGCCGCCAAAACTGCCGCCACCGA
>FR903636.1:108581-170875 GCA_000438115.1 Prevotella sp. CAG:617 | reverse complement strand
CCCCCCCCCGCCATGACCGTGACCTCCGCCCATAAAAAGGAACGGAAAGCCGGCCAGCATACCGGTATGATGGTCGTCATCCTCATCGTCCTCGTCCACCAGTTCCGTATAACCACAACGGCTGCACTGACGCGTTACCCGCATCATCATGCGCCCATCGGGTGCGCGAAAGCGCTGGCGATGAGTAACCACCATCTGTCCCTTATGACACTGCGGACAACGGCGCGAACGGCGGTCGCGACGAGCAATCACAATCATTAAGGCCACAATGGCCATGGCTACAAACAAACCGGCCCACATACTGAACGTGTCGTCGTCCGTACGCTGCTCGGGGCTGAGCGAATGGTCGCCCTGAACATAACGCGTTATAGCCAATACTGAAGCTACTACGGCCTCATCCCAGTTGCCAGCCTTCAGGGCCGGCACCATATATCGGTTCTGTATGCGACGGCAGATGGCATCAGGCAATGCTCCCTCCAGCCCGCGGCCGGTCAGGATATAATATCCGCGGTCTTCCGTACTGACCACTACAATCAAACCACTATTCTGCTTTTTGCTTCCCACGCCGTATTTCCGTGCCAGCTGCATGCCGAATTCATAACAGTCGCCACCTTCCAGACGCTTCACGATGACCACCACGCTTTCTATGCCTTTTGTCTGTTCCAGACGGGCCAGCATCCGATCGGCCGAATCACGTGCCGCAACCGAAAGTAAGCCGTCGGGGTCACACACATAGCGACGGGCATCCTGCAAATGTACCATAGGCAGATTGTCTACCGTCCATACCGTAACGCTCTGCCCAACAGCCACACTCATGCCCAACAGCATAAGCGTCAGCAAAAACAATCGTTTGACATATTGTATCATAAAGAAAATGATGCCATTTATTCCAATAATGCAAAGGTAGCATAATGAGCGCGTTTCACCAAAAAGTTATGCCATAAATTCAATTTACAAGAGCCGGACATACAATATGCCGGCCCTGTTCTTGCCTTTTCGGGGCTACACCTGTATTCACCTCATACCGAACAGCTCCGCCCCATTCCGGCCCAACCGGAACAAGCCGGCGGAAAGAAATTTTTTCTCCCGACATAATTTTAAATTCACGCCGACTTGTTATTTTTTCCGCCAGCTTTTGCCCGACTGGCAGAAACCAAGGAAAAAACGTATCCCGGCAATTTGCAACCAGGTTGCACAACTTTTATTATAATTTTGCAGACTGAAAAATGTATTAATTACTCTATATCACCTACACAACCTCTATGAACAAAAACATTCTTACAACAACCTTTCTGGGGTTGCTGCTCGTAGTTTCATGCCAACAGCACGACTCACATACCGAAGAAGCTGAAGCACACGACCACGAAACAACAGCAAACGAAATTGTCATTTCACCAGCCCAAGCCAAGTCGGCCGGCATTGTAACTGAAACTGTCCGTCCCGGCAAATTCTGCGGAGTCATTCCTGCCGGTGGAAAAATATTGGAAGCGTCGGGTGCCGAAGCCACCATCGTAGCAACCGTACCCGGCATTGTCAAATTCCAGCGTCCCATTACTGAAGGTATGCCCATAAGCAATGGCAGCACCGTATTTACCATATCTTCACGCAAACTGCAGGATGACCCGGGTCAAAAAGCACGGATTGCCTATCTGACAGCCAAATCCGAATACGAACGGGCAGCCGGACTCGTGAAGGAAAGAATCATCACCCAATCCGAATTCAACACCCTCAAAGGCAACTACGAAACGGCCCGCATTGCCTACGAAGCCTATGCCGGAAACAAAGCCGGCGGAGTGGCCGTCAAATCGCCACTGGGCGGATATGTAAAGACCTGTATGGTAAAGGAAGGCGACTACGTCAGTGTAGGACAACCCATGATGAGCGTCACTCAAACCCAAAAACTTTATCTGAGAGTCAATGTTCCGGAACGCTACTACTCAAGGCTAAGCACCATTACATCAGCAAAATTCAAAACGCCATACAGCAATACCCTTTACAACATAGGAAACATGAACGGCCGTCTTGTAGCCACCGGAAAATCGACCAACGAAGGCTCTTCCTACATTCCGGTAACCTTTGAGTTCAGCAACCGGGCCGACGTGATGCCGGGAGCCTTTGTCGAGACCTACCTGCTCACCACGCCTCGTCAGGATGTAATCACTCTCCCGATTTCAGCTCTTACGGATGAAGAAGGCATCAACTTTGTATATGTGCAGAACGACGCATCCTGCTATGAACGCCGTGAAGTAGTAACAGGTGAAACCGACGGCGAACGGGTGGAAATAAAAAGCGGACTCAAAAACGGAGAGCGGGTCGTAACGCGTGGCGCCACACAAGTACGTCTGGCCTCGGCCAGCCGCAGCATTCCGTCGCATTCACACCAACACTAAAAAAACGGGAACATCATGCTGAACAAAATCATACATTTCTCGCTTCATAACCGCCTCCTCATTCTGGTGGCGGCGGTATTGCTCACCCTGGGTGGTATTTATGTAACCCGCCAGACTGAAGTCGACGTCTTTCCTGACTTGAACGCCCCGACAGTAGTTGTCATGACCGAAGCGGGCGGCATGGCTGCCGAAGAAGTGGAACAACTGGTTACGTTTCCCATAGAGACTGCAGTTAACGGCGCTACTCACGTGCGCCGCGTGCGCTCATCGTCTACTACGGGCTTTTCGGTAGTATGGGTCGAATTTGACTGGGATACCGACCTCTATCTGGCCCGCCAAATCGTTTCGGAAAAGCTGACGGCCGTAAAAGAATCATTACCCGAAAACGTGGGGCAACCTACCCTGGGACCACAGTCATCCATTTTGGGTGAAGTGCTCATCGTAGGCCTGACTGCCGACAGCACATCAATGATGGACCTGCGTACCCTGGCCGACTGGACCGTGCGCCCACGCCTGCTGCAGGCCGGCGGAGTATCACAGGTAGCCGTTCTGGGCGGTGACATCAAGGAATATCAGATTCTGCTCCATCCCGGCCGCATGAGCCACTACGGCGTAACACTGGCGGAAGTACTGGCTGCTACCGACCAAATGAACCGCAACACCAACGGCGGCGTAATCTATGAATACGGCAACGAATACATCGTGCGCGGTGTGGTGTCGACTCATGACGTACAGGAACTGGGTAACGTAGCCGTAAAAAGCATCAATGGCAATACAGTAACCCTGGCCGACGTGGCCGACGTGCAGGTCGGCGCACAGATGCCCCGACTCGGCACTGCCTCCGAAAAAGGCAAACCGGCCGTACTGCTCACCGTTACCAAACAACCTAATACGGGCACAATTGAACTGACCAACAGGCTGGAAGCTACCCTGAAAGACCTGAAAAAAAACATGCCTCCCGATGTTCACATCTCAACCGACATTTTCCGCCAGTCACGATTCATAGAGAGTTCGATACACAATGTCAAGCAATCACTCTACGAAGGCGCCATCTTTGTAGTTATCGTGCTTTTCCTCTTTCTGGCCAATGTACGCACCACCCTCATATCTCTTGTCACCCTCCCCATCTCGTTGCTGATTACGCTAATTGTGCTCCATTACTTTGGCATGAGCGTCAACACCATGAGTCTGGGCGGACTGGCCATTGCCATCGGATCGCTGGTTGACGATGCGATTGTCGACGTGGAAAACGTATGGAAACACCTGCGCCACAACCGCACCCTGCCGCCGGAACAGCAGCGTCCTGTAATAAAGGTGGTATTCGATGCCTCACGTGAAGTACGTATGCCCATACTCAACTCCACAGCCATCATCATTGTGAGTTTCCTTCCTCTCTTCTACCTCAGCGGCATGGAAGGACGTATGCTTATACCTTTGGGTATAGCATTTATTGTAGCCTTGCTGGCATCCACCATTGTAGCCCTGACACTTACCCCCGTGCTCTGCAGTTACCTGCTGGGCGGAAAGCAGAAAGGCGGCATTCCGCGCGAAGCTTTTCTCACCGTATGGCTCAAGCGGCACTACGCCCGCTGGCTGTATTGGACCCTCAATCACAAACGCCCCGTAGTATGGTCAACCGTGGCACTGTTTGTCATGGCATTGGGTATTTTCTTTACGCTGGGACACAGTTTCCTACCCAAATTCAACGAAGGGTCACTCACCATCAACATCAGCTCACTGCCAGGTATTTCTTTGGAAGAATCAGACAAGATCGGTCGCCGGGCAGAGCAAATACTGATGACAGTACCCGAAATCCGCACCGTGGCCCGCAAAACGGGACGAGCTGAACTTGACGAACATGCCCTGGGCGTGAACGTATCGGAAATTGAAGCTCCCTTCCAACTGGACAAACGCTCACACGAAGAGATGATGAACGACATCCGCCACAAGCTTTCGGTCATTACCGGAGCCAACATCGAAATCGGTCAGCCCATCAGTCACCGTATTGACGCCATGCTCAGCGGAACACAGGCCAGCATTGCCATCAAATTGTTTGGTACAGACCTGAACAAGATGTTCGAACTGGGACAGGAAATCAAATCGGCCATCAGCGACGTGGACGGCATTGCCGACCTTAATGTAGAACAACAGATTGAACGTCCGGAACTGGAAATCAAGCCTCGCCGTGACATGTTGCGTCAATATGGCATCAGCCTGGCCGACTTCAACACTTTTGTAAGCACCCATATGGCGGGACTTACCGTATCGCAGGTGTATGAAAACGGCAGCAGTTTCAACCTCGTGGTGCGCGCGGCCGAACACGACCGCTGCAATCGCGAACGCATACGCGACCTCATGATAGACACCCCCGACGGACGCAAAATTCCCCTGGCTAATATAGCGGAAGTCAACTCTACCATGGGACCGAACACCATCAACCGCGAAAACGTAGAACGAAAAATCGTCATTTCAGCCAATGCCAGCGGCCGCGATCTGCGCAGCGTGGTCAACGACATACGCCACCGCATCAACGACCGCATTCAGCTGCCCGAAGGCTACCATATTGAATACGGCGGGCAGTTTGAAAATGAGCAACATGCAAGCCGCATCCTCCTGCTGGCTTCGCTGTTGAGCGTGGCTGTTATCTTCCTGCTACTCTATCTGCAGTTCCGCCATGCCCTTGAAAGTGCCGTTGTCCTGCTTAACCTGCCTCTGGCCCTCGTTGGCGGCATACTTGCCTTGCGACTGACGGCAGGCGAAATCAGCATTCCGGCAATTATCGGCTTTATCTCTCTCTTTGGCATTGCCACCCGCGGCGGTATGCTTCTTATCAGTCATTATGCACAGCTGCGCCACACCACGACCCTCAGCCTGCGCCAATGCGTCATGCAAGGTTCAATGGACCGTCTTAACCCCATTCTCATGACGGCCCTCTGCTCGGCTCTGGCTCTCGTGCCACTGGCCTTGCGCGGCAGCCTGCCGGGAAACGAAATTCAAAGCCCCATGGCCAAGGTCATATTGGGTGGTTTACTTACTTCCACATTGCTCAACGGCTTTATCATTCCGATTGTCTATGAATGGATGGGGCAGCACAAACTGCTCCCTCCGCGCCAACCGGAAACCAAGTGCGACGAAACAGATTCCACCTCACAGGCCTCGACTGAAAACATCACTCAATAAACAAAAAAATGCTCAACACACCATGACACATACTCCATCATTAATCCGCCTTGGCCGACGCTTTCTGCACTACGCACTGCTAGCCTTATGGCTGGGCTTGCTGCCGGCTACAGCGTTACAGGCCCAAAGCGTTTCGGACATTCTTCAACTCGTTGAACAACGTAACCTTGAGTTGCAAGCCCTTACAGCCGCCAACCAACAACAAAACCTAGAAGACGAAGTTGAAAATGCCATGCCTGCACCGTCCATAGAATACAGCCCATTCCTGCAACGCGGGGCGGGTGGACTGGCCAGTTCCGAACTGGTCATTTCGCAAAGTTTTGACCTTCCCCCCATACGGGCCAACCAACGCAAGCAACGCCGTCTGGCCGGAAACGTAAGAACCAGCCAACGGAATGAGCGCCGTCAACAACTGCTACTTCAAGCGCAACTACTATGCTTCGACATTATTCATCTCAACCGGCAGATGGCTCTTGAAAACCGACGTCTCAGTCTGGCAGACAGCCTCTGTCTGGCCCTCAAGAATGCTCTTCAACAAGGAAGAGCCACCGCTCTTGAACTCAACCAGGCCCAGCGTATGCAAATACAAGCCCGCCGGCAAATAGCACAAACAAAAGAACAGCTGACCACCTTTCGCCGACAACTCGGATTACTGGCAGACACCGACAGTCTTGAAGGCCCTAATGCCCAAACATCCTATCCGGAAGTCAGCAACGACAGTCTGTTACACGCCCTGCAGGCCGCCCCTACCCAATCACCGGCTATACAAACAGCACGCCAGTCAATCCAGTTGGCACAAACTGAACAGCGAAACGCCCGACTAAGTTGGCTGCCAGAACTTCAACTGGGCTACCGGCGCAACACCGAAGGACCAGGTATGCCTGCAGCCCACGGCCTGCTCATAGGCGCCAGCATTCCAATATATTCAGTCTCGCGAAAACAGCGCATCAGCCGCCTCAATCTGCAACAGCAGGAACTGCAACTGCGCCAAGCCCAACGCCAGCTTGCACAACAAAATCAAGATAAACTCACCCAATTACGTCGCCTGCAGCGACAATTAGACGACGGAACTGCCGTTCTGGCACGAGAAGGGCTCACACTACTCTTACATGCCCTGCAACAAGGACAAATTAGCCTCGTCCAATACTGTCAGGAAGCCGATCCACTCTATGCCGAACTACAGGATCAACTCCAAACCGAGCGACAATATCATGGCCTAGTTGCCGAAATTTGCCAAAGCAATCTTTAGATAAAAAAAGAGGCCGTCCCTCTTCTTTGCATATTTCTCCAATAGACGCAAAGAAGAGGGACGGCTCTTTTTACATGTGCTACAAGTTCGACATAACAACAAAAAATGCGAAGTAATCATAAGAATACTTCGCATTTAGTACGCCCTCAGGGGCTCGAACCCTGGACCCATTGATTAAGAGTCAATTGCTCTACCAACTGAGCTAAGGACGCGTTATTTTTTTTAAGACGATGCAAAAATACAAGTTTATTTCTTATCCTCCAAATTTTTTGGAAACTTTTTTTTCAACTACACCCAATATTTTCTTTGATTTTCTTCTTACCTCACCTTTCGAATAACAAAAAGCCGACATATCAGCACATCTTATATTATATAAAAGGCACATGATGAAACATATTCAACTCCATATTTTTTTCTGCCAAAGCCTCATAAAAATTATCCGTACCTGTTTTATTTACAACAGAAACGCCAAAATTCCTAATACACCAAACAAAAAAAATCCCACCTCACATATCTGCCGCAAACAAAAAAATAGGTAACTTCGCAGAAACAAAACAAAAAAAGACTCCGACCTATGATGTTCGAATGGTTTGAATGCAAAATAAAATACGAAAAGACATTGGAAAACGGCCAGCAAAAAAAAGTTACCGAACCCTACCTGGTTGACGCGGTAAATTTTACTGAAGCCGAAAAGCGCATTATCGAAGAAATCAAGCCCTTTATGACCGGCGAATTCCAAGTTTCAGACATCAAACGTGCCCGTTACGCTGAACTTATGGAAGACTCTGCCGAAAGTGCCGACCGGTGGTTCAAATGCAAACTCACCTTCATCACTCTCGACGAAAAAAGTGGCGCCGAAAAGAAGACCTCACAAAATATTCTTGTACAAGCTGCAGACCTGCGCGGAGCTATCAAACGGCTTGATGAAGGCATGAAAGGCTCCGTAATGGATTATGTCATTTCCGCGGTTTCCGAAACTCCTATCATGGATGTATTCCACTATCAGGAGACTCTCCCCGAAGCTCACCAATAATTCTCTTAAAGCGTACCCAATAAAAAATGACAACCAACATCGCTCTGCGAATAGAAGAACTGCAACGCGAACTGCCTCCACAAACCCGTCTGGTAGCCGTGTCAAAATACCACCCTGCTGAAGCCATTATGCAGGCATACGATGCCGGTCAACGCATTTTTGGCGAAAGTCACGTGCAAGAGCTGCGCCAAAAATACGAACAGCTCCCCAAAGACATCAGTTGGCACTTTATCGGCCATTTGCAAACCAACAAAGTCAAATACATCGCCCCTTTCATCAGTCTTATCCATGCTGTTGACTCTTACAAACTCCTGACAGAAATCAGTAAGCAAGGTCAGAAATGCAACCGCGTCATCCCCTGCCTGCTCCAGATACATATTGCTCAAGAGCCTACAAAGTTCGGATTCACCTTGGAAGAATGTCGACAAATGCTCCTGCAGGCCAATCCCAATGAACTTACCCACGTACGTATTGACGGCCTTATGTGCATGGCTACTCAAACTGACGACGAGCAACAGATACGACAGGAGTTTCACACCGTTAACCAATTTTTCCATGAGCTCCAAGCCACCTACTTCAGCCACTCTCCAAACTTTACTCAATGCTCATGGGGCATGAGCCACGATTATCGTTTGGCCATTGAGGAAGGTAGCACTCTGGTGCGCATCGGCTCCAGCATATTCGGTCCCCGTGCTTATTAAGCATCAATTCTAAGCTTAGGACCTGAAAGAAAAAAGCGTTACCAGTTTTTCTGTGGTATAAACATAACGCAAATCAAATAAAAAACGTAAATTTGCCACATGATGTTAGAGTTGGCCAAACATATTGAAAATCTTCTGTTCAAGAACGAGTGCGTAATCGTCCCCCAATTAGGCGGTTTCGTCACCCACTATGTACCCGCACACTTCAACCCCGAAGAAGGTCTCTATCTGCCCCCCAGCCGTAGTGTAGGATTCAATCCTCAGTTACAACTTAACGATGGACTTCTCGTTCAATCATACATGCAGGCAGGTGATCTTAGTTTTCCCGAAGCAGTGCAACAGCTTGAAGCAGATGTCAACCAACTCAAACAGCAACTCCAAGCTCAAGGCTTCTGTCAACTTGAGGGTATAGGTCGTCTCACTTTAGGTCTTAACGGCAAATATGCATTCGAGCCTGATTCACGTGGCCTAATTTCTCCTCTGCTATACGCTATGGAGCCCACGGTTGCAGTACCCCTTAGTTCAACACAAACACGCCACAACACGGTCAAGAATCGTCAGCGCAAGCCCTACACAATCAGTATTAACCGTCGCTTGGCCGACGCCTGCATTGCTGCCCTCGTAGCGCTGGTTGTTTACTTTGCGTGGGCCAACGACATCACTACCCCACAGCCTGCCGCTCAAGCCAGTTTAGGCAGCAGCTTCATTTTCCTTAACAGCGCAGTGTCACCCAAGCAACAGGTACAAAACAACGTCAGTACAAGCCCTGTGAAAGCTGCGCCTGACACCGTAGTTACCAGCACACCGGTGCAACCACGTTTAGCTGCCACACAAAATGTGGCTGATACCGTAAAAGCCAGTACCGACACATACGCTATCGTACTGGCCAGTTCCATCACTCCCACCAATGCTCAGCGGTACGTAGAACAACTCCACGAGCAAGGACTTAGCGATGCCTACGTACACACTTCACGTCGCATGGTGCGCGTACTTTACCGACACTATTCTACGTCAGAACAGGCCCAACGCGATCTTAATAGTCTACGCAGTCAGGATCCCCAGTTTAGCGACGCATGGGTTATCAAGACACGACCATAAGGTACAGAACCCTCTCACTACGAATCAGTTCCTCCTGCCCAAAAGAAAATTGGATAAAAAACACACCATCCTTTTTCCTACTCCTTTTGCCATATATATCCTTTTATACCCATATATGAAAAAAGTACACTGTCCTAAGTGCGAAGAAAAAATTCTCTTTGACGAAACCCGCTACCAGCCTGGACACGTTCTCGTATTCGAATGCCCCCAGTGCCGCAAGCGTTTCAAAGTGCGCATCAAACCTGCTGTTACCTCTGCAGCAACTGCCACCCCCACAGCAGCTGCCACTATCAACGTCATGGAAAATGCTTTTCAGCTCCGTCAGACCCTCACGCTGAATCCAGGACCTAACCAAATAGGCCGTTATGTTAAGGGAACCCATATTAATACTCCCATCATAACCGTTGATCCCAGTATCGACACCACACACTGCACCATAACTCTCACTCCTTCTGCTGAACCGGGAAAACCTCCACGCTTGCTTTTAGCCGACGGCCCATCAGGTACCGGAACCTTCCTTATGAATCGCATACTTCAGCCCCGTGAGCAAGCATCACTGACCGATGGCGACATTATTACAATAGGTGCAGCAACTCTTATTGTGCATATCCCAGACAAAGAACCATAAATTTCTTATTCACGCAAAAACGCCACAGCTATGCCCAAGACTTTCTCCCGCATCCTACTCCTACTGTTACTAGTTGCTACCACAATCATCCCCCACACAGTAGCCACGGCTCACACAACTGCTACAATAGCAACTCCTACCGACTCCTCCACTTACCGTGCCACTTACTACGACTCCCAAAACCGCATACGTCTCGTCATCAACCTATACGCTGAAACCATCAACGTGCCCGGTTTCAGCTTCATCGGTCCAACTCATGGATACATGAGCGGCAATATTTATGGTATCTGGATCATTACCTCATGCCGTATCCACTCCGACGGCACCGCTACCCTGCATCTCTCCAACGATCAGGGAGCCGATTCACAAACCGTACGGCTCACACCACAACCCGACAACCATATGAACTACGAAGCTGTCAATGGAAATGAGATAAAACGTGTTCAAGGACGGAAGCTCGTCAAAATTCCACAAAAACTCAACTTCGTCAAACAATAAAAATGTCTTGAAAAATATGTTTACAATGAAATGGATTGGCTTTTTCCTCGTTCTTCTTCTACCCTTTTCGACTGCAGCTGCACAAGCCTGGCTGCAAATTACAGACGAAGCTAACATACAAACAGGAACCCCATACGTACTGACCAACACCCCTAACGTACAGGCAGAAACTGTTTTTGCGGGTGCAATCAACAAAAGCGAATCTTGTTTAAGCGAAGAAAATACTCCGTTTTATTGGTACTTTGAAAAACTTGCCAACGGATACCGAGTATACTATTATCAAAACAGTTCTAAAATATATCTGACCAATGGAAGTTCTACCAAATTAAAGGTAGGAAATTCGGATGACAGATGGATTGTTTCATTTTCAGAAGACGATCACGCTGTCATGCTGTCATCTAAAGCCTCCGATGAAAATCGTTTTATTATGTATTCCCCGGAGTATCAATATTTCAAATATTATACTCCAACATCTGCAGATGTTCAAAAAATATATCTGCAGGAAATGGTTGACCTGCCAGCGCCGGAAATCATCGAAGCATCAGAATATTTTTATCCGGAAATGCAAGTCAACATTCAGACCAGCCAAAAAGATTGTGAAATTCATTACACAACCGACGGAACAAATCCCACGGCGCAATCCCCGCTTTATACGGGCAGCATCACAATTACCAAAACCACTACCATAAAAGCTGTATCCATATACAAACAGGCTGTAAGTCAGATCACGGCAAAAACATTCTATTTGGCTCCACCCATCACGGTACGTTTCGGAGGCAATTACCATTTAGGCACATTTTGTGCACCATACTCTACCCAAATGCCTGACGGAATGACGGCTTACTACATTACTGGAATACAATACGACAAACTACAGCTACAAACCTATCCTGGTAATATTCTACCAGCCTACACACCTTTCATACTACAAGACAAAACTGCATCAGAGGCCATACTGACCTACACTACGCAACAAGCTGAAAAGCCCTCTTATGACAGTTCTCTGGTTATGGGCACATGCGAAGAAACAGAAGTTAAAAACGGACAGCAGATTTATGCCTTGGGATACAACGAAAAAGACCCAACGGAATTTGGTTTCTGCCGTTATGTTGGCACCCAACTGGCTGCCAACAAAGCCTACCTCGTATTTACACAAAAATATATACTAAAGGAATCTGACTTGCAACCCGGCCAATACACTTTTGTATTGGCAACCGAAAAAGATGCCAATAATCAACCACAAGGCATAGCATGGGGGACTTACAATTCATCCAACAAGAGAATTAACAAAGCCAACATATCCGACACCGCAACACCTACAGAATGGCAGTTTCAAGTTACGGACGACAATTTGGTAACAATTGAAAACGGCAGTTACAAATTAGCAGTACTCAAAGAATACGGTGAACCCTCCTTGTACGACTACAACCGGCAAAACACAAAAAGCGATTATCTGGATGATTGGACCCTTACTTACCAGCCGGAAACCTCCAAATTTAAAATTGGAGTATCACAATTCCCCGACAGGAGTATTTCCTATGACGATGTTTATGGTTACATTAAGTTTTACCAGCGTACAGAGAACGATTCATATCAGGACTTCTATCTTTTTAAAGTCAATCAGCAATCAGGTACAAGCACAATGGTTACAGCCCCATTCTTCTCCATTTCATTACCAGAAATATCTGGACTCCCTGTCCCTACTACTGAAAAAAATAATACTAAAGGTATTTACTCGATTGATGGACGCAAGCGCTCAAACCCACAAAAAGGATATAATATAATCAATGGAAAAGTTATTTATCAACAGTAAGCAATACATTTCACCTCAATGTGAAATCCTTGAAATCAAAACAGAAAGCAACATTCTGCAGGGTTCGTTGGAACAGACAGAAATTGATATCATAGAGGACGGCACCATAAGCCATCCACAACAAATATTCAGCCGTTCACAACGCACACCGAGCTTTGATCAAGAAGGTGAATAAATTTAGCACATTCGATGCATAAAAAACTAATGAAATGTTGTTTTCATTAATTAAAGAACGTCGAAAACGAGTTTTTCTCAAAAAAAGTGCGCTAAAATTTTGCAGTAATAAAAAATATACCTATCTTTGCATCGCTTTTCCGATAAAGCTATTAGATAGCAAGTAAAGATTTAGAGAATCTTCATAAAAAAGAAAAGCTAAAAAGGATTTTGGTGTGTTAGTTCAGCTGGTTAGAATACATGCCTGTCACGCATGGGGTCACGGGTTCGAGTCCCGTACACACCGCATTCTTAAGAATATAAAAAATAAAAAGTCCTAAAGTTTAATACTTTAGGACTTTTTATTTTCTGACGATACGGCAAAATACCCCCCCCAAAAAAAGGAGCAGGTTTCACGGTTCAATCTTATTAAGATCGTAATTAAAACGGCGTGTCAATCTTTAATACGCCAGAATATTTTCGCATATACATCTGAATATCAGATTGTTTTAAGTAGAAACTGGTTAGAGAAAAGAAAATTAATAGCCGTTTAAGTTGCAATTCTAGGTTAAACTAAAAGTCTCTTTAGTAAAAATAAGTTTGATAGTTCCCAAAGGGCCATTCTTATGCTTTACAACATGAATACAAAAATCATTCTGTACCTCATTCCCTTCCATATCGTAATAAACATTATAATAGGCTGGTCGGAAAACCATCAGGATTATATCGGCCAATCCTTCTATTTTTGATGAACCGTATAAATCACTTATCTGAGGAATTTTAGCTTCGTACCCTTCCCTATATTCAACCTGACGATTCAATCCGGATAATACGACAATAACAATGTTCAGTTCCAAAGCTAATTTCTTCAACTGAATACAAACTTTACCGTAGCGGTCATGATCCTGATTAGCATCGTTATAAGCCAATAATTGCAGATTATCAACATAAATAATTTTTGTTGCATGACTCGAAACCTGAACTTTTATTCTATTAACCAAAGTATCAATGTTGAATTGTGGATTGCATTCTACAAAGGACGGTATGTCTTTTAATTCAAGGATACGATTGATAATCTTGTCTTGTGCCTGTCGAGAATAAGTTTTTTGCTTAAAGTTACTGAAAGGAATATTCCCTGCAATAGAAATAAGTTTTTTAGCTATTTCACGTTCTGTTGTATCCAAAGAAAAATAAGCAGTAGGAATCTGATTTACCGCTTCTCTCAAAAACATATTTAAGGCCAAGGTGGTCCCCCCCATACCCGGACGACCACCTATAACGACAAACTTACCTGACTGAAATCCCGTAAGTATATTGTCAATTGATTCAAATCCGGTAGTAAAAAATTCATCAGAATAAATAGGTTTCTGACCGGTTACTTCGTCAATAATGTTCTGAAATAAATTGTTTATCATCTGTATAAAGTTGTTTTATATTTAAAATAACCAATCTGTATCAGTGCTTGTTTCTTCAAATCCAAAAGGCAAATCATCCAGGCTTATTTCTCCGTTTGCCTTAGCCGAAGGAATTAAGGCTGCGTCTTTTCGTTTTACATCCAAAGCTATGAAATTATTATACCATCGTCCATTATATTCACGTGCGTCAAGAGAGAGAGAAACTGTTATTTCTTCACCAACATTGATTGACCACATTTTAATTTTATCTTCACCTAAAACACGAAAACAACATTTTCGAGGATACCGATCCATTGTTTCAATTACATATTCTTGGCTCTGCCAAGAGTCACCAGTCGATTTTGAAATTCCACTTTGTATAGGAAGTGCAGCAATGATTTTTCCTTGTATTTCCATAATTCATCATTCCATTGTTAACACAACATTTGCCTTGATATTCAAATTATAGGATTTTCCAGTTTAAAGCATTTCTTTCTTCGTCATCATGTTTTTCCAAATAGTTAGCATACCATAAAATGATATTACACAATTCCATTGTCATACCTCTAAGAAGATAAGGTGCATAGCCGACTGATTCGAGAAATTCAGGAGTATGACGAGAATTGGCCTGCTGCTCTTCGTTTGCACCCTTATTTTCGGTATGTTCATAAGCTGCGGAGATTTCAATCAAACGCTGAAAACTTTCTTTAAGAACATTCGGAAGAATATTCTCAGAACTTTCCACCATTACGATTTCTTCTCCCGTTTTCATGTCTGTCCGTGTTATATTTTTACCTGCAATGATTTTACTGCACCAAGTAATATTAATACCCCCTCTTTTGTCTACGATAATATCATGTAAGACAAAATTCTCCCCTTGCTTTTTATTAGGTAACATACCATGTCGGGCCATAGATTGAAAGATGAGTTCTATACATTTACGAACCAGTGTCATCTTATCATTATATTCTTTACCTGTATAATTCTGAGTATGCATCGGCAACAGTAAATCTTCCATGTAAACTTCCATATTATCATCCAGTCCACTACACCTAATAGCCTTAAAGACATCAGGATAATATACTAGCCGAATCTGCATTTCTAGTGAAATTTTAGCATGATATGGAATTCGGCGGAAAAGCATATCTCTGTCAGTTGTTTTACTATAGAATTTTTTATGCTTCCAATCTCCGTCCCATTCTTCCCGACGATCTATGATAAGGTCATTAAGTTCCTCTTCACTACCACCGGAAAGAACATACCAAGGCAGAATTCTATGGCGATTGGTGCAGATTATACCAATGGAATAAATTGCATGAGAAAGGAATTCTGCTGCATTATCATGACTGTCGCGTTTATATTTGCATTTCGCATCCAATACGATAGCAGACCATCGTTTAAAGTCTGAAAGCAGGGCCTTTTCAGCTTCTTCCCAACAAGCAAATGGGACCAGTTGAATACCATATCGTGCGGCTTCAATGGGATATGTGCGTGTAATTTGAGGGTCATCTTCAACCCATAACACCTGTATAAGATTCTCTTTCATGTTTTTCTATTTATTGTGAGGCAGACGATAATCCATCTGCCTCAGATGAAACTTCTAATAAATGCTCGCCAAAGGTATCGTTAACACGTAAGTTACAGTAAACTCCTTGTCTGGTGTGGAAACGACATCAACTTTACCACCATATCTGTGCATAATTTCCGCAATCTCACCACCACCGATGCCGCCATGCCCTTTCTGGTTAAGAGCTGTAGTATATCCATACTCCAGTACTAGGTCTGTGTCCAAGTCTGCTGACAGTGGTATTCCATTGTTGGAAACCTTAATAAGCATATTAAGCCCATCAGTCGTCCAACTTGACTGGATGGCATAGTCGTTGCGACTCTTGTCCGTAAAACCATGTTCACGAGCATTGGAAACGATGTTGTCAAATACCTGTTGCAGTGCCTTCTTGGGGAACCAAGCTGCATTCATAGACTCACCTTGATGAAAGAGCAACTTGCCTGTTGCTTTATCAAAAATATCTTTTTCGAAACAGTTGGTCTCGCTTCCGTCCATCCACGGATGAATAAACCGGAAATCAGTACCCCGATGCTCCTGTTCGTAATTCTCGATGAATTGCTGTGGCTCTATCGCTTCGCATGCCCCCCAATTCTGATCGTCGGTCAGATGTGTCACACGATTACAAATAATATCAAGATCAGAGCGAAGAATGGATATGGCTTCACCGACTGTCATCGGACTGACAGGAGACAGCTGATCTTCAGCTTTAAGATGGCCTTTGTGTTCTTTCATGCAATACTCCAATGAACCAAACAAACTATCGAATGCAGAGATGTTCTGCGATAAAGCATGCTTTCGTAGACGGATAGCATGCTTGAATCCTTTTTCTTGCATTGCCGCATAGCTTTCTTGTGTCGCAAAGTCCCTCAAAATTGTTTCTTGAATGAATGTTTGCTGTTTTTCTTCGGAATGCAATTCTGTAAGCACGAAATTACTCCAATTGGATACTAGCTTGGCCGAAATTCCTTTTCCATAGACCAATCTTATCAACTGATCTCTGACAGATTGGCTCAGCAATTTGCTTGCCAAATATCTAGTATCAATTCCTGCTTGAGGTTTTAACACATAAAGATTGTATGGTACAAGAAATGAAGTGCATTCCGTAGTATATCCAATGGCTATATCTTGCTCAGAAACAGCCAATACCACAGCAGGACCGTTAACCCTGTAATACCGTCTCAACCGATCACTGTTGATATTAGGTAATTCGACAACTGTGAAAGAACTTTTAGTGAACGTAGTGGACAAATGGTTGATGGTAACCACTTTCTCCTCAGAAACACATTCGTCAGACAGGACCGGATTTGATTCTATCTTAACAAACTTGGAAAAAGGAACACCTATTTCCGGAAAATAAAGATAGTAGGCCGGCAACAACACACCTTCATTCAGAATGTCGTATGAATAGCGACGGATAATCGGATGCTTATCACGCTCTGGCATATCTGCCATTCTTATTTCTTTTAAGAATGCTTCTACATCAACAACTCTTTCATTGCTTCGTCGTGCAAGATGAGTTGCGTCACATACGCAAAATGTATCATGCTCCTTTTTAACAAAGTGAAGAAGCACATTTCCTGAAGGCAGTTGTATGATTTCCTGCAAGGTTCTTTCGCACGAAGCATAGTAGCGTAAAGTCGCTGACTCTTCGCTCATAACCGCCTTTCTTGAAAGACAAAAAAGAATTTCTCCACCATTTCTAACAATGCGACAACAAGCGTTGAAGCACTCTTCCAAGGAAAGACGATCTCCAAGCCCGCTACTGACATCAATAACAACAGCATCAAACAGTCCATCTTCAAGATCCCCCCAAAATTGGACAGAATTCTGCTCCTTATAGGCATGAATGCTTTGGCTACAAGCCAATGCACGTATAACGGCATTTTCAAATCCGCCTTCAACCGTAAGGTCACAATCTTTCAAGCCCACAAACTCCCGGCCGTCATCTGAATGTGCAATAAACACTTTCCGAGAACTATGATCCAAAAGATATGGAACAAGACAACTCCATTCGCTTGGCTTGTCAAACCGCTGTCCCAAAGTTACAACTGTATTCGAATGATCGAAAGCGTAGTCGACAAAAGAATCAAAGTTGTCAACGAGGAATTGTTCTTCATCTTCTAACAACAACCCCTTGATATAAAAAGAAGCCGCTTCTGAGTATTCTTTTACCACATCTGGATTAGCAGAAGTACCTGCACGAAGCTGATAGATACGACCTATAAGCTGATCCATGAACATCAAACGCATGCAATCATTGGGAACAAAGAAATCTGTAAAAGAATTCTCTGTCTTTTTAACTGCTTCAGTATTAGAAGCAAGGGTTTCATACTTGACAACAATGGACTCTACTTGCATGTACTGTTGTGTACGCATATTATTCTCTTTTTAGGTTCTACTTTTATAGTGCAAAAGTATGACGCAAAGACGAACGCAAAGTTCGCAATTACTATTTTCTGTGTTTTTCCTAATCTATATTCCAATAATTATCAGGGTCACCTTCGAAAGCGTCATTTATAACATCATCGCTATAGCCCATGACATCCTGAGCGTAACTTCCTGCAAATTCACCATAATGGGTCCCATAATCATCATAAAAACCAATCCGTTTTCTTTTCAATTCACTTGGAAGATCTAATGACTCTGTCGAAAAATAGAATCTGTGCTCACAACCATCTTTAATGACTTTGGTGTATTTAAACTCTGGTTTATCATAAAAATTCCATATACTAGAATATTCCAAAGGAAGTACTACTTTACCTTGTTCATCAATAATGCCCCAAAAATTATCATTCATTTTTGAACCATTTGTAACTTTTCCAATTTTTACGCGTGCATAACCATTGGTAAAACCATCAATATAATTATACTTACCGTATGGAACAATAATATCTCCATTCCTATTTATAACACAGTATCCCTTTTGGAAATCATGCAATGTAAGAAGCTGGAAATTGTCAGAAATTGCAATATCTTTATATTCTGTATCAACTATCAGCTTTCCGTTACTATCTAAAACGCCCCATTTATCGCTATCATAGGTGCGAACTTCATACTTTCCGCTGGTTAGAAAACCATATGAGAATCTTTTTGCAACACACAACAAAGCCTCTGGAGATTTGATTTCTCCCTGAAACTTGTCAAATTGCGGTTTTACAATGCAAACGGCACTTTGATTGACAAAACCTATTCTATGATCTTTAATAAAGGGTATCAATAGCCTGTCATCTTTGCTGACATCATATTGATTCACAGGTGTGATAATCCAGATTTTATCTTCTACTAATTGTGCCCAATTGGCTATATACTGCCCTTGCTCAAATTCCTTGTCTGTCATTAGTATCTTGCTTTGAAGTTCAACAATGCAAAGTTATTTTATTACAACGAACGCAATGTTCGTAATTTTTGATAATCTTCATTCATTGCTTGAATTCTATTCCATATTTTATCCTGAACCTCCGATGGTTCAAGAACAAGTAACTCTTTTCCAAACGAAGTAAGTTCACGCTCCAATTCATAATTGTATTTGCAATCAATGCTAAAGAATGCTCCCTCCTGCATAGGATAGTACTTGCATAAGTTATCTGCTTTTTCACCTTTAATATGAATTTGGGAACCATGCAAGGGCTTTGTCAAAACATAATCTTTTGAGACATTGCTCACCCAAAATACAATATGATATAATGGAGATTCATCTAAAAGGGTTACCCCAATAATGTCTTCGAAAATTTCATTAATATCTTTTTCATAATTCATATATTTATGGGAAGGCATAGGCGTAACTTTATCAATTCTGTCTAAACTGAAACATAGAATTTTACTTCCATCCTCTGCCTGACACATTAGGAACCATCGATGATTATATTCCTTCAATAGATAGGGATGGACATTGATATTTTTTATCTCTGTCGGATTTGAAAAACGGTGGTAATCAAGTTGGACAACCAGACACTGGGAAATCGCAGTAAAAAGTACCCCTAATAAATTACTATTCTCTAAAGGATTTCTGGTAAATGAAATAATTTGTCTTTCTTCCTTTTTTCCACCTAAGCCCAAACGCAACTTTTCTAATGCTTCAAGGTTGGGAAGACCATCAAATTGCCCCAATATGGATAGTGCTTCACGCAAAAGATACTCTTCATCTTCAGTCATTTCTTTCTTGAAAATGGAGAAAGACGGTGACCTATAACGTAGGCATTGTTTGGTATATGACTTCTGTTTCTCCCAATTATAAGCTGAGACTGAATAACGTTCGATGTCAACAAGAAAAGGCCCTTCTTCTTCGAGATATTTTAAATCTTTCTCAATAGTACGACGTACTACACCATTCGTATTTGGATCTATTTCGGCAAGTCGGTTGCTTACTTTTTCAGTAAGATCATCAAGAGAATAATTATGGTACCGGTTACTCAACAATTCATCCAATATTTTATACCGGGTCATTGCATTTTTGTTTGCTGGCATAATGTGTCCCATTTTTTATTTACTACACAAAAATAATCGGTTCTTGCGAATCCTATATTCGTGAATTGCGAAAATAATACAATCACCGCAAAAAGAAATATTCGGTTTTACATCAGAAGTTGATGTAAAACCGTTTTTTATCCCCACCTCCCCCCCTACAACAATTCAAATGAACTAAAGACGACAGAACAGAGTTACAAAGAAAGGCATGCTCAGGTCAATAAGGACACCATGAACAATGGCTATTGGCATTACCTCTTTTCCCGAACAACGCGTAATGACAGGCAGAAGTACGTCCATTGAATTAACTCCGGCTGCAGAAATAGGGGCCAAACATCCGAAATGCCTTCGGAAGAGAGGAGCTCCCATCAGAGCCATCATCTCACGCGCAATGTTGCTCAATAAAGCTATGGTACCCAGTTCTGCAGCGAGTTGCGGCCCCAAGGAAGGCTCTTTAAGTTGAGTAATGAGTATGGACGAAAGAGAATAGTAGGCAAAACCGCTGCCTACGGCCATACACTCAAACACACTCCATCGGCTCAATACAAGCGCACCGGCAGCCGAAAAGACAAGTGTACCCACAACTGTTGCCAGAGGTGCAAGTACCATACTCCAGTCCCACCGGCGCAACTGCTGGCGTAAGGTGGGATGACTACCTACAGCTATCCCAACCTGAAACATGAGTGCATAAAGCGCAAACAACGAATAAGTATGAAGATCTGCATCAGGCGATACCAGAAACAATCCGGCCAAGCAACCGGCCATAAACATCACAATTACTTTCAGATTTCCTTTCATTTTTTGTTCTCCTTTCTCTTTTTTAATATAATATGACTTACTACTCCGGCAGCCAATACACTACCACCCAAACTCAGCACAGCCAATATGACTGCCTGCCATCCCAAACGCCCCAAGTTGGATACAATTCGGGGATTTGCACCCACCATGAGCCCCAACACAAAGAGCAATATGAGAATAGTAAACGAAATTGTGCGCTCTACCCGTGCGGAACAGGAACTACGGCGCAGGAAATGACCGACAATAACGCCGGCCAGCATAGTGAGCATGATGCTAAACATAACACTACAACTCTAATAAGAAAAAACGTAAAGAAAAAAAATAACTATTGATGAAGACTGAAAAAGAGGTTTATGAAAAATAGTCCCGATAGCAACACCAAACCACTCCTCCTTATACATTTTCCACGGAGTGGCACTAAACGAGAGAAACTCCTCTACACACAGTCGGTCTTCCTTTTGTTTAGGGAAAAATATCCCCCTCCGATATCCACACACGCATCAATCCCTCTTTTTTTAGAGAGATAATCGAAAGAACACAAAAGGAAAGGTTTTGAATTTAGATAAAACCGCTGAACCAGTGAACATGCACAGTTTGCTGGCTGTCCGTACCCTTGTGCAGGCGGACACTCCGGCAAGTGACACATGAAATAAATTGAACCCGGTTCATACGTAAAAAAAGAAGTTAGCTGAAAACTAAATCATTATAACGGCGCAAAGATAAGACTTTTTGTGCATCCAGCCAAACAATACCTACAAAACGTTTTCGTCTCAATATGCAAGCGGCAAAGAACCGAAAAACCATCAGACAGCGCAAGAACAGAGGCTCATCTAAATTTTCCCCAAAAACAGCAGGACGGCAGGCATTTCTATCCGCATAATGTTTGCTAACTTTGCATAACGTTTTTTCCTTGAACCGTATTTTATAACAAAACACATGATACACTTTCTAAAAAAACTGCAACAGCGCTGGCTGCATTTTCTGCACAATGAGGATTTAAAGCAAAAAGTATATACCATTGTTTTTGAATCGGACACCCGCAAGGGCCGACTATTCGACCTGGCACTAATGGGATGCATCCTGCTGAGTGTAGCACTGGTAATGCTTGAAAGCATGCACCTGCTACCCCCAGAAGCCGACACCGCGCTGCGCGTAACAGAATACGTGCTCACGCTGTTCTTCACGCTGGAATATCTGGCCCGCATCTATTGCCTCAAACAGCCTAAAAGCTACGTGTTCAGTTTTTTTGGCATTGTCGACCTGCTGGCCACACTGCCCGTCTATCTGGGCTTTATTTTTCAGGGAGCACACTATCTGCTGGTTATCCGTGCCTTCAGACTGATTCGCGTGTTCCGCATATTTAAGTTGTTTCTCTTCATACGCGAAGGCAACCTGCTGCTGCGCTCACTATGGATCAGCGCGCCGAAAATTTCGATTTTCTTTTTCTTTGTGCTGATACTTGTAACATCAATGGGCACAGTAATGTATATGATTGAAGGAGTAGAGCCCGGTTCCGCCTTCAACAACATCCCCAACAGTATCTATTGGGCCATCGTTACCATGACCACCGTGGGTTACGGCGACATTACTCCCGTAACCCCCGTGGGACGATTCCTCTCAGCCGTCATCATGCTAATTGGATACACCATCATTGCCGTACCTACGGGTATCGTGTCGGCCACCATGGTGGGACAATACCGCAAAGTTGAAAAACGGCGCTGCCCCCGCTGCCGAAAAGGCGGACACGAAGCAGAAGCGGTATACTGCAAATACTGTGGTGCCCGTTTGGACGCCGAAAAGCCTTCTAAACGCAACCACCCAAGCGACGAATCATTTTAGCCCCTACCCGCCTTTTCCCCCAAAAAACGTCATGACTCATCTGTCAAAAGGATCCCTAACCCAAGGCAGCATTACGGGCTCTATGCTCCGCTTTGCCTGGCCACTGATGCTAGGCAACTTGCTGCAGCAGTGCTACAATATAGCCGATACGCTCATCGTGGGGCGCGTACTGGGAGCGCAGGCACTGGCGGCTGTAGGATCGTCGTATGCGCTTATCGTATTTGTCACATCCATTTTCATCGGACTATGCATGGGGTGCAGTGCTGTATTTTCCATGCAATACGGAGCCCGTCAGCTACAGCAAATGCGCCAAAGCATATTTGCGTCGATACTCATTGTAGGTTCAGCCGTAATAGGACTCAGCGTAGCAATGCTATCTTTACTCACCCCCATTATCCGCCTGTTGCAAACGCCGCCTGAACTGCAGGGAATGACCTACGATTATCTGCTCATTGTTTTCCTCGGACTGCTACCCGTCGGGATATACAACTTCTATGCCTTCCTGCTGCGCGCCGTAGGAAACTCTATGGTTCCGCTGACATTTCTGGCCGTATCGGTAATACTCAATATAGGACTCGACCTTTTGCTGATGATGGGGCTGGGCATGGGAGTCAGAGGAGCAGCCATTGCCACGGTAACAGCTCAAGCCGCAGCCGCTCTGGGACTGATGATTTACGTACGGTGGCGTTTTCCGGAACTGAGGCTGCGACGCGCTGACTGTACATGGAACCCGCAAACACTACGCCACCTGAGCACCTACTCCCTGCTCACCTGTGTGCAACAGTCGGTCATGAACTTTGGCATTCTCATGGTGCAGGGACTGGTCAACAGTTTCGGCACAGCAGTAATGGCAGCCTTTGCCGCCGCCGTCAAGATTGACTCGTTTGCCTACATGCCGGTACAGGATTTTGGAAATGCCTTTTCCACTTTTGTGGCCCAGAACTTTGGCGCCGGCCGGCCCGACCGCATTCGCAGCGCCATTCGCAGCGCCACCATAACAACCACAATATTTGCCCTACTGGTGTCTGGGGTGGTATTTATACTCTCCCCCCAACTTATGGCTCTTTTTGTATCACCGCAAGAAACAGATATTATTGCCATCGGCGTTCAATACCTGCGCATTGAAGGCAGCTTTTATGTAGGCATAGGCTATCTGTTCATGCTCTACGGATTCAGCCGTGCCGTAGCGCAACCCGCCATGTCAGTGGTACTGACCGTCATTTCACTGGGCACGCGCGTGGCGTTGGCCTATGCCCTGTCGGCAATCCCCGCAATAGGTTGTCTGGGCATATGGTGGTCAGTACCCATCGGATGGGCACTGGCCGACATCTTCGGCCTGCTCTACTACCGCCGGCACCCCATTCTGACCACCTGTACGAAACAAAAAGAGACTTTATAAGAAATAGATGGGACTAAAAAAATTTTTGGAGAGACCTTGCATAAACAAAGTCCCTCCAATTTTTTTTTACAGCCATATGAGGCACGATTCTCCAAACAGATTTAACAGCAGATTCAAGCAACAAAGACCAATTACCACGTTACGGGGGTGGAAAGAATGACCCCATCGGTAACATCGTCGGCCGTAAACGTCTTTCCACGATACTGTACGCACAGCATCACAAGCGGCAGAGTGCCGTTGTTGCGTACGGAACGCAACCCATCAGGCGCCACACGCACTACACTTCCCTCAGAAACAGGAAATACCTTGCCGTCAACCTGAAACTCCCCCTCTCCGGAAAGGAAAAAGTAAAGCTCCTCATGCGTCTGATGACGATGCAGGAACCCCGTTTCCGTACCCGGGGCAAACGACTGGAAAGAGAATTCGGCTCCTGTTGCCTGCAGAGCACGGCCTCCGAACACCTTTCCCGGAATTTTAACATTGGGCCCCAACTCCAATACATAATCACTCAGTCTACTCAATTTACCCACATTAATGGCACTGAAATTTTCGGCCTGTGCCGTTTGTTCAATCTTTTTCATCGTACTATAAAACATTTGGTTTGTTAAACATTCATAGTGCGAAATTAAGCAATAAAATACCACCAGTCAAGAACTTACCTTTTCAGCCCATAGTAACCTTTTACTCGCTTTTGCAGAAGTTCAGTCAATTACCAAAGTCATAAAAAAATACAAAAAAAAATAGACGATAATATCATTCCTGAATATGAAGAAAAATACTTAACTTTACAATATCAGAATCACGCAAAAATACAGGGATTCACATGCAAAAGAAAAAGGAAAAAAATTCAATTATTGAGTTTTGCCCCATACGAAATGTCATTGCCCGATTCGGCAACAAATGGGCATTCTTGGTATTACTCACTATTTACGAACACCCGGCGATACGCTTCAATGAATTGTCCAGGGCCATTCCAGACGTATCTTCACGCGTACTATCAGGCACCTTACGCACACTGGAAGCCGACGGACTGATTTGGCGCAAGGCATATCCTGTAGTCCCCCCAAAGGTGGAATACGGCCTTACCGACATCGGAGCATCTCTCATTCCGCACATTCTGCAACTGACGCAATGGGCTCAAAAATATATGAAACACATTGTCACACATCGCCAGCAGTTCGTAAAAAATAATACGCAGCCTTCCGAATAAGATGCCCGAATAAAAAAACTACACCTGCAGTAAAAAGACATTTCCCGTCTCTACGAGAAAAATACAGACACAAAAAAACCTGCGGGCCTTGGCCTACAGGTTTCAATTCTCTCTGTTTCAATCGCAGATTACTCAGCTACAGGAGCTTCAGTGGTAGTAGCTGCAGAATCAGCAGTAGCTACAGAATCAGCAGCAGTGCTGTCAGTAGCAGCGCTATCAACAACGGCGCTATCAGTTGCTACAGAATCAGTAGCTTCAGTGTTAGCGGTTTTGTTACCACAAGAAGCGAAAGAAATAGCTGCGAGAGCTACGAACATGAAAACTAACTTTTTCATTTTGTTTTTAAATTTTAAATGTAAAACAATCAATTGCCTTTATTAAAACGATGCAAAGGTATGAACTTTTTTCATACGGCGTATACATTTACCCAACTTTTTTTCTTCAAAAACTGCATTTATAACATTCCATCTTTATATAATTCTGAAAATCAATATTTTACATTTTCGACATTTCTGCACATTTTTTATCCTTCACGGATTTTTCACCCAAAATAAAGCCAAAACCTGCTAAAGAGAACTGCTATGCAACATAAAAACAACCCTTATTTACCGGATTATTCAGTTAAAATCAGGATCCGCCCTTCAAGAGTACACATTATTATATATAATCAGTTTTTCATACGCCCGTCACTGACTCGGAATATCCGATATAAAGCATCTGAACCACATATTTTTTTCGCATAAACAGCTTGACAGATATAAAAATTAAGTGCTATCTTTGCCTTATGAACAAAAAAGAAAAAATAGACAAGACCTGGAGTTTTACAAAAAGGTTGTGGCGTCACAAATATTTTTGGGTAATCACCATATTCGTGGTTGTGGTAGGATTTCTTGACCCCAACAGCTACTGGCGGCGTTATGAGCTCAACAAACAGCGCAGCGAGTTGAAAGAAGAAATCAAGAAATACCAAGATGCCTACCAGAAAGAGCAGACACAAATCAACATGCTCAAAAACAATCCGCAAAACATTACCAAGATGGCCCGTGAGCGCTACCTCATGAAGCGTGCCAACGAAGACGTGTATCTTATTGAAGACGAAAACAACGAATAACCTCACCCCGGCAGTCATGCCCTCTCACTTCCTACTGAATGAAAGAACTTAATTTGTACGAAAACATCATATTCTTTGCCGGCGGAATTCTTATGGCAGCGGGTGTCGTAATCTACATGGTTCCTGCACTCAAATTCTTTTCGCCGCTGATTTACGCCCTGGGAGCAGTATGCTACGCCTCGATGCAAATGCTGATGAGCTACGAAGGCAAGAGCATCATTATCCGACGCCTGCGCCGACAACAGATACTGAGTGACATACTTTTGCTGGTTACAGCCATCCTACTGATTATGAATACCTGGCGAATAGGTCCCATAAAAGGCGATTTGTGGAAGCTCACACTGACCGTAGCTGCTGTCATTCAACTATATACGGCTTTCCGGATACCTCAGGAACTAAAGCACGATAAATAATTTTTGGCCAAAAGTCCAAGAAATGTAATATTTTTTTACATACCGGCAAGCAGAAGTACAAAAAACATTTATTTGGAATATTCTAACATTCATTTATCACTCTTTTTACATTCAAGATTGTATATTTGTCGACGAAAAAAGTTATTCCATCGACAAAAAGAGGTGATAAATCATGTTCCAGACGCATAAAATATTTTATATATTGATAGGGGTTATCAGCTGTTTAACCCTTGCCTCTTGTGCTGATCAATATAAAATAGCGGGCAATTCATCAATAGCCTCACTGGACGGACGCATGCTCTACCTGAAAGTCACTGACGGACAAAAAATGAGCGCCATTGACTCCAGCGAAGTAATTCACGGCCGTTTCAACTTTATGGGGATGATGGACAGCATCATGATGGTAGAGCTCTGCATGGACAATGAAAGCGTACTGCCTCTTGTAATTGAAAACGGAAACCTCACCATCAAAATGGACAATGCTGAGCAAAGGGTTTCCGGTGGTCCGCTCAACGACAGGTTATACCATTTCCTGACCCGCAAGAACCAACTAGACAACCAGTATATGGAACTGTCTTACGAGGAAATGCGTATGATGATGAAAGGATGTTCTCCTGAATATATCCATGCCAAGCTGGCCCCTCGTGCCAAAGAACTGGCCAAAGCCATTGAAGATATGGAAACGAGTTTCATCATCTCAAATTATGACAATGTTTTGGGACCGGGCATATTCATCATGCTTTGTAACCAATATCAATATCCTATACTGACGGATCAGATGAAATACATTCTGAAAAAAGCGCCTTCCAGTTTTACCAATCATCCTTATATCAAGGAATACGTCAAAATTGCCAAGCGCAATTCCAAATTATTGCAAGTACAGGATTCACACTGATTCAGGAAAGAGAATCTACATGATACAAACTATCGGAGCTATGGCTTGCCCATGTCCGATAGTTTTTGTTATTTTGCAGCCTGCAAGAAATAAAGAAAAAAACAAACTATCCACAGAATTATGAAGAATATTCTCTTTTTTATACTGTTGGTCAGCAATGCATGTTTAATTGTATCCTGTGGCAACAAGAACAAGGACAATGAAGCCGAACAGACCAACACCACCACAGCCAACAAGCCGGCAGCTATAGTCAGCGATCCCAAATGGAACAATCAGAAAGAAGTAAAGTGGAACGGACACAATTACCAAATTACCATTGAACGCACCCCGGCAAAAGACTTGGCAATAGTAACAGACGAACTGGGTCAGCGCTACTATGACAACCGTGTAGAAATAACCATTCAGCGCGACGGAGCCCCGTTCTACAACAAGAAATTCACAAAAGAAGCTTTTATAGACTTCATTTCAGACCAGGATATCGAAACCGGCATTCTGCAGGGCATAGCCTTTGACGATGTGGACAAGAAAGAAAACGGGTTGCGCTTTGGAGCACAAGTTGGTGTTCCGGGCGAAGACGGAATACCCTTTGTCATCATCATAAATGCAGACGGAATGGCCAGCATTACCAAAGACAACGTATTGGATACTTCCGGACAGGACATGGAAGAATAAAAAGCAATATTACACCAGACCTGCAACACGGCCGCCCGCAATGATATCCTATAAACACTTTCTCAGAGTAGCCATAGTAGCCATCATTCCCTTTTTCTGCAACTGTCAGAACGAGAAAGACGCCACGCCTACCACGCCACAAAAGGGAAAAATAGTGCTCCACTATATGGCCGTACAAAACTCTTTAGGAGCAGAAGATACTGACGGATGGTCATATGCCAATGATGACCTGAAAGAAATTCAGGAAGGTTGCCAATACATGTCACCAGGAGACACACTTGTTGTTTTGGTTGACGACAAGGATACTCCCAGAATATATGCATACTATCGAAACTGCCCGTCACCACTGACACTTTACACTTTCAGCACCGACATCAACACGTCCAATCCACAATCACTGGAATTTTTTCTCACGTGGGCCCGACAAAATTTCAGCAATGAAATCTACGGCTTAGGAATCGGTACCCACGCTAACGGCTGGATCCCTCCGACAAACACCAACTACTACTCGGCATCACAATTCTCTCTGGGTATTGATACCGGAATAGGAGGCAACATGTACAACGACCGTGACTCTACCGGTCACACCGGTGCACAAATGGACATCAGTGAATTTGCCCAAGCCATCATTCGAAGTGGCGTACATCCCCATTATATTTTTTTTGATGCCTGCCTGATGCAAAACATCGAAACAGCGTATGAACTGCGCCACACCACCGACTATATCGTGGCATCGCCCATGTCGATCAGTGCCTACGGCGCCAATTACACCCACCTGTTGAAAAAAGGCCTGTTCTCTGACCAAGTGACAGACATTGCTCAAACCTATTTCGAAGATGTCAACGATCCGAAACAGCAAATTAAATATGGAGATTATGGACTGATTATTTCCGTTATCAATACTGCCGAATTGGAAAATCTGGCTGCCTGTACCAAGGAAATTGTAGTGCCCCACTTCATGAACCAACAGACATGCAGCCTGAACAATGTCCTGCATTACTACTATTACAACCCATCCTATTATTACACCATACCACATTATTTTGACGCACTCAACGCCATGCAAGCCATTCTGCTGCCAGAAGAACTTCTCAGATGGAAGAAACAGTTGCAACGCACTGTCTGCTACAAACAGGCTAACAACCGATTCCTATTGGGTCCATACAGCAACGACTACGAAGAATTAGACACGGCATCATGCGGCGGCGCTTCAATGTTTATACCACAAACCGCCTATACTCAACATTCCGCCTACAACTTCAACCAGCAATTTCACCAGACGTCATGGTATAAGGCTGCCGGATGGGATGAAACCGGATGGTGATTCCCATTTATTTGACAATTATATGTGGGTAAACCAATGATTTTTTGTATTTTTGCCTCAATTTTACAATATTAAATGAAAGTATTCGTTGTTCAAATTCTTTTTGTGCTTTCGCAAGTGGTTGCTTGGGCTTCACCTGCTGCCGATTCATTACGGGTCAGCCTGCTCACCTGCTCACCCGGAAAAGAAATATTTGAACTTTACGGACACACTGCTCTGCGAGTTACGAATCTGACAAAAGAGTCTGACCTTACGCAGAACAACCGCACCAACGATTTGGTATTTAATTTCGGCGTATTCAGTTTTAACCAACCATACTTCATTGCCCGATTCATTAAAGGCGACACAGACTATACCATGGACGCCGTGCCGTTTGACGTATTCCTCAAGAGCTATTTCCGCGATGGTCGTCATGTAGAGGAACAAATTCTCAATCTCAATCAGGCTGAATCTCACCGGCTTCTACAAGCATTAATGAATTTATGGACTCAGGAGAACTGGAGCTACCGATACAACTTTTTTAAAGATAACTGCACCACACGAGCACGTGATATCATTGAACAGGCCATGGACGGCCATATCGTCTATGCTCCGTCTGACAAAAACAAAGCCATATCCTACCGCAGTATTGTTCATGAATATACCGCTGACAGCCCATGGGACGAAATCGGTCAGGATATTTTGTTGGGAGCCGAAGCCGACGAACCCATCGACGGGCGGGCTCAGCAATTTGTTCCCTACCATCTGAAAAAAGCCTTCAGTAAGGCGAATATTCAGCGTACTGACGGCACTTGCCTGCCCCTCGTCCAACAAGAACTGCAACACGTGTCAGACACGGCAGCTGTACCGGCCGCCAGACACATCAGCCCTACAGTAATTGCCATCATATGGTTATTGATAACAGCAGGAATTGTGGCACTGCGCTGGAAAAAGAAAGACACGGGATATTTATGGTTCTACGACGCACTGCCACTGTTATTACAAGGCTGCATGGGCGTTATCATAGCCTATCTGTTCCTGTTTTCCTCACATCCGACAGTAAACAGCAACTGGCTGCTCATTATTTTTAATCCCATTCCGCTGCTTTATTTGCCAGTTGCCTTAACCAAAGCGAAAAAAAGGAAAAAAGACTATTATCATGCCATAGCCACCGTTATATTATTAGCATTTTGCCTGTTTGCAGGAATCATTCCACAAGATATACCCACTGCCATCATTCTGTTGGCATGGAATTTGCTAATATTATCAGCAGGCCATATAGTCATCTGCAATCCTCTAAAACGAATTAATAAATGAACAACAGCCGTCACAGCTTCATACTTTCGCTTTTAACAGCCTTTACGGCTCTGACAGTGACCGATACGGCCTGTGGGGCAACTCGTATGCCGCCGCGGTTGGTGGTAAACATCCTCGTTGACCAACTGCGTTCCGACTACATGGAAGCTTTCATGCCGCTATATGGTGAGGATGGTTTCAAGCGAATTCTGCAAAATGGAATGGTCTACGAAAACGCCTCTTACAATATGGCCCACGTTGACCGTGCCTCTGCTGCCGCTACAATTGTTACGGGAACTGAACCCTTCAATCATGGTATTATCGCTTCACGCTGGCTGAACCGACAAACTCTTCGTCCGGTATATTGCGTTGACGACGCTACAACCAAAGGACAAGGCACCCAGCAAACCGCATCGCCCAAAAACTTAAATACCTCCACCATTTCCGACGAATTAAAAGTAAGTACTGACGGACAGGCTTACGTCTATGCCATTTCACCCAATCGTGATTTGGCTGTCATTACGGGCGGACATGCTGCCGACGGTGTTTTTTGGATTGACGATGAAACGGGTGCATGGTGTACCAGTGACTACTATTGTTCACTTCCCGAGTGGGTCAACAAACGCGATCTCTACCAGCCCATAGAAAATATTATCAAGAACACCGAATGGACTCCGCTCAACGATAATGTCACCTATTTCAGCTATTTTCTGTCAGGAAAAAGCGGAAAAGCCTTTAAGCGGAAGTTCAACGGTGACTACCGCTTCATGCTGTTCAAAAACAGCGGTCTGGTTAATGAGGAAGTTGCCGGAATGGTTGATGACTGCCTGAATCATACACCGCTTGGCGAAGACGACGTAACCGATTATCTGGCTGTTACCCTCTATGCAGGCAATTATGACAATCTGCCCATCAGCGAAGCCCCTGTTGAAATGCAGGACACGTATGCCCGGCTCGACCGCGCCCTTGAACACATCATGAAATCCATCGAACGAAAAGTCGGCGCCGACGGTGTTCTCTTTGTCGTTACTTCTACCGGGTATACCACCGAAGAACCCAATGAGCTTAAAAAATACCGTATCCCGACCGGTACTTTCGATATGAAGCGCTCGGCAGCTCTGCTGAACATTTACCTGCAAGCCATTTACGGTAGAGGTAATTATGTAGATGCAGCTTGGGGAGAACAAATCTACCTGAACAGAAAGCTACTGGAAGACAAACAACTGGATTATACCGAAATTACCAATCGGTCAGAAGCTTTCCTGCAGCAACTCTCGGGAATAGAAGACGTATATACATCTACCCGTATTTTGTTGGGAGCACATTCTCCCGGCATTCAAAAAATCAGAAACAGTTTCAATAAACGACATTCCGGCGACATTTTACTTTCGGTATCCCCCGGGTGGCATCTGGTTAACATCGACACACACGAAGACCACCTGTCCCGCTCTGCCTACATTCCCTTTCCTATCATTTTTATGGGAGCAGGTGTCCAGGCCGAAAAAGTAGATACGCCCGTCAACACACAATGCATTGCCCCCACTCTGGCACGCACCATGCGCATCCGGGCTCCCAATGCATGCGATGAAGTTCCGCTGTCTATCATGCAGCCATAATACATTTCTCCCTTTTATCAATACAATTTATTCATCAGAAAAAAGACAATACAATATATGGATATCAATAAAATTATCGGCAAATTGTTCGGCAACAAGTCAACACGCGACATGAAGTTGATTCAACCTATTGTTGAACAAGTAAAGGAAGCCTACAAAACCATCGACCAGCTCAACAACGATGAGCTCAGAGCAAAGACAAAAGAGCTGCAACAAAAAATTCAACACTCCGCTGACGACCTGAAAGCCAAGATTGAGGAGTTGAAAGCCAAGATTGAAGACACACCGCTGGAAGACCGCGAACTGATTTTCAACCAGATCGACAAAATAGAAAAGGAAGTATTGGAGCGCTATGAAGTAGAACTCAATGCAGCCCTTCCCGAAGCCTTTGCCATCGTAAAAAGTACAGCCCGCCGCTTTGCTGAAAACCCAGAAATAGAGGTAACGGCCAACGATTTTGACCGCGAGCTGGCCACCTCTCACGATTTTGTACGTATTGAAGGCGACAAAGCTATCTACCAGAACCACTGGATAGCCGGTGGAAATGACACACAGTGGAACATGGTACACTACGACGTGCAGCTCTTCGGTGGTGTCGTACTGCACCAGGGTAAAATTGCCGAAATGGCTACCGGTGAAGGTAAAACCCTCGTAGCTACCCTCCCGGTATTCCTCAATGCCTTGACGGGTAACGGTGTTCACGTAGTAACAGTCAATGACTATCTGGCCAAGCGTGACTCTGAATGGATGGGCCCCATCTATATGTTCCATGGCTTGAGCGTAGACTGCATCGACAAGCATCAGCCCAACTCTGAAGCCCGTCGCCGCGCCTACCAGGCCGATATTACCTTCGGTACGAACAACGAATTCGGTTTCGACTATCTGCGTGACAACATGGCCATGTCGCCCGAAGACCTCGTGCAGCGCGCCCACAATTATGCCATTGTCGATGAGGTTGACTCCGTGTTGATTGACGATGCCCGTACGCCGTTAATTATTTCCGGCCCCGTACCCCGCGGTGAAGACCAGTTGTTTGAGCAATACCAGCCGCTGGTTGAGCGCCTCTACGAAGCCCAGCGCAAACTGGCCACCCAGTATCTGGCCGAAGCCAAAACCCTGATTGCCTCCGGCGACAAGGAAAAGATTTCCGAAGGTTTCCTGCAACTCTTCCGCAGCCACAAGGCGCTGCCCAAGAACCGTCCGCTGATCAAGTTCCTTTCTGAGCAGGGCATCAAGTCCGGTATGCTCAAAACGGAAGAAATCTATATGGAGAACAACAACAAGCGCATGCACGAGGCTACCGATCCGCTGTTCTTCGTAGTAGATGAAAAAATGAACTCCGTCGACCTGACAGACAAGGGTAACGACTGGCTGGCCCAATCGGTTGGCGATGCCACGCTGTTTGTCCTTCCCGACATCACGGCTGAACTTTCAGCCCTGGAGGCCGACGAGTCACTCGACAAGGAAGCCAAATTAATGAAGAAAGACGAGCTCTATGCCGACTATGCCGTCAAGAGCGAACGTGTACACACCATCCTGCAGCTGCTCAAGGCTTACGCCATGTTCAACAAGGATGAAGAATATGTGGTAATGGACGGTCAGGTCAAGATTGTGGACGAACAGACCGGACGTATCATGGAAGGCCGCCGCTGGAGCGACGGTCTGCACCAGGCCGTTGAAGCCAAGGAACACGTCAAGGTGGAAGCAGCCAACCAGACCTTTGCTACCATCACCCTGCAGAATTATTTCCGTATGTACCACAAGCTCTCGGGTATGACGGGTACCGCCATTACCGAGGCCGGCGAGTTCTAGGATATCTACAAGCTGGATGTAGTAGAAATCCCCACCAACCGCCCCGTACAGCGTATAGACATGAACGACCGCGTTTACCGCACCCAGCGTGAAAAGTACAACGCCGTCATTGAAGAAGTACAGAAGATGGTAGCCGAAGGACGCCCCGTTCTGGTAGGTACCACCAGTGTCGACGTGTCTGAGTTGCTTAGCAAGATGCTGCAGCTGCGTCACATTCCTCACAACGTGCTCAACGCCAAGCTGCACAAAAAAGAGGCTGACATCGTAGCCCAGGCCGGACAGTCGAGCATCGTAACCATTGCCACCAACATGGCCGGTCGTGGTACCGACATCAAGCTGAGCGAGGAAGTACGCAAGGCCGGCGGTCTGGCCATCATCGGTACGGAGCGTCACGAAAGCCGCCGCGTTGACCGCCAGTTGCGTGGTCGTGCCGGACGTCAGGGTGACCCGGGTTCGTCCGTATTCTTCGTTTCGCTGGAAGACAGCCTGATGCGTAAGTTTGCCAGCGAGCGCATTGCTCACGTTATGGACAAGCTCGGCTTCAAGGAAGGCGAAATGATTGAAGCTTCCATGATTAACAAAGGCATCGAACGTGCCCAGAAAAAGGTTGAAGAAATCAACTTCGGCGTACGTAAGCGCCTGCTTGAGTACGACGACGTGATGAACAAGCAGCGTACCGTTATCTACGAAAAGCGTCGTCACGCCTTGATGGGTGAGCGCATCGGCATGGATATCAGCAACATGATCTGGGACCGTGTGGTCAGCATCATCGACAGCAACGACTACGCAGGCTGCCGCGACCAGTTCCTTGAAGTAATGGCCATGGACGTACCTTTCAGCGAAGAGGAATTCGACGCCAAGAAGCGTGAAGACCTGTTTGAACCTTCATTCCAGGCCGCCATGGAAAACTTCAAGCGCCGCATCGACCAGCTGGCCCGCATCGCCATGCCGGTTATTACCAAGGTTTATGAAGAGCAAGGCCAGATGTACGAAAATATCCTCGTGCCTATTTCCGACGGACGCCTTGTCTACAACATCCGCTGCAACCTGAAAGAGGCCTACGAGTCAGAGTGCCGCGTAGTGGTTCGTGACTTCGAAAAAGCCATTCTGCTCCACAATATTGACGATGCCTGGAAGGAAAATCTGCGCGAACTCGACGAACTGCGCAAATCCGTACAGAACGCCAGCTACGAGCAGAAAGACCCCTTGCTCATCTTCAAGCTGGAGAGTGTCAAGCTGTTTGACGCCATGGTCAACAAAATCAACAACTCCACTACGGCTACCCTGATGCGTTGCCAGATTCCGGTACAGAACCCGCAGGATGTACGTCAGGCCGGCCCTGAACAGCGCGCGCCCAAACAAAAATACACCGAAACCCACGAGGACCTGAACGACGAGAGCCAGCAGGCTGCTGCCCAGCAGGACACCCGCAAGACGGCTCCCGAACCCATCGTCAAGGAAAAGGTACCCGGACGCAACGACCCCTGCCCCTGCGGTAGCGGAAAGAAATTCAAAAACTGCCACGGCAAGGACCTGGTTTAAAAAAAAGGAAATAACCGTCAGCACATTTTGAGGCTGACTCCATAAAAAATATCCTTCGGAGAGGAATGATTTCCTCCACCCGAAGGATATTTTTTTATGGTTCATCCCCGCCCCCTCCATCCTCAGACCGGCTCTCCGGCATTTTTTTACAACATGCTACTGCCACACGACGCACCGTTGTGCCTCCCATTCCTTACAAAGCGGCTTGAAAAAAAACTTAAGTCGTACTTAAGGGAATCAAAGTCCCGGATAGTTTTTACCAAATGCCTACGTGCCGTAATCCGTTGTCATTGGGCAGGCACCATCCCGGCTCTCCTTCCACATGCAAGCAACATGCGCCCTCAATACGGATTCTCTCCCAGTGTTCGCTTATCCCGGCCATTTTTCTTCTCTCCCCGCATCACGCCGAAATCATGATGCCGTTTTTTTCAGAACCGGCCTATGGCCCAATTCTGAAGCACGAATCATCATCATTCTGTAAAAAAATTGTAACTTTGCACCGTTTTTTTCAGCATCCGGCTGAATCCTACTGCTGAAATACAGAATTTTACAGGCACACTTGGCATGATCCAAAAGGCCGGAACAGAGGTACTCCTGACCGCCTCTCCATCATCTGCAACGGGACGGACATCCCATTTGTGCCACAACCCACTGTCACAAACCAACCGCTTAAAATGAAAGATATCTGCTGCATCGGTCACATCACGCTCGACCGCGTCATCACCCCTAAGAAAACCGTACACATGCCGGGCGGAACGTCCTATTATTTTGCCAAAGGCATCAACCGCCTACCGCAGGCCAACTTTCAGCTGGTAACGGCCGTAGGCGCCACGGAGATGCCGGTTGTCAGCCAGCTCCGTCAGGAAGGTATTGACGTGATAGCCCTGCCCAGCCGCCGCAGCGTATTCTTTGAAAACAAATACGGCCAGAACGGCAACGAGCGCACCCAACGCGTACTGGCCAAGGCCGACCCCTTTACCGTTGAGGGGCTGCAACAGGCCGAACCGGCCAAAATCTACCACCTGGGCAGCCTGCTGGCCGACGATTTCTCGGCCGATCTGGTCAAGTATCTTTCAGGAAAAGGCATGGTTTCGGTCGACGTACAGGGCTATCTGCGCCAGGTGCAGGGCGAAAACGTAGTACCTGTTGACTGGAAGGAAAAAATGGACCTCATGCCCTACATCGACATTCTCAAGGTCAACGAATATGAAATGGAGGTGCTTACGGGCAAAAACGAGCCTCACGCAGCCGCCCGGGTCATTGGCAACTGGGGCGTCAAGGAAGTGTGCGTCACCCTGGGCGACTACGGCTCCGTTATCTATGCCGGTGGCCGCTTTTACGAAATCAAGGCCTACCCGCCCAAACAGCTGGTTGACCCCACCGGATGCGGCGACACATACTCCACCGGCTATCTCTACTGCCGCGCCAAAGGAATAGGGGCTGACGAAGCCGGACGTTTTGCCGCAGCCATGTCAACCCTCAAACTTGAAACTTCAGGCCCCTTCTCGGGTACTGAAGCCGATATCCGCCAACTGATGGCTCAGTTTGACTGAGCCTGACGCCGGCGTGCCTTTACCTGCCGCCATACGGTAAAGGAATAGGCCCACACTACTACATAAGCCATCAGCGGCACCACGAAAGCCAGCGTCATGTTGCTAAGGTCGGCCGCCATCCCCATCACCACCGTACCCACGGCACCGCCGATGGGCGACATCATCAGTATGGCCGACGCGCGCTGCGTGAGCGGCCCGAGCCCTTTAATCGACAGGGCAAAAATGGTGGGAAACATAATAGACTCTACCACAAAGATGAGCAGCGAAGCCACAAACGACACCACCGGATAGTCGAGCACCACAAACAGCGTCAGCACCACGGCACTCGAAATGCAAAAGAGCAGCACCTTTTCGGCCCGGATGTATTGCATCACCCAACTGCCCAGAAAACGGCCGCCCATAAACAGCAGCAATCCCACCGAAAGCACCAGCGAGGCCACCAGCTTGTGGTTGGCGCCCGGCAGGGCCCTTACGGCCCACCCCACCAGGTCGGTCTCAGCCGCATAATTGACAAAGAAAGAGTTGATGGAAATTTCCGAAACCTCATAGCAGAACAGGGCCAGCAGGCCGAACACAAACATCGGATGCCGCCGCAGCCGCATCTCCACACCTCCGGCAGCAACAGGCGCCTGCACTTCCTCCATCACCACCTCGGGCAATTTGATTTTGGAAAACACCACCGCAATCAGCAGCACCACCACTCCTATCACAATATAGGGCAGCGAAATGTCGGGCCTGTCGCCCGAAAAGCAGTAAAGCCCGCCCAACAGCGAACCGCAGATACATCCGGCGCCGTTAAACGACTGCGCCCGGTTGAGTCGGCTGGCCGCCGTAGCGCGGTCGCCAAGCAAGGTAACATAGGGGTTGGCTGCCACCTCCAGCGTGGCCAGTCCGCACCCGATGACAAACAGCATCAGCAGAAACAGGCCAAACACCCACACCCCACTCACGCAGCCGCTCAGGCAGAAGCCCGTGGCGCCGAGTCCAAAGAGCACCAGACCGCCCACCACGCCACGGCGCGTACCGAAACGACGGATAAACTGCCCCGCCGGCACGGCCATCAGGAAGGAGGCCAGATACGTCACAAACTGCACGGCCGACGCCTGCATCTTGGTCAGATGCAGCGTTTCCTGGAAAAACGGATTCAGAATATCCAGTATGGCGCGGGCAAATCCCCACAAGAAGAAGAAAAAGGTGATTAACACAAACGGAAAGAGCAACCCCTTTCCTACCAAAGCTTTTTTCATGTATGTATGTCTGATTTTTATTGTCGTTGTTGCTGTCCGCAAACACTGTTTCACGTATCCGGACATGCAAAGTTAGCGCAACTGGCTGAAAAGGCAAAACAAAACATTCCGGTTTTTGCCTTTACATAAATTATATGGCGCCACCATGTTTTCACCCGCACAATGATGAATGATGGCTTTTTATTCGTAATTTTGCCGATATAAACGCTCATAAACCGTACACGTTCCTAACTCATAAAAATATATGAAACCCTATTTGGCCATTACCATATTTCTGACGCTGATTATCCCCGCCGTTGCCACCAGCTGGGGCAGCTACAAAATAACCGAAGCCTGCATCATCAACGACCTCAATCAGGCCCTGGCCCGCACCATACAGCAAAAGGACGTCAGCATCATCACGCCCGACACCCTGAGCACCTACCGCCGCTTTCTGAACAACCCGGCCCTGAAGTCAAGAGTCTATCTGTCCCACTGCCCCCGGATAGAAACGGGCAACGCCGTATGCAGCGACACCATGATAGGCAACCCGAAACTCCCGGCTTTAGGCATCAGGGCCTACACCAGCTGTACGCAGGCCACCATATTCAGCATGTCCGACCAGCGGCTGCCCATGACGTTACTGCTGCTGAGCCTCGCGTGGGGCGCATACAGCCTGCACGTATGCCGTCGGAACAAACCAGGCATAACGGCCATCGGACGGCTGACTTATGACCACAACTCACATTGCTTTTACAACGCCCGCCGCGAACAGCTGCACCTTACCCCCCTGCAGCAGCAACTCATGGAAATGTTTGTCAGCCACCCCGACCACCAACTGGCCATCCACGAAATATGCGCTGCCCTGTGGCCTAAGAAAGACGACCCGCGCGACACGCTCTACACGCTCATACGCCGTCTGAAACCCATCGTGGAAAAGGACACCAACCTGAAAATCATATCGGAAAAAGGGCGTTCCTACCGACTGAAAGAAACCAGGCCCTAACCCCCGTCACTCCGCCAGGACACGCAAAAAAGCCTCGGCCTCGCTTTCCAGCACAGACCTGCGCAACAGTTTTCCCACATAGTCATACCCCTCGGGCGACGTCAGGCCGGCATTACCGAACCTTGCACCCATTACAGCTCCGGCCACAGCCGCATTGGTATCGGCATCGCCACCCTCGCCCACTACGGTCTGCAACCCCGAATCAAAACGGTCGGCATGCCAGCAGGCCCAAAGCGCAGCCCCCATCGTTTTGAGAACATACCCCATGGAAAGCGGATCGTCCAGCTCCAGTGACGACAGATTCCCCGCCGCAGCTTTCTCCACGTATGCCGCAATCCGCTCATCATATTGCTGCGCCAGAGCCATCACGTCGGCCGGCGTCAGCACCCGTTCCTCGTACACCAAGGCGTGAACCAGTTCGGAAACCACCACGCAGGCCCCCACACAGCGCGGGTCAAAATGCGTAAGCCGCCCGATGTTTTCAGCATGGCGCGCCACGTCGTGACGCAACAGTCCCACCACAGCCGTACGCATCACACTGCCGTTGGGCGCATTGTCACACCGCCCCATCCGCCACACCAGCTCAGCCGCCTCGAAAGGCCGTTCCGCATAGTCGTCCATCATCATCAGGTTGTAAGTAGTCTGCCCCATGCCCCTTGCACCATTCATGGCCCATTGCTTAAACTTCGCGGCTATGGACATATAATCAACCCCACCGTTCTGCTCAACAATGGCCGACATCACACAGCGCATCATGTCCGTATCGTCCGACCATTCCCCCATTTTCCATAATCGGCGATGCCTGTCCCTTACGATTTGCTCAAAACGCCACAAACCGTCGGGATAGAATTTCTTTACTTCATCCTTACGCATAAACTCCGTACCCCGCCCCAGCGCATCGCCCACGGCCTGCCCGAAAATAACCCCCAGCGCTCTGTCGCGCCACGAATCACTGAAATGAATATCACGCTGCTCCATATCCCCAAAAGAAATATATGTTGTACTACTTGCCTCCCTCCCCAAAAGAAGAGAATCCCAAAGGCCCCACCTTCATATGAAGACCAAGGAAAAAATACACCTCACAAAATTCGTAAAAAACCACAATCCGGCCAAGTTCATCCTCCGCCACTTTGCTCGCGCGGCATTTTTTCGCCCACCGCTTCATCCCCTTTCTCCGGCCGGCAATAAGCCATCACCATCTACATTTCCGTATAAAAACGCCCCTGCCCCCAAGGCTCTCTCCACAAAAATCATTACTTTTACATACGCATCATACACAAAAATCATGAAACGCATTGAAGTAGTAGCGGCCGTCATCTGCCGCCAGCAGCAATATCTCGCCACCCAGCGTGGCTATGGCGAGTTCAAAGACTTCTGGGAATTTCCGGGAGGAAAAATCGAGCCCGGCGAAACGCCTACACAGGCTCTCAGGCGCGAAATCCGTGAGGAGCTCGACACCGACATCCGCGTCAATCGCTTCCTCACCACCGTCGAGTACGACTACCCCACCTTCCACCTCACCCTCCACTGCTACCTCTGCTCCCTACCCTCCGACCACCTCCTGCTCAAGGAGCACGAAAATGCCCGCTGGCTCTCCCCCGAACAACTCGCCACCCCTCGCTGGCTACCCGCCGACCGAGAAGTCGTCAAAATGCTTCAAAAACTCTAAAATGAGAACAGCATAATAGGATCCATAAACATGGCATAAAGAAGAAAATCCGAATAAGATTTTTCCGACAATAACTCACTTTTATCACCCATAATTATGTAACTTTATACTTTCATTATTTCATAAACTATATAATACTAAACATATGATGCTATCCCACCAAGATATTGACGAACTTTTACAACTTTCGGACAATTTGGTTGAAGAGCACTTAAAAGAGTATAGTTTTCTGTTTTCAATTTCTGACGGACTTACCTATATTCTTCATCACTCAGAAAACAAAGAACCTTATACTATTAACGTCTTTGAAAGATACCAATCAGATGAACCCACTACCAGCTGGGCCTTGGCTGAAATTCTGAAGTTCAAGCATGAAGGGACTTATCCATTACTGAAATTATTTATTGAAAAATTCCTTGTTCCTAAAGGTTTCCTACCACATTGGATAGAAAATCCTATCATCACAACAGAAAAAGATAAAATAGACATTTGCGTTAAAGACAACAAGTATGCCATCATCTTTGAGAACAAGATAAAAGGTGCAAACTACCAACCCAACCAAATAGCCCGATATATCAATAAGCTCAATAATAATTTGGACCATCACTACGGAAAAGACAACCTGTTTATTGTGTTACTGCCCGCTAACGATGATGCGTATTATATTCAAAATATGCAGGATTCAGTATGGCGGCTTCCAAAAGATTATTATAAGCCCAAAAGCGAACAACAATGTGTCACCAAAGGTGAATGCTGCCAATGTGACGACCATCGATTCAATGAAAAGAAAACGACCTTTTGCCGCTCCTGCATCAAATCATTTAAACAAGACTACGAACCACATACAATAGTCTTGCAACAAGAACTTGCAGAATGGTTAGCCAAAGATTGTTTCAGATTTGTTCCTGCCAAAGAAACTATACTCAAATCATTTATTATTCAGTTTGCAGACTTCCTTAACCTGCAATACGGAACAAGAGAAAATCAAAAATTAAAACGTGAAATGGAAAAATATTTAAAAGAGAAATTATTCAATTTAGATAAGTCCAATATCGAAAACTGGAATAACATCAATGAAAAGCTAAATGAAATCAAGAAGTTGGAAGAAGAAGTGGGAGAACTTCTGGAATCAATCTCATGTGACGTAGTTGACGACTGGTACCGTGAATTACTGCCTACATGGAAAAGTTACGGACTAAAAAATGAGAAGCATGATCATTTTGGTATCAAAATACAAGGTGTTCTCATTGGTTGCTGGAATGGTAAGAATGACAATGAACATAAACCGTATTATGGCTTTTATTCAGAGAATGATTTTACCCCTAAACAGCATAAAATGATTAAAGCCATTCTTGATAAAACAAGCACAACTGAATATATCATAGAAAAAGAGTGGTATTGGCAATATACTTGTGACGGTGCAGAATATTGCAATGACTTTTATAACGCCGCCATTCAACTAGGATATTTGGAGAAACAAGACTAATCCTTGTTTATTTCCAAGAACCTACTAACATGAGTGCGTAAATACCCTTGAAAAGATACAAGAAGCCCCGCGCAGTGCACAAAGCATTTGCGCGGGGCTTCTTGTATCTTTTCATCTGATTATTTTACTTCCTCAAAGTCGGCATCCTGGATGTCGTCCTTAGAGTCGTTGCCAGCATTCTGCTGAGCGCCGCCCTGGAATCCTGCGCCAGCTCCGGCACCAGGACCGGCCTGACCGCCTGTCTGCTGATACATCTGGGCACTGGCAGCCTGCCATGCGGCGTTGAGTTCGTTGATGGCAGCATCGATGGCAGCCAAGTCACCGCCCTTGTGAGCGTCTTTCAGTTTCTGGAGGGCAGACTCGATGGCCGGTTTCTTATCGGCGGGGAGTTTGTCGCCCAGTTCCTTCAGCTGATTCTCGGTCTGGAAAATCATGCTGTCGGCCTGATTCATCTTGTCGATGCGCTCTTTCTCCTTCTTATCAGCCTCAGCGTTGGCCTCAGCCTCACGTTTCATGCGGTCGATTTCTTCCTGGCTCAAGCCGCTGGAAGCCTCAATACGGATGGCCTGCTCCTTACCGGTAGCCTTATCCTTGGCAGAAACCTTCAGGATTCCGTTGGCATCGATATCGAAGGTAACCTCGATTTGAGGGATACCGCGGCGTGCGGGAGCAATACCCGTCAGGTTGAACTGACCGATGGACTTGTTCTGGGCTGCCATGGGGCGCTCACCCTGGAGTACGTGGATGGTTACCTCGGTCTGGTTATCGGCTGCAGTAGAGAAGGTTTCGGTCTTCTTGCAAGGAATGGTTGTGTTGGCATCAATCAGCTTGGTCATTACGCCACCCAAGGTTTCGATACCCATTGACAACGGCGTTACATCCAACAGTACGATGTCGCCCACACCGCTTTCCTTGTTCAGAATGGCACCCTGAATAGAAGCACCTACGGCTACTACCTCGTCGGGGTTAACACCCTTTGAAGGAGCTTTACCGAAGAAGTCCTGAACCAACTGCTGTACGGCAGGGATACGGCTGGAACCACCTACGAGGATAACCTCGTCGATATCGGCCGGAGAAAGGTTGGCATCCTTCAGAGCCAGTTCGCACGGAGTCTTACAAGCCTGAATCAAGCCGTGAGCCAAGCTCTCGAACTTAGCACGGGTAAGGGTCTTAACCAAGTGTTTGGGCACACCACCTACCGGCATGATGTAAGGCAGGTTGATTTCGGTTGAGGAAGAAGAAGACAACTCAATCTTAGCTTTCTCGGCAGCCTCCTTCAAGCGCTGCATGGCCATCGGATCGGTAGTCAGGTCAGCACCCTCATCGTTCTTGAACTCGTCAACCAACCAGTTGATGATTACGTGGTCGAAGTCATCACCACCCAGGTGAGTATCACCGTTGGTAGAAAGCACTTCGAATACACCACCACCCAACTCAAGGATAGAGATATCGAACGTACCACCACCCAAGTCGAATACGGCGATCTTCATATCCTTCTTGGCCTTGTCCAGACCGTAAGCCAAGGCAGCAGCCGTAGGCTCGTTCACAATACGTTTAACGTCGAGTCCGGCAATCTGTCCAGCCTCCTTGGTGGCCTGACGCTGAGAGTCAGAGAAGTAAGCCGGTACGGTAATTACGGCTTCGGTAACTTCCTGCCCCAGATAATCCTCGGCCGTCTTCTTCATTTTCTGAAGAATCATGGCAGAGATTTCCTGCGGCGTATAGAGACGTCCGTCGATGTCGACACGCGGAGTGTTGTTATCGCCACGAACTACAGAATACGGTACGCGCTCAATTTCCTTGGTAACCTGGTCGTAAGTTTCACCCATGAAACGTTTGATAGAGTAAATCGTACGTTTCGGATTGGTGATGGCCTGACGTTTGGCAGGGCCGCCCACCTTACGTTCACCACCTTCTACAAAAGCTACTACTGAAGGAGTGGTGCGTTTGCCTTCACTATTTGCGATTACAACAGGCTCGTTGCCTTCAAATACAGATACACAAGAGTTTGTTGTACCTAAGTCAATTCCAATAATCTTTCCCATAATGATATGTTGTTTTTTTGTTATTATTTCTGTTTGATTCTCTCGGGCGCTCCTGTAAGCGCTCACCTATATTCAAGCAAGAGGCGTGCCAAAACGCCGGAAAGCCAATATTTTTTTATGACTGACATTTTGTCACCCCGCCGGTGCCGCTTCGCAAATGTCAGCAAGCAATACGCCACCCCCTGCACGGAAAGCGGAAAAACAACAAGAACAGGAGTCATACAGAAAGCCGTACGCAAAAAGGGGAGGCCCCGGCTAATTTCCGCAGGAATTATCCTCCCCTTTTCACCTTACAAACAAGCGGTTCAATTTCTGTTCAGTATGCCGGAATCCTTGTCCTCATTCTGCAGCTTCAACCTGACACCCTTGGAGAGCTGACCAAACTGGAAATGATATACCAGATTGAAATAAACCATATTGGCATTATTGAGGATTCGTTCCGTCTCGGTACGGCTCAACAGGGTGGTACCGGATACGGCCGTAACCTGTTTCCAGGCATCATAGAACGGATACCGGATACCGCCGGTCAGCGAAAGATTCTTCACGGGTTTACAGGACAGTTCGACGGAGGCCATACTGGGTACGTGCTTCGTGGTCTGTCCGACAAGCGACTTCTTGCCGGTCTGATAAAACAGCTGCAAGCCCCATTTCCGGTAAGCCAGATACAGAGACGGAATGACAGAATATCCCGTATGATTCCAGCGGGCACCATTCCACTGATTTTGCTGATAAAAGACTTCGGCAAACAGTCTGAGCCGGAGTATTTGGCTGGCAAAAGGATACCATTGCATGAAAAGGCTGCATTTCATGTGCTGGGCACGGTCCAGATTACCAAAAGTTTCAACGATGTCCGCACCATCCGGCCGGAATACCGGAGCAATGGCTTTCCTGGCGTATGAATATCCACACTCAGCATTCAGCACCCACTTCCTGAATCCCTTGAAGTACGACAACGTAAAGTCATGAAGGGTTGCCGGCTTCAAATCCGGGTTGCCCACAAACAGACAATGAGGGTCCTTATGATAAGGATTGGCCGTCAGCAACGAAACCGACGGGTTTTCCGTATTGACTTCATAGTTAAACGTCAGATCCGAACTCTTGCTGATGAAATATCCCCACTTTACCTGCGGCCGGAAACTGACGAAACGAAACCTGCGGCCGGAAACGGGAATAAACATTCCGTTATTTACCCCCGCACTCACGCTATAATTGAATTTGGGTCCGCACATTCCTTCCACGCCCAAATAGGAATAGGCCTCGTGAGTCAGAATCCGGTTGGGCGAGGGTATGTTCCGTTGTGTACTGCGGTTGTACGCATACCGTGTGCCGGCCCGCAAACTTGCCTTTTTCATTTTGTAACCGTAGAGGGCTTCACCTATCAGCGAATACTTGTCGGCACGGACCACCGTGGATGCTTCGAAATCCGCTGCGTCGTCCGTCCACTCCTTATATGCATAGTCGTAATCTGAATCATAACGCGTGCCGACCACATTCAGTAACAATTCATGTCTGTCATGCCAGGACTTGCTGAAATACACGTCCATCACCGGACTTACGTAGCGGTCGCGGTCGGAGCTCTCACCCGTTTTCCGGCTCTCCCCCACTCCCTCAACCCGCGATATGATGTCCTGCATGGAAGAGCACCTGCGGTTGAGGGAATGTAAAGACAGTTTGGCGCTCAACAGATAGCTGTCCGCCTGACTCCGGTTAAAACTGATTTCTGCCATCTGCTGCTCGTAGGCATACGGGCTGCGATGACCATACTTATCCTTTTCATACCGGGTTCCGCCAATGGTGTATGCCAGATGCTCGTCCAACATCCGTTGGTGGTAATTCCGATAATTGATCTGATAGGTAACCCCAATTTGGGAACGTCCCCAATTATACCGGAAATTCACGACATTATTGCCAAATCCGGTTGTCACGGCATTTTGCGTATTCAGCCCCAGCGTACCCCCGTTTTTCGGTTCTCGGGTCACGACGTTGACCACCGCCCCCAACCCCAGATTGGAATACCGGAGGGGAGGCCGGGTATAATAATCTATTCGGACAATGTTTTCAGGAGCCACAACCGACAGGTCGGCCGGCGTTGACGGAATGCCATTGAGCATTATTTTCACAGCCTTGCCGTCAGTTAACGACACACTCTGGTCCTGCACCTGTATTTTGGGCAGGAACTCCAGAGCCGACAAGGCGCTGCTGTATCGTTCCCTTTCCCTGCGGGTCAGGCGGTACTCCCGTCTGTCGGCAAACCTTCTGACCGTTTCTGACGTGACCACAACCTCATTCAGGGCCACGGGGCCGGCAGTAAGAACGACCTTTCCCACATCAACCGATTGGTCCAGCTTCAGTTCCCGGCAAAAGGCTGAATACCCCAACGACGAAACTTCAAGCCGATACACCCCCGACGCCATATCGGCTACCACAAACTTTCCCTGCCCGTTGGTAACGCCTTTCTTATAATAAAGGGTGTCCGACAGGGATTTTAGCGTTACGGCAGCCCCGACAACCGGTTGCTCCGCAGTATCACATACCACACCACTGACCGTATGCTGGGCCTTGATATCCACCGATACCGACAGACAGACAAGCAAACAAAAACATATCTTCAGTCTTCTCATAACGATATTTTTTTGCTGCAAAAATAAGATACTGACAAGGAAAACCAACCTGACAAACGCTGACATTTTCCTAACAACAGTCTGACATTCAACTATTTCAGAAAAAACCGTCATCACGCACCTGCTTTTCCACAAACAACACCCTGCGTAACGAAAAATAACACGCCAGCCTGCCAGCGGCCGCGTATATTCATGAAAGAGAGGAAAAAAAGACAGCTTACGGCTTACGAGCCCTGCGGGTTTTAAAGGAAAGAATATAGCACGTCACCCCCAGGGCTACAACCAGCAAGCCCAAACGCATCCATACGGAAACAAACAGAAAGAAGGCTGAATACGACAAAGTGAGCCAGACCAGCGACACCGAAAGTATTTTGGCACGGAGGGGGATGGCACGGTCCTCACGAAAACTGCGGATATAAGGCCCCAGATGCCTGTGCCCCATCAGCCAGGCATACATGCGCGGCGAACTTCTGAAGAACAACGTGGCCGAAAGCAACAGAAACGGCGTAGTGGGCAGGACAGGCAGAAAAATGCCGATTATCCCAAGAGCCAACGATATGAATCCGAAAGAAAGACAGACATACTTCACGCCGGCAAAGATACAATGATTTTTTCATTTTCCTGTTCCTGCCACGGCACCAAAAGCTGGTGCCGGCTTTTTTCAAACAAGGCGGGACAGGGAATGAAAAAGTCCGGACCTTTTTTGAGAAAAGTCCGGACTTTGCAGAACAACGTGCTGCTGTTCGTTTTTTATCAAGCATTACGGAAGAAATCAGAAAAAGCCGTTTTTGCCCAGCACAACCAGCATGGCATAGCCCAGGGCGAGACCGACGATGCCAATCAGCACACCAACCTTTTCCATGTCGCGCTGGCGCACCATACCCGTGGCATGGGCCAGAGCGTTGGGCGGCGTACTGATGGGAAGCATCATGGCCAGCGAAGCGCTGACGGCAATACCCATGAGCAGGGTTCCCTCGCCGCCGATAGCAGAAAGCTGCGTACTCATGCTGCGCCCCACGATGGCCAGGATGGGCACGAGCAGGGCTGCCGTAGCCGTATTGCTGATAAAGTTGGACAAGCTCCAGCATATCAGTCCCGACCCGACAATCATCAGTACGGGCGACCAGCTGCTGAACGGTATGTTCTCAATCAGATGCTGGGCCAGGCCGGTATCCTGCAGCCCCGTGCCCAGAGCAAATCCTCCGGCCACCATCCAGAGCACGCTCCAGTTGATGTCCTGCAGGTCTTTTTTGGTAATGATGCCCGTGGCACAGAACACGCCTACCGGAATCATGGCCACCACGTTGGCGTTGATGCCGATGGCCTTGTCCAGAATCCAGCACAGCACGGTAACGGCAAACGTAATGTTTACGACCCAGGTACGCCAGTTGCGCTCCATTTTTCCCTCGATTTCCAAATGGATTTCTTTCTGCTTAAATGGGAAGAGCCAAAGCAATACGGCCCACGAAAGGAGCAATATGACGAGCATGTAGGGGAACATGACACTGACCCACTGCCCGAAACCGATGTCGAGGTTGGCTCCGTTTACGTCATTCAGATATTTCAGCGCTATGGCGTTGGGCGGGGTGCCGATGGGGGTACCCATACCTCCCACGTTGGCCCCAATGGGTATGGCCAGCGCCAACCCGATTTTTCCCTTGCCGTCGGCCGGGAGCGTTTTGAGCACGGGAGTCAGGAACATAAGCATCATGGCTGCCGTGGCGGTATTGCTGATAAACATGGAAAACGTGGCCGTCACGAGCAGGAAGCCCAGCAGCACGAAACGTGACTGATGGCCAAAGGGACGCAGCATAATGCGGGCCAGCACCACGTCGAGCCCGCTCTTGGTGGCGGCGATGGCCAAGATGAAACCTCCGATAAAAAGCATGATGACGGGGTCGGCAAAACTGGCCATGATGGAAACGTAGGACACCTGCGTCCCCATGGGCTGGCTGCCCAGCGCCTTGTCCATAAACCAGACGCTGCTGTCGGATATGGTAAGCAACATAACCACCACCACAATCATCGAAGTGGACCACGAAGAGATGATTTCAAACATCCACATCAGCGCAGCAAACACAAAGATGGCAATCATACGCTGCTGCACCAGCGTAAGGTCGGGTAACCCCAACGTAGAGGGTGGTACACACCAAAGAAACAACGACACTGCCAGAACGATGACAAAACGGATGATACGGTTAATGTGTGCCGAATCATCACCATGCGGAAACAGATGAGGGTGGCCGCTCTTGCGGCGGCCCGCCAGTTTTGCTAAATCAGCCATAGTATTATTTTTTTGTAGTGATTAGGTTTTCTGTAATCAATATCTGTGACCGGCAAATCGGCATGCCCTACGCGCCTGCACAGCGTTACAAATATAACGACAAATTCTGATTCTCCCCCTCATCGCAGTGGCTAAAAGAGATTAAAATATTACCTTTGTGTCTGTAATTTTTACAAATCATGACATGCAACAGTATTTAGACCTCTTACAACACATACTGAATGACGGCGCCACCAAGCACGACCGTACCGGAACGGGTACCAAAAGCGTGTTCGGGCACCAGATGCGCTTTAACCTGGAAAACGGATTCCCGCTGCTGACCACAAAGAAACTGCATCTGAAATCCATCATCTACGAGCTGCTGTGGTTCCTGAAGGGGGACACCAACGTGAAATACCTGCAGGAAAACGGCGTAAGAATATGGAACGAGTGGGCCGACCCCGAAACGGGCGACCTGGGACACATTTACGGTTATCAGTGGCGCTCATGGCCTGACTACGACGGGGGCTTTATTGACCAGATCAGCGAAGCTGTGGAAGCCATCAAACACAATCCGGACTCACGCCGCATCATTGTCAGTTCGTGGAACGTAGCCGACCTGGGACGCATGAACCTGCCTCCCTGCCACCTGTTGTTCCAGTTTTACGTAGCTGACGGCAAACTCTCACTGCAACTCTACCAGCGCTCGGCCGACACGTTTCTGGGCGTACCGTTCAACATTGCCAGCTACGCCCTGCTGCTGATGATGACGGCTCAGGTAACAGGCCTGAAACCCGGCGAATTTATCCACACAACAGGCGACACTCACATCTACCTGAACCACCTGGAGCAGGTAAAGCTGCAGCTGCAACGCACCCCGCGCCCACTGCCAACCATGCGCCTGAACCCCGACGTGAAAAGCCTGTTTGACTTTACCTACGACGACTTCCAGTTGGAGAACTACAATCCCTGGCCACACATTGCCGGCAAAGTGTCGGTATAATAAAAGAAGAAACAAGTATTCAAAACAATAACCACGAATTGAATCTGACATGATTACCATTATAGCCGCTCTCGACCGCCGACGTGCCATTGGCTACCGGAACCAGCTGTTGTTTCACCTGTCGGCCGACCTGCGCCGTTTTAAAGCGCTGACCACGGGACACACCGTCATTATGGGACGCCGTACGTTTGAATCGCTGCCCAAAGGCGCCCTGCCCAACCGACGGAACATCGTGCTCACCCGCACTCCCAATATGACCTGGCCGAATACAGAAACATTTGCCTCGCTGTCCGAGGCTCTGGATGCGTGTGCCCAACAGGACGACATCTTCATTATCGGCGGTGCCTCAGTATATGCCGAAGCCCTCCCTCTGGCCGACCGTCTTTGCCTGACCCACGTAGACGCCGAAGCTCCCCAAGCCGACGTATATTTTCCTGAATTCAGCCGGGAAGAATGGAGCATTACACACGAAGAAAAACACGAGGCTGACGAAAAAAACGCACAGCCATACACCTTCACAGACTACGTGCGCAAGCCACGCCATTAGACATCATTCAACAAATGCAACAAGCGGACATGCCGCCCCACCCAAATGGGAAACTGCATGTCCGCTTGTTGTATTTATACAATAAAAGTTCGTTATTCCTGGAAATAAACGCGCTTTACTCGCTCACTCACGGAAGTAAGCACTTCGTAGGGAATGGTTCCGAGCACATCACTCAACACCGTTACGGGCAGGTGGTCGCCGAAAATCTCTACCGTATCACCCTCTTTGCAATCAATGTCGGTCACGTCTATCATACACACATCCATACAAATATTACCGACGTAAGGAGCTTTCTGCCCGTTAACCAAACAATAGCAATGGCCGCAGCCCAGATGACGGTCGAGCCCGTCAGCATAGCCAATAGGAATGGCTGCAATACGGCTTTTGCGCGTCAGATGACCACGACGACTGTAGCCCACCGTATCTTCCGGACTTACTTCGTGAATCTGAAGTATAGTGGTTTTTAACGTAGTTACGTTATTCAACACACGGTTGTCAATCGGGTCAATACCATAAAGCCCCAAGCCAAGACGTACCATGTCAAGATGGCGCTCCGGGAAACGCTCAATGCCGGCACTGTTGCAAATGTGTCGCAGGATTTTGTAGGGGAAAGCTTCCTGCAACTGCCGGCTGGCCTTGTCGAACAACTCAAACTGATGTGCCGAGAAGGCATCAAAATCGGGAGAATCAGAACCCACAAAGTGTGAGAACACCGAACGCGGCAACAAGGCCGTCTGATGCTGCAGGCGGTCAATGAGAGCAGGCAGGTCGTGCTCGGGATCAAAGCCCAGGCGGTGCATACCCGTATCCAACTTCAAATGAACCGGGAAATTGGTAATACCCTCTTTTTCGGCAGCCTTGATAAGCGCTTCAAGTAAGGCAAAGCTATAAACCTCGGGCTCCAAATCGTACTGGAAGAGCATATTGAACGTGCTCATCTCCGGATTCATAATAATAATATTGCCCGTAATGCCTGCCTTACGCAAATCGGCTCCCTCGTCAGCCACGGCCACGGCCAGATAATCAACCCGGTGGTCCTGAAGTGTTTTGGCTATTTCAACCGACCCTGCACCGTAGGCCGAAGCCTTGACCATGCAGACCATCTTGGTTTCAGGTTTCATGAAACTGCGATAATAATTGAGATTACGCACGATGGCTTCCAAATTAACCTCGAGTGTGGTTTCATGAACCTTCAGCGAAAGGTGTTCGCTAATGGCTTCAAAATTAAATTTGCGTGAGCCTTTCAGAAGGATAACTTCATTGCTGAGTTTATCAAGCATTCCGCTCTGCAGCAAAGCCTCACTGCTTACAAAGAACATCTTGTCCATATGGAAGCGTTGTGACTGCGCCATAATGTCAGGCCCCACACCGATAATGCGGTCGACCTTACGGCGGTTGACCATTTCGGCCACCTTGGCATAAAGTTCCTCAACCGGCATGCCGCTCTGCAGAATATCGCTCAAAATCAGCGTGCGCCGACGGCTTTCAGGCCGACGGTTCATGAAATCAAGAGCGATATCGAGCGAATTGATATCAGAATTATAGCTGTCGTTAATCAGCGTACATCCACGAACGCCCTGCTTCACCTCCAGGCGCATGGCCACCGGCTCGAGGCGTGACATACGGGCGGCAATATCAGCGGCCGGCAGACGAAGGTAAAGGCACACGGCCAAGCAGTGGATACTGTTCTGAATAGAAGCTTCGTCCACAAAAGGCAGGGTGTAACTACCGTCAGTACCCAGATAGGTGTAATTGACCGTAGTAAAAGTTTCTTCCTTACGCACGTCACGGATAAAAAGCGGACTGTTGGGGTCACGGCGTGACCAGGCCAGATGATCCCCTTTCAGCATGGCCTGGTCCACGCACTCGGAAACAACAGGGTCATCGGCTTCATAAACCACAACTTGGCAATCTTTGAACAGAGACAACTTTTCCAGACATTTTTCCTGCAATGAAGAAAAATTTTCCTGATGTGCCGGGCCCAGGTTGGTCATCACGCCAATAGTAGGCTGAATTATGGCCCGCAAAGCCGACATTTCACCCGGCTGCGAGATTCCGGCCTCAAAAACGCCGACTTCACTCCGCGAATTAAGCAACCATACAGACAGGGGCACACCAACCTGCGAATTGTAGGAACGTGGAGAACGGGTCACATTACGCGACCCCGAAAGCAACTGATAAAGCCACTCCTTAACCACAGTTTTTCCATTACTGCCCGTCACGCCCACTACGGGAAGGTCATATTCCTCACGATGACGCTCAGCCAGACGCTGCAACGCCTTAAGCGGGCTTACAACCCTCAAGAAATGGGCATCGGAATATTTCTGCTCATAATTTTCAGGCAAATTGGCCACCACAAAATTCCGTACGCCACGGCGATACAAATCGGGAATATACTTATGGCCATCGTTACGCTGTGAGCGCAACGCAAAAAACAAGGTCGACTCCGGAAAGGCCAACGAACGGCTGTCGTTCAGAATCCAGTCAATCTGGGCTTCGCCTTCACCAAAACAATGCGCTCCGATAAGAGAGGCAATCTTTTCTAAAGAGTAAGACATAATCTATAAATTATTTTCTATTTATATTTTCATTTTCTCCATAAGGCAACGGCACGTCCCTGCTTAAACGGTAACGTGCCCCAAGCATCTCCCACTTTTGCAGCGCACGCTCCCGAAACGCAATATAGGATTCGGATTCGGGATGAAGCGGACGGTGGGAAAAATCACGCCTCAACGCCGCATACTGCTGCATGTAAGCCAAAGCCTCCGGCTGCATGGCACTCCGACAAAAGCACTCCCACACGTAATCAACAGCCTGCGACGAAGGATGAGCCATATCGCGGTCGAAAAAACGATAGTCACGCAACTCATCTACGACAATCTCATAGGCCGGAAAATAACGACACGCCGCAAACCTATGACACAGGGCGTCAACGGCCAGTAACAAACGGGCCTTGGACAACTGGCTGCCATGAAGACCATACTTTACATAGCGATACGGGCTTACCGTAAACACAACCTGCAACGAAGGGTTCCGTTGAAACAAATTATGCAACAGCGGCTGCCACTGACTCAGAATGTCATCAACCGACAGGTCTTCTTCAACAAAACGGGCGGCAGGCTCACGATGGCAATTCCCCACCACAAAACGGTCGGGCAACAAGCGATAAACCCGACTCGTACCGAACGTGACGAGCAATACGCGCCAGGAGGTCAGACTGTGTGCCGCCTGAAGCACACGCTCCACTACATTGTGCAGGCACTGGCTGCGCGTTGGTGCCGAAAACTCAGAGGCGTGCAGCCAACTGTGCCACAAGCCGTCGCGTCCCTCAAAAAGATAAGGTGCAAGCGCTTTCCCGGCATCCAGTCCGGACGAAACATCAACCAACAACTGCAATGCACAAGCTATACTGCTCGGATTATACAATACGCCAAACGGATTAATCAACACGGGCCAACCCGACTCATGCATCCGCAGCCCGATGTGCTGGGCAAAACACGAACCAATGGCTCCCATATTGTCGCCCACAGCGAGCGACAATGAAAAATCCGAAACATCCGTTGTCAGTCTAAAATCCATTGTCTGACCAAATTTAAGCACAAAAATACGGAAAAAATAGATTACACGGCCCTTATTCACAAAGTTTGCACACAAGTTTTTGACAAAGAAATGTTTGCTCCTGACACCGTCCGACTTTTCACCCACAAGGCGGCGGAAAGAAAAAAACACATGGGAGGAAAAAATAATTACGTCCGACCTGTTTCATGCGCCCGTCGTTTTTCTCTCTTCTACACAACAGTTGGGCAGCCTCCCCAACCTCTCCGGCGGTCATCACCTCCACCGGATTTTTCACATAAGCCTTGTGCCAATTTTTCATAAGACAAAAGGCGGCTCGGCTGAACCAAGCATTAGAAAACCAGGTCATCCGCTTGTATCTGCTCTCGCCTTTGAGTATCTTTGCAACACGATGAATCAGCCTGTTCCACACTCCATATTATCAGCCAACAGCTTGGCGCTCACCCGTCAGGACAACTGCTTCGACATACTGCGCTACTATCTGGCACTCGTGGTATTCTGCACCCACTTCAGCGTACTCACGCAAGCCTTTACCTTCGACTGGATTACCAGCAGTGGCGAGGCCGTATCGGGATTTTTCTGCCTGAGCGGTTTTCTGGTATGCCTCAGTTACCTCAAGACGCCCGATCTCCGCACGTACGTCAGCAAACGCCTCCGCCGCATCCTGCCGCCCTATTGGTTTATCGTGCTGCTCTGCGCCTTTGGCGGCGTATGCCTCACCCACTACACGGCTGCCGGATACTTCACCCACGGGCAGTGGTGGCGCTACTTGGTGTCGAACCTGACTTTTCTTAACTTTTTAGGGCCGACGCTGCCCGGCGTTTTCGAGCAGAACCCGGAAACGGCCGTCAACGGCTCGCTGTGGACCCTGAAAATTGAAATCATGCTGTATGCCACCGTCCCCATAGCCTTTGCACTGCTGAAAAGGTACGCCAAGCCTGTTGTACTACTGGGCATCTTTGCCTTCTCCATCACCTACAAAGAGATTTTTGCCTGCCTCTACCAGCAAAGCGGCAATGCCTTCTACGCCATCCTTGAGCGCCAAGTGGGCAGCCAACTCATCTACTTTTATGCCGGCACGGCCGTGCTGCTCTACTTTGAGCACCTCATGCGCTACGCCAAGCCGCTACTGCTGACCGTATGGGCCATTTATCTGCTCAACAACCGTCTGCCGGGTTACGACTATTTTTCGCCCTTCGTATTTGCGCTGCTGCTCATTCTGACGGCCTACCAGTTGCCCAAACTGAACATCGTGCGCCACCTACCCAACCTTTCCTACGGCATCTACCTGTTTCATGCCCCTATCATTCAGACAGCAACCCAGCTTGGCCTGCCGCAACAGCACCCGTGGCTGGCCTTTGTGCTTTGCCTGCTGACCACCGTGGGCCTGGCCTACCTGTCGTGGCACTGGATTGAAAAGCCTTTCCTCAAGCGCCGGCAACCGGACGCAAAAAAATGATGGCCAGGTTTCAGCTACGAAACCCGGCCATCATCCCCCTTAAAAGGTCTATGGCTCAAGCCTGCTTAACGCAGGTAGTTGGATACAATATAAAAATAGAGCACGGCTGCCGGTATGGCAATTAAGGCCGAATCAAACCGGTCGAGCATGCCTCCATGACCGGGAAGAATCTGTCCGCTGTCCTTCACGCCCAACTGACGTTTAATCAGACTCTCGGCCAAATCGCCCCAAGTACCGAATATGCAGACCACGAGGCCCAGCCCAATCCACTGCCATACGTTCATCAGCGGGAAGAAGTGCCACAGCACCACAGCCACAACCACACAAAGTACGCCACCGCCAATACTGCCAATCCAGGATTTGTTAGGCGAAATTCGTGGGAACAGCTTATAGGGCACATAGCGGTGAAGCAAACTGCCTACGCAATAAGCGCCCGTGTCAGAAGTCCATAAAAAGATAAAGATGGAAAGCGGATAAATCCACTCATAATAAATACCGCTGCTTGAAGTAGGGTCGGCATGAAAAGCCAACACACTCAGCAAAGCAAAAGGCAACGCCACATACAATTGCGAAGCCAGCGAAAGCGACCAGTTTTTCAACGGGTCGTTGGCCTTGAGATACAATTCTGACACAATCAGGTAAATGACGGACAGTAAATAAGGAATAAACACGTCAGACCGGGTCAGCTCGCTGCAATAGCCAAAAATGGCGAAAAACAAATAGACTCCGGCCACCGTTACAATCATACGATTCATTCCCGCGCCGTAATGCCGATTCATCAAATTGGAAAATTCCCACAATGACAATCCGGTAATCAAGGCAAACAAAACGGCAAACGTCATGGGCCCTCCAACAATGGCACCGACCAGAACTGCAACAAACAGAACGCCGGTGATGCTGCGCATTATCAAATTTTTCATGTTGCGTGCTATTTTTCAGACGGTGTCATGCCGGTATTCTCCATCTCGGATGTTGATTCATCTGCAGATGACGGTCTGTTATTCTCTGCTTTTTCGGAATCAGCGGATGCTGTTGCAGCCTCATCCGTTTCTGCGGTCGGTTCATTCTTACCAGCCTCCTTATCTGTACCTAAACTGACAGCTTCAATAGCCTTACGGTTCTGCTCGTCGGCCAGCAACTCGTCAGCTCGGCTCATCCACGGACGCTTACCGAAAATCTCCTCAACATCTTCTGCAAAAATCACTTCTTTCTCAATCAGGCGCTGGGCCAGCTGAGCATGTCCTTCCGCATGTTCTGTCAGCAAGGATTTTGCCCGCTCATACTGTTCGGCAATCTGTTTTTTAACCTCTTCGTCAATCAGCTCGGCCGTTTTATCCGAATAGGGTTTGTCAAACTGATATTCCTGATTATTATAATAGCAAAGGTTGGAAAGTTTGTCGCTCATACCCATGTAAGCCACCATACCGTATGAACGCTTCGTTACGGTTTCCAAATCATTCAGTGCTCCAGAAGATATGTGTCCGGTAAAAAGTTCCTCAGCTGCACGTCCGCCCAAAGTAGCACAGATTTCATCAAGCATCTGTTCCTTGGTAACGATGGTACGCTCTTCGGGCAAATACCATGCGGCACCCAGCGCCTGGCCACGCGGAACAATAGTGACCTTAACCAAAGGATTGGCATATTTCAGGAACCATGACACCGTAGCATGACCGGCTTCGTGCAATGCTATTGTACGTTTTTCTTCTGAAGTCATGATTTTGGTTTTCTTCTCCAATCCGCCGATAATACGGTCTATTGCACTCAGGAAATCCTGTTTGCCGACAGCCGCCTTGTCATGCCGCGCAGCAATCAGGGCAGCTTCGTTGCAAACATTGGCTATATCAGCACCCGAAAATCCCGGGGTCTGGCGTGCCAGCAAATCCACGTCAACCGTATCGTCCAATTTCAAAGGACGCATATGCACGCCAAAAATAGCCACACGCTCAGGAAGGTCGGGCAGATCTACATGAATCTGTCGGTCAAAGCGACCGGCTCGCAGCAAAGCCTTGTCCAAAATATCAACACGGTTGGTAGCAGCCAGAATAATGACGCCGGAATTGGTTCCGAAACCATCCATTTCAGTCAGCAACTGGTTCAGGGTATTCTCGCGTTCATCATTACCGCCGAAAGCAGGATTCTTACCACGGGCACGACCTACGGCATCAATTTCGTCTATGAAAATGATACATGGTGCTTTCGCCTTAGCCTGTGCAAACAGGTCGCGCACACGACTGGCTCCCACGCCCACAAACATCTCCACAAAATCAGAACCCGACATCGAGAAGAACGGAACGTCGGCTTCACCGGCTACAGCCTTGGCCAACAAGGTTTTACCCGTTCCCGGAGGGCCTACCAGCAAAGCACCTTTAGGTATTTTTCCTCCTAATTCGGTATATTTACGCGGATTCTTCAGGAACTCTACAATTTCCTGTACTTCCTGTTTGGCTCCTTCCTGTCCGGCCACATCCTTAAAAGTAACATGCAGGCCCGAACCTTTTTCAAACAATTTGGCCTTGCTTTTGCCGACACTGAAAACGCCGCCTCCACCTGAGCCGCCTCCGCTCATCCGACGGAAGAAGAAAAGATAGATGGCCACAAGTACTATAATAGGCAACAGGCCTCCCAACAGATTCAGGAAAAAGTTATTGGTTTCTTCATACGTTACGGTACCTTTGAAATGCCCGTTTCGCGTTTCTGCATCCAAGAATTCCTCAATCTTATCTACCGTAGGATATTTGGTCACCACGGTTGGCGAAACGCCAGTCTGACTCACGCCTTGTTTAAAAATTTTCTTGACATACTCATTCTTCACCTCCATCGTAGCTGTACCGTCAGTTTTGTTCACCACAATACGGTCGGCATAGCCATTGCTGACATAGATCTTGAAATTCGTGAAATTCGTATCCTTGCTGGCGCTGGTCCGATTGTCACCAAACAACAGCAAATAGATTAAAACGCCCCCCACAATAACATAAATCCACGTCAGGTTAAAGCGGGGCACATTATTTTTTTTCGGTTGTTCTGTATTCATCTGTTTCAAATAAAAATGCGCGGTTTATTTATATGATTATAAGGAATTATGCTTCGTCGGGCAATTCCGTCAGCATAGCATCCTCCCACAAATGTTCGAGGTCGTAAAACTGACGCGGTTCCGGCAAGAACACATGTACAATCACATCTCCATAGTCCATAGCCACCCACTCGGCATTTTCCAGGCCCGCCAAGGCTGCCGGTTTTTCTGCAGCTTTCAAGCGTGCCGTTTCCTCTATTGAATCGGTAATAGCTTCCACCTGCTGTGGAGAATTACCTTCACAAATCACGAAATATGCACAAGGGGCCGTATCAATGGAAGTCAGGTCGGCTATTACAATCTTTCCACCTTTTTTCTCACGAATACCTTCTACTATAGCTGCTAATAATTTATTTTCGATCGTCATACTTTTTTTGATTGTTCAACAAGATTTTTTTACTCTTAGGGAAACATCATGCGCATGTCACGCACATCTTACCCATTGAATGCGCAAAGTTAAAACGATTTCACGGATTAACACAACACACACGACATAAATATTTCCCTTTTTATTGATTTTTAGAGGAAAACAATTGTTTTAAATGACTCATTCTGTTCAAAAAAACAGACACCATTCCGCACTGCGAGCCGATATACATTAATATATAGCGTAAAGTGTAAAATCGCAAAGGAAGCGGATAAAATCCGGCCTCTCGAAACCATCCTAACTGACAGCGCAGAAAAGCCGTATCCGGACTTTCACATACCAGCCGCCACCATACGTCTGAAGCCAGCGTCTCCATCCTGCGCCGCAAAGCCTGTTGTTGCAAAGCATTCCCTACCGGTTCCTGCTTCAACCCGACCAATACCTGCCGTAAATCAGCCATACGTTTCTCCAACTGTTCACGGCTGGATACATGCACAATAGAATCGCTTCGCTGATAATATGCATATACAGGCAACGAGGTCACGCACACATGCTTTGCCTGCAGCCATAGGCGGGGCGTAAAGGCCTCATCCTCATGAAATATACCGGTCACGAAGCGCAATTCTCCCAAACTTTCACGCCGGAACAGATATCCCCATGCTGCAGCGCGCAGATTATGCCCCACCATGTAGCCCGCTCCGCTCCCCTCATAGCAGATTCGCAAACGGACGGCACGATTTGGCTGCTCCTGCTCCCTATGCCTTACCGTCTGCATACCAAAAGAAAGCACATCAGGACGGCATTGCCGGCAGCATGCCAACAGAGGTCCTGCCGAGCGGACAAACAAATAATCATCGGCATCCAGGAAAAATACATACATGCCGCAGGCATGATCCAACCCGGCATTACGGGCCGCGCCCAAACCGCCGTGAGGTACACGCAGGCAGTGAATCTGTGCTGCTCCCGTGCGCTCCACCTCACGCCGGGCAATACCGGCATCCGAACTTCCGTCATCCACCACCCATGCCTCCCAGCTGCAATCCGGAACCTGCTGCATAAAAGCGCAAACACTCTCCAGACACCTTCGCAACAGCCAAGGCGACACTTCATAGTAGGGTATAATAAAACTGATTTCCATAAGCCGTTCTTAATGGGATGACAAAGGCATATACCGTGCCCACCACCTGCACCACTGTGGCTTTCCCGTTTGCATTAGCAGCCACTTCAACCGTCTGACGGCCGACTGGCCGCGCCGCCACACATGCGATGCGGTTATCTGACGCCGGGGCAACAACATCGGACCGCCCATTTTCAGGCATACAATCTGCCGATTGCATGCCTCCATATAAAGTTCGTCCAATATTTCATCATCAGCCCATTGCTGACAACGTATATGTTCATACAGCTTCAGCGTGGCCTCCAGCAGATCCGTCGTTCCCTTGCGGCTCAAAGTATTCGACAAACTGCCCTGGTGACTGCAATAATAATAGCCGCCACTATCCGTACGCAAAATACCGCGGGCCCGCTCCAACACATAAGGTATGGTAAACATATCCTCAAAAAGACGTCCCTCCTCAAAGCGTACCGATGCCCACAAGCCGTAACGGTACATCTTGTTCCAGGCATAGCTGTAACGATAAGCCCCGGCCGATATCCATTCACGAAAGCCTACCCGCTCCCCGTGCCCAGGCACATACCAGCGTGCCCGCTTACTGCCATGCTCCAGATGGACGGGAAATTCTACTACATCCACCCCGTCGTCCTGCGAGAGCTGACGCAATGCAGCCAGCGTGCCCGGCGCCAACCAGTCGTCAGCATCCACAAACAGTATCCACTGCCCGCCGGCATGTTCCAGCCCCGTATTGCGGGCGGCTGAAAGTCCGCGGTTTTGCGGATGATGCACACATTTAAAACGCTCGTCACTCCGGCTCCACATCTCACAAATCTGTCCACTGCCATCTGTCGACGCGTCATCAACGAGCCACACCTCCGTCTGTTCATCTATCTGCCGGCCAATACACTCCAGACAAGTGCCCAGGTATGCTTTCGCCTGATATACGGGTATAATGATACTCCACTTCATGGTTATTTCTTGTCCCTATACAGCATATATGTCTGTACAGGCTATTATTCTTTTACAAAGATACGGAAAGACAACTGCAAAACACCCCGCTTTCCGGAGTTTTTTACTTACGCCATCCAACCGATTACGGAAAATATTCCTCCGTAAAGCATCATTTGTTCGGATTTTATTTATACTTTTACCCTGTTTGACGAAACATTGATTTTATTTTTTTTGACGGCAACACGAAGTGAAGGACTCTTCCGA
>FR903636.1:86178-108565 GCA_000438115.1 Prevotella sp. CAG:617 | reverse complement strand
TCTTCCGATACAGGAAACGCTGAACATATCCATGATTAGTCAGTATTTTAATCGGATGTCCTATAAGACACGGGTTGTGAATCAAGAATAAAAGACAATCAACAACAAACCCCAAATCATACCGGCATGTATAAACAAAAAACACAATGGGCATGGCGTTCCGTAATCGTCACCATCCTGTCTGTGCTTCTTTTTTCAGGACTCGGATTATATCTTCTGACAACTGACACAGAAGCCGCATACCTGTCATACGTTCTCCTCGGCTCACTTGTATTTCTATGCTTCTGTTCCCTGTTCTTTTTTCCGCTGGAAATCCAAGTGACCCCCAAAAGCCTGAATATCGTATTTCCCCTGTATGTCAAGGAAATTCCACTGATGGACATTTCAAGGGCCGAACCTTATAAGGTAACCATGAATTTTGCCCGCATTTTCGGAAGCGGAGCTTTCTTCGGTTGGTGGGGATGGTTCCACAATCAGGAGTTAGGCAGGTTTATGGTGTATGCCACCAATCTTGGCCATGTGTTCCTTATCGAAACTGGCAAAGGAAAAAAATATGTCATTTCATGCCGTGATCCGGAAACCATGTGCAGCAAAATCAGGAACGCCATACATTCAAAATAGACTCATTCAAAATTTATAAAACCATACATATTTCTCATGAAAAAAATAATACTCTCCATTCTGATGGCCATGGGGGTCTTCAACAGTTGTACGGCCCAATCACCCGTTAAGATACTGGAGCCCGAAGAGTTTATTGCAGCCGCAAAAGCAGACACGTCTGCAGTCATACTCGACGTTCGTCAACCATCGGAATATGCCGACGGCCACCTGAAAGGAGCCATCAACCTGAATTTCCTGGACAGCGACGCCTTTGCCAAAGGCATCAGCGCGCTTGACAAAAAGCGCACATACTACCTCTATTGCCGCAGCGGCCGCCGCAGCAATGCCGCCGCCACAAAAATGCACGAGAGCGGGTTCAAGGTTTTCGACATGAAAGGCGGCATACTCCATTGGACGGAACTGGGGCTTCCCGTAGAAAAATAATGACTTAATTCAATCCGATTATGATAAAGATTTATGTAATGGACACCTGTCCGGACTGTACCTATGTAGAAAAACAGATAGAGGGCAACAGCCAATATGAAATTGTGGATATCGGCAAACACGTGAAAAACCTGAAGGCTTTTCTGAAACTGCGCGACCATCACGACGCGTTCAGCAACGCCAGGCGACACGGCCTGGTAGGTATACCCTGCTTTGTTCTTGAAGACGGCAGCATAACCCTGCAGCCCGAAGAGGCCGGACTGCAATCGCGTCCGGCCGACGAAGGAGCGGCATGCAGCATTGACGGTTCCGGCTGCTGACGGACACTTGCCACACTCGGCCGACAGCAACGGCTATTTTTGCCCTGTCAGGAAAGAATCTCCCCCCCAAAAGAGAAAAAAAGACGTTTTTTCAAAAAAAATCGCAAAAACATTTGGAAGATTCAAAAATAACCTCTAAATTTGCATCCGAATTCAGGAAACAAGTAACACAAACGAGTTACGAGAAAGAAAATCCTGAGCGCTCTTTACAAATTGGGGTATGGTGTAATGGTAACACTACAGATTCTGGTCCTGTCATTCTTGGTTCGAGTCCGAGTACCCCAACTTTTATTAACGACTGTTTTACAAAGAGTAAAACAGTCGTTTTGTTTTTATCTGAAAAAAGGGTTTCGCCAACACTTGGGCAGCCATACAGATACCGGCCTTCCGGTTTTCAAGAATCCTACAATTCATACATAGTTTAAAATTCAGGTTACGGATGCCGAATTTCTACCAAGTACATCCGTCCGTACTCCATAAATAAACAAGATGCCGTCTTTTTTCAACAAAATCCCGATTTGTTGAAAAAAGACGGCACTTTAGTCTGCCTCCGACGTGCTCCGGCCCGCACACTACGTCTGTCAACGTAGCTTCAGCCTATTTTTTCTTATTGTCCAAGCCTCTGGCAGCACGGGGGAAGGCCTTCTCTCTTATCCGTTCCAGACGTATGTCCATATCTCCGACTGCCGGCAACCGGCATAACGCCGGAGCAGCTCTTCCAGATACCGTGCCGTAGCCACCACAGCATCACGGTTTCCGTCGTAACCGTTAATCAGGGCCAGCAAATGCCGGGTCGTCCCCGTTATGCGCGTACGCATATGGTCGCTGGTTGGGGTGGCCACGCCTCCTGCCTCGTCACGGTAGACCGGCATGCCGGCTATATTGAGCACACCCCGCCCGATGCCCTCATACGGTTCCTGCTCGCGGCCGATGCCCAGAGTCAGGAAACCTCCCTGAATCTTATCGGCATCAAGCCCTCCGATGGAATATCCGCTCACCAGCGAAGCCAGGTTGACGGCATCAACCAGCGCGTCGATGCGATACAGGCCAGCCCCCTTAATCACCCGACGGGCCAGTTGCTCCCCGGCCGGCCGATAGCGACTGGGGTCTTTTCCGCAAGCCCTGTAAGCCGCCCGCGTAGCCGCTATTGAAGGCAAAGCCTTGAGGCGTTCCGTATCCATACGTTCCTGCAACTGCCGCTCGGCCTCCTCCATTTCCTGCAGCAAACCGGAAGCCGAACTGCCGTTGCTCACCTCAGCCCACAGCGCTGCGCCAACAAAGTCGGGACAAACACGATGTATGTCGTCTGAAATCACCAAGCTGATTCTCTTCTGTTCCATATTCTGCCATTCTGTTTTTATCGGGAACAAAGATACGTTTTTTTCATCAACTTCGCCCCAGGGCGCATGATATGCCATGAAAAGTTGACGGTCGCGCATTTTTTATCCACAAACATCTCCTCTACCCCTCTGCCTTACCCGCAAAACGGCTTCACCGCACGTCTGTTGCGGACAAACCACAAACCCTATTAAAAATTTGGTGTTTCTGTGCATATTTAATACCTTTGTATGCATACTGAAAAAACCGGTACAGCCAAGCCGGCGGCAGGCTGCGCCACACCTAAAGAAGAGAAAAATACTTATGAAAGGAATAGTATTAGCCGGAGGATCAGGCACCCGTCTGTATCCCATCACCAAGGGCGTAAGCAAACAGCTGCTGCCCGTGTACGACAAACCCATGATCTACTACCCCATCTCCGTATTGATGCTGGCCGGCATACGTGAGATTCTGATTATTTCAACCCCTCACGACCTGCCGGGGTTCCGCCGCCTGCTGGGTGACGGGTCGGACTATGGCGTAGAATTCTCCTATGCCGAGCAACCCTCGCCCGACGGACTGGCCCAGGCCTTTCTAATCGGCAAGGAATTCATCGGGCAGGATGACGTATGTCTGGTTCTGGGTGACAACATCTTCCACGGCAGCGGATTCACATCCATGCTGAAAAACGCCGTCCGTACAGCCGAAACCGAACAGAAAGCCACCGTTTTCGGCTACTGGGTGAACGACCCCGAACGTTACGGAGTAGCTGAATTCGACAACGACGGCAACTGTCTGTCAATCGAAGAAAAACCGGCTCATCCCAAATCCAACTATGCCGTAGTGGGACTGTATTTCTACCCTAACGACGTAGTAAAAGTGGCCGAAGGCATCAAGCCTTCAGCCCGCGGCGAATTGGAAATTACATCGGTCAACCAATGGTTCCTGGAAGAAAACCGGCTCAAGGTGCAAACCCTGGGACGGGGCTTTGCCTGGCTTGATACGGGCACACACGACTCGCTGGCAGCCGCAGGCAACTACGTAGAAGTCATTGAAAAACGCCAGGGGCTGAAAGTTGCCTGTCTGGAAGGAATAGCCTTCCGAATGGGCTGGATAAACAGCGAAAAGCTCCGCCAGCTGGCTGCTCCCATGCTGAAAAATCCTTACGGACAATATCTGCAAAAAATTGCCGACGAAGTAGAACATGCCGACAAACGAAAAATAGACTGGTAAAAAAATGTCAGCGCAGCGCTCCGAAAAAAGCCGGAACACTGCGCTGCAAATCAAAAAATAAAGAACCCAAAAAAGAAAAATGAAAGTTATTCAAACCGCCATACCGGGCGTAGTGATTCTCGAACCACGGATTTTCAACGACGAACGGGGTTATTTTTTTGAATCGTTCTCGCAGAGGGATTTCAACCAGGAAGTGCGTGAAATTCACTTTGTTCAGGACAACGAAAGCAAATCGTCATACGGCGTGCTGCGCGGCCTGCATTTCCAGAAAACGCCCTATGCGCAATCCAAGTTGGTACGCGTCATCAAAGGCAGCGTACTCGACGTGGCTGTTGACATCCGCAAAGGCTCCCCCACCTTTGGCCAACATGTGGCCGTGGAACTCACGGGTGACAACCACCGCCAGTTTTTCATTCCCCGAGGCTTTGCCCACGGATTCAGCGTGCTGACCGACGAAGTGGTGTTTCAATACAAATGTGACAACTTCTACGCTCCTCAAGCTGAAGGAGCCCTGGCCTGGAACGACCCAGATCTGCACATTGACTGGCGCCTGCCGGAGGCCGACGTCATATTGTCAGAAAAAGACCGCCACCATCCACGGCTGAAAGACGCCGACTGGCTTTTTGACTATCGCGAAGATCTCTACTAAGTTCATCGGCCGGGAACTGCGCCCAGGCACATCACACAATTCCCCAAAACCACACCCAAACATACCGATTTTATGAATACACGCAACATACTCATTACTGGCGGTGCCGGATTTATTGGCAGCCACGTAGTCAGACTTTTTGTCAACAAGTATCCCGAATACCACATCATCAACCTCGACAAGCTGACTTATGCCGGCAATCTGGCCAACCTCAAAGACATTGAAGACAAGCCCAACTATACTTTCGTTAAAGCCGACATCTGTGATTTTGACACCATATGCCACCTGCTTCAGGAGCACCACGTAGACGGCATTATCCACCTGGCCGCCGAGAGCCACGTAGACCGCAGTATCAAAGACCCCTTTACGTTTGCCCGTACCAACGTAATGGGCACGCTCTCGCTCCTGCAAGCAGCCAAACTATACTGGGAATCACTTCCCGAAGGATATGAGGGAAAACGCTTTTACCACATTTCCACAGACGAGGTATATGGCGCTCTGGAAATGACCCATCCCGAGGGTATAGAACCTCCGTTTTCCACACGGGCTTCATCCGGCACCCATCATCTGGCTTACGGACAGAAATTCTTTACGGAAACAACCCCCTACACGCCTCACAGCCCTTACAGCGCCAGTAAAGCCAGCAGTGACCATTTTGTACGTGCCTTTCATGATACCTACGGAATGCCCACCATCGTAACCAACTGCTCCAACAACTACGGCCCGTACCAGTTTCCGGAAAAGCTCATTCCGTTGTTTATCAACAATATACGGCACCGTAAACCCCTACCCGTATACGGTAAAGGCGAAAACGTGCGCGACTGGCTCTACGTTGAAGACCACGCCCGTGCCATCGACCTCATTTTCCATCAGGGCCGTACGGCTGAAACCTACAACATCGGCGGATTCAACGAATGGAAAAACATTGACATCATCAAAGTAGTCATCCGTACCGTTGACCGTCTGCTCGGTAGGCCCGAGGGTCAGGACATGGACCTCATTACTTACGTAACCGACCGCGCCGGACACGACTTGCGCTACGCCATTGATTCCACCAAGTTGCAGCGTGAATTGGGCTGGGAGCCCAGCCTGCAATTTGAAGAAGGAATTGAAAAAACCGTACGCTGGTATCTGGACAATCAGGAATGGATGGACCACGTCACAAGTGGAGCCTACCAAACTTACTATGAGGATATGTACAAAAACCGCTAATCCCACAAAGATTTTCACAGTATCGGCCCTAAAGGGCTGCCCGTAAAAGATTCAAAAGAGTCCAAGCCTGAACAAAGTTCGGGGCTTGGACTCTTTTTATCCATCTGTACTCACATTATTTACGACCTGCCGCATGTGATTCACCACTGCACTTTACCAACCAAATACTCGCCTCATACAACCCCCACATAGGCAACGACACGAGTAGAAGTGTAAACACATCAGATGTAGGCATAATGACGGCAGCTGCTACCAATATCACAACCATGACGTGTTTCCGAAAACGGCGCATGGAACACGCGGAGAGAAGCCTCAATTTGGCCAAGAGCCATGAAATGACCGGAATTTCAAAAACAACGCCCATCGACATACACATCGTCATGAGCGTTGAAACATATGAATCAAGCGTTATCAGATTGGTAACGTCCTCACTGACCTGATAAGTACTCAGGAAACGAAATGTCAAGGGAAAAACCAGAAAATACCCCACCAATACACCCCAAACAAACATGACATATCCGCCACAAACAACCCACACAACATAACGCCGCTCATGCGCATAAAGCGCGGGCGATATAAAACAGAACATCTGGAACAGCGCAAACGGCAATGCTCCCAACAAACCGACCCAACATGCCATGCGCATGTGAATAATAAATTGTTGTGCCAATCCCGTATTTATAAACTGCGCCGCCATCCGTTCCATATTGCCGCCACTCCACGCTATTACATCGTTCAAAAAATCATAGATTACAAAATTCTCCCTACCTGGAGCCAAAACAACAAAGAAAAGCGGCTGCTTAAATATAAAAGCCAATATGCCGCATACTGCCGCTACCGCTACCACTTTTATGAGCACTCGCCTCAGCACGTCAAGGTGCTCCCAAAAGGATAACTGCTTGCCTTGCCCGCCCATAATCTACGGATTGTCGGAAGACTTGGAATTTGAAGCATCCGTATTTCCTTCTACATTGTTAAGCCCGTCCCTAAAGGCATGCACACCTTTACCGAGACCTTTCATCAGTTCCGGAATTTTTTTACCTCCGAAAAACAACAAAACGACCAAAGCTATCAGCAGCACCTCCTGCATGCCTATGCCACCTATAAACAAAAAATCCATCATAACCTCTACTATTTTTAGTTTAATTATCGTTATTCCTCAATTTATTTTCCATCACACGTCAGTTATTGCATGTGATTTGGTACAAGCGTTCTACTTCAACCGGATTATGGCAGTCTAATATAAGACTACGTTTGGTATCCAAGGAAGATAAAACGGCCATGTCTTCGTCATCCAAATAAAAATCGCCAATAGAAAAATTTTCAGCCATACGCTCTTTATGTACAGATTTGGGAATAGCCACTACGCCACGCTGCAAATGCCAGCGCAACACCACCTGGGCCACCGTTTTTCCATACTTTCGCCCTATTTCAGACAACAATGGATGTGAAAAGAGTTCGTTTCGTCCTTCTGCCAACGGTCCCCAAGCTTCCACTTGCACATGTAACGAGCGCAGAGTCTCCAAAATTTCTTTCTGTTGCGTAAAAGGATGGCACTCCACCTGATTTACAGCAGGTATGACTTCAGCATTCTTGCATAAATCAATCAGACGGTCAGCACCAAAGTTACAAACGCCGATAGCCCGCACGCACTTTTCTGCATACAATCTTTCCATAGCCTTCCAAGCTCCATAATAATTGCCAAACGGCATATGAATCAGGTAGAGATCAAGATAATCAACACGCAACCGCCTAAGAGATGCCTCAAAAGCACGCAAAGTCTGATCATACCCCATCTCTGAAATCCAGGCTTTGGTTGTAATAAAGATTTCGTTTCTCGGAACGCCGCTTTGGCGGACAGCAGCCCCCACAGCCTCTTCATTGCCATAAACCGAAGCGGTATCAATCAGGCGGTAGCCTGCTCCTATCGCCTCAGTCACGACCTGCTGACACAAACCAGCATGAGATATTTGGTACACGCCAAAACCCTGCATCGGCATTTCAATGCCGTTATTCAATACCGTATAATCCATTTTACTTATGATTTATCAATCTGACTTTCTGTAAAAGGATCGGCCCGATGCCCCATCAAATCAATTTGAGCATACTCTTTATCAAAAGCCTCCATTTCCCAGGCTGAAAGTCTGACCGTTCCAGCCCCCAACAAATCATCCAGATGTTCAGGATTAGTCGTTCCCGGAATCGGTGCTATCCACGACTTACGCGAAAGCATCCACACCAGCGCAAATTGTGCCGGAGTCAAGCCTTTTTGTTCTGCCCATTTTTGAACAAGTCTGACAAGTGGCATATTGTGTTTCAAGGCTTCAGGTGTAAATTGCGGCAGATTATGACGACGATCCGGCTTATAGAATCGGCTGTTTTCATTGATAACACCTGTCAGGAAAGCCCTTCCCAACGGACAGTAAGGCACAAATCCTATTCCCAGTTCTTCAAGTGTAGGAAAAATTTTAGTTTCGGGCTCACGCCACCAAATGGCATACTCGCTCTGCACGGCCGTAACCGGACAAACGGCATGAGCCCGACGGATTGAACGCGCACTGGCTTCAGACAATCCCCAATGCAGAACTTTCCCTGCCTGCATCAGCTGCTTGACCGTATCGGCCACCTCTTCCATTGGTACATTCGGGTCAACTCGATGCTGATACAACAAATCAATATGATCCGTACGCAAGCGTTTTAACGCCCCCTCCACAGCCCGGCGGATATGAGCAGGAGAGCTGTTCAATGATGTAGGCTTCCCCTCTTCTACGCCAAATCCGAATTTTGTACCGATTTTCACCTCGTTGCGGAATGGCTCCAAAGCCTCTCCGACCCACTCCTCACTGACATGGGGTCCATAAACTTCGGCCGTATCGAAAAAAGTAATTCCTTTTTCATAAGCCCGACGAATCAAAGCTATCATGTCGCGTTTTTCATACCGGCCGCCATAATATCCCACCATGGGCAAACAACCAAGCCCCACAGCCGACACATTCAGCTGGCCCAGGTTTCTATGCTCCATATTACCGGAAGATTGACGAACTGATGAAAAAGAATTCTGCGAAGATGAGCGAGCAAAAATTTTTGATAATCCCGTCCACTCTCCAGCTGCCATCAAAGCTGTCATTGATGAAATTTTCAAAAAGCCTCTTCTATCCATCATTTTTTCTGTACTTATTTTTTATACAATAGGATTTCGTTTCTGACAATGCAAAATTACGGCATCAATCTGCCACGGACATAACAATTTATATGCATTGCATACCATTTTTACTGATTCCCAGAAAAATATTCCGTAAGAGCAACAAAAATGTCTTTTACCTTACTGCTGCAAATACAGCAAAACCAAACATGGCTTTCTGAACAAAATCATGTATTTTTGTAAGCATACAAAAACCATACGCATACACAACTATGACCAAAATCATGAAAATAAGAAACGTAAGCGATTACTGCCACTACATGGGATGTACCAATCGGCATCCGCTGGTATGCGTCATCAATTATGCCGAAGTGTCTCCCGTCAGACATTGCCTGAACAATTATAGTATTTACGGCATCTTTTTTCATGATGAAGCTGACATAGACCTCTCGTATGGATGCGGTAAATACGATTATCAGAAAGGAACCGTTATCTGCATCGCACCAGGACAAATTGGCGGAAAAGAAGATAACGGCGAACAAGTCATGCTTACCGGATGGGCTCTGCTGTTTCATCCCGACTTGCTGCAAGGCACCCCTTTGGAAAAAGAAATCAGGAACTATTCCTTCTTTGACTATCAAATCAATGAAGCGCTACACATGAGCCAGGCAGAACGCGACATCATGTCGTCTTTAATGCAGCAAATCCAGGTTGAATTACAAAAGCCACATGACAACCAGCAAGACGCTATTATTGTAGGATATATTGAACTGATGCTGAATTTCTGCCAACGTTTCTACCACCGCCAGTTTATGACCAGAAAGTCAGCCAACTCAGACACGCTCATGAAATTTGATTGCCTGCTGAAAGACTATTATGAGCAAAACAGACAAATAAGTTTAGGAATCCCCACCGTACAATATTGCGCAGAAAAGCTGTGCATGTCACCCAACTATTTCGGAGATTTAATCAAAAAGACAACAGGAGACACGGCCGGCCAATATATCCGCGAATACATCATACAACTGGCCAAAAACAAATTCTCACAAGGACTTAGTATTGCACAGACGGCTTACGACTTAGGTTTTGACTATCCACAACACCTCAGCAGGATGTTCAAGAAACAAACCGGCATAACACCTTCAGCATACCGTGCAGAGCGACACAAGAAGTAGTCCTACACCTTTTCTACGACCGGCCCCGAAATGAAATTCCCGACTTCAGGAATGCGTACGAAAAGGAACCGGTTCAGTCTCTTCTCTGCTATTCGTCAGGATACATCCGTCTGATGGCTTCGCTACAAGCCTCCATCAGCCATTTTGGGGTAGAAGTAGCGCCGCAAATCCCCACGCTTTGAGCATGACTAAACCATTCGGCGCGGATGGCGGCAGGATCGTCTACCAAATAACTGCGTCCGTTCACCTGCCGGCAGGCTTCGTAAAGCACACGTCCGTTTGAACTTTTCAGGCCACAAACAAACAACACCACATCATGACGCGCAGCAAAGGCCCTGACACCGGGCAACCGGTTGGCCACCTGGCGGCAAATGGTATCAGTAAACTGAAACGTGGCGGGAGCTACTACATGGGCTTGCAAATAGTCTACCAACTGCCGGAAACCTTCCAGCGGCTGTGTGGTTTGCGAAAAGAGTCGGATGGAACGGTGCATGTCAAGCCTGACGGCTTCGTCAGGATGGGCGATTACAATGGCGTGCCCCTCAGTCTGCCCCACCAGTCCGAGCACTTCGGCATGACCAGGTTTTCCGTAGATCACAATCTGAGTGTCTGAAGGTTCTTCCTCATAGGCGCGACGTATGCGACGCTGCAGTTGCAACACCACAGGACAGGTGGCATCAATCAGACTGACCTCCCGCTCACGTGCCGCCTCGTAGGTAGCAGGCGGCTCGCCATGAGCCCGTAACAAAACGCGTGAACCAGCCGGCAGTTGACGAAACATCTGATGGTCAATAGTGCGCAACCCCAACTCGTGCAGACGCTCACACTCACGCCGGTTATGAACTATGTCACCCAGACAATATAACGGCCCGGCCGGTACGTTGTCAGCACAACGCAAACTCTCCTCAGCCTTTCGAATAGCTGTTGTCACGCCAAAACAGAACCCCGACTCCTGGTCAATTTCTATTTGCATGTTTGTATATTTCCTTTCATAAATAAAACAAAAACGCTCCTATGCTTCATGAACCTCAGCATCAGGACATATTCGCCGGAATTGGGTCAAAAGCCACTGGTGTTGCTCGTCAAGCGTCATGTTGGAATTATCCAGCACTACGGCATCGTCGGCCTGTCGCAAGGGACTCACGCTACGGGTAGAATCAATATGGTCGCGTTCACGCACATTTTTCAGGATTTCGTCAAAATCAGCAGTCTGTCCCTTAGCCTGCATCTCCAGGAAACGGCGCTGCGCACGTACCTCAGCCGAAGCAGTCACAAATACCTTTAATTCAGCCTGCGGAAAAACGGTCGTCCCGATATCCCGCCCGTCCATTACAATGCCACGTGCCTGTCCCATGGCCTGCTGCTGACGGGTCATGGCCTCGCGCACAAAGGGCTGTGCAGCCACCTCGCTAACGTGTTGTGACACACGCAAGGTACGAATTTCCTGCTCTACGAGAGTGCCGTTCAGCAAAGTCTGCACCGAGCCGTCGGTTCCGCGCTGAAACCCGACCTGAATTTCCGGCATGGCCTGCTGCAACCGGCTGACACACAAATGACCGTCTGTATCAAACAAACCGTGCTGCAAGGCATAAAGCGTCACGGCACGATACATAGCGCCACTATCCACATAAATATATCCGATGGCACGAGCCAGACGTTTGGCCATAGTGCTCTTTCCACATGAAGAGAAGCCGTCAAGGGCTATGATTATTTTTTTCATGATTACTGCATGTTCATATTTTCTACATAAAAACCGATACGCTACAACGCGTAGGCCACACCCAACGTAAAGGACGAAGCGGCAGCATGATAACGGGCGTATGAAAGGTCGGCCCTGAAACGCCTTACCTTAATGCCGCCGCCAAAGGTCAGTCCTGCCCCGCGTGATTTTCCGGCAGCTTTCAGCTCATAAGCCCGGCGGAAATTATATCCCGCCGACAGATAGAAATATTGCGAAGGCATAATGTCTACCCCTACTACCAGGTGGTTGAGAACCTGCTGCAGGGCCTTGGTCTTGCTACCGTCAGCCGTATAGTAGTATGACGACGACCAACGGGTCAGGTCGGTCAGCGTCAGCGACAGGCGGATAGGGGCATGGGCAAATCCCTTGCTCAATCCCAACTGGACATCGTAGGGCACCGTTTCTGAACGGTCGTCAAACTTCTTCACCTGTACACCCACGTCGCGCACTACAGCCGAAAAGGAGAAGTCCGTTTCTTCATTAAAATAATTGACACCCACATCAACGGCCAGGGCCGCCGAGGTATAGCCGGCATAGTGGGAATAAAGTATCTTCATGGCGGCTCCGCCCGACCAGCGGTCGGTCAGCAAATAACTGTATCCTATCTGCGCCACAATATCTTTAGGCGTAAAACTACCCAGTTCATTGCCCTGATCGTCGGTCTCCATCTGACTGCCGTAACCCAGATAATGCAGGGCCACGCTACCCGTATGGCGCTGCCCGAAAGCCTTGACATACTGTGCCCCGATCAAATTTGCTCCGGCCATATAACGGGTATAGTCAAAACTCAACATGCCGTCCGACACGTTGGAAAGCAAGGCCGGATTACTCATTCCCAGCGTAGCGTCGTCATCCACAATCGAAATGTTCTGTCCGCCCGTAGCCGCCACGTGGGACGATACGGGTATTTTCAGATACTGGTAGGCCGAAGTCCCCTCCTGCGCTGCCAATACCTGGGCAAAAAGCCACAAAACGCCGAGAATGCAATTTTTTTTCATCCGAACACTAAAAATTGAGAGCAAAGATACATTAATTTTAAACTATCTGCCGTACTTTTGCAGAATAAATCCAGACTCGCGCACCCGGCAGCCCCTCTTCTGATTCAATCAGGCAAGACAACAGCCCGTTTCCTACCGGATGCGCCTTCCGGAACAACTCTGTATAATAACGTGAAGAAACTCGATTTAGTATCTAAAGAATGGTGCGACCTTATCTTTCAGGGAAAGAACAAGGAATACGGCGCCTACATGATGCGACAGCGATCAGCCCGCCGGCATCGGTTTGCCCTGCTGTGTATCATAGGTTTCTTTTTGTTCTGCCTGCTTTCGGCCTTTCTTCTCAGATTTTACATTGCCTATGAAATCAAGCAGGGGCTGAAAGGGCTTGAGCGTTTCGGACAGGTGGATATGTCCCCCCTCAAGGAAGGACACGAACTGAAAGCGGTTGCCACCGGTCGCCATGCGGTTACCCACAAAGTGGTACAGTCGCCTCACGCTACCAAACTGGCCCCCGAAATTGTTGACTTTGCCCCCAATCCGTTCCTGCTGGGCGAAAAAGGTCTGGAAGATTTGCGGGCCAGCGAAGAAATGGAACTGATTACCCTGAAGGACACTACCGGACTGGAAGACGACCCCGATGCACCCGAAATCGGAGCACAACTTACACCTACCGAAGTGGTGGAACAGATGCCACAGTTTCCCGGCGGTCCGGCTGCCCTCATGAAGTGGCTCGACGCCCATATTCCCTACCCGACCGACTGCATCAAATCCGGCATCGAAGGTTCGCTCGAAATCACCTTCCTGGTAGCTCCCGACGGCAGCATACGTGAACCCGCCGTTTCCAAAAAGTTACACCCCAAGCTGGATGCCCTGGCGCTGAGTGCCATCAGGCGCATGCCCAAATGGCATCCCGGAAAAATGAACGGCAAGCCCGTACTCGTCAGAGTTACTGTGCCGGTAATCTTTGCCGTGAAATAACCAGTCCGTTCATACTCTTGAATATTCCCTAAAAACATATTGACATGCTTTCATTTGAGCAAATTCTCGAAAAAGTCAATGCGCAGCTCGACGCGCTAAAGTACCCCACCGCGCCCCGCGGCCTCTATGAACCCATTCGCTACGTACTCTCCATGGGCGGAAAGCGCATACGTCCCGTACTGCTTCTGCTCACATACAGCCTCTACCGCGACGACAACCTGGAACAGGCCATGCCCGCCGCACTGGGCATCGAAACCTACCACAACTACACCCTGCTCCATGACGACCTCATGGACAAGGCGCCCATCCGCCGTGGCAAACCCACCGTACATAAGGTATGGAACGACAGTACGGCCATCCTTTCGGGCGACACCATGCTCATTCTGGCCTACCGCCTCATGCAGCAGTGCAACCGCACCGACGTACTCCAGCTCTTTACGCGCACGGCCATTGAAATTGGCGAAGGGCAGCAATACGACATGAATTTCGAAAACCGTATGGACGTAACCGAGGCTGAATACATCGAAATGATCCGGCTCAAGACGTCCGTACTGCTGGCCTGTGCCGCCAAGATGGGTGCCATGCTGGGCCAGGCGCCCGAGGCCGATGCCGAGCAGCTGTATCACTTTGCCGAACAGCTCGGTCTGGCCTTCCAGCTGCAGGACGATTATCTCGACGTTTACGGCGACCCCGCCGTATTCGGCAAGAAAATAGGCGGCGACATTCTCTGTGACAAGAAAACCTATCTGCTCATCAATGCCTGGCTGCGTGCCGATGAGACGACCCGTGAGGAACTGACCCGCTGGATGGGCTGCCCGGCCGACATGGCCGCACAGAAAATTCAGGCCGTCACAGCCATTTACAACCGCCTCGATATTCCGCAGCTCTGCCAGCAGACCATCGACAACTTCTTTGAGCAGGCCCGCCACACGCTCAGCCAGATCAACCTGCCTGCCGAAAAACAGGAGCAGCTCTGGAAATACGCCCGCACCCTGCTCCACCGCAACAAATAAGACAGCCTTCATGTTCATCGATACCCATACGCATCTCTATACCGAAGAGTTTGACGCCGACCGCCATGAAGTGGTCAGCCGGGCTTTCGAAGCCGGTGCCGGTGCCCTGCTGCTGCCCAATATCAATGCCGAAACCATCGACCCCATGCTCGACATGTGCCGCCAGTGGCCGGGCCGGTGCTTCCCCATGATGGGCCTGCATCCCACGGAATTCACGTCCGACCCGTTTCCCACACTCCGGGCCATGCACCAGCTGCTCCAGACCAACGCCCGGTACATCGGCGTAGGCGAGGTAGGCCTCGACTTTTACTACGACGAAGCCCCCGACGCCGATCTCCAGATTCAGGTTCTTCAGGAGCAGACCCGCTGGGCCGTTGAGTTTCAGCTCCCGCTGATGATTCACTCCCGTTCGGCCCACCGCCAGCTGGTCGATACGCTCCTACCCTTTGCCCCGCAGCTACCGGGCGGTGTGTTCCACTGTTTTGGCGGCACAGCTGACGAAGCCCGGGAGCTACTTGAGCGTTTTCCACGGTTCGTACTGGGAGTTGGCGGAGTACTCACATTCAAAAAGTCCACCCTGCCCGAGGTGCTGCACAGCGCTGTGCCCCTCTCGCGCATCGTACTCGAAACGGACTCCCCCTATCTGGCCCCCACGCCCCATCGAGGCCACCGCAATGAGTCGGCCTATCTCACGGCCGTCATTGACAAACTCGCACAGGTCTACGAAGTGACGCCCGACATCGTCATGCGTACCACCACCGACACGGCCTGCCGCATATTTCCAAAAATCAAATCCCAACTATTACCTACGACATGAAACGAACTGAAATATCCACTTTAGGCGAATTCGGTCTCATCCGACACCTGACTCACGACATCACTCCGCAAAACGCCTCTACCCTCTACGGCGTAGGTGACGACTGCGCCGTGATGCACTACCCCGACAAAGAGGTACTCGTCAGCACCGACATGCTCATGGAAGGTATCCACTTCGACCTCGTCTACACCCCGCTCAAGCACCTGGGGTACAAGGCCGCCGTGGTCAACTTTTCCGACCTCTACGCCATGAATGCCACCCCGCGCCAGCTCCTCGTCAGTCTGGCCCTGGGCAAGCGTTTCTGCATTGAGGACACCGAAGCCCTTTATGCCGGTCTGCAGCTGGCCTGCCAGCAATATGGCGTCGACCTCGTTGGTGGCGACACCACCTCCTCGCTCACCGGCATGGCCCTGAGTCTCACCTGCATCGGCGATGCCCGTCGGGAGGACATTGTCTATCGCAACGGGGCCAAGGATACCGACCTCATCTGCGTCAGTGGCAACCTCGGCGCCGCCTACATGGGCCTGCAGCTGCTGGAACGTGAAAAACAGGCCCTCAAGGGGCAGGACCGCCTCGAAACGGCAGCACAGCCCGACTTCAGCGGCAAGGAATACATACTGGAGCGTCAACTCAAGCCCGAAGCCCGCCGTGATGTCATCCAGTCGCTCCGCAACGCCGGTCTCAAGCCCACGGCCATGATGGACATCAGCGACGGTCTCTCCAGCGAGTTGCTCCACATCTGCACCCAGAGCCACACCGGCTGCCGCATCTACGAGGAGCGCATCCCTATTGACTACCAGACCGCAGTCACGGCCGAGGAGTTCAACCTCAACGTCACTACCTGCGCCCTCAACGGCGGTGAGGACTATGAGTTGCTCTTCACCCTCCCCCTGACCGACTACGAAAAAGCTGAGCAGCTACCCGACGTGCGCATTATCGGCCACATCTGCAAACCCGAACTGGGCTGTCGCCTCATCTGCCGTGGCGACACCGAAATGGAGCTGAAAGCTCAGGGTTGGAACCCCCTGCAATAAAAAAGAATACAAAAATTTGCTCATATCAGCTGAATCCACTATCTTTGCACCGCTATTCAGCAATGGTGTCATAGCTCAGTTGGTAGAGCAAAGGACTGAAAATCCTTGTGTCCCCGGTTCGATTCCTGGTGACACCACTTCATAAAAGAATCCTGGTTTCATTTGAAATCAGGATTTCTTTTTTCCCGTCATATACAGATATATTATAAACAAAAAAAGTATCATATGTCCCAGAAACAAAATAATTCAGGTATCGTTTATGTTCTTACCAATCCCGCGATGCCTGGACTAGTAAAAATTGGAATGACGACAAGAGACAATCTGGATGCTCGGATGAAAGAACTCTATGGTACGGGGGTTCCTGTTCCCTTTGAATGCAAATATGCTTGCAAGGTAAAATCTTCGGATTGTACCAAGATTGAGAAAGCTCTGCATACAGCTTTTGCACCCAATCGGATTAATGCGAATCGCGAATTTTTTCAAATCAAGCCGGAACAGGCGATGGCTATATTGGAATTGTTTAATCGGGAAGATGTGACACAAGAAATCACAGAAGAGATAGACAATGACTTGACAACAGAAGATAAATCTGCTACGGAAAAAATCAATTCATCGCGACGTCCTCCTCTCAATTATTTTGAAATGGGAATGAAAAAAGGCAATATTTTAGTATTCGTAAAAGATCCATCTATTCAAGTATCTGTAGTTGATGAAAAAAAAGTAATGTATCATGGTGACATTTATTCTTTAACTGGAATCACCAAGAAATTACTCAATATCACTCATGCCATTCAACCAACAGGTTATTGGACGTTTGAAGACAAGAATCTGAGAGAAATTTACGATGAAACTTACACATTGGATGATTAAAATAAGACGACCGAATCACCAAACATAGAATTCAGGAAAGAGACAAATAAAACGATTTGCCTAAAATCTCATGATTCAGTTTTTTCCACAAGGTCGGACTTTATACAGACAGAGTCCGGCCTTGTCTATATAAAATCCGACCTTTTTTCCCGAAAACGGCACTATTTCCGATGACACCACTTCACAAGAAGTTGGTCAAAAGATACTCATAAATAATGTCGCTATTTTTTCAATCGAACTTTTGCTATTTCTTTAAATAAATCAAGTTGTTGCACCGACATTTTTGCTTTTTCTTTCCATTCGGCAGAGCCATACACGCCCACTTTGGAAAGATCAAACGGCTTAAAATGTATCTTACGGGCTGCCTTAAGCGATGCAAAGCTATAATCATCATTTTGGGCATCCTTAAAGCCTGGCGACATGATTACGGAATGTTTTTCCTTCAATTTCTTCCACTCCTGAAACGTATGTTTTCCAAACTGGGGCTTACCATTCAGATGCCAATATAGGTTATAGTCCATATCAATTTTTCCATTCTCCCACGGACCGGCAAGAGTTTCGCCCTGATCCTGAAGAATGATATTATGTCTGAAATGGAAGGACAAGTGATTTTCAACTCTCGTATACTGAACCTGATAATAATGTCCGAAAGCAAATATGTTATTTTCTATTCTGTTTTCCTTACCATAGTGCTGGTGAAAACCTCCACTTTTACACCTATAAACCAGATTGGAACTCATTTCTACTCCGGTAGAACCTTCGTCGGTATACAGTCCCCAACCACCGTAATCGTATGACAATACATCATGAATAATATTGTTTACAATCCGCGTTCCGTGGGACTCGCCCAATGTATACACGGCTCCCATATCCGAAAGTTCGCCCCAACCTATATGGTGAATGTGATTATAGGCTATCAGATTTCTTACTGCGGGACTGACCAGACGAACCTGTGCAAAATCAACCGTGCCGTCTTTCATCAACACATTGGTCCAGATTTCGTCGGAGTTATTATACCCCCATATCCAGCCAACAGATACTCCGGAATATCGCAAATCTGAAATTTCATTATGCGTAACCTTATTGTCCGATGCATGGAATATGGCCACTCCTACGCCGCAGGGAAGCTCGCTGCCGGCATGCGTGATAATCGAATTATTAACGACATTACGCCTGCAAATCAACGTGGAATCACTCGTATACCAAGGTGAACCTATTTTTATGCCGCCAGCCCCGAGATCTGCTATGTAGCAATGATCAATTGTATTATCTGTACAGGCTGCTTTAAACCAAAGAGCATAACCACCCGTATGCTGCATTTCACAATTTGCGAAAGTTACATTGTCGGCATATTCCAACTCAATAGCAGCCTCAACTGTTGCTGCGGCCTGCATGGGTTCATCTCCAAATTTAGGCATCGAATATGCTGCATACTGAAAAGAGAGATTTTCAAACCGAATATCTTTCAGCGCGGCTCCACTATGGCCTTTTACAACAATCCACTGATGCAATGTCGGAACGATACATTCGGCAGTTTCCAAATTCTCGCCCTCCCTTGGCATATAATATACGTAACCATCGGCTTTGTCCAGATACCATTCACCCGGTGCGTCTAAAGCAGCCTTGTATCCATACATAATATAACGGGCCCCTTTAGATATGGGATTCCAAGGTTTCATGCCTCCCCCATGGAAATAGACAAATCCCGAATCGGGACAAGCGTATGCTGCTTCTTTCTGCGTAATATCCCATTTATGATAAAAGCGAAAACGTACATCCGCCAATTCATCTGCCGAAAGGCCGGAAAGGGATTTTAAATCCTGCTTGTCCATCACAATCTTTTGAGTCGCATAATTGGCCGAGCGTACTCCTGATACGTAAGGATATTCTTCAGAACCTTTTACGTAAAACCAATCTTTGTTCGGCGTTCTTGCCTGTACGGCCCGCACTCCGTTTACAAAGAATTGTTCAAATTGGTAACCGTAACGTTTTACCTCCGGAACGAATGCCCGATAAACGCCATCCCGACATTTTTCCCATTGCTGTATCTTAATACCTCCCAAAAAGCGAGGCTTGTTTTTTTCATTTCCTTTTACCACTACCGGACAATTCAAACCGCCGGACAAGTCCAACGACTTTTCCAAAAAATAATCTCCTGAAGCGACCTGAATATAAAGTGTATCCCGACTGTTTTCACTTTCGGCAAAAGCCCTATTCAAGGTTTTAAAAGGTCTGTTCCGATCGCCTGCCCATGCATCATTTCCAGTAGGAGAAACAAAGACCGTTTTTTGCGCAGAAGCGCATAGGGCCATACCGGCAAAGAATGCCGTAAACAATACGTTTTTCATCACATATATTTTTTAAGGGTTAATATACAATAGGTAAAGGAGGAGCATCAACAGCATCCAATGATGAAGGAACATCCATAGGAACTCCCCCAAATTGAGCTCTGTAAATCTTTAGACCTCGGATTGGAGAATTCCAGACACTTACCAAAGTGCCTTCACATCCCCTGTCTTCCATCATCTCAGCATGTTTGGCCATATACTGATCAAAAATAAGCAAAGCCTTATCACAAATCTGTTTAACCTTAGCCTGCGATTCAGGCGTTTGATCTTTTCCTATGACATCCTGAATATTCACAGCCTCACGAAAAGCATCCAGATAAAGTACCGAGCAAAGTACACGGTTACAGACAAAAGATAAATAATGATAAGCCTCTGCCCCCTTGTCTGTTTGTTTTAATATTTCCTTTAGCAGATTACCGGCTTTCAAATAAATAGCCCTCGCATAATCAATATTCTCCTGGCTCATCCAAGTATAAGAGCCACCGTTTTCCCATGCTCCCATCCAACAAAAGCCAATATTCCCCAAATTCGTTGTTGCAAAAACGTCCGCACGGTTTATCAACTGCATAGCCTCCATGAATCGTTCTTTATCAGCAATAGACAAACCATTCGCATATTCCTGATAAAAACGTTCAGCCGAAATTTTACCATTCAAAGTTGCCTCTGATACAAAACGGGCAGAAGTCCTGTTCTCCGCACTACGCCAATGATTAAACAATACAGACGAAACGTTTTTTTCAGAAGAGCCTGACAGCCATTTCATCATTTTTTCATTTCCGGATATAGAGTTCTGATATAAATACATCAGTCCGTCAAACTCTATCCAGGAATATATCTCCGTCATTTCCTTGTCTTTCTGAGTAAGAACGACCGAAGGTAATGCCTGTGCAGTTCCTTCACTACCATGAGAAGACATTAAACAGATTTTGGTTTCCGGCAACGCCAGACGAGCCAAACGATAGGCACCTTTTGTATAAGGAGTAATTGAACAATATATTCCCAACTTCAATTCCGGATGTATGTTTTTATCCATATTCAGTTGTTTTATCGCCTCTGAGATGATGCCAATCTGCTTATACAAAGCATTTAAATCAGATTGTTTGTCCTTTATCGGAGCATTTACGACTGAATCCGTAGCAATAGACTTCTCAAAAAATTGATTTAGAGTCGCCTCGGTTTCTGCTCTTGTACAGCCAGCTCCCCATCCTCCGGTTTCTTCTGTTATTAATTCAAGGGCGTCGATATTCGGATAAATCTTTAATATATCATGCACCGTAGTAACAGTCTGCTCTACACTCGTAATTCTGGGCTCAAAAGAAAACTGAACATAAAGCCCTCTCTTCTTGGCATAATTAATCAATTCTTTCATCCAAGACAAGGCGAACTTGCTATTTTCCTGCGGATTATTTTTCAGCTTTTCAGCTCCTGGTATACAGAATAAAGAATCATTATCCTTGATTTTCTGCTGCAAGAAAGCATTGTCATACATAATGTGCTTATTCCCATAAAAATAATTACCGGCTAAGGACAAACTGTCTCCCAAAGAGGTTTCATACCACTGTCCCGGATAGCTGTGAATGGTCAGTTTATTGAAACGCATACGTACTAATCTGTCGATATACTCCTTGGCGTCCTCTATATCATAAGAAGATATATCCATCGGAAAATTGACGTGTTGCCGAATACCTCTCCATCTGACAGTTGGCTTTATCAAAGTATCGAAAGGCTCAGCCATGCTTTTTTTCAGTTGCTTAGGAATAGAAGTCCCTGTCAAATCAAACAGACATCCCATCTTTTCCAAATACGTATAAACAGCATGCGTTATACCTATGTCATTTCCTGCACGGAATATAACCCGACCTTTACCATCGCAACTGAAGCCAAATTCTCCGTTCGACAGGCTGTCAACCCTATTAAACTTATACTTTTTTATCCGGCTTTTCGAATGTGATACATAATTTTCCAAATCTGAAACTGCAAGCTTCAATGTTTCAGATTGTCCTGACATCGAGCCATAATCAAACCGGGGACAATCAGAACACCCACACATAAGCAACAGACACAACAGACAGGTAAGAAACATTTTATTTTTCATAGCTATTGTCCTTTTTATCATTCAATACCCGCTCGACTTAATGATATATTGAGCAGATAAATAAAATCTTTTCCGTTGACTGAAGGCTAAAAACAAGCATACAGCCAACGGAAAGACATTTCATTTCCTGATTATTTTTCCAATACGATTAATTCTCCGGGCTTTGTTGATCGGTTAATAACTTCACCCGTAAATGGAGAAACCATTAATAACTTCTTCCCCTTTTCTGATAAAATCTTCACTGAAACGATTTTACCGTCTTTTTTCTCTGCGCTCACCAGGAATGCTCCACGTGCACGCAAATGATCAAATTTTATGTTTTTCCAAGCTTCAGGTACCGCAGGGAATATCCGAATTGTATCCGTATGGCTCTGCAAAAGCATTTCCTGAATTCCTGCTGC
>FR903636.1:83810-86168 GCA_000438115.1 Prevotella sp. CAG:617 | reverse complement strand
TGAATTCCTGCTGCAAAAGCGAAATTCCCTTCAAGCGTAAACGGGCGGTAAGTAAACTTCGACTTACCGGTTCCGGACTGGTCGCCATTGGCATGGAAAGTATTTTTCAGACAGAAACAATCGGCAAAGGTTCTTAAAGCACGATACGCCCCCTCGCCATCAAAGGCACGTGCTTTCATATTACCGAACCACGAATACGAATACCCACACCACCAGTCTGGTCCGCACGCCTCCATCTTCTTCAGCGTAGCATCAATAATCTTACGCGACGCTGCTCCTTGTGAATAGTCGATAAGTCCCAGCGGATGAATTGCCATGGCGTGTGAAAAATGACGATGCGACTCAGCATACGGAAAACCTTTCGCAAAGGTAAGGGCTCCGGTTTCATCCAAATCGAAATCAGTCAACTGATTCCGCAGTTCATCCCAATGTTCAGCTTCCGTCTTCAAATTCAAAGCCAAAGCCATCTCTGAAGCCATCTTAAACAGATTGGAAACAAGAGACAAATCATAGTTGGTCATGGTCTTAAACCAGGCATTCAGCGAATTGTCAAAAATCTCCGGACTTGATGAATAAGGAAGCACACGCTTTCCCTCAGCATTCAGTTCTGTCTGGTTTTCCAGGAACAAAGCAACTTCTTTTACAAAAGGATAACCTTTTTCTTTCAAGAACAAATCATCTGCTGTATATTTCCAATGCAAATAAAAATGCTGTGACAACCAGGCCGCAGTAGTTTGCGACATGGCATACTGAATCCATCCGCCCATCGGTTCACCGGTAAGCGTACACACTCCGGGAACATTCAGGCCCTCCTTCTCGAAATACTGTCTGGTGAAACTCCTGTAAACATCCCGCTGGTTCCAAAGCGTATTCAAATAACCGCTCTCTTCCTTCAAATGATTGCCGGTATACGTAGGCCAATAGCTTAACTGTGTATTCAAATCATGATGGTAGTCACCCTTCCATGGCGGAAGTTTACCATTGTCAGCCGTCCATACGGCTTGCAAGGAGATAGGATACGAATTTTCCCGGGCTACAGAACCCAGTTTATACATCTCATTGTTATATTGCTTTTGCAAAACGCTGTCAGGCAACGTCACAGACGACTGGTTCCAAAAATCAGTCCAGAAAGACAGATGCGTTTCATAATCTTTTTCAAGTCCACGCTGAAAAGCCTGTTCAACTTCAACTGAAGCCTCATCGCCCGATAAAGAAGAAGTCACGCTCCAAGCCCCGATACACTTTCCGTGTTCGTTTTTCCATTTTACCGCAACGTCATACGAAAAATCCTTCCATCCTTTCTGATGATACGTAATCATCCCTTCCTTTTCCGTAAGGACACCTTGCTTATATCCTAAAAGAGCCAAATCCTGCCCCGTTACGGGATCTACCGTTTCCGTCTTTTCTTTTTCATATACCGGAGGAACAATGGCCGGTACCACTGAATCCGGAATATTTTCAAGAACGAACCACCCTACCGGTTCCGTTGCATGGACAAACGTATAAAGCTTGGCCCCATTTTTCCAAGCCGTTTCGCAAACGGCATTCTTCAAATATAAATGTACATGCTCCACAGCCCCCATACGGGCAAACTCCAGCGCTGCCCCCGGTATTTTTGATGGTGCCGCACTTCGGTCGTAAGGCCAGTCGAACTTCTTCTGCACCGGCAGATAGTTTCCCTCAGCTATATGTTTCTTTACCCACGAAAACCTATAATTTTCTCCAGACAGGCTGTCAGCCGGACGCAAATCCCACAAATCGGTACGGTCCAGCGACATCCTCAAAACAGAATCCCGCTCCCATACCAAACTTCCTACGGTGGCATTACCCAAAGGGATACCTTCGTCCCAGGTTGCTGCCAACTTATCGAAAAACAAGTCACTCTTTGTGGGAGACAATTGCCATTCAACTTTATTTGAACACCCCACGGAACCAATCAGGAAAGTTCCACCTATACAGGTTTTCAATAATATACTGCAAATGTTTTTCATAATAATAACAACGATGATACGACTGACAAAGATAATATTTTTCAGTTGCAGAAGAACATGCCTCAGATTAGATTTTGCATCATAACTATTTATAAACGAAGTAATTTAAAAAAAAGTCACGCACGCTCCTCGTATATGCAGCAATCCTGCCGGACATTTGTATTTATGAATATGCAGAAGTATAAAAGGCTTGTTGCGGATTTTCTGTAAAAATGATTTACCCAAAGTCTTCATGACATGTATTTTCCATCAGGTCGGACTTTGTGCTGACCAAGTCCGACCTGTACCGTATAAAGTCCGACCTTGTTTCCCGAAAGTATTACGGCATACGAGATGGAGCCTCCCCAATCCTGCTGCAATGGCGAAA
>FR903636.1:45823-83789 GCA_000438115.1 Prevotella sp. CAG:617 | reverse complement strand
ATCCTGCTGAAATGGCGAAAAAAGGATTGCACGCCCCGAAAAAGTCCAGATTAGCGAATTATTTTGTAATTTTGCCGCCAAAATTATCATCTGGGCACATGAATCTTATCATCGACATAGGAAACACCATTGCCAAACTCGTTGTATTTGAAGAAAACGAACCAATAGCGGAAATACACACGTCGAACCAGACGCTTGAAGCGCTGCCTGAGCTCATCCGTCAGTATCCGGACGTGAAGCGGGGCATTGTTTCCTCGGTCATCGACCTGAGCCGGCAGGCCCGAGAGCAACTGCAGGCTCTTCCTTTCAGCCCCATCGTGCTGAACAGCCAGACTCCCGTACCGATAAAAATAGGCTACCGCTCACCACAAACACTGGGGGCCGACCGTCTGGCGGCTGCCGTAGGAGCCATGACCCTGCGACCGGGACACGACCTGCTGGTTATTGACGCCGGCACATGCATTACCTACGAATTTGTGGACCACACGGGGTGCTACCACGGCGGTAACATTTCGCCCGGACTGGAAATGCGTCTGGCAGCCCTGCATGAACACACGGCGCGCCTGCCCCTTGTAGGCCCCGAAGGCGACACCCCACAGGTGGGCTACGATACGGAAACGGCCATACGGGCGGGAGTAATCAGCGGAATACGGCACGAAATTGAAGGCTATATCCGTGAATTTCAGACAAAATATCCCGATATTTCCATTTTTTTAACGGGAGGAAATTGTTATCACTTTGACACCCCGACAAAAAACTGCATCTTTGCAGATAAATTCCTTGTTCCAAGAGGATTAAACCGAATTCTACTACACAACAATAATGAATCATAAGAAGACGCTATTTCTTGCGCTGGCCCTCGCCACCGCTACTGCAGCCAGCGGACAGACCAACGGCAGTAATTCGCCTTATTCGCGCTACGGCTTCGGCTTGCTGGCCGACCGCGCACAAAGTTTCAACAAAGGTATGGCTGGCACGGGCTACGGCTTCCGCTCCGGATCGGAGATAAACAGCAAGAACCCGGCTGCCTATTCGGCACTGGACTCGCTGTCGTTTATTTTTGACGCCGGCGTATCGCTGCAAACCGCCAACTTCAACGACGGCCCCAACTCCACCAATGCTCAAAACACGTCAATAGACTATCTGACCGCGGGCTTCCGTCTGGCCAAGAACCTGGGTATGACGGTGGGTCTGATGCCTTACAGCACCGTAGGCTACAACATGAGCAACAACTACCTGCAAAAGGGTGAGGCCGGCAACTATCTGGAATATACCGAGACCAACAAGGGCGACGGCGGTATTCACGAGGCTTTTGCCGGAATAGGCTGGCGCCTGGGCGGCCCGGTATCGCTGGGTGTGAACGCCGGAGTGCTGTGGGGAAACATTACCAACACGATTACCAACAGCTTCAGCGACGGAGTGACCAACTCGCTGCGCCGGCAATATTCAATGAACATGCGCACGTACAAGATAGACTTCGGTCTGCAAATCCACCAGCCCATCAACGAACGTCACACCCTGACGCTGGGTCTGGTGTACGGGCTGGGACACAACGTGAACAACAACAGCAAACTCTATAACCAGACGCTCAACACAAGCGGAACGGTGCTGACCTCGGACACGGTGGTGGCCCACAACGCCTATGGCCTGCCCCACACTTTCGGCGTGGGACTGAACTGGACTTTCCGCCAGCGCCTGAACATCGGTGTGGACTACACGCTGGAGAAGTGGGGCGACGTAAACTTCCCCGTACTCAACGCCGACAACGAATACGTGGCCAGCCGCTCGGCCCTGACCGACCGCCACAGCTTCTCTGTGGGATTGGAATACATGCCCAACCCCGACGGATACCGATACGCTCACCACATTCGCTACCGTGCAGGCTTCGGCTACTCTACCGGATATGCCAAGACGCAGAGCAACAGCTCTACCGGCACATGGACCAGCGCTCCGCGCTCCTATACGGCCACAGTGGGCGTAGGCATACCCATCGCCAACAGGTTTAACAACCGCTCGGTGCTGAGCATTTCCGGACAGTATGAACGCGTACAGCCTACGGGACTGAACACCATTAAAGAAAACTACTTCCGCCTCTGTATCGGACTGACATTCAACGAGGCGTGGTTCATGAAACGTAAAATTGACTAATCTGAAAACACATATCCGCGCCCACAGCCTTCTGGCATCTGCACTGCTGTGGGGCGCGCTTTCGGCTCTGTGGGGATGCAGCTCGGACGCTCCGCCCACCGCTGCGGCCATACACCAGCGCGACTCGCTGCCGGTGATGACCACTCTGGGCGTGTCGAAACTGATTTCCGACTCGGGCGTCATACGCTACAAGGTTATTGCCGAGCGATGGGATATTTACGACCAGACCAAACCGCCCCGTCAGGAATTTCCCCACGGCATATTCCTGCAGCAGTTTGACGAAAAATTCCACGTCAGCCTCTACCTGACGGCCGACACGGCCTACTGCTACAACCAGACCCTCTGGAAACTGCGCGGACGCGTGTTTGCCCGCAATGCAAAGGGAGCCACCTTCAGTTCGGAAGAACTGTATTGGGACATGGACAAGCACATTCTTTATTCACACTGCTACACCCACGTGGTAGAACCGGGGCGCAAACTTGAGGGAAACTCCTTCCGCGCCAACGAGCAAATGACCGAATACGAAGTAATCTGGTCAAAAGGATACATGCCCATGCCCAAGAACAACGACAACAAGCCTCAGGGCAACGCCGCCGACACGGCACAGAAAGACACCGTGCCCATGCGTCCGGGCCCGATGAAGCACCCCAACATGAGCGCACACTGACCCTACGCCACAGGCTACGGGACAACAGGCACACCGGCACACCCACGCCGGCCAGCCAAAAGGGCTATGGCAAAGAAAAAAGCATTTTTTAGAAAAAAAAAGAGAGGTATCATGTCTTTTTACTATCTTTGTAGGCCTTTTATTACTGCAAATAAAGAAAAATAATTATAAAAAGTAACAATAAAACTAATGGCAGCATTACAAAAAATCAGAAACAAAGGAGGCCTGCTGATGATTGTCATCGGTCTGGCTTTGTTTGCCTTCATTGCCGAGGAGTTTTTCCGCTCCATCGAAACAACATCCAATGAGAGCAAGCAGCAAGTAGGAGAAGTTTACGGAGAAAAGCTCTCGGTACAGGAATTTCAGGAAATGGTAGACGAAGCCGCAATGGTCATCAAGATGCAGCGCGGAACGGACAACCTGAACGAAGACGAAATGAACCAACTGCGCGACCAGGTATGGAACGATTTCGTTTTCTATAAGCTCGTGGAACACGAAGCCGACAAAATCGGCATGACGGTGACCGACGAAGAGATGCAGAACGCCCTGCGTGAAGGTACCAACCAGCTGTTGCTGCAAACCCCGTTCATCAATCAGGCTACACGACGCTTTGATGTAAGCATGTTGCAGGAATTCAAGAAATCATATAAGGAAATGCAGAGCAAGGCCGGACAGGTACCTCAGGAATATCTGGAACAGTATGCCCAGATCAACCAGCTCTGGAACTACGTGGAAAAGAGCCTGCGCAAACAGTTGCTGATGGAGAAATTCCAGAACCTGCTGGCCATGTCGGTCATCTCAAACCCGATTGCCGCAAAAATGGCATTCAAGGCCCAGACGGAACAAAGCAACATTGAAGTAACCAGCATTGCCTACAACTCTATTTCCGACAAGGACGTACAGGTAACCGACGCTGACCTGAAAGCAGAATACGAAAAGCAGAAAGAACGCTTCTTCCTGCCGTTTGCTACACGCGACATCAAATACATCGACGTAGCCGTACAGGCCAGCAAGGACGACCAGGCCAACCTGGCCAAGGAAATGGACGCCACCTACAACAAGCTGACGGCAGCTGATGCCGACGTGGCAGCCATAACCAACGCCAGCAAATCGGTAATTAAATATGTCAACCTTCCGTTGTCGAAAAACGCTCTCCCCGCTGACATTCAGGGCAAGATTGACTCAATGGCAGCAGGCACCACCACCCGCCCCTACACCAACAAGGGCGACAACACCATGAACATCATCAAACTGATGAGTAAGGTACAGGCTCCCGACTCCATCCAGTTCCGCGCCGTAAGTGTAGCCGGACAGACCAAGGAAGAAATTGCCCAGCGTGCCGACAGCATCATGAAGGCCCTGCAGGGCGGTGCCGACTTTGAGGCCGTAGCCAAGAAATACGGCCAGACCGGCGAAAAGACCTGGCTCACCTCACAGCAGTATGAAGGCAGCACCCTGAATGAAGACGCCGCCAAATACCTGAGCGCACTCAACACTTTGGGCGTAAACGGCATGCAGAACGTAGAGCTGAGTCAGGGTAACCTGATTCTGCAGGTGGTTGACCGCAAGGCCATGACCACGAAATACAACGTAGCAGTGGTGAAATGTCCTATCGCCTTCTCCAACAAGACATACCAGAGCGAGCTGAATAAGTTGAATGTATTTATGTCAAAATACAAGACTCCGGAAGCCATCGCCAAGAATGCCGTACGCAACGGTTATGCTATTCAGGAACGTACCGACCTGCGCAACAGCGAACACTACGTAGCCGGCGTGGCCAATACCAAAGATGCCATGAAATGGATTTTTGACGAAGCCGAAGAGGGTGAAGTATCCAAACTCTACGAATGCGGATACAACAACGACCACCTGCTCCTGGTTATCGTTGACAAGAAACACGAAAAGGGCTACCGTCCATGGGACGACAAGATTGTAAAGGAAACCCTGCGTCAGATGGTAATTAACGACAAGAAGGCCGAACTCATCATGAGCCGCACCAAGAACGTGAAGAACATGGCACAGGCCAAGGCTCAGAAGGGTGCCGTAGCACAGACTCTGAACGATGTAGTCTTTACCCGTCCGCCTTTCATCAACGCCACGGGTGTAGCCGAACCGGCCATCGGCGGTCGTGCCATGGCTACCAAGGCTGGTGCCTTCTCCGGCCCCATCAAGGGTAACGGCGGCGTTTACTTCCTGCAGGTACTGAAAAAGACTCAGGCCTCAGCCAAGTACAACCAGCAGCAAATGGAAGAAATGGTCAGCCAGATGACCTTGCGCATGATGGGCAACCAGTTCTTCAACGACATGTACAAAAACGGTAAAGTGGTTGACAACCGCTACAAATTCTAATCAGCCCTTACGCGCGCAGAGCTGCCCCGGCAGCCCGACGCCATAAGCCATACAGCAGGAAGCCTTGCCGGCCATCTTCAGAAAAAAGATGCAGCAGCCAAGTGCTTCCTGCTTTTTTAGCCTCAACATATCAAAAGAACATAAAAAATACGCTGTATGGAAAATTCATTTATCAACACCCTGAAATCACGCCGCAGCTGCCGCCACTACCAGCCGCAGCAAATCACTGACGAGGAACTGAACGCCGTATTGGAAGCCGGCACCTGGGCCCCCACCGCCCACGGAGCCCAGGATCCCGTTATTGTAGCCGTGCAAAATGCCGAACTGCGACAGGAACTCGTAGCACTCAACGCCCGTGTGCGCGGCGGATCGGCCGATCCCTACTACGGTGCTCCCACACTGGTACTGGTGTTTGTATCTGCCAACAACGAAAATGGACTGCAGGATGGCAGTTGCGTGCTGCAAAACATGATGCTGGCGGCTCACGCCTTAGGATTGGGTTCATGCTGGATTAACCGTGAGATTCAAATGTTCAATATGCCTGAAGGTAAAGAACTGATGCAAAAAATGGGACTGCCGGAAGGTCTGGCCGGCGTAGGAGCCATTTCATTAGGTTACGAAGCAACCGAACCGGCTGCCCCCAAGCCCCGAAAAGCGGACTATTTCAAAATCATCAGGTAAGACAGGCACCCGACCGCCTGAATACACTTCAATCTCCCCCCCTTGCCTATGTCCTTCCGACAGACAGGTTGGGGGGATTGACGTATATATACGGTAAGGCTTTCAAGATTCAGTGGCCATAAAAAAAGCCGTTACTGAAAGGAAAGTCCACATCTCTTTTTTCTATCAGACTCACCTGCAAAAAACTGGACTGGCAAGACCGCGCAACATGCAGAAGAATGCGCAAAAAAATTTCTATTTGCCGTTGAAATAGTGAAAATCCTTACATACTGCTTGTTTTTTAATTCTAAAACACTATATTTGCATTTGGGGACCTGAAAAACCGACACTACACATTAGCCCCATTTACGCGTCCCCCCGCACCATGTGGGGAAACATTGTTTCGGAAAAAGAAATACAGACATGAAAATAAAATTGCGCAGCGCTTTCAGCACTGAAGGCCGTAGGATGGCCGGTGCGCGCGCCCTGTGGGTAGCCGCCGGCATGAAACGTGAACAATTCGGCAAGCCCATCATCGCCATTGCCAACTCGTTTACCCAATTTGTACCCGGACATACGCACCTGCATGAAGCCGGACAGCTGGTAAAGGCAGAAATTGAGAAACTGGGTTGCTATGCGGCCGAGTTCAACACCATTGCCATTGATGACGGCATTGCCATGGGACACAACGGCATGCTCTATTCGCTGCCCAGCCGCGACCTGATTGCCGACAGCGTAGAATATATGGTCAACGCCCACAAGGCCGACGCACTGGTGTGCATCAGCAACTGCGACAAAATCACACCGGGCATGCTCATGGCTGCCATGAGACTGAACATCCCAACCGTATTTGTCAGCGGCGGACCGATGGAAGCCGGCCGGATGGGCGAGGAAAACGTAGACCTGATTACAGCCATGGTTAAAGGTGCCGACACGTCGGTAAGCGACGACGAACTGGCACACGTAGAAGACTGCGCATGCCCCGGATGCGGCTCCTGCTCGGGAATGTTTACGGCCAACTCCATGAACTGCCTGACTGAGGCCATCGGACTGGCCCTGCCCGGCAACGGTACGATTCTGGCTTCACATGCCAACCGCACCCAACTGCTGAAGGACGCGGCCCGTCTGATTGTAAAAAATGCGTTTAAATATTACGAAAACGGCGATACAAGCGTATTGCCGCGCAATATAGCCACACGTCAGGCCTTCCTGAACGCCATGACCATGGACATCGCCATGGGCGGCTCCACCAACACGGTACTCCACCTGCTGGCCGTAGCGCAGGAAGCAAAGACGGACTTTACGATGAGCGACATCGACCGTCTGAGCCGACATGTGCCGTGCCTCTGCAAGCTGTCGCCCAGCACACAGAAATACTCCATTCAGGAATGCAACCGCGCAGGAGGCGTAATGGGTATATTGGGAGAACTGGCCAAGGGAAATCTGCTGGACACCACTACCCCAAGAGTGGACGGCCTTACATTGGGCGAAGCCATCGACCACTACTCCATCCTGAAACCTACGCTCAGCCCCGAGGCCGACCGCCTGTACCACAGCGCACCGACCGGACGCTTCTGCATCCGCATGGGGCAGCAGGACAGCCGTTATCCCTCGCTTGACACCGACCGCACCGCAGGTTGCATACGCGACATTGAGCATGCCTACACCCGCGACGGCGGACTGGCCGTACTTTTCGGCAACATTGCCCAGGACGGCTGCGTAGTCAAGACGGCCGGCGTGGATGAATCCATATGGAAATTCAGCGGACCCGCCAAAGTGTTTGATTCACAGGAAGACGCCTGCGAAGGCATCCTGAACGGTTCGGTTACGGCTGGCGATGTAGTAGTCATTACCCATGAAGGTCCCAAAGGAGGCCCCGGCATGCAGGAAATGCTATACCCTACCTCCTACATCAAGAGCCGCCACTTGGGAAAAGAATGTGCCCTGATTACCGACGGACGCTTTTCGGGCGGAACGTCAGGCCTGAGCATCGGACACATATCGCCTGAAGCTGCCGCCGGGGGCAACATCGGTAAAATCGTGGACGGCGACATCATTGACATTGACATTGCTGCACGCTCCATCAACGTACGCCTGAGTGAAGCAGAACTGGCGGCACGCCCCATGACTCCGCTCAAGCGCCAGCGCAACGTGCCGAAATCATTACGGGCCTACGCCTCGATGGTTAGCTCGGCTGACAAAGGCGGCATACGCATCGTGAAAGATTAGAAAGATTAAAGTCTCTCGGAATCGGAAATGGAAGCCGCGGAAAATTTTTTCCGACCGACTTATTTTTAATTCGGCCGCACAGCCCGTCTGCCCGGCCCCATTGAATAAAAGAAAAAAATATGGCAAAAGATATGATTACAGGCGCAGAAATACTGATGCGCGCTTTAGTTGACGAAAAGGTGACCACTCTGTTCGGATATCCCGGTGGTGCCATCATGCCGGTGTATGATGCACTTTACGACTATCGTGACCGTCTGAACCACATTCTGGTACGCCACGAACAGGGAGCCGCACACGCTGCCGAAGGCTATGCCCGTGTAAGCGGAAAGGTGGGCGTATGCCTCGTCACCAGCGGGCCCGGCGCCACCAATACCATTACTGGCATTGCCGATGCCATGATGGACAGTACCCCCATAGTAGTCATTACCGGACAGGTAGGAGCCTCAATGCTGGGCACAGATGCCTTTCAGGAATGTGATGTAGTAGGTATCACCCAACCCATCAGCAAATGGTCATACCAAATCAGAGAAGCCAAGGACGTAGCGTGGGCCGTTAGCCGCGCATTCTACATAGCCCGCAGCGGACGCCCGGGACCGGTGGTGCTGGACTTTGCCAAAAACGCACAGACCGACCTGGCCGAATACGTACCGCAGCATATTGACTTTGTACGCAGCTACATACCTGTTCCGGCTACCGATCCGGAATCGGTGCGCGAAGCTGCCGCCCTGATTAACTCTGCCCAGCGGCCGCTGGTGCTTGTAGGTCAGGGAGTGGAGCTAAGTGGAGCACAGGAAATCCTGAAAACCTTTCTTGAAAAGGCTGACGCTCCGGCAGGATGCACCCTGCTCGGCCTTTCAGCCTTGCCCTCCGATCACCCGCTCAACATGGGAATGCTGGGCATGCACGGCAGCCTGGCTTCAAACTACATGACACAGGAATGTGACCTGCTCATTGCCATAGGCATGCGTTTCGACGACCGAATCACCGGAAAATTGTCGACTTACGCCCGACAGGCCAAAAAGATACACTTTGACATTGATCCGGCTGAAATCAACAAGAATGTAAAAGTTGACGTAGCCGTATTGGGTGACTGTAAAGAAACGCTGACAGCCGTCACGGCGCTGCTGCACCAATGCAGCCACAGTGCCTGGCGCCAGAGTTTCCAACCGTTTCAGGAAAAGGAAAACCGCCTGATCATCGAACCGGAAATTCATCCGACCGAAGGCCCCATCAAAATGGGTGAAGTGGCCCGCCGTGTGGCTGAAAAGACTGACTGCAAGGCCATCATGACCACCGACGTCGGGCAGAATCAAATGTTGGCAGCACGCTATTTCAAATTTACCCAAAAACGCAGCGTTGTCACCTCAGGCGGCATGGGAACCATGGGATACGGCCTGCCAGCTGCTATCGGTGCTACTTTCGGCGCCCCTGAACGCACGGTGTGTCTCTTTATTGGCGACGGCGGATTCCAGATGACCATTGAAGAACTGGGTACCATCATGGAACAGCAATCGCCGGTAAAAATCATCCTGCTCAACAACAACTATCTGGGCAATGTCAGACAATGGCAGGAACTGTTCTTCCGCCGGCGCTATTCCTTTACGCCGATGAAGAACCCGGACTACGAAAAAATTGCTGAAGCCTACGGCATTCCGTGTCGCACCATTACCGCTCGCGAAGACCTCGACCAGGGCATTGACGAAATGCTGTCCACCCCCGGCCCCTACCTGCTGCAGGTAGCCGTTGTTGAAGAAGGAGAAGTACTGCCCATGTGCTGCCCCGGAAATGATGTGGACAATATGCTGTTAAGAATCAAATAAACCTACGACATGAAAGTACAACAGAAAGACGGCAAAACACTCTATACGCTCATCATCTTTTCAGAAAACCTGGCTGGTATTCTGAATCAGATTACCAACGTATTTACTCGCCGGCAACTTAATATTGAAAGCCTCAACGTGTCAGCATCAGGAACGGAAAACGTACACTGCTACACCATCACGTGCTTCTCTGATCCCGAAACTATCCAGATCGTAACCCGCCAAATCGAAAAAAAGATAGACGTCATACAGGCCAACTATTTTACGAATCCCGACATCTTTATCATGGAGTCGGCTCTATACAAGATAGCCACGCCCAAGCTACTGGAAAACAAAGAAATATCAAAGTCAATCCGGTTGTACGACGGGAAAATAGTGGAAGTAAACCCAACCTATTCCATAGTCTCGAAAGAAGGACTTACGGATGAGATTGTAGCTCTCTACCAACGCCTGAAAGACAGTGGTTGCCTGCTGCAATACGTACGCTCGGGCGCCATTGCTGTCACCAAAAGCCGCACAGAAGAATTGAATGAATTTCTGAAACAACGGCAGCTGGATTTTGAAGCGCAAAAAAACAAAAACGACATCTAATCCTCAAGACCATGACTGAAGGAAATCAGCATATTGGATATTATCATTTTGTGGTAGAACCCTTTCACGAAGATTTTACCGGCCACATCTCCTGGAATCTGCTGGGTATCCGCCTGCTGCAATGTGCCAGCAAACACGCGGCTGCTTACGGATTCGGAAGTGTAATGGCCGAACAGGAAGCATGTATTTGGGTTCTCTCACGCCTCACAATTGAAATGAACCGCCGTCCCGCCACTCATCAGGACTATTGTATCGAGACATGGGTAGACAGTATCTATCGGCAATTTACCAACCGCTACTACCGCATAGTAGGAGCCGACGGAACCGTCTACGGCACAGCATCCTCCATCTGGGCACTCATCGGTCGTGAGTCACGCCGGCCTATCAGTTTGGAAAAACTGCAACAGGAACATCCCACCATGTCACTCATTGAGGTTCACCGGCCGGAGGTACACATACCGGAACCAGCCCGCATTAAAGGTCATGCCAGCGAACCGGTCCGAAGTTTTACGGCCCATTACAGCGATATTGACATCAACGGACACGTTAACTCCATCCGCTACATCGACCATATTCTTGACTTGTTCTCTTTCGAAAAATTAGGCGAGCAAGAAGTGCGAAGAATTGACATGACTTATAGCAGTGAGGCCTTCTGTCACCAGAAACTGGATCTTTACCTGACTCAGGAAGAAGCAGAGGACAACTACGTAATAGAAATTAAACGTTCTGACACCCCCATCTGCAAGGCACGCGTAGAATTTGCAGCCTCCTAAGTCCGAACCGGACGAACACAACTGCGAGATAAACAAAAAAAAGAAATATCTATTATTGTTACACTCGGGATGTCTGAAAACACTAAAAATCCTTGAAACGCCAGACATCTCACAAAAAAAACAGAAAAAAATGGCAAAAATGAATTTCGGCGGAGTTGAAGAAGAAGTAATCACCCGCGAAGAGTTCTCCCTTGAAAAAGCCCGCGAAGTACTGAAAGACGAAACCATCGCCGTGTTAGGTTACGGCGTACAGGGCCCCGGTCAGGCATGTAACCTGCGAGACAACGGTTTTAACGTCATTGTAGGACAGCGCGAAGGCAAGACTTACGAAAAAGCAATAGCTGACGGATGGGTTCCCGGCAAGACGCTATTCTCTCTGGAAGAAGCCGCAGCCCGTGGTACCATCATCTGCATGCTGCTTTCCGACGCCGCACAGATTTCGGTTTGGCCCATGATCAAAAAACACCTCACACCGGGCAAGACTCTCTATTTCTCACATGGTTTTGCCATTACCTGGAACGACCGTACCAACGTAGTTCCACCCGCCGACATCGACGTCATCATGGTAGCTCCCAAAGGTTCGGGAACCTCACTGCGCACCATGTTCCTGGAAGGTCGCGGTTTGAATTCATCATACGCCATCTATCAGGACGCCTCAGGCAAAGCCAAGGACAAAGCTTTGGCCTTCGGCATTGGCATCGGCTCAGGCTATCTGTTTGAAACCACCTTCCAGCGTGAAGCCACATCTGACCTGACAGGCGAACGCGGCTCACTGATGGGTGCTATTCAGGGTCTGCTGCTGGCTCAGTACGAGGTATTGCGTGAAAACGGCCATACACCTTCTGAGGCCTTCAACGAAACTTGCGAAGAGCTGACTCAATCACTCATGCCCCTGTTTGCCGCAAAAGGTATGGACTGGATGTACGCCAACTGCTCTACTACGGCACAACGTGGTGCTCTGGATTGGATGGGACCGTTCCACGATGCCATCAAACCGGTTATGCAAAAACTGTACGAAAGCGTAAAGAGCGGCAACGAAGCTCAAATTTCCATCGACAGTAATTCTCAACCCGACTACCGTGAGAAATTGCAGAAGGAATTACAGGCACTGCACGACAGCGAAATGTGGCGTGCCGGAGCAACCGTGCGCCAATTGCGTCCGGAAAACGAATAATCCATTTCTTACATACTGTTTTTTTAACTGAAATCTTTTGTTCCGGAAATATCTCGGAACAAAAGATTTTTTTCATACCTAAGCCGCATTTATCACTCACGAAAAAAGCGTAAATTTGCAGACCGCGAACGGCCGTCCCGCCGTTTTCCCAAAAAACTCCTCTATAAAAAAAATTATTACTCCATCTGCAAATATGAACCAGTTTAAAGGTATTCTCTACGGTATTGCCACGTCAATCACCTTCGGACTCATTCCCCTGTTCACACTTCCGCTCATGCAGCGCGGCATGCAATTTTCATCCATTCTGTTCTATCGTTTTCTGTTTGCCGCCATCGCTTTAGGCATTATGCTGAAAGTCCGCAAACAAACGTTCAGCATTGAGCGTGCAGACCTTCCGGTACTCATTCTGCTGGGATTGCTCTACACGGGTTCCGCCCTTTTTCTGCTCATGGGCTACAGCTACATGGGAGCCGGCGTGGCAACCACCATACACTTTACTTATCCCGTATTCGTAACCCTGCTCATGCTCCTGTTTTTTCATGAGCGCACCCCCCTTCTGACCTGGCTGGCCATCGTACTGGCCATATTTGGGGTAGCCAAGCTCTCACTGCATGGCAGCGAACTTACCCTCTCACCGACAGGCATCGGCATCGTACTACTTTCTGCGGTATGCTACGCCAGCTACATCGTCATTGTCAACCGTTCACGCGTACGCGACATGAACAGCCGAAAGTTAGCTTTCTACGTGTTCATCGTCAGCAGTCTGCTGTTTCTGCTCAATGCCGTTTGTGCTCCCGAAGGGCTACAGCCGCCCACAACCGGAGGCATGTCATCCGTAGTCCTGATAGCCTTGCTTGCAGTCGTACCTACCGTTGTATCCAACATCACTCTGGTTCAGGCCGTCCATCGTATCGGCGGCACAATGACATCCATCTTAGGAGCACTTGAACCTGTCACAGCCGTGAGCATAGGCGTGCTGATTTTTCAGGAACCATTTACCCTGTCTGAAGCAACCGGAATCGGACTGATTATTCTGGCCGTCATATTCATCATACTCAATAAGCAGGTACAGGGAAAACTCTCCACCGTACTCCGCCGTATCCGGCCGCGCCACTCCTGAACCAGCCTTGACAAGGAAGCAGCGACTATCCGGTTCTTGCCAGATTATTTTTTGATTACATCACATTCATCATTTATTTTTTTCGTACCTTTGTGAAGATACAAACCAAACCGAACATCATGGGAAAAGTTTTAATTATCGGAGCCGGTGGTGTGGCCACCGTTGCCGCTCATAAAGTAGCCAAGAATGCAGATGTCTTTACCGACATCATGATTGCCAGTCGCACCCAATCCAAATGCGACGCCATAGTTAAAGCCATCGGCAACCCAGCTATCAAAACCGCTCAGGTGGATGCCGACAATGTAGACGAACTGGTCAGCCTGTTCAAGAGTTTCCAACCCGACATCGTCATGAATCTGGCCCTGCCCTATCAAGACTTGACCATCATGGAAGCCTGTCTGAAAACAGGTGTCAACTATCTGGATACGGCCAACTACGAACCCAAAGACGAAGCTCACTTTGAATACAGCTGGCAGTGGGCCTACAAAAAACGCTTTGAAGACGCCGGCCTGACCGCCATCCTGGGTTGCGGATTCGACCCGGGCGTAACAAGCGTATACACCGCTTATGCCGCCAAGCATCACTTCGACGAAATCCAGTATCTGGACATCGTAGACTGCAACGCCGGCGACCATCATAAAGCCTTTGCCACCAACTTCAACCCCGAAATCAATATCCGCGAAATCACGCAGAAAGGTCTGTACTGGGAAGACGGCAAATGGATTGAAACCGAACCGCTCGAAATCCACCGTCCGCTGACCTACCCCAACGTAGGCCCGCGCGAGAGCTACCTGCTCCACCACGAAGAGTTGGAAAGCCTGGTTAAGAACTACCCGACCATCAAGCGCGCCCGCTTCTGGATGACTTTCGGCCAGGAATATCTGACCCACCTGCGCGTCATTCAGAACATCGGCATGGCCAGCATCAAGCCCATCAACTACAACGGCATGGAAATCGTGCCCCTGCAGTTCCTGAAGGCCGTATTGCCCAACCCGCAGGATCTAGGCGAAAACTACGAAGGCGAAACCAGCATCGGCTGCCGCATCCGCGGACTGAAGGACGGTAAGGAAAAGACCTACTACGTCTACAACAACTGCTCACACCGCGCCGCCTACGAAGAGACCGGCATGCAGGGCGTCAGCTACACTACCGGCGTACCGGCCATGATTGGTGCCCGCCTGTTTATGGAAGGCGTATGGAAGCGTCCGGGCGTATGGAACGTAGAAGAGTTCGATCCGGACCCCTTCATGAAGCTCCTCAACGAGCAAGGTCTGCCCTGGCACGAAATCATTGACGGCGACATTGAATTTGAAAAATAAGCCTATCCCCTTTTAACCGCAATATCGTTATGATACAGACAGGTGACCAGATTCCCGAAGTGCTGGGCCGCGACCAGCAGGGCGAGGAGGTGCGCGCCGACCAGTTGCGCGGCCGCAAGGTGATTCTCTACTTCTACCCCAAGGACAACACCTCCGGCTGTACGGCCGAAGCCTGCAGCCTGCGCGACAACTATGACGCCCTGCGCCAGAAAGGGTATGAAATCATCGGTTGCAGCGTGGACAATGAGGCCTCACACCAGAAGTTCATCGCCAAACACGAACTGCCGTTCCGCCTGATTGCCGACACCGACCACCAGCTGGTGGAAGCCTTCGGCGTATGGGGCGAAAAGAAGATGTACGGCCGTACTTATATGGGTACGATGCGCACCACCGTCATCATTGACGAAACGGGCAAGGTAACACAAATCATCGGCCCCAAGCAAATCAAGACAAAAACCCACGGCGAGCAACTGCTGCAGCTCTAAACACGGCACCGCCCGCCTGCGGAAACACTCCCAAAGGGGCTTCGGCCCCACTAAGCAACTATAAACAAGAAAAATGGCAAAAACAGAAGAAAACAACAATAACAGCGAACGTCTGAAAGCCCTGCAAGCCGCCATGGCCAAAATTGAAAAAGACTTTGGCAAAGGCTCCATCATGAAGCTGGGCGACGAAAAGATTGAAAACGTGGAGGTCATCCCCACCGGCAGTATCGGCCTGAACGCCGCCCTCGGCGTAGGCGGATACCCCAAGGGCCGTATCATTGAGATTTATGGCCCGGAAAGTTCCGGTAAGACCACCCTGGCCATCCATGCCATAGCCGAAGCACAGAAGCAGGGCGGCATTGCTGCCTTCATCGATGCCGAGCATGCCTTCGACCGCTTCTATGCGCAGAAGCTGGGCGTCAACGTGGACGAGCTGCTCATTTCGCAGCCCGACAACGGCGAGCAGGCTCTGGAAATTGCCGACCAGCTGATTCGCTCATCGGCCATTGACATCATTGTCATCGACTCCGTAGCTGCCCTGACCCCGAAAGCCGAAATCGAAGGCGACATGGGCGACAACCGCGTGGGCCTGCAGGCCCGACTGATGAGCCAGGCGCTGCGTAAGCTCACCTCCACCATCAGCAAGACCAACACCACGTGTATCTTCATCAACCAGCTGCGTGAAAAGATTGGTGTCATGTTCGGTAACCCCGAAACCACCACGGGCGGTAACGCCCTGAAGTTCTACGCCAGCGTGCGTCTGGACATCCGCCGCGTCACCACCATCAAGGACGGCGACCAGCCCATCGGCAACCAGGTACGCGTTAAGGTAGTCAAGAACAAAGTGGCGCCTCCCTTCCGCAAAGCTGAATTCGAAATTACGTTTGGCGACGGAATCTCACACATCGGCGAACTGGTTGACCTCTCCACCGAACTGGACATTGTCAAGAAGAGCGGCTCATGGTTCAGCTACAACGATACAAAAATCGGACAGGGTCGCGATGCCGTAAAACGCATGTTACAGGATAACCCGGAATTATGTGAAGAACTGGAAGCCAAAATCATGGAGAAGCTGAAAGAAGAAAACAAGTAGATGCCGTGCCTGCACGGTTTGGACAAACGGTTGCCGGTTTCGTTCCGGAGAGCCTGCCGAACCATGCGGTCAACATTTTACGATCAGGAAGTCCGCCTGCGCCAATCGCCATTCTGCGAAGCGCAAGCGGACTTCCCGGCATAAAACATCGTCACCCCCTCTCCCGGCCTTCATCCTACTTCCATTTTTTCACGGGCTGAAGAAAAAACCGACCAGGGTGGCTTGGAAAAAATTTTCCGAGCCACCCTGGTCAGTTTATCCGGCACTTTGTTTTATTTATCCGCCACCGAATTTTTCTATACTGCGTATCCCGCTTTTATTTCAGGAAAGCCTTGATGGCCCCCACAAACAAAGCGCCATACTGCTTTTTCTTGAACTCGCCTATACCGCTAATCCGGCCGAATTCCTCCACGGTACGGGGCTGCGCGTCGGCCACCTTACGCAGCGTGGCATCACTCATGACGATATAGGGCGGTATCCCCTTCTGTCTGGCCAGTTCCATACGTAGGGCCCGCAGATGCTTGAAGAGTTTTTCGCTCACCACCTGTCCTGAGGCACTCACCTCAGCTTGCAGGGGAAGCTGGGCCTCAGCCTTGTCTGACGCCTTACGACGCCGGGATGCAGGCTTTGTTTCCTCCACCCGCGGCACCGCCAGCTGCAGGCTACGCTGGCCGTAGAGCACGTCGCGCCCCATTGAGGTAAGTTTCAGGTTACAATCGTCGTCATAGCCCACCTCGAACAGCCCCGACTGCAGCATTTGCAGCAAGTAGTCGCGCCAGTGCCGCTGGCTCACGTCGCGACCGGCCCCAAAGGTCTTGATGCGTTCAAATCCGGCCTCGCGTACGGCCGGCGTAAAACGCCCCGACAAAATGTCGGCTACCTGCGGGAGCGTCGCTTTCTGCCCCGTGCGCACAATGGCGCTCAAGGCCTTCTGCGCATATACCGTACCGTCAAAACGCTGGGGCGGATGGTGGCAGATGTCGCAGTTCTGACAATCGTGGTCGGCCGTTTCGCCAAAATAGTTGAGCAGGATGCGCCGCCGGCACACCTGTGCCTCGGCATATTCCTCCATACGCGCCAGGCGCTCCATGTTGATTTCGCGCTGCCCGCTCTCCTGCGCAAAGCGCGTCAGCTGAATCACGTCGGAATAGTTATAGAACAGGAGCGTATCGGAGGGCAAACCGTCACGGCCCGCACGCCCTATTTCCTGATAAAAGCCTTCTATGCTCTTGGGCAGGTTATAATGCACCACCCAACGCACGTTACTCTTGTCGATACCCATGCCAAAAGCCACCGTAGCTACTACTATCTGCACCTCGTCGCGCAAAAAGAGCTCCTGTGTAGTTTCGCGCTGCTGGTTGGTCAGTCCGGCATGATAAGGCAAGACCTTGAAACCATCGGCCGCCAGTTTTTCAGCCAGATTGTCGGTATTTTTACGCGACAGACAATAGATTATACCGCTCTGTTCCTCATGACGGCGTATAAAATGAAGCAGGGTACTGTATTTCTCCTTTCCGGCCAGCCCGCGCCTGACGTCAAGACTCAGGTTGGGCCGGTCAAACGACGACACAAACACCTGTGCATCCTCCAGATGCAACTGCTTGAGAATATCGGCCCGCGTAACCTTGTCGGCCGTAGCTGTCAGAGCCACCATCGGCACGTCGGGATAGTGTTCGCGCAATACGCCCAGCTGCGTATAATGGGGACGGAAGTCATGCCCCCACTGCGAAATGCAGTGCGCTTCGTCAATGGCAAAGAGACTGATTTGCAAATCGGCCAGCAATCCGGCATTCAGTTCGCCCAACAGTGTTTCGGGAGCCATGTAAAGTAATTTTACCTTTCCCTCCAGACACATTCGGCGCAAACTGACACGCTCGGTATCGGAAAGGGCACTGTTGAGCGCATAGGCACTGATACCGCATGACTGCAGGGCGTCTACCTGATCCTTCATCAATGAAATCAGAGGCGACACCACAACGGCCGTCCCCTCCATGGCCAGGGCTGGAATCTGATAACAAATGCTCTTGCCGCCACCCGTAGGCATAAGCACCAGGCAGCTTTTGCGTTGCAGGATATGGGTAATGATTTCCTCCTGATGCGGACGGAAAGTATCATATCCGAAATACTGTTTTAAAAGGGAAAGTGCGGAAACAGACATGACGAAAAATTATTTTTTCATCAATCCATCAAGATCTTCCAGTTCATGACGGAAATCGCGGTCGGCGCTGATTTGTTTTTCTACCAGATTGATGGAATGAATCACGGTGGAGTGGTCGCGCCGCCCGATGCGCTGCCCGATTTGCGAAAGCGAGCAGTCGGTATATTTCTGACACAGATACATGCAAATCTGACGCACCCTGACAATGGGGCGCTTACGGCTGGACGAGGTCACTTCCTTGGGTTTGACCGAATAATGCTGGCTGACGCGGCACACAATCTCTTCAACCGTCAGCTCCTTGCGCTCCATATTTACCGAACGCACCACGACGTGCTTGGCCAGCGGCAGGTCTATTTCGCAGTTCTCAATAATGCTCTGGAGCATAATGGAATTGATAACACCCTCCAGTTCACGCACATTGTCGCTCACGTTGTTCACCACATAATCCACCACATCGGGAGGAAAGGAAATACCGTTACGCCGCATCTTGGCCTGCAAGATGGCACGCCGCAGTTCGATATTCGGCCGTTCCATCTCAGCCACCATACCCCACTTGAAGCGGTTGAGCAGACGCTCCTGAAACCCTTCGAGCGAAACGGGCGGACGGTCGCAGGTCATGATGATGACCTTGCGGTTCTGATGAAGATGATTGAAGATGTGGAAAAACGTACGCTGCGTCTTTGCCGTAGTCAACTCCTGCACATCATCAATAATCAGAACGTCGATGCTCTGATAAAAGTTAATGAAGTCGTTGGTATGATTGTGCAACACGGAATCCGTATACTGCATGGTGAATACGTGGGTCGACACCATCAGCACACGAAGTTTGGGATGCAACTGCTTTACGCGAAGCCCTACCGCATTGGCCAAATGGGTTTTACCCACTCCCGAAGGACCATAGAGGAAAAACGGGTTGAACGTTACCTTTTCCGGATGCTCGGCAATGCTCAGGCCGATGGAACGCGTCAACCGGTTGCTCTCACCTTCAATGAAATTCTCAAAAGTATATTCCGGATTGAGCTGCGAGTCAATGGGCGGCAGTTCGGCTTTTTCGGCAACTTTGGCCCCCTCAGCCAATACCGGTCCGGCCGACTCGCCGGGCGCACGTGCTTCAATCTTGTAAGTCAACGAAATGCCTTCGCCAAATGCCCGTGTAATAGCTTTTGACATCAGCTCAAGATAGTGTTTCTGGATAAATTCGCCCACGAATCGGCTGGGAATCAGCAGCACCAGATGGCCGCCCCCGTCCTTTGGCGTAAAACTGCCGAAGCGTATCGGCTCAAACCACGTTTCAAAGGCTTGCTCCGACACACTCTTCTTCAGAAATGCGCGACATTTATCCCACTTTTTACTATCTTCCACGTTTTTCCTTACTTTTTCAGCACAAAATGAGGTTCCGAAACACACGCTTCGGAAAACGTTTTGCAAATTTCAGTTTTTTTCTTGAATTGGCCAACGATTTGGCTTATCTTTTTCCGAAGGTTTACCATAGTTTGCAGTTTCGCAAAAAACGCTTCTTTACAAAACCGGAATCATTAAGAACAGGTAAAAAAGCATTCCATTTTCCCTTATCTGGCGTTTATTCATATCCCCAACACTCGTTAAAAAGTTGTTTTATATAGTAAAATTATACGCCAAAACCACCACTCTGTGTTTATTTTCAAGAAAAAACCACTATCTTTGCCTATGTAATCTTGAAGTATGCAGAAAAAAATTTCATCATTAATACTTGCCCTTTTTTCACTCCTGCTACCCGTTGCGGCATGGGGAGGAAAGACTTTTACTCTGGTCATTGATGCCGGACACGGCGGGCATGACGCCGGAGCAGTAGGCAAATTTTCGAAAGAAAAGAACATCAACCTCAATGTCGCGCTGGAATTCGGCCGCCTGGTGGAGCGAAACAATCCTGACGTTAAAGTAATCTACACGCGGAAGACCGACGTTTTCATTCCGCTGCAGGAACGCGCCAACATTGCCAACCGCGCCAAAGCAGACCTGTTCATTTCCATACATACCAACTCACTTCCTGCAGGCCGCATTGCCTATGGTGCCGAAACCTACACCCTCGGTATGGCACGTGCTCAGGCCAATCTGGATGTGGCCAAACGCGAGAACTCCGTAATTCTCTATGAAAAGGATTACAAGCAACGTTACTCTGACTTCGACCCCAATCAGGCCGAAAGCTACATCATCTTTGAATTCATGCAAGACCAGTACATGAAACAAAGCGTAAATCTGGCACGCTGCATCCAGCGAAGTTACGTCAAGAATGCAGGCCGCCGCGATAAAGGCGTACATCAAGCCGGTTTTCTGGTTCTGCGCAACACGTCAATGCCAAGCGTACTGACCGAATTGGGCTTTATTTCCACCCCAGAAGAAGAGCAATTCCTCAACAGCGAGGAAGGAATCCGCCGTATGGGTGCCAGCATCTACGCAGGCTTCATTGCTTACAAGAACGACCAGGAAAACCCACGCACCATCATTCAGCCGTTCAAGCCTTCAAATCCTGAAGATGACGTCAAGAAAGTCTATTCCGACAAAACAACAGACACGCCATCACCCAAGGTGAGCAATGACAAACGGGCCAACGATTCATCTACCGCAAGAGAAGCCCAAACGCCCCAAGGCTCCACGAAAGATTCTGCAAAAAAAGAAATCAACACGGATGGGAAGCCGGTTTACAAGGTACAGATTTTTGCAGTCAACCGACGTCTGCGCGCAGGCAGTCAACAGTTCAAAGGACTGACCGACACAGACTATTACAAAGAAAACGGACTCGTAAAATACACCTACGGCGAGAGTACACAGTATAGCGAAATTCTGAAAAAGCGCCGCGAGGTTCTGGATAAATTCCCGCAAGCATTCATTGTAGCCTTTGTTGACGGAGAACGCATTGACCTGATTAAAGCCCGGAAGATGAGCCAGAAAAAATAAACGCAAGAAGATGTGTGCCCTACTCCCCGGCAAAGCGTGCACACATCCGCCTGCCATTCTTCAACACAGAAAGAAAAAACAACACAACATCATGAATAAAATTTTTACCAAGGAAATAAAAATCGCACTGACGGCCATCGTCGCCATCGTACTGCTGTTTGTTGGCATCAACTTCCTGAAAGGTGTCAATCTGTTTAAGAAATCCAACCTTTACATCATTAAATTTAATGACATCACCGGACTTGCGGTATCCAATCCCGTATATGCCAACGGATATGCCGTAGGTATTGTGCGCGAAATAACTTACGACTACGATCATCCGGGCAATGTTGCCGTAGGTGTGGAACTGGACTCCAAAATGCGTGTGCCGGCCGGCACACGGGCTGAACTGGCCACAGAGATGCTGGGCGGCGCCGTCATGAATCTGGTACTGGGCCCCGACCCCCTGCACACACTCGAGCCGGGTGATACCATTCCCGGAGGCCCCAAAAACGGACTGATGAACAAACTGGAGCAGGCTGCACCTACCGTAATGGCACTGATTCCGAAGCTCGACTCCATACTGACCAACATCAACCGCATCACCGGCGACCCGGCCTTAATGCAAACGCTCAACAATGCAGCAGAACTGACAGCCCAACTGAAAACAACAACCGCGTCAGTCAATCATTTGCTCAAAAACGACGTTCCGCAACTGACGGCCAAGCTCAACCGCATCGGCAGCAACATGGAAATTTTGTCCGGCCACCTGGCCAACGTGCCGGTGGAGGAAACCATGCGCAACGTCAACGAAACGCTGGCCAGCGTACACCAGTTGAGCAAAAACATGACCGACATCACCAACAACCTCAACAACAGCATGAGCAGCAAAGACAACACACTGGGCCTGCTCCTCAACGACCGCAAGCTGTATGACAACATCAATACCACCATCAGCAGTGCCGATTCATTGGTTACTGACCTGAAGGCGAACCCGAAACGCTACGTCCACTTCTCCCTGTTCGGACGCAAGGGAAAATAAGTTACAAAATCCATAATTCATATATTAAATGAACAGGCGTACTGAGGTAAAAGTCAGTTCGTCTGTTCGTTTTTTATATTACCCTCAATATTTTTCAACAACGACCTTTATTTATTAGTATGGATGCAATTATATCTTACAGCTCCAATCTGAACACATTTTATTCGCATATTCCGGCATTTTTCCGTAAGTTTGTAGGTTGAAACAAGAACTCCACGAAAAAAGTAATGAAAAAGCCAATTGAAATTTTCAAAGGATTCTTTCAGATGGGGCTGCTGGCCACCGGTGGCGGACATGCCCTGCTGCAGCAAATTGAAAAACGGTTGATTGACCGCGACCACCTGCTTACCGCCGAAGAACTGACCGACCTGACCACACTGGCCTCATCCATACCCGGATCGTTCGGGCTCAACCTGAGCCTGGCCGTAGGCTACCGTCTGGGCGGCTGGCGCGGAGCAGCACTGGCGGCCTTGGGCGTACTGGCCCTACCCCTGATACTCTTTACGTTGATGGCCATGCTCTACTTCAACTTGCAGGACACGGCCTGGATTCAGCGCTTTCTGCGCGGCATGCGTCCGGCCATTGTGGCCCTGATGGTCATGCCCTGCTACCGCCTGGGCAAAGCCGCCCGCCTCAACCTGTCGAACATCTGGATTCCGCTGCTGACCATTATGGCCGTAGTGGTATTCCGCATTACCCCCATCTATATTATCGTGCTTGTGGGTGGCTGCGCCTACCTGTACGGCCGCTTTGTCAAGCCTCAGGAAAACGACAAGGATTAAGAAGAATGCAGCCACGCCTGCAGCCTTCGGAAATTTTAAAACCATAAACGCTCATACTTCATCATGCGATTACTGATTCAACTGTTCTGGAACTTTCTGCTCATCGGATTCTTTGGCATCGGGTCGGCCTACATCAGCATCCCCCTGCTCTACGACCGTATCGTGGTGGCCAACAAATGGCTGCAGCCGGGGCAGTTTTCAGACCTGCTCTCGCTATGCCGTATGCTGCCCGGCCCCACGGAAATCAACATGGCGGCCTTTGTAGGCTACGGAAGCGTCAGCCAGCAACTGGGAGCCGGCATGGGGCTGCTGGGGGTACTGACGGCCATGGCAGCCATGGCCACCGTATCGTTTGTTCTGATGTTTCCCACGCTGCGCCTGTTTGCCGACAAAGAGGCCAACGCCATGGCCCAAAGCATTATGGAATCGCTGCGACCGGTAACGGCCGGCATGATGATGGCTTTTCTGATTCTGCTTTTCAACGTGGAGAACTTTGGCCATCCCTACTTGCTCAAATGGGATTTCGTATCAAGCATCTTTCTGTTTGTTGCCACCCTGCTGGGTGTGCATTACTTCCGTTTTAACCCCATTTTCATTCTGCTGCTTTGCGGTCTGGCCGGCATATTCCTTTATTAAGGCAGGAAAGAGCGCACCAACACGGTTAGCGTAAAAAGGTCGGAACTAATTGATTTTAGTTCCGACCTTTTTACGCTGACTAGCCACTTTGTTTTTCCAAACTCCCCTCCCCGAGCCGCCGGTGCTGAAGCCGTGCCGGAAGAAAGCAGAAAAAAACTCTAAATGTAGTCGTCAATGGTTTCGTTGATAAAGTCCAGATAGGGCTTCATCACGGCAAAACAGTCCATGGTACGGTCAAGCCAGTCGGCTGAACAATAAAAACTATCGTCTACAAAGTGGGCCACAGAATAGTCCTTGGGACGCAAATACTGCGGAAAAGGAAACTGACGGTCAAAACCCTTAGGCAGGGTTTTCAGCGCCGTATCGCCGATTTCGGGATAAAGGGCACGGAAACGTGGCTCCTCGACAATACTGCGGAACTCGTCGATGCGCAACACGATGTCCTCACGTACGGCCTTGAGCACTGCCGGCGGCAGACACCAGGCACCTCCGGCCACCATACAGTGGCCCGGCTGCAGGTGAATGTAGTATCCGCCATGAATGGACTTGCGCCCGCGGCTGTTGCAGTAGGCACCGAAGTGGCGCTTATAGGGTGCCTTGTCGGGCGAAAAACGTGTGTCACGATAAAAGCGGTACGTACAGTCGGCCACCGTGAGCCAGCTGACGCCCTCGTCAAGTTCGGTCAGACGCAGCAGGAGCGCCTCAACCATCTGGCTGAACGAATCTCTGGCCTGCTCATACCACTCACGGTGGGCGGCAAACCATTCGCGGTCGTTATGCTGCGCAATGGCCTCCAGAAAACGCAGCACCTCGGCTGCCTGTGAACAATCGGATGTATTCATCATTTCTTTTGTTTGTCAAATTCTATTTAATAATCAGGAAAGCTACCTTCCTTGAGCAGCTCGCTGTATTCGTGGAGCGCCCGGTAGAAGCGGTGGCGCGTCAGGGTTGCCACGTCGCCCAGGACGAAAAGTTTGTGGCGCGCCCGCGTCATGGCCACGTTCATGCGTCGCAAATCACGCAGGAAACCAATCTGCCCCTGACTGTTGGCACGCACCAGGCTCACCATGATGATGTCGCGCTCCTGCCCCTGAAAGCCGTCGACGGTGTTTACCGTAATCAGCGAGCGGAAAGGTTTGAGCGCAGCGTCGGCGCGCACCAGGCGCCGCAGCTCCTGCACCTGCACGCGATAGGGCGAAATGATACCCACATCGAGGCGCTCATCCAGAAAGCGTTGCCGCCCGATACGCTCAATGTAGCGCTTCAGGGTGTCGATGGTCAGCCTGGCCTCGGCCCGGTTGATGCGGCCGTAGCTTCCGCCCACCAATTCTTCGCCCACGGGATCGGCCGGCAGGTCGTCGGTCGTTTCGGCAGCCTGTTCGGCAGCAGCATCAATCCACACCAGAGGTACGTCAAAATCGAGCAGGCTGCGCCCTGAAACCTCGGGAGCCGACTGCACCTGCCCACCATAGAACCAGTCGGACGAGAACTGCATCAGGATGTGATTCATGCGGTATTGCGTGGTAAGCAGCGTGACACAGGCCGGATGCTTGCGCGCCACGTGCTCCATGAGCGTTTCGCCCAGTCCGCCCTGCAGGGCCTCGGGCGAGAGTACCGTGGGCGGCAACTGGCAGTGGTCGCCGGCCATAATGACGCGGTCGGCCCGCTGCAGGGCTATCCAGCAGGCAGCCTCAAGAGCCTGTGCCGCCTCATCAATAAAAAGGGTATGGAAGTGCTGCCCCGTCATAAGACTGCTGGCCGCTCCGGCCAGCGTAGAAGCTACCACGCGGGCATTGGCAAAAAGAGTCTGTCGTATGTCAAGCTCCAGGGCTGCCGCCCGCTCCTTGAGGCGGGCTATTTTCTGATGCAGGCGCTCGCCGCCATGTCCGCGTGAGGCATATAGGCTGCGTACCTCGCGGCGTATGGCCCAAAGTTTGGGATAATCAGGATGGGCCGCAAACTGCTGCTCGTAACAATGGGCAAACATCTTGTCAGTGATGCGGGCAGGATTGCCGATACGCAGTACGGAAAGCCCGCGCTCGGCCAGTTTTTCCGAAATCCAGTCGACAGCCATGTTGCTCTGCGCACACACCAGCACCTGCGGCTCGCGTCGCAAAACCTCATAGACGGCCTCAACGAGTGTGGTGGTCTTGCCCGTGCCGGGAGGGCCATGCACAATGGCCACATCGCGGGCGCAGAGGGCATTGTTGACGGCTTTCTGCTGCACGGCATTAAGCCAGGGCAGACTGACGGGCGGTACAGCCGACCGGGCCGGCTCCTGAGGCCCGTGGAAAATGTCGCGCAAAACGGCCAGCCGACCGTCGCGGGCAGAAATCGCCTTGTCGAGCGCACTGAACATAAGACGGTAGGTAGTTTCGTCAAAATAAAGCTGGACGCCCACAAAGCTGGATGCCCTCAACTGGTCGGCCTGCGTTGTGCCACCGGGCAGACTGACCACCATGCTGTCGGCAGCCGCATAGCTCACCGTAGCCACAAAATTAAAATAAGTCAGTGCCCCTTGTGCGTCACGACTGAAAAAGCATACCGGACGGCCATACTCAAAATTGTGTGTCACGTCCTCCTCGCCGGCGCTGCGCAGCACTTCAATGACAAACTGGTTCAGGGAATTGTAGTAAGCCCTTCCGAAACTGACCGGAAACCAACATTGGCCGCGCTTTATTTTGCGGCCAATACCCATAACTTCAGTTTCGCGCTGAAACGTGGCTTTTTCATAAGCATATTCCTTTTGCAGCAACGCACGCTGCTGCAAAAGATGTTGTATGGCATTCTTCATGAAACTTCTTATCGACATTCAAAATGGTGAGGTGGAGGCGGCGGTGCGGGATAACTGTCCTTTCGCGACTCTACGCTGATTTGCAGCCAGCTGTGCTCGCCCAGTTTAAAATCGAAACCTCCGCCATATACGTAGTCGGGATTGCGGTCGTAGAAATAAGGAGCCGCCAGACCTCTTACCTCACGCTGCGGCAACAAACGTTTGGCACCATAGGCAAAAACATTGATGCGGTCGGTCAGCCGGTAGCTGGCAGCGCCCATCAGGCTGAGTGAAGTCAGGCGGTCGCCTCCCCACGTAAGATTGTCGGCAGAAAGACCGGCCGCGATGCTCAAGCGCGACGTAAGCGGAGCCACATACATTAAATTAAGGTGCTGCCCGAAACCTACGCCACGCGGCGCATGTTTGCCCCATGCGGCGGATACACTCATGCCAAACTGGGCATTGAGCCCCCGATGCAAAGGCATATAGTCCCACTGATCCAGGCTGCCCGGCACATTCATCAGGAAGCCGACAGCATCCAGTCCGTCAGCTGCGGAATCTGGCCCGTCCAGCGTCTGATGTGCAGTGTCGGGCAAGGCTACGGCCCTATCCCAAGGAGTAATGACCGAATCAGACACCTGCTCCACCTGGGCTTTTAAATTCAGGACACAGCAAAAGCAACACGAAACAACTAAAATGATATGACTTATAACCTTCATATTTTTCAATTTTTTCGCATGCCGAAAGCATGCCACTTAACGATGATACAAAGATAGCGGAAAATTAAATGCGGCACAAAGGCCACCATGCGCCTTTAATCTTTTTTAGTGTGATAAAAGACAAATAAAAAGTCCCTGTGCCCATCTGCCAAAAACAATCAACCTGCGATTGCGGCCCCGGTTTTTCGATCAACTATTTTTTTCCATTTTCCGATGACACTAAGCATCAGCGGCAACGCCAGTAAAAAGGTAAGAAAATCGGCCACGGCCTGACAGGCCTCCAATCCGGACAGGCCGAAAAAATGAGGCAATATAAACAAGGCCGGAAGGAAAAACAACCCCTGACGGGATGAAGCCAACAACGTAGCACGGGCACTGTAACGTACGGTTTGCAGCGTCATGTTGCTGATGGTGCAAAATGCAATGCATGGAAACACAACCAGCTGCCACCGCAACGCATTGGCTCCGACTTCCACCACTGCAGGGTCATGACGAAACAAATGCACAATTTCCGGCGCCCATATAAAGCCCAGCAATGCGCATACGGACAGAAAGAGCGTTCCGAGACGTACACACAGCCAAAAGCCACTGATTACCCGCCGATAAAGCCCGGCTCCGAAATTAAAGCCACATACCGGCTGGAAGCCTTGCCCGAATCCCAACAAAAGAGCAAAAATCAGGAAACTCAGCCGAGTAACAATGCTCATTCCGGCAATGGCGGCATCACCATAACGACCGGCCACAAGATTCAGCAACATCGTTGACAGGCAGGCCAACCCCTGACGGCTGAGCGACGGAGTGCCACCACGTACAATTTCCTTAAGCAAGGATACATTAAGGCGAAACCGACGCGGATGAATCCGCAAATTGTTGCCACGACCATCCATATAGACCAACAGACAAAAGCTGAACAACTGACAAACGACCGTAGCTACGGCGGCTCCCTTCACCCCCATATTCAAGACGAAAATAAACAAAGGGGCAAGCAACACATTAAGCACCGCACCACTGACAACTCCTACCATGGCATACGCGGCATTTCCCTGAAAACGCATCTGATTGTTCAGTACCAGCGAAGCCGTCATAAAGGGTGCTCCCCACAAAATAATTCCTACATATTGCAGACTGTAAGGTAAAATGGTTGGAGTAGACCCCAACGCCAGACAAAGCGGCTTCAAAAACAGATGTCCCACACAAGCCACAACAAGCCCCATCACAAATGCGTAAACAAAGCCCGTCGTGGCCATAGCCCCGGCATTAGCCGTATCACGCGCACCAAGACGACGGGAAATATAATTGCCCGAACCATGACCAAAAAAGAAACCTATGGCCTGGATAACCGACATTACGGGAAAAGCCACACCAATAGCAGCGGTAGCCTGCGTGCTGATACGTCCTACAAACCACGTGTCTGTCAGATTATAAATCGACGTAACCAACATACTCAACATGGTCGGCAGGGCCAAATGCAAAATGACACGCCCTACGGGAGCTTCAGTCAGGAGGTGATAATTGTCGGTTTTTGATTGATACATACTAATAAAAGGTGGGCTGTTTACAAAATACAGACGGCGGTGAAAGTTTCGTTCCCCTCCGCCGCCGTCTTATGGTTTTATCTTACTTCATGAACATCTATTTCTTTTGAGACTGCCGGCCATAGCCATAACCGTAGCCATACCCATAGCCATAACCGTAACCGTATCCATAACCATTATGCATGCGGCAGCCATTAAGAACGATGCACATATTTTTAATCTTACCCGAAGTCTGCAATTTCTCAACCTCTGGCATGATACGTTTGTCTTCTACTCCGATTCGCATTACGAAAAGCGTCACATCAGCTACTCTGCTCACAATAGCAGCATCTGCCACTTGAAATGCCGGAGTCGTATCTATTACAATATAATCGTAAACTTCCTTGAGTTTTCCAATCAACTCCTCCAAACGGCTGTTCATCAAAAGTTCAGCCGGATTGGGCGGAATAATTCCAGAAGGAATAAAATCAAAGTCTGTTTTGTCACGAATCAGCAAATCCTCATACGAATCAGTATCGTTATTTAAATATGCCGTCAAGCCCTGCCCATGTCCAAGCAAAGAACTCTGCGTACCTTTACGAATATCGGCATCAATCAGTACGACACGTTTGCGGGCTTGTGCCAAGATATGCGACAAATTACGCGACACAAATGTCTTACCTTGTGAAGGCGACGAAGAGGTCAGCATAATTACGTGCTTACTGTCCTTTTTGCCGACCATAAAATTCAAATTATAGCGCAAAAGACGGAAAGCCTCAGCCACTGAATTATTATTCTGATCCATTGCGATAAGATTTTTGATGCCGTCTCGCATGCTGCGCTCACTCATTTCCCAACGTGGAATTTCACCTACAATAGGCAAACTCATAGCGTCTTCCACTTCCTTGCGCGAGCGTAACGCCGTATCCATTGAATAAAGCATTCCGAAATATGCACTGGGCAAAGCCAAACCTATAACGAAACCGACCAGCACAAATATCATCGTGCGGGGAGCTATTGGGCGCTTGTTTCCATAAGGAGGTTCAACCACACGGATATTGGCTTCGTTGATAGCCAACTGGAGTGCTACTTCCTCGCGCTTGTTCAAAAGATAATTGTAAAGATTTTCCTTCAGAATTTGCTGACGCTGGATGTCATTGGCCTGCCGCTCTTTCTGAGGCACCTCGCTCATGGCGCTGTTAAGTACATTTTCGTTGGTCCGGGCCTTTTGTGCTTTCAGGCTAACTGAATTCACGTAACTGCGCACACCGGCCAGAATTGAGGCTCGCTTGGCTTTCAAAGCCTCATTCATATCTCGGATAACGGGAGAATTGGTAGAATTCTGCTCCAGGTTTTTCTTTTCAATCAATATATCATTATAAGCTGAAATTTCCTGCTGTATTCCTGCATCTCCCAAATCCAACATCGGAATGAATTCATCGTCCTTGCTTTTGCTGTGTAAATATGATTCCAGATAGCGTGCCACGCTCAACTGGGTTTCATAATCAAGCGCAAGATTGCGTGCCGTACCCTGCTGCTGCAAAAAGGCTTCAGCACTCTTCTGAAAGTCGACGATATTGTATTTTTCCTTAAAACGGGCCAACGAGCCTTCAACCTTAATCAAATCCTGCTCAATCAGTCCGATACGTTCTTCGATAAACTTTGAGGTATTCTCAGCCACGCGGTTCTTGCTCTCGATAATATCCTCACGATACACGTCAAGCAACGTAGAAAGCAATACTTCTGCCCGCTTCTTATTGACATCCTGACAAACCAACTGAATTAATGAAGACTGTTTGTCAACCGGAGTAGCGGAAATCCTTTTCACGTAAATTTTTGCGGCATCCTTTACGCTGATTCGGGTAATGCTTATTTTCTTTCCTACAAATTCACTGATATACTGCGAATTCTTGTTCAATACGATTTTACCGACAGGAGTACTGAACGGACGTCCAAAGGTTCCCTTATAATTAAATTCCGAATCAAAATCCTCGAACTGAAGATTTTTCAATTCAAAGCTGTTTTCATCAAGAATCTTGACATCAAAGGCCAAAGCCTTGGAAAATGGAGCCTGAAAAACCACATTAAAAGGACGGATGCTAAACAATGAAATGGGCCGCAAACCGTCTTTCGTATCATACGATACGTCAAGCCCCAAACGCGAAACCACCCTTTCCATCAGACGGTATGACTGCAAGATAAAAGTTTCGTCCTGCAGGCTGTTTCCTACCGAAACGCCATTCAGTTCCAGCAACATGTTTGCGCCCCTGCCGGCCCGGCCCATACTGCCGCTGTCGTTGTTGTCTTCTATTTCCAATACGGCCGTACGCTGATAAACCTGAGGCTGGGTTCTTGAATATACAAATGCCAGAACCACGAATAGTACGACCGAGGTTAAGAACCACATCCAATGTTTCTGCAAAATAACTATGCAGATTCCAATAATTTGCTGAAAATTAATGCTTTCTTCCTTTAGTTCCGCTTGATTCACCGTTGAAGAAACTGTATTATTCGCCATATCCGCAATATAAAAAATTATCGAGTTAGTGAAATGATTAACGAAGCGACTGAAGCCACGATACTTACAAACGAACCTACTACCGAGAGATAGGTATAGCCCGTACTACCCTTAACACGCTCCGACTTGTTGGCCTCTACATAAATCAGGTCATTCTGTTTTACGAAATAAGCAGGAGAATTAAACACACTGGAGGGGTCAGTCAAGTCTATCGTATAGCTTATGCGCTGGCCGTCCTGCTCACGAATGACCTTTACATTCTTTCTGAAGGCCACATTGGTCAAATCGCCGGCCTTTCCCAAAATTTCCAGAATGGTCATGCGCTCTCCCGTAGTATTCTGCACAACGCCCGGATTCTTAACGGCTCCCAACACCGTTACACGGTAGTTTATAATACGCGTTGTTACAATGGCATCCTGTATGTATCCTTCCTGACGTATACGCTGGGCCAGCATGTCTGACAATTCATCGACTGAATAACCGGCCGCCTTGATCTTACCGAATATCGGGAATCGGATATAGCCATCCTTGTCTACCGTAAAATAAGATACTCCGGCCTGTGTGTTCTGCGTACTGGCCTGTGATGAACCTACACCCGAACCAATCAGAGTCTGATTGTTGAAAATACTAATCAGCTTGTTGTCACGACTCGTAATTGAAATAGCCAACTGGTCGTCTGCACCGATTTTCAAACTATAAGTGGTGGTCATGTCACGATATTGGGCATACTGCTGCTCCACGCCTTGCAGATACGTCATATCTTTATTGGATACACAAGAAGTAAATGAAATCACCATTATCAGGATTCCCAAAAAACCAAGTTTCCGCATTACTCGAGAAAGTTTTTGTAGTTTATAATTTTAACATGCAAAAGTACAACTTATTTTAAATAAGACCAAAGATGACATACTTTTTAATAGTTGTTTCATGAAAATGCGCGGGTACAGCCGCTCCGCTCTCATTTTTTGCAGAATTCAGCTATACCCGCGCATATTTAAGTGTTGAGTATGATTCGTCTTTTATCGTCTGGATATCTATCCCGGCAGGACAAGCGTCGCCGGGCGTTTTTCTTTAATTATTGTTTTCCTTTTTCTCCTGTACGATGGCATCCAATACGGCTACGGCTGTAATGTTGACGATATCCCGTACGGAGCACTCGAAGTCAGTGAAATGAATAGGTTTGTTCAGTCCCATCTGAATCGGGCCGATAACTTCAGCATCGTCCACCATGCTCTTGATCATCTTATACGACGAGTTGGCCGAACTCAAGTTGGGGAACACCAAGGTGTTGACGTCCAAACCTTTAAGACGGGTAAACGGATATTTCTCGTCACGCAGATCTCTGTCAAGCGCAAAGTTAACCTGCATCTCACCGTCAATAGCCAAGTCAGGATATGATTCCTGCATTTTGGCCACTGCTTCATGGATAGAAGCGGGACTGCCCACTTTGTCTGACCCGAAATTGGAATATGAAAGCATGGCCATGACCGGAGTACGGTTGAAGAAACGTACCGTTGATGCACTCAGTTTGGCTATATCTACCATTGTTTCCGTATCCGGATGCCGGTTGATCAGCGTATCGGCTAAAAACAGCACGCCTTTCTTTGAATGAATCAGATGCATGGTACCGAAATGGTTATACCCTTTGCGAATACCAATGACGTCCTTGGCCACTTTGATGGTATTTGAATATTTGGTATAAAGTCCGGTTATAAAGGCATCGGCATCGCCCGTTTCCACCATCATCATTCCGAAATAATTACGCTCATACAGCTTGTCGGTAGCTTCCTGAAGCGTGTATCCCTCACGCTGGCGCTTTTGGGCCAGGATTTCGGCATAATGCATACGGCGCTCCTGCTGATCGTCAGCACGCAGGTCGATTACCTCAACGTTTTCCAGATTCAACTTCATATCGGCTGCCATATTGCGGATAGTCTCACGATTACCCAGCAAAATAGGATGGCAGATACCCTCCTCCTTGGCCTGCACGGCGGCTTCAAGCATTTTGGGGTGGGTTCCTTCGGCAAAGACCACGCGTTTCGGCTCCAGTCGGGCGGTATCGTAAAGATTCTGTACGAATTTGCTTTCCTGCCCCATCAGTTCACGCAAATGCTGGCGATAGGCCTTCCAGTCGGTGATGCGCCGACGGGCCACGCCACTCTCCATGGCGGCTTTGGCCACAGCCATGGACACTTCGGTAATCAGACGAGGATCTACGGGTTTCGGAATAAAATAATCCGGTCCGAACGTAAAACTGCGCACGTGGTAGGCACGATTGACAATGTCGGGCACAGGGCGCTTGGCCAGGTCGGCAATGGCACGGGCGGCAGCCAGCTTCATTTCCTCATTGATGGCCTTGGCTGCGGTATCGAGTGCGCCGCGGAATATATAGGGGAAACCGATTACGTTGTTAATCTGATTCGGATAGTCGGTGCGACCCGTACTCATCAGTACGTCGGGACGAGCCTCCTTGGCGTCCTCATACGAAATTTCGGGTACGGGATTGGCCAGCGCAAAGATAATGGGCTTTTCGGCCATGGAGCGTACCATATCCTTTGTCAGCACGTTGCCTTTGGAAAGGCCGACAAAAACGTCGGCACCCCGAACGGCTTCTTCCAGCGTATGCACGTCCGTGCGCGAGGTGGCAAATTCGCGTTTCTGCTCCGTCAGGTTGGGGCGGTCGGCCGTAATGACGCCTTTGGAGTCAAGCATGACAATGTTTTCGCGACGCGCGCCGAAAGAGCAGTAAAGACGGGTGCAGGAAATGGCTGCGGCTCCGGCACCGTTGACCACGAAGCGTGCTTCTTCAATTTTCTTTCCGGCTACCTCAAGAGCATTCAGCAGTCCGGCGGCCGATATGATGGCCGTGCCGTGCTGGTCGTCATGCATGACGGGGATGTCCAGTTCCTCCTTCAGGCGGCGTTCTATTTCAAAACACTCCGGTGCCTTGATGTCTTCCAGATTGATACCGCCAAAAGTCGGAGCTATGGCCTTGACTGCCTGAATGAATTTTTCAGGATCTTTTTCGTTCACCTCGATGTCAAAGGCATCAACCCCGGCGTAAATCTTAAAGAGCAGGCTCTTTCCTTCCATCACCGGTTTGCCTGACATGGCTCCTATGTCGCCCAAGCCCAACACGGCTGTTCCGTTAGAAATAACGGCAACCAAATTACCCTTGTTCGTATATTTATATACGTCTTCCTGATTCTTCTGAATCTCCAGACAGGGTTCGGCCACGCCGGGCGAATAAGCCAGCGAAAGGTCGGTCTGTGTACGATAAGGCTTGGTGGGAGTCACTTCTATTTTTCCAGGTTTTCCCTGAGCGTGATAAAGCAAGGCTGCTTCTTTCGTTATCTTTACCATGGTATATTTTGTTTCGATTCTTCTTTTTTAAGTAAGGTTTTTTTAAGTAAGGCAAAGTTAATGATTGAATCATTTTTTATGCCGAAAAATATTTTTTATTTCGTTACTATCTGTACAAAAAAAGCACTTTATACATACTTTTTGTTTTCTTTACGCCATTTTGACGTATTCAGTTGTCAAAAAAAAGCATCTCTGCCGTTTTCTTGAAAAGGCTTTAGCGCGCTTCTGCCTCTTCCGATGTTTTTACGTTGTCGTGCGTGGCGAGCGACGAAAAAAGCCGGCTCAAAAAAAAATTTTTCCGGCACCTGGAAAAAAGAAGTCGGCACCTTGTTCTCACAACGTGCCGACTATCATATATCAAAAAAATAAGAACCGTGCTGGATGCCTCGTCAGAACTGATAGGTCAGCGTAAGGCCCAGATTATAGAAACCGGGAGTCAGGATTCCCGTTTCGTTACCGATACAAAGCAAGAAGGCCGGACGATAATCTACGCCAAAGGTAAACGGCACATTCTTTCCCGTAAATCCGAAGCCCAAATCAGCCATCGGGCCCAGATAAACGCCGTCATATTTATCCCACTGCGTCCATCCGATCTGGCCGCCGACTCCACCCCATAACTTCCAGGAAATCTTGTCACACCAGTGATCCCACTGTTTGATATTCCAGTTATACGTGGCCGTGGCATTAAAACCGTCGTTATACATAAAGGCTCCTGCCGTTACGTCCAAAAAGTTTTTCTGGCTGAAATGATATTGATATTCCAAATCCCATGTCGAACCACCAAAATGAATACCGAACGAATGCGGCGTGCTCTGGGCACTTGCCGTAAAAGCTGCTCCTACAAAGAACAGGCTCATCAGCATTTTTTTCAAACTTGCTTTCATATTTACTACTTTTGGTTTGATTAGTGGAACAAATATACAGAAATTATACGCTTTTACTATCCGTATCATGTTAATATGAATTAAAATGGCAGCTTCGCGCTCAATCGCAACATGCTTTTTGTTTTTTTCTGCAGGTTGCTTCGTAACATTTTCTTTTTTCTCCCTGTCGGTTCCGTCAGAGCTTATGCTTCCATTTTTCCTCAGAAAAAGGCAGAAAACTTTTTGCTATGCTTTAAGTTTTTTCGTATTTTTGTGGAAAGTAACATAAATGTGCTTCCTACGGGTATGGTCCAATCAAAAGATTCTGAAAACAGCAAGGTAGAACTGCGCCGTCGCATCACGGTCAGTGCACTTGAAGCCTTTAAGGAAAAAGGCATCAAGGCTGTACGCATGGACGACATAGCCAAACGCCTGAACATTTCCAAGCGCACGCTCTACGAGGTATTTGAAGACAAGAAAGAACTGATATACGAATGCATCACCTGCAAACACATGCAGGAAATGGAACGGCAAAAAGAGCTTAACCGCCAGGCCGGAAACGTATTGGAACGTGTTTTCATGGAAATGGTCAGTTCAATTGAAGCCTTCAACCAAACCTCGCCCGAATTCTACCGGGACTTGCAAAAATATCCGCGTTTCATTGAACTCAAGAACAAACATATTGAGCAGAACCGGACCGAAGCCGTAAAATTTTTAGAAAAGGGAAAGGCTCAGGGATTGTTCCGAAGCGACGTACGCTTTGACCTGATTCTTGATTTGCTGCATCTGCAACTCGAAAACACGTTTGAAAAACATCTGGACAGCAAATACGACATCAAAGAGATTTCCTATTATGTTGTCGTCACCCTGTTTCGGGGATGCGCCACAGCCAAAGGCCTGCAGGTCATCAATGATTTTCTGGAAAAATATCCCGACATCATCCCCAAGCACATCAAGACAAACGACGCCTGAACACCACCCAACCTACAACCGGAATGCCCACGATGGGCATCACACTGTTAATGGGCAAAGTTTCCGGAAACATGCGACAAACGCCGTGAGCCAACGTCAGGATAAATGCTCCGCCAAGCACACACGCGGGCAGAAGGATGCGGTGGTCGGACGTATGAAACAGCCATTTAGTCAAATGAGGCACAACCAGCCCCACAAAAGCTATTGGGCCGCACAAAGCCGTAACTACTGCCGACAGGCCTCCCGTAAGCAGCAGCACCTGCCACTTAAACATTTGCATGTTAAGGCCAGCATTAACCGCATACCGCTCACCCAGCAACAGGACATTGAGCGGCTTGGCCAGCAGGAAACCAGCCATACACAATCCTAAGGGCACCAGCAACAAAGGCAAACGATTGAACGTTACACTGCTGAAATCGCCCATTCCCCACAATACATAAGAATGTATATTCTGGGCCGATGCAGAAAAATTCAACAACGTCACCACAGACGAGGTGGCATACCCCATCATAATCCCCACAATCAGCAGGAGCAGCCTGTTGTGCAGCCACATACTGCATACGAGCAACACCAGCAAAGCCGCCACAGCACCTGCAAAAGCAGCCAGCATCACCACCAGCATGCCCGTCAGCGCAAGGTTGGACGTCAGGGCCACTCCGCCTCCCATCCACAGCATGACAAAAGCCACCCCCAGACTGGCTCCGGAATGCACGCCCAAAATTGAAGGATCAGCCAAGGCATTACCAAAAAACGTCTGAAGCATCAACCCAGACATGGCCAGCGCCGCACCGGCACAAGCGGCCGTCAGCACTTGCGGGAGACGCGACCCCAGCCCAACAAAGCGGACTCCGGCATCCACATCAGTCCCTCCGGCCAGCAACCGAAACACCTGCTCTGCCGGAACCGGCATACTGCCTACAAACAAATTGGCCAGCAATGAAAAGACCAGCAATAAGAACAACGCGAGCAGACAAAACTTCGTTTTCATAACGCCATCGGTTTGAAATACCTCAACTGATATTGTGGCAACACTTCCGGATGAAGCATTTTAATCCAATCGGCCAACAAACGCTCCGGATGAAAAGGCGTTTCGTCATAATAGGGCACCTTCAGCGTATTACAACCGTATATCTGTCCTTTTTTCCAAGCCGTAAAGCGATTGTATGGCGGATAATCAGCCACCAGCGAAGAGCGTGTCAAATCGACAGGCGCTCCATACTTCACGACCCAAACGTCTGCATCTGCTGCACAGGCATACACACCTTCAAAATCCAAAGCTAACGAA
>FR903636.1:23929-45787 GCA_000438115.1 Prevotella sp. CAG:617 | reverse complement strand
TTTTCATTGTCTGGATAGATATAACGTCCCCCGGCATCCGTCAGCATCTGCCCTACCGTGCTTTTCCGGCCGGGCACGAACCAGGTTGCCCCGTCTTTCTTGTCATGAAGCACCGACGGCCGGTATGATACACCTTTCGCCGCTTTCTGAAGTCGCTTATAGGCTGCTTTCACTTGTCTGAACAAGCTGTCTGTAACATCTCTGCAGCCAAAAAGACGCCCGAAGAACGAAGCCCATTCAGCCCGGCCGAGAGCCGTATTTTCCATATAGTCCGCACAGACAATCAAAGGCACCGAAGTACGTGCCAAAGCACCGTAATCCGACTGCTCATAAGCCGACACCAACACGCCATCGGGCTGTACGCTTAAAATCCGCTCTACATCGGGCGACATGGCAGAACCCAAATCACGGATATGTCCGCTTCTGATGCTCCGGCATACTGCAGGCGCAAGCACATAGTTCACATCGGTCATTCCACAAACCTGCGAGAGCCGTCCACAATCGGCCAGCAAAGAGGCATATACGGCCGAAAATACCACAGCCCGCTGCATCGGAACCCGTACCAGCACTCCTTCAGGCAAGACTTCGGGCAAACTGTCTTCACGAGGCACAAGCACATACCGTTGCAGCACTTTTCCCTGATTCCAGGGGTCGAGCACCTCAGCCACTTCCCATCCGGGCCCTTCAATGTAGCGCAACAGACTGGCATAACGGGGATAAAGGGTATCCCCTTCAGTTACTGCCGTATGCCGACGGCTGCCCGTAGACTGACAGGCGCAAAAAAGAAGTCCTGCCAGCCATACAAGCGGCAGCAGGACTTTATTATGATACATTAGGTTCAGCATAGAATATTTCATGGCCGCAACCGGTTATTTGAAATAGCTGCTTCCGTCAAAACAGTGCGTACAAAGTTGACATTTAGGCAGTCCGATGGCCTTTACGAGGTCTTCAAGCCGATTAAAGCGCAACGACGTCAGATTAAGCCGCTTTCGGATGATTTCCACCATCTGCTTATATTCAGGCGAGTCGGTTGTTGCATATTTTTCCAGGTTTTTGTTTTCGTCTCCCTCCAAATCTTTAATAATGCGGCGGGTAATGAGTTCCAATGCACTCTTTGACGAAGTAAAACCGATAAAAGGACAACTGTAAATAAGCGGCGGACAGGCAATGCGCATATGCACTTCCTTGCAACCGCAATCATACAAGATACCTACATTATCGCGCAACTGTGTGCCACGAACAATGCTGTCGTCACAGAACAGCACCCGCTTGCCGTCAAGCATAGCCTTGTTGGGAATCAGTTTCATCTTGGCCACAAGCGAACGCATACTCTGGTTGCTCGGAGTGAAGCTGCGCGGCCACGTCGGCGTATATTTGGAAATTGCCCGCTGATAGGAAATACCGCGTCCGGCTGCATATCCCAAAGCCATGCCTACGCCGGAATCAGGAATACCGCACACGCAGTCTACCTCGGTATCATGATCGCTGTCGGCCATAAGACGTCCTTCCTCAAAACGGACCTGCTCTACGTTACGGTTCTCGTAGGTTGATGTCGGGAAGCCATAGTACACCCAAAGGAACGAACAAATCTGCATCCGCTTTTCGGGAGCACGCATCTGTTCCACGCCCTCTGCCCGCAAGCGCACAATCTCACCCGGACCGAGGAAACGGTCAACCTGATAATCGAGGTTGGGAAATGCCGACGACTCACTGGTGGCAGCCCAAGCGCCGTCTTTTTTACCCAACACAATGGGAGTACGTCCCAAAAAGTCGCGGGCTGCAATGATACCGTCCTCGGTCAGCAAAAGCATGGAGCAGGAACCTTTAATCTGGCGGAAAGCATTTTCAATACCGTCGGTAAAATTCTTACCCTGCGTGATGAGCAAGGCCACCAGTTCTGTCTGGTTCGTGCTGCCCTGCGAGAGTTCAGAAAAATGCATTCCTTCATCCAGCAAATTGCGGGTCAACTCTTCCAGATTCGCAATCTTAGCTACCGTAACAATCGCAAACCTTCCCAAATGACAATTCACGACAATAGGCTGCGCGTCCGTGTCACTGATAATGCCGATTCCGGCATTTCCCTTGAATCTGTCAAGTTCCGGTTCAAACTTAGTGCGAAAGTATGTACTCTCCAAACTATGAATCACTCTTTTAAAACCGGTTTCGTGATCGTATGTAGCCATACCGCCGCGGCGTGTACCGGTATGCGAATTGTAGTCCGTTCCATAAAACAAATCGGCTACACAACTTTTTCTGCCTATGGTACCAAAAAATCCTCCCATAAATTGGTTTTCTTTCGTTATGCTATATAAAATATTATATGTATCACACTCCAGTCTTGCTATGAAAATCCGGAGTTTTTTTGTGAGCGCAAAATTACAAAAAAATCACGGACTGCACCTTGGGAGAGGCATACCAATTCCATCCGTCAACAAAAAAATACCGGCCGCCCGACTTAAAATTATCCCCTCGAAAGATATCTTTTTGACGGCCAAGGATATAAAAAAAACAAACGAAAGACCGATTTTTGGAGAAACTGCCCCACGGTCTGCCAAAATAATGGTACTTTTACACTCACAAACTGCAAATTATTATTACTTAATCACTTATATACACATGTTATCAGACATTGAAATTGCCCGTAGCATCGAGCTGCGCCCCATTGACGAGATTGCCGAAAAAATCGGAATCCCGAGTAACCAACTGGAACATTACGGCCGCCACATCGCCAAGCTGCCCATTGAGCTGATAGACGAGCAGAAGGTCAAGCAGAATCACCTGATTCTGGTAACGGCCATTACGCCGACCAAAGCCGGTATCGGCAAAACTACCGTATCGGTGGGCCTGGCCCTCGGTATGAACCGCATCGGCAAGAAAGCCGTAGTAGCCCTGCGCGAACCCTCGCTGGGCCCGTGTTTCGGCATGAAGGGCGGCGCAGCCGGAGGCGGTTATGCCCAGGTGCTGCCGATGGATAAAATCAACCTGCACTTTACGGGTGACTTTCATGCCATCACCTCAGCCCACAACATGATTTCAGCCCTGCTCGACAACTACATCTACCAGCATCAGGACGACGGCTTTGCGCTGAAGGAAGTGTTGTGGAAGCGTGTACTCGACGTCAACGACCGCACGCTGCGCTACATCGTCACCGGCCTGGGCGCCAAGACCAACGGCGTAGTCAAGGAGTCGGGATTCGACATTACTCCGGCCTCTGAAATCATGGCCATTCTGTGTCTGTCAAAGGACTTTGACGACCTGCGCCGCCGCATTGAGAACATCCTGCTGGGCTTTACCACCGACGGTCGTCCGTTTACGGTAAAAGATCTGGGCGTTGCCGGTGCCATCACCGTGTTGCTCAAGGACGCCATCATGCCCAACCTGGTACAGACCACCGAGCACACGCCGGCCATTGTACACGGCGGCCCGTTTGCCAACATTGCCCACGGCTGCAACTCCGTACTGGCCACCCGCATGGCCATGACCTTTGGCGACTATACCATTACGGAAGCCGGATTCGGCGCCGACCTGGGTGCCGAGAAGTTCTACGACATCAAGTGCCGCAAAGCCGGACTCAACCCCAGCCTCACCGTCATCGTAGCCACCACGCAGGGACTGAAGATGCACGGCGGCGTAGCCCTGGACGGCATTAAGGAGCCCAACCGCGAAGGCCTCATCAAGGGACTTGAAAACCTGGACAAGCACGTACAGTGTCTGCAAAGCTACGGCCAGACGGTAGTAGTAGCCTTCAACCGCTATGCCACCGACGTGGATGAGGAAATCGACCTGGTACGCCAGCACTGCGAGCAGGAACTGCACATCGGCTTTGCCGTAAACAATGCTTTTGTTGAAGGCGGAAAAGGCGCCGAGGAACTGGCACGCCTGGTTGTTGAGACCATCGAGAAAAAGCCGTCGGCTCCGCTGCACTATGCTTACGAACTGACCGACAGCGTGGAAGAAAAAATCACCAAACTGGCCTGCGGACAATATGGTGCCGCCACCGTCAGCTTTACCCCGACGGCCAAGAAGAAGCTCAAGCACATTGCCGAAATGGGCTACGACCGTTTCCCCATCTGCATTGCCAAAACGCAATACTCCTTCTCTACCGACGCCAAGCGCTACGGCGTGGCCAAGGGCTTCGACCTGAAGGTTCGCGACATCGAAATCAACGCCGGTGCCGAAATGCTGGTAGTCATTGCCGGCGACATCATGCGCATGCCGGGCCTGCCCAAAGAGCCGCAAGCCCTGCACATCGACATCGTTAACGGCGAAATTGAGGGTCTGAGCTAAACCGCAGCCCCGCAACGGGATAACATTTTTCCCGCCCGCATATCTCCCATGCAGGCCGCCCGTGTCCTAAGAAAAAAGGACAGGCAGGCACCCTGCATGGGATTATTTTTTTATTCTCCCCCGAAACAACAAGATACAGGCCGGCAGGAAAAAATTCCGAAGCCGGACCTTGTGAATTCAAAGTCCGACCTTGTTTCTTCAAAGTTCAGTCTTTATTTTCCTCCCCGCAACACCCCGCCTCTTACTCTCCCGCTTCATCCCCGGCTTGCGGGCGATATTTGCCGAATGAAGCCGATTTGTCGCAAAAACTTCGTAACTTTGCTCCCATATTGACAAAGGAAAAAAGTCTACCCGAAATATGAAAAAGACACTATTATTGGCCACCCTACTGCTGGCCTCAACCGGTGCAGAAGCACAGAAAAAGAACTTCAGCTATCACTTTTACGGACAAGTAAGAGCTGACGTATTTTACAACAGCCGTGCCAACAAGGAGTCGGCCGACGGTATTGTCAACTATTATCCGCTCGACAAGGCCCCCGATGCGCAGGGAAAGGATCTGAACGGCACGTCGAACCTGGGCTTCTACACCCTCTACTCCCGCCTGGGACTGGACGTACAGGGCCCGGACCTGAAAAACGGCGCCATCCATACATCTGCCAAAATGGAAATCGACTTCCGCGGCTCCAGCACATCCTACTCGCTGGCCCGCATCCGCCACATGTACCTGCAACTCGACTGGAAGAACCAGTCACTTCTGGTAGGCCAGGCGTGGCATCCCTTCTATGGCGACGTAGCCCCCGAGGTGTTGAGCCTCGACATGGGTGCCCCCTTCCAGCCCTTCAGCCGCGCGCCGCAAGTGCGCTATCAGGTTTCGCCGGTCAAGGGACTGACCCTGCGTGGAGCAGCCCTGTGGCAGACACAGTACGTCAGCTACGGCCTTGACAACAAGACTTCGGAAGATCTGATCAAGAAGAGCTGCACCCCCGAGTTTCTCATCGGTCTGGACTACACGTACGGCCGCTTTACCATCGGTGCCAACGCCGAAATGCTGTCCATCACCCCACGCACGCAGGCTAAGGGACAAAACGGACAGACCTATAAGGTGAAAGAACGCCTCACGAGTTTTTCCGGCGAACTGCACATGAAATACAAAACCGACCGCTTTGCAGCAGCTGCAAAAACCGTATTGGGCAGCAACATGACACAACTCTCTACCCTGGGCGGTTTTGGCATTACCCATACCGATGCCGTTACGGGCGAGCAAGAATACAGCCCCCTGCGCACTTCAGCCACCTGGGCCAGCCTGAGCTACGGAACCCGCCTGCGCGGTACCGTAATAGGCGGATACTACAAGAATTTGGGAGCCTGCGACGAGGTTAGCGGCACCTACGGCAACGGTACGGACATCGACCAGATGTTCATGGCCGGCGCCAACCTGACCTACAACCTGCCCAACTGGAAATTCGGCATTGAATACACCGCCCGCGCAGCCGACTACGGACAAAAGACGGGCAAGGGACGTGTCAGCCAGACACATCGCGTAACCAACCACCGCGCCATGGCCACAGCCATCTTCATGTTCTAAAAAAAAGACAAGCCCGACCAAGTTCGTACGACCATGATTGCCCGAACCTTCAAGCACTACCCCCTCACCATGCTGTGCGGCATGCTGATTATCCTGCTCTGCCTGATATGGGTGCCGCCCCATCCGCCACGTCTGGAAACCATATTCCTGATTGACAAATGGGCACACATCCTGATGTTCGGCGGCACAATGGCAGTATGGTGCTGGGAGCGGCGCAAACGTACCACCACCCTCCACCGCATGTTGTGGGCCTTTGTTTGCGCCACAGCCTTTGGCGGGCTTATTGAAGTGGCCCAGGGCACCCTGACCGCCACCCGCTCGGCCGACTTTATGGACCTGCTGGCTGACGCCATCGGAGCCGCCACGGGACTGTTGGCCGGCCGATACATCGTCAACCCGCTATGGTTCCGCCTGACAGACAAAAAACAATAAGTGCGTTTGGGCTTTTGCCCAAATTAACGTAACTTAGCCATAAAAAAACGGAAGTACCCAACGTAAACCACAGTTTGCCATTTTTAATCACATGCCCTTTGACATTACAACTCCCCCCCGCAAGCTATATGTCCGTCTGAGCGACTTCGACATTGCCTTTGCACGCTATGCCTCGAATGCCGAAAACTCCTTTGAGTTTGTACCCTATCAGGCACAGCCCGAAGCCTCGCTCACGGTAAACCTGCGTGAAGCTTTCCGTACCGACCCGTCGCTGCGTGAAGCCTGCGAAGCCGAAGTGCTCGTGTCGGGCCCGGTTACCCTCGTGCCGCTTGACGTTTTCCAGGAAGAGGACTGCGAAACTTACTTCCAGTATTGTTTCCCCGACACCAAAGGCAAACGCATTTTCTACGACAGCCTGCCCCAAGGCAATGACGCCCTCCTGCTGTTTGGCTTTTCAGACCAGACGTGCAAGATTCTGGAAGAAACCTTCGAGAATGTCCACTACATGTCAACCCAGAATTCCGTCATAGCCCACTTTGCCCGCAAAGGAGAGGAAAAGGCTGCCCGGCGTCTGTTTGTCTATGCTCACCACGACGTAGCCGACCTGTATGTATTTGCCCAACGGAAACTCTTGCTCTGCAACACCTATCCCGTACATGCCGCCACCGACGCCGTCTATTTCTGCCTGACACTGGCCAGAAACATGCAGGTTGACCTCAAGACCGACAGTTTTTACGTGGCCGGCCCTGCGCCACAGCGCACGGACATTACGGCCGAACTGAAAAAATATGCCCAAAACGTATTTCAGCTCAACCCCAGTGTTGAATTCAACCGTCATACAGCCACCCGCAACACGGAAGTGCCTTACGACATGCTGACTTACATGCTCACCGACAATCATTAATCCCGACACATGCGTATCATTACCGGAAAATACAAAGGCCGCCATTTTGAAGTGCCCAGAAGCTTCAAGGCCCGTCCCACCACCGACTTTGCAAAAGAAAACCTGTTCAACGTACTACGGGCTTATCTGGATTTTGAGGAGACCCGTGCCCTCGATCTTTTTGCCGGCACGGGCAGCATTACGCTCGAACTCCTCTCGCGCGGCTGCCCGAAAGTAGTCAGCATAGAAAAGGACCGCCAACATGCTTCCTTTATCAGCAGTGTGCTCAAAGCCCTGCATGACGATGCCGCCACGCTGATCTGCACCGACGCCCTGCGCTACGCAGCCCACTCGGACGAAGGTTTTGACTTCGTATTTGCTGACCCGCCTTACCAGTTGCCGGAACTGCCGGAGCTGCCCCGACTCGTCCTTGAGAGCGAAGTGCTGCGCCCCGGCGGACTGTTTGTTCTGGAACACGGGAAGAACTACGACTTTTCCGACCGCGCCGAATTCCTGGAACACCGAAGCTACGGCAGCGTGAACTTCAGTTTTTTCCGCCACAACTGAACACCCGCCAACTCCCGGAACTTGCCCCCGGACAATACTGAAAAACGAAATCAGGCTGCTTCTTCTGAAAAAAGGAAGAAGCAGCCTGATTTCGTTTTTTCTGATTAACTGAATGATAACCAGTACCGCGTGGCCCAATTACCAGAATTTGTTGTATTGTGCACTATATTCAAAGCCGCTCTGGGCCAATTTGGTTTCCAATTGATGACGGTCAATATCCATGTCGTGGCATAAAGCATCAAGTGAAGGATATTCGTCACGCAATTTCATGTTGATCACGCTAAAAAGCATCATTGGGTCGTTGGGTAAATTCATCATCTTGATACTATTTACTGGTTAAGCATTGCAAAAATACAATTTCCTGACTGATTTTTTCGTTTTCGAGTCGTTAAAAAAACCGATTTCCGAGCATAGTATTCGTGATAAAATACTAAATTTGCAAGAAATCATGCGGTTTTTTCCCACCCTGATTATCAGCTCTCTTTTTTTATGCTATACGATATACTGAAGCAAGAAATTTGTCGGGTCCTGCCTTTTGAACCTACGTTCCAGCAAGCGGAAGCCATTGAAAGCCTGTCACGCTTTCTGGTATCGCCGGTTTCCGACGCCGCCTTCATCTTACGCGGTTATGCCGGTACGGGCAAGACTTCACTTGTTTCAGCCATTGTACGTATGCTCAACCAGATTCACCGTACCGTCGTGTTGCTGGCTCCCACCGGACGGGCAGCCAAGGTTTTTTCGGCCTACGCAGGCCAGCCGGCCTACACCATCCATAAAGCCATTTACCGACAACGTACCTTTACCGGCGAAGATACGGCTTTCAATCTGGGATACAACAAACTGCGTCACGCCCTATTTATAGTAGACGAAGCTTCCATGATTGCCAACCAGGGCTTTTCAGGAGCACGCTTTGGCAGCGGTATGCTGCTGGATGACCTTATCCGTTACGTGTTTGAGGGCGAAGGATGCAAGCTGCTTCTGGTAGGCGACACAGCTCAGTTGCCACCCGTCGGCGAAGAAGACAGCCCGGCCTTGAGCGTAGAAAATTTGTGCAGCTACGGGCTGCGTGTAAGCCATTACGACCTGACGGAAGTAGTGCGGCAAGCAGCCAGTTCGGGCGTGCTCTGGAACGCCACCCACCTGCGTTGTCTGCTCTCGGAAGGAAATTTCCAGTTGCCGCAAATCCATGCCCGGCATTTCCCGGACATAAGTTTTATGCCCGGAAATGAACTTGTCGAATCTCTGGAGCAGAGTTACCGGCAGTGCGGAACAAGCGACACCATCGTTATTACACGCTCAAACAAACGGGCCATTGTCTACAACAACGGCATCCGTACCCGTATCTTCGACCGCGAATCCGAACTGACCAAAGGCGACATGATTATGGCCGTCAAAAACAACTACTTCTGGACCGAACAAGAGGCACGCCATTTGGAGAAAGACGAGCACCTGCCCTTTGATTTCATAGCCAACGGTGACGTGGCTGAAGTACGGCACATCAGCAACGTTCACGAAATGCACGGCTTCCGATTTGCCGACGCAACACTCTGCTTTCACGATTATGAAGACTATGAAATGACCTGTCGCGTTCTGCTTGATACCCTGCAAGCGGAGGCCCCGTCACTTACGCATGAACAAAGCAACCGGCTCTTTGAAAACGTGCTGGCAGACTATGCCAATATTCCGCAACGACGCGAACGTTTCAAAAAATTACGCCAGGACCCGTATTACAATGCTCTTCAAATAAAATATGCCTATGCCGTAACCTGCCATAAGGCACAGGGCGGACAATGGAGACACGTTTACATCGACCAAGGTTATCTGGGCGACAATGTAGACACAAGCTATCTGCGCTGGCTATATACAGCGTTTACCCGCACTACTGAAAAACTGTATTTAGTAAACTGGCCGGAAGACCAACAAGGCGAGGAGGACAAATCATGATGGAAAACTTTATATTATGGATTGCACTGGCTTTCTATATCCTTTGGATTCTCGGTACGGTGGTTGTAGTATTGCTCGAGAACAGACAACCAGTCAAGACCATCGCTTGGGTACTGGTACTCCTCCTGCTTCCGGTAATTGGTCTTCTCTTTTTCTACGTCTTCGGTGAAGACATGCGCAAAGAACGGCGCATTGAGCGCAAAAGCATCAACATTCTTACGCTTCGCACACTGTTCGAACTCCCGGAAGGAGAGCCGCACGAAGTTCCGCCGCGCTACCAGCGGGTGGTCAATCTGTTTGAACAGCACAATGCAGCCCTGCTGACTAATCATAACAAAGTTGACATCTACGATGAAGGTGCTGATTTTATTTTAGGCCTCTTCAAAGCTTTGCTCAATGCCCATCATCATATTCATCTGCAAAGCTATATCATTGACGATGATGCGCTGGGGCAAATGCTCAGTGACATTCTTATTGCCAAAGCCCGTGAAGGAATAGAAATACGACTTATCTATGACGACGTTGGCTGCTGGAACGTTCATAACAAATTTTTCAACCGCATGCTGGGCGAAGGTATAAAAGTCTGTGCCTTTATGCCAGTTAAAGCCCCCATGTTCACCCACAAGATAAACTACCGCAACCACCGTAAAATAGCCGTTATTGACGGACAAATCGGCTTTATCGGCGGTATGAACATTGCGCGCCGTTACGTTAAAGGGCAAGGCAATCAGCGCTGGCGCGATCTTCATCTGCGTCTTGTCGGACACAGCGTCTTATCATTACAACGCGATTTTCTGGCCGACTGGTCCTTTGCCACCGGCGTCCTCATCACGGACAAAATCTACTATCCGCGTTTAAACCTGCATGCCGGAAACGCAGCGGTACAGATTGTCACCTCGGATCCGGTTTCTCACTGGCCGCAAATCATGACCGGAATCACGTGGATGATTCTCAACGCACACCGTTACATCTATATCCAGACGCCCTATTTCATGCCTACCGAGCCCGTGCTGCAAGCTCTGCGTACAGCTGCCATGTCGGGAGTAGACGTCCGTCTGATGGTACCGCAAAAGCCTGACGGATTCTGGCTGCGCTGGGCCAACGATTCTTACTTTAAAGATGTGCTTGAGGCCGGCGTACGCCTGTTCACCTTCCGCCCCGGTTTTCTGCACAGCAAAGCCCTTGTTGCCGACGACGAATGGGCCACCGTAGGATCAAGCAACATGGATTTCAGAAGTTTTGAAAACAACATGGAAGCCAACGCCTTTATCTACAATCGTGAAACCGCATTAAAAATCAAACAGATTTTCGAAACAGACAGCCGCGGATGCAAAGAAATACATCTCCGGCAATGGCAGCGCCGCAGCTACCGACGCCGGCTGCTTGAATCATTTACCCGCATATTCTCACCCCTCTTATAACTATTAAGAACACAAAATGCAGATCCGCTCGGCAGAATACCATGAAAGGAAAAATATAAAAAAAACCTAAATTCGTCGACAGAAAAAGCCATTCTATCTATAAACCTTAAAAATAGGCTCCCTACAATTAAACTTTACGTAATTTTGTAGGTCAAAAAAAAGACATTTTGTTTTGGCATACACCTGTAAACCTCATAATAAGAACGAAAAATATCAAAAAACCACATTAATATAATGAGAAAACTATTTACCCTAGCACTCTTTGGCGTAGTCTGTACGGCCATGGCCCGCAATATTATTGTCACGGGCAACGTGGTCGACTCAAAAACCAATGAAGGCATTGACTTTGCCACCGTGCAAATCATGAAAGGCGACTCTATGGTGGCCGGAACCACAACAAAAACAGACGGAGGCTTCAGCCTTGAAGCTCCTGCCGGCAACTACGAAATGCGTATTTCCTATGTCAGCTACAAAAGCATCAAGCAGAATCTGAAACTCGTGGAAAACCTTGATTCCATGAAGCTCGGCGCTCTAAAAATGGAATCGTCCGACATTTCCCTGCACACAGCTGTTGTTACCGCAACGGCAGCCCGTGTTGAGCAAAAGGGTGATACTACCCAGTTCAACGCATCGGCCTACCGTGTGCCTGAAGGTTCCACGCTTGAAGCCCTTATCGAACAGCTTCCCGGCGTAGAAGTATCAGACGACGGAACCATCACCTGGAACGGTAAGACCGTAAGCGAATTCCTTATCAACGGTAAGGACTTCTTCAAGGGAGATACAAAGATTGCCATGAAGAACCTGCCCACCGAACTTATCAGCAAAATCAAGGCTTACGACAAGCAGAGTGAATATACCGAGCAGACGGGTATTGACGACGGTGAAGAAACCACCGTGCTTGACCTGACCACCAAGAAAGAGCTCAACGAGTCGTGGATTACCAACCTCGACTTGGCCTACGGTACGCACGACCGCTACGCCGAGCGCTTCTTCGGTACGCGATTTACCGACAATTCCCGCGTTACGGCCTTCGGCTCAGCCAACAATACCGGCGACCGCGGTTTCGGCGGAGGCGGTCCCCGTTTCCGTGGAGGCGGCAGGAGCGGACAGGTGTCCAGCCAAATGGCCGGTCTTGACTTCAACTGGCAGAACGGGAAAAAAGCCCGTGAAGACGGACGACTGGAAGTTGGCGGAAACATACGATACTATCACAGCAGTACAGACCTACAGTCTGAATCAAACTCCGAAACATTCCTGACCTCAGGCTCCAACAGTTCGTTTGCCAACAGCCGCTCGCGCACCCTGAGCGGATCAACAAGTGTCAACACTTCGCTCATGCTGAAGTGGAACCCCGACTCCATGTCTAACTTCAACTTCCGCCCCTCTTACTCTTTCAGCAAGAGCAACAGCCACGGCACAACGCTCAGCGCTACCTTCAATGATAATCCATACGATATTGACAACATGCAAAATCCGCTCGACAGTGTGTTCCGAGACAACATGCAGGCTACAACGCCCATTGACCTGATTACCGTCAACAGCAACCTGCGCCACTCCATGAGCGAGAGCAAGTCACACAACATCAGCGGCTCCATGATGTACATCCGCCGCTTCGGCAACAAGGGACGCAATATTTCCTTGCGTGCTACCGGAAGTTACCAGACCTCACAAAGCACGAGTTTTTCGCTTTCACAAATCACCTACTTCCAGGACCCCTCCATCACCGAGCCGCAAATCGTCAACCAATATAATGACGACCCGACGAAGAACTACAGCTACTCCATACGCGGCGGATATGCCGAACCGCTCGGCAACAACTGGTTTGCCCAAATCAACTACAACTTCAGCTACCAGTATAACGACCGCTCACGCTCACTCTACGACCTGAGCAGCTACTACTCCAGCTTTGCCGAAGCCGTACAAATGTTCGGCATCGTGCCGACCGACGCCGATATTCTCGACGCCTACCTTGACGAGCGCAACAGCCAGTATGCCACCTACAAATACTACAAACACCGTGCGAGCATCGGCGTACGCTACAATACCAAGGAAATCCGCTTCAATGCCAGCGTAGAATTCAACCCGCAGAAAACCGTGCTCGACTATACCCGCCCGGCGCAGCTCGACACTACGGTCACCCGCCACGTCTTCTACGTATCGCCGCGCGTACGCTTCCGCTACAACTTTACACAAACCGGACGCATCGACATTGACTACCGCGGTTCGGCTTCACAGCCCAGCATGACCGACCTGCTTGACATCACCGACGACTCTGACCCCCTGAACATCAGCAAGGGTAACCCCAATCTGAAACCCTCATGGACCAACTCCCTTCGCGCCATGTTCAACAACTACAACCCCGACCGTCAGCAGGGTATGATGGCTGCCATCACGGCAAAGCAAACCTCAAACTCCATCAGCAACGCCATGATTTACGACGAGGCAACCGGTGTGCGCACCGTAACGCCCCGCAACATCAACGGCGAATGGTCAGCCCGCGGCGACTTCATGTTCAACACCGGCCTGGGTGAGGAAAAAACCTTTACCATTTCAACCTTCACCAACGCCAGCTACAACAACAACGTAGGTTACGTAAGCACCTCAAACGCTGCCGGCAGCCAGAAGAACACGACCCGCGTGCTCAACCTGAACGAGCGCCTCAACATTGGCTACCGCGCCAGCTGGTTCAACATCGGGCTCAACGGCTCCTTCAACTACCAGCACTCGCGCAGCAAGCTGCAGGAAAACGCCAACCTCGACACCTACACCTTTGCCTACGGTGCCAACGCCAACTTCAACTTTGACTGGGGCATGAGCATCTCTACCGACCTCTCCATGAACTCACGCCGCGGATACACCGACGATGCCATGAACACCAATGAGTTCATCTGGAACATACAGATTTCGCAGAGTTTCCTCAAGAACAAGAATGCCACCATCAGCCTGCAATACTTTGACATTCTCAACCAGCAGAGCAACATCAGCCGTACCATCAACGCGCAGATGCGACAGGATGCGTGGACCAACGCCATCAACTCCTACGGCATGATACACTTTATTTACAAGCTCAACATCTTCGGCGGCAAGATGGTTGACCAGAAGAACAACTCCAACCGCCCCATGCGGGCACCCATGATGATGATGATGGGAGGTGCACGAGGAGGTCACTTCTAAAACCGGTACATACCCAAACGGTCCGTCCGGAAACCATAACTCCAAAGACCCAAACGGTGAGGTTGCCCATAAGCAACTTCACCGTTTGTTTTTACCTGCTAAACAACGCGGAGGACGTATCTTTCCCCAATAGCCAAACCGGCAACAACAAGCAGAAGCGGGCATAAAAAAACAACATGCCGGGAATTTTCACCTTCCCGGCATGTTGTTTCAAAAAGGCGGCTTCCAGTTTTTTTTAAAGCCACTGCCCCAACACTTGTATGTATGTTTTTATCCTTCCATGACTGCCCACATCGGGCAACACGTAATACGGCCCCACTTGCAGGGCCATGCAAGAGCACGTTTACCTCAGTTTTCCGAAACGCCCATCAACTTCAGCACCTGCGCGGCATATTGCTGCCCCACGGGAAGCGGCGACGGCAAATCACACAACACGACCTGCGTCCGCGTAAAGCTGACCACCCTGCTGCGGGCCACGATGTAGGAACGGTGGATGCGCAGGAACCGCCCTTCGGGCAACATCTGGAAAATGGCTTTCAGGCTGGTGCGCGTCAGCACATAACGCCCGTCCGGCATGTAAATTTTGGCATAATTGCCCAACGCTTCAACATAAAGAATGCTGTCTATTTTTATATTCACGTTGGAATATTCCTGCTTTACCACAATGCTGCCACCGTATTCTTCCCTGCGTGTACGTCCGGCTATACGGCGCATGGCTTTCTCAACAGCCACTTCAAACCGCTCATACGAAAACGGCTTGAGCAGAAAATCGACCGCATCGAGATTAAACCCCTCGAGCGCATACTGCGCATAGGCCGTAGTAAACACCAGACAGCAGTCGGGCGGCAGGGCGTCGGCAATGTCGAGCCCACTGATGCTGTTCATCTGTATGTCCAGAAACACCAGGTCGGGCTGCTGCTGGCGTATGGCCTCAAGCCCCACGCGCGGTTCGCTGAAACAGGTCAGCTCCATCCCGCCCCTGCGGCGACAGAATTGCTCAATCACCAGCAGAGCCATCGGTTCGTCATCAATGGCTACACACGTAATGTCTTCACGATTCGTCATATCAGATTGATGCATAAATTCACTTTATATAATCCGTTTTCAGCCTCACCCGCATGCAACTCATACCGGTCGGGATACAGCAGCTCCAGCCGGCGCAGACAGTTGGCCATGCCTATACCCTGCCGGCCGTCGGTACGGCGCCGCATCACGGCATTTTCCGTATGCAGCCGCAAGACTCCCTTTTTCAGACTGATGTCAATTCGGATGCAGCAGTCGGTATCGGACGAGGTGCCATACTTGAAGGCATTCTCTACAAACGTTATCAAAATCATCGGCGGGATGAGCGTATGCCTATTGTCGGCATCCAGTTGCAAATCCACCCTTGTATGCCGGTTAAGCCGCAGGCACTGCAAATCAACATACTGCCGGATATAGTCAAACTCGGCCCCGGCCGGCGTCAGTTCCGACTCGCTCTGCGAATACATGTAGCGCAATATCCCGGAAAACTTGACAAAGGCCGACTCCGTCTTGTCCGACCCCGACAACACCAGGGCATAAAGCGTATTGAGCGTATTAAACAGGAAATGCGGATTAATCTGCGCCTTATAGAGCGCCAGCTCGGCCTTGTTTTTTTCAGCCTCTATGGCCTGCCGCTGCAGGATTTGCCGGAAAAGTTCGAACGTCAGCTCAATGGCCAGCGAAAAACCGGTAACCACCAGAAAAAAGAACCAGATGGTTTGCGTGCGCATCCCCCGCCCGCGCAAAACGTAACCGGAAGACGAGGGGAAATAGGTCATTCCCACCGTCACGGCTATCAGCACCAGCATCAGGAAAGCAACCTTTCCCCACTGACGCTGCATGAGCATACGGGGCAATTTAAAATAGCGGTACACAAAATAAAGGGCGTACACGTAAATGACAAGTGCAATCAGGAACCCCGCATTATGTTCCATCCAGCGGTCAACCGGAAGCATCATGATTGTAAGCGGAACAATCACCAGACAGAACAGCAAATCAATGTAGAGCGCGATATGATGGTGTTTCATTTTCAAAAAAGAACATTCATTTTTATATGGGCAAAGATACAACATTTTGCCGGCAGAGTACACAGGTTGGCCGTCTGTTCGTCACCACATAAGGGGTGTTCGTCACCACTTGTCCTGTTTTTCCATTCTTTATATGTAAGTTTGTATTCGAAAAACTGCGCAGGCCTGTTTCCTGCGCTCACACGCCGTTTTTCTTTTTCCGTTTATACGGCCTATGAAAAGTAAGAAACAAACTTTAAAAACCTTATCTATATGAACATGAAGTCAAGTATCTATTCTCTGCTGCTGTGTCTGCCGCTACTTTGCGGTTGCGGCGGAAAACCACAGAAAACAGTGGGCGAAGCCTACAAACTGCTGACCGTCACCCGCGGTGACCATATGTTGCAAAGCCGTTTTCCGGCCACCCTGCAGGGCCGCCAGGCCGTAGAGGTACGTCCGCAGGTAAGCGGCACGATTACAGCCATCCGCATCAACGAAGGTGACGTTGTACGCAAAGGGCAGGTGCTGTTTGTCATTGACCAGGTGCCCTATCAGGCTGCACTCCGTTCGGCACAGGCCAATCTGAAAAGTGCCCAGGCCAAATTACGCACAGCCCGGCTGACAGCCCGTAGCAAAGAACAGCTCTATAAGGAAAAAGTAGTGTCCGACTTCGATTTGCAGACTGCCCGCAACGAGTTGCAGGAAGCTGAAGCCGCCCTGGCGCAGGCACAGGCCGAACTCACTAAAGCCAGCAACGACCTTTCATACACCGAAGTGAAGAGCCCGGTTGACGGTGTGGCCAGCATGATTCCTTACCGTGTAGGAGCACTGGTCAGCAGCAGCATTGAAGAACCGCTTGTCACCGTGTCCGACGATGCTGAAGTATTTGCTTACTTCTCCATGGACGAGAATCAGGTGCTTGACCTCATCCAGCAATATGGCTCGTTACAGGAAGCCAAGAGCAAGATTCCCCCCGTCAGTCTGCAACTGAGCAACGGAACGGACTATTCCGTACGGGGACGCATCGACGCCATTGGCGGAACGGTTGAACAAACCATGGGTACCGTCAGCCTGCGTGCCGTGTTCAGCAATCCCCGCCACTTGCTGCGCCATGGGGGCAGCGCCACCATCATCATGCCCACCGCCATGCGCAACTGCATTTCCATCCCGCAGAGCGCAACCTACGAACTGCAGGAACGCATATTTGTATGGAAAGTAGTTGACGGAAAAACAAAGTCAACTCCCATCAGCGTCTACAAATACAATGACGGTGTCAATTACGTCGTACTTTCCGGCCTGAAGGAAGGCGACGTCATCATTGCCGAAGGTGCCGGACTTGTACGTGAAGACACTCCGATAAACACGCAGCAGAAAAGCTCATCCAAAAACTAAAGAAGCAGCCTTATGAAAATACGAACTTTTATTGAACGCCCCATACTGGCGGGTGTCATCTCCGTAGTCATACTGCTGCTGGGGCTTATTGGCCTCGTACAGTTACCCATTGAGCAGTTTCCGGAAATTGCGCCCCCTACGGTAAGTGTATCAGCCAGTTATAGCGGCGCCAATGCCGAAACGGTACAGAAGAGTGTCGTTGTACCACTTGAAGAAGCGCTCAACGGCGTGGAAAACATGATGTACATGACTTCTACAGCCAGCAATACAGGTTCGGCCCGAATTACGGTTTATTTCCGACAGGGTACCGACCCCGACATGGCTACCGTCAACGTGCAAAACCGTCTGGCCTCAGCCCAGGGTCTGCTTCCTGCCGAAGTAACCAAAAGCGGAATCAACGTGCGCAAGCGTCAGACCAGTAACATCAAGCAGCTGGCCATATACAGTCCTGACGACTCCTACGACACCAAGTTTCTGAACAACTACATGAAAATCAACATTGAGCCGCGCCTCTCGCGTATTCCCGGTGTAGGCGAGGTCAATGTCTTTGGTGACGACTACTCCATGCGTATCTGGCTCGACCCGAACAAGATGCAGAAATACGGACTGGTTCCGTCTGACATTACCAACGTGCTTGACGAACAAAACGTAGAAGCCGCAACGGGTACGCTGGGTGCCGAATCGAACAACACCTACCAATACGTGCTGAAATACCGCGGACGTTATGAAAAGGAAGTGGATTATGAAAACATGGTCATCAAAGCCCTGCCCGACGGCGAAGTGCTTCGCATCAAGGACGTAGCCACCGTTGAACTGGGCTCACGCAGCTACGGCTACATCGGCGAAGTGAGCGGACACCCGGGCTGTAACATCATGATTTCGCAAACCTCCGGTTCCAATGCCAATGAAATCATCGAGGAAATCGACCGTACGGTAGAAGAAATATCAAAGACACTGCCCAAAGGCATGAAGATAGTCGACATCATGAGTACCAAAGACTTTCTTGATGCCTCTATTAAAAACGTCATCAAGACCCTGGTTGAAGCCATATTGCTGGTGGTGCTGGTAGTATACGTGTTCCTGCAGAGCCTGCGTTCTACGTTTATCCCGGCAGTGGCCATTATCGTATCGCTGATAGGTACGTTTGCCTTTTTGTGGCTGGTAGGTTTCAGTCTGAACATGCTGACGCTGTTTGCCCTCGTACTTGTAATCGGTACGGTGGTCGACGATGCCATAGTGGTGGTCGAGGCCGTACAGGCAAAATTCGACGAAGGCTATACGTCGGCCTACGAAGCCACCGTAAGCGCCATGGACGGCATTACCTCAGCACTGGTCACCACGACATTTGTATTTATGGCCGTATTTATCCCTGTCAGTTTTATCGGAGGTACTACGGGTACATTCTACACGCAGTTCGGTTTGACCATGGCAGCCGCTGTAGCCATTTCGCTCATCAATGCACTGACGCTCAGCCCGGCGCTTTGTGCGCTGATTATGACTCCTCACCGTACGTCGGAAGACGGAAAGGCATTGAGTTTCTCCTCGCGCTTCCACATGGCCTTTGACGGAGCTTTCAGCCGTCTGGTACTTAAATATAAAAAAGGCGTAGGCTTCATGTTGGGGCATAAATGGCTGGCCGGAATCGGGCTGGTAATAGCTCTGGGCAGCCTGACGGCACTGATGATGACCACCAAGACAGGCTTCGTGCCCAACGAGGACATGGGTACGGTTTACGTAGACGTACGTACCTCGCCGGGCAACAGCGTCAACGAAACGTATAAAATCATGTCGCAGGTAGACAGCTGTCTGCGCACGCTACCGCAGGTAGGAGTGTACTCCAACGTAACGGGTAACTCGCAGTTGAGCGGTCAGGCTGCCTGCAACGGTATGTTCACCCTTCGTCTGAAATCCTGGGACGAACGTACCCGCAAGGAAGATGCCATTGACGCTGTGGTTGACGAGGTAAACCGCCGCACGGCTCACATTGCCAGCGCCGAAGTAATGGCCTTTACGCGCCCCATGATTCCGGGCTACGGCGTAAGCAGCGGTTTTGAGGTCTACGTGCAAGACCAGCAGGGCGGAACCACCGAAGACTTGCTGCGCTACACACGACAACTGATTGACGCACTCAAACAGCGCCCGGAAATCGGACGTGCCTCCACTTCGTTCGACACTAAATTTCCCCAATACATGATTGAGGTAGACGCAGCACGCTGCAAATTGAGCGGTGTGTCACCCGGCGATGTGCTGCAAACGCTGCAAGGCTACATCGGTGGTAACTATGCTTCCAACATGAACCGTTTTTCAAAGCTCTACCGCGTCATGGTGCAGGCTTCACCCGAATTCCGTCTCAACACGGCTGCGTTGAACAACATTTATGTACGCAACGACAATGGCGAAATGTCACCCGTCAGCCGTTACCTGAAACTCAAGCGGGTTTATGGTTCCGAAACACTCACGCGTTTCAACCTTTTCCCGGCCATTCAGGTTAACGGAGCTCCCGCCACGGGCTACAGCTCCGGTCAGGCCATTGAAGCCGTACGCGAAGAAGCAGCCCGCGTGCTGCCCGTAGGCTATGGCTACGAATTTGGCGGTATGTCGCGTGAGGAATCCTCATCCGGTCAAACCACGACACTGGTGTTCGTGATTTGCGTCGTATTTATCTACCTCATTCTCTGTGCACTCTACGAAAGTCTCTTCGTTCCACTGGCCGTTATTCTTTCCGTTCCCTTCGGTCTGGCTGGCAGTTTCCTGTTTGCCAAGATGTTCGGACTTGAAAACAACATCTACCTGCAAACGGGTCTGATTATGCTTATCGGTCTGCTCTCGAAGACGGCCATTCTGCTGACGGAATATGCCACCGAGCGCCGCCACCACGGCATGAGTCTCACCCAAGCTGCCATATCGGCTGCCCAAGTGCGCTTACGCCCCATCCTGATGACATCGCTCACCATGATTTTCGGTATGCTCCCAATGATGTTCTCCAGCGGTGTAGGTGCCAACGGCAACATTTCTATCGGTGTAGGTACGGTAGGCGGAATGCTCATCGGTACGATAGCCCTGCTGTTCATCGTTCCACCATTGTTCATCGTATTCCAATACATGCAGGAAAAACTCATGCCCCAGCGCCGCCGCCCTGCTCATACGGAAGAGAATAAATAGCGACAATACCACAGATTAAAAGAAAAAAGAAAAATGATACATATTGACCGAACCATAAAGTCCCTTTCCGCAGCAATGCTGGGAGTGGTACTGCTGGGCGGATGCCGCCTCTACAAGCCTTACGAAAGGCCGGCCGAAGCCGAAGCGGTGGCTGACAGTCTGTTCCGTCCCGCCACGGCAACAGACACCACCTCGCTGGCCCAGCTCAGATGGAGCACCCTCTTTACCGACCCCCTGCTGCAAGCACTCATCGACACGGCGTTATGCCACAACACCGACCTGGCCACGGCTCGTCTGCGCGTAGAAGCTGCCGAAGCGCAGCTCCGGGCGGCCAAACTGGCCTTTGCACCTTCAGTGTCAGCCAGTGTTGAGGGAGGAGTGAAAAGCCTTGACGGAGCAAAAGCTTCAAAAACCTATACACTGGCCCTCTCTGCCGACTGGGAGATTGACGCCGCCGGAAAACTGCTGAACGCCAAGCGCGGTGCGCAAGCCAGTCTGGAAGCCGAACGGGCTGCCCAGCAGGCTGTGCAGACTCAACTGGTGGCCACAGTGGCCAACAGCTACTATACCCTGCTGATGCTCGACCGCCAGCTGGACATTGCCCGCCGCACGGCACAAACCTGGCAGGACTATCTGCGCACCATGCAGGCCCTGAAACGCGCCGGACAGACCACCGAACTGGCCGTGGCCCAAACAGAAGCCAGCAAACTGTCGACTGACGCTACGGTAGTTGACCTGCAACGTCAGATCAGCGAAACCGAAAACGCACTGACTGCCCTGATGGGAATCACCCCCGGCCCCGTCAAACGCTCCACGCTTGAAGAGCAACAGTTTCCCGAAACGCTGACTACGGGCCTGCCCATTACGCTGCTCAGCCAACGCCCTGACGTCAGGGAGCAGGAAGCCCTGCTGGCCTCGGCCTACTATGCCACCAACGTGGCCCGCGCTGCCTTCTACCCCAGCATTACGCTGAGCGGTTCA
>FR903636.1:20592-23909 GCA_000438115.1 Prevotella sp. CAG:617 | reverse complement strand
CGGATGGACCAATGCCGCAGGAGCCGCTATCTCCAATCCGGGACAATGGTTGCTGCAAGCCGTCGGCTCACTGGTACAGCCCCTCTTCAACCGCGGGCAAATCAAAGCCAACCTGAAGGTTGCCGAAGCGCAGCAGCAACAAGCCCTGCTGGCCTTCCGTCAGAGCCTGCTCGATGCGGGGGCCGACGTCAACAACGCTCTGGTACAATGGCAGTCTGCCCGAGAGCGCATACAACTTGACAGCCAGCAGACCACAGCCCTGCAAAAGGCCCTGCGCAGCGCCGAACTGCTGATGCGTTATACCTCACAGAACTATCTGGAGGTCATTACGGCACGCCAGTCGCTGCTTCAGGCCGAACTGAACGTAGCTGCTGACCGCTTTGACGAAATACAGGGAGTCATCAACCTGTATCACGCCCTGGGCGGCGGCCAGAAATAAGCGCACCCTGACGTACCATATCACACAAAAAAACATCCGGATGCACGCAACATGCTCCCACGAAAAAAACGGGAAAACATACGTTGTGTACATCCGGATGTTTTTTATCTGTACTATCAGGAAACGTATTGGTACGTACTCCTTTGTTTCCGGACTCAGGGCACGTCAAGATACAGCGTATCGCCCCAGCTGGTACCTATGCCGTTGCGGGCATAGGCCGTAAAATAATAACGACCGGGCTCAAGCGTTTGGGTATATCCATGAAACACATCTGTCGAGTCATAAGCCTCAACGGTCACTTTCATCGTATCATTGCCATACTCAAATCCGCGCTCCAGCACGCGGCTGTTGGGCGAGAGCAACACCTGTCCCGTCAGGCGGAAACTGTCGGCCACGACCTCACTGCCCACCGTACGTACGGTAGGAGCAAAAGGCTCCTCGCCCGAACGGTCAACGGGATGGCATGCGGCGGCCAGCCACACCGCTGCCAGCAAAACGAGCGGCGAATGCCGGTAGATATTCTTTTTCATCTTTTTCTGGTTTGTTTTTATATCGCAAAGTTAAGCAAAAGCCGGCGTACAGCCAAGTCAGGCTTCGTCAAGCCCTGTCATTCAGCGTTTTTTAAGAAAAAACCGACTGCCAATAACGTATGTTGGCAAAATATGGCGCAGCAATTGCTCCATATTCGGTAAAGACAAACATAACCCTAAAAAAAGAAAAGAACAACGCCTTATGTTTTACATTGTTATTTTTATAGCCATTGCCATTGCCAGCTATATGGTACAGGCTAACCTGCAACGAAAGTTCAAACGTTATTCACAAGTAGCCGTAAGTGCCGGACTGACCGGTCGCGAAGTGGCCGAAAAAATGCTACGCGACCACGGCATTACCGACGTACAGGTCATTTCTACCCCCGGACAACTGACCGACCACTACAACCCGACCACCCACACCGTCAACCTGAGTGAAGGGGTTTACGAAAGCTGCAGTGTGGCAGCCGCCGCCGTGGCCGCCCACGAGTGCGGACACGCCGTGCAGCATCAGTATGCCTATGCCCCACTCCGGCTGCGCTCATCGCTGGTACCGGTAGTACAGGTGGCTTCGCGCTGGACGCCATGGCTGCTGCTGGGCGGCATTCTCACACTCACCATATTCCCGCAGATACTGCTGGCAGGCATCATACTCTTTGCCCTGACCACCCTGTTCAGTTTCGTTACACTGCCGGTTGAAATCGACGCCAGCCGCAGAGCCATTGCCTGGCTGCAAGGAGCCGGCATCACCTCGGCTGCCCAACAGCCCATGGCCACCGACGCCCTTCGTTCAGCAGCCTACACCTACGTAGTAGCGGCTCTCAGCTCGCTGGCCACACTGATTTACTACGTACTGATATTCATGGGCGGCTCACGCGACGAATAATTCCCAAATGAAAGAAAAAACAAACAGGTAAAAAGATTGAATACAACGGTAAGGCCTGCTCCCTATCATCCATTTGCAGACGGAAAAAGGGGGCAGGCCTTTTTTATTTATCCATGATTTAGCAGGCGGTACCCGACCGGAAATTTTGTCACTCCCACGCTCCTTTTCCGCACAGGGTGCCAACCTTCTTTACACCCCCGTAACGACATTCCGGACAAACAGCCCGGAAACCGAAAAAGACGGCATCTTAATTTTTTTTCATCCGACCTGAAAAGATTTCCCTCCCACCTTTTTCCATCCAGCCGTCTACTGCTCTCAGACCGCCATGCTGAAACAGGAAAGACAGCAACTCCATAAAAATGCGCCAAACGCTCCGGCCGGAAGATGCACTATAAGAAACAGATCACAAAAAAATGCTCTACGCATAGAGAAGGTCTCCTTTGCGCAGAGCATTTTTTGTGGTTTTCCTGTCCGGACAAAAAACAGCCGCTACTCAGATGAACTGTTCATTCGGCATGTATGGAGCCGGACATTTTTTCTTAGAACAGTTTGTCGGGATAAACACCGTCGGCATGCAGTTTGGCAAACTTGGCCACTACCTCAGGACGATCCTCCGGATAGGTTACGCCAAACCATTTGCTGTCGGTATCCAACACTTCGCAAGTTGCCGTACCGTCCTTGATGAGTTTGTCCACCATCAAGGGGATGAAGAATTCACTCTTCAGGTTGCTCATGTTCTTCGGATCGCTCAGGAAGGTCTTGAAGAACTCGTTGCTGTGCTGGAAGTAGTCGGGAGTAAAGCCCCAGAAGTTCATGGATACGGGAGTAGTGTCAGGAATAGCTACCCACTGTTCGTTTTCGTCCAGATACTTCACTACGCCGTCAAAGCGCTGAATCTTGGTGCGCTCTACTACGGATGTCAGGTGGTGGTTGTCGTCGTTTTCGCAAACACCGCGTGACACGGTACCGCTCTCTGAAAGAGTGTTGCCCACGCGGAAACCTACCATGGCATATTTGCCCTTGCTGCCTTCGGGCAAGTTGCTCAGGAATTTACCCATTACCTGGAAAGAGTCGCGGTCGTAATAGTCGTCGCAGTTGATTACGGCAAACGGTTCGTTAATCACATGCTGGCCCATCATAACGGCATGGTTGGTGCCCCAGGGTTTGGTACGGTCTGCCGGACAGGTGAAGCCTTCAGGCAGCGCATCCAGGCTCTGATATACGAGCTCGCAGGGAATATGACCTTCATACTTGCTCAGCACCTTTTCGCGGAACTCGTCTTCAAAATCCTTGCGGATTACGAATACAAGCTTACCGAATCCGGCGTGAATAGCATCATAGATAGAATAATCCATGATGGTTTCGCCGTGAGGGCCTAATCCATCCAATTGTTTCAAACCTCCGTAACGGCTACCCATACCGGCGGCCAGCAAAAATAAAGTTGGTTTCATGTGTGTTTAAA
>FR903636.1:15012-20427 GCA_000438115.1 Prevotella sp. CAG:617 | reverse complement strand
AAACGAGTTGCAAAAGGTTTGCCGTAACTTTGCCCCCAGATAAAGGAAATTACATTTCAAAACTACAAAACCATGTGTACTCAGACTTCATCCTGCTCTTGCCATGAGCATGCTCATCATACTCATGAAACCACCACTACCCAATCCACCTGGCACGAACTGCGTGCCCCCCTCACCTCGGCCGTGTTGCTGGCCGTCGGCATGGTGGGTGACCACTTCGGTCTGATGCAGTCCCCCGTAGGCCGACTGGTGCTCTACGCAGCCGCCTGGCTGCCGGTGGCCCTGCCCGTCATCCGCGAAGCGTGCGAACAGGTCCGCCACCTTGACTTTTTCAACGAATTCACGCTCATGCTGCTGGCCACCATCGGGGCCTTTGCCCTGGGGGAATATCCCGAGGCCGTAGCGGTGATGCTCTTCTACGCCGTGGGCGAATGGTTTCAGGACCGCGCCGTAGGCCGTGCGCGCCATAGCGTCAGGGCCCTGCTCGACATCCGGCCGCAGCGCACCAGTGTGCTGCAGGCCGACGGCACCTGGGCGGAGGTACATCCGCAAGAAGTGGAAACGGGACGCACCATCCAGGCCCGCGCCGGCGAGCGGGTTCCCCTCGACAGCACCCTGCTGGACGAACCGGCGGCTTTTGACACCTCGGCCCTGACGGGTGAGAGTGTGCCCCGCACCCTGCAGCCCGGCGAACCGGTGGCGGCCAGTATGGTGGTGGCCTCGGGCGTAGTACGCCTGAAGGTGGAGCGGAAATGGAACGACAGCGCCCTCTCGCGCATCCTGCACATGGTGGAAGAGGCGGCCGACCGCAAGGCGCCCGTAGAGCGCACCATCCGCCGGTTTGCCCACCGCTACACGCCGGCCGTCATGGCACTGGCCGTGCTGCTGGTAGCCATGCCGTGGGTCTACAGCCTGTATGCTGCCGACTTCCATTATCAGTTTGCCGACTGGCTCTACCGGGCGTTGGTATTCATGGTCATTTCCTGCCCCTGCGCCATCGTCATCAGCATTCCGCTGGCCTACTTTGCCGCCATCGGAGCGGCCTCACATCTGGGCGTACTTTTCAAGGGCGGTTACTGCCTCGACGCCCTGCGCCGCACCGGTACGCTGGTGTTCGACAAGACCGGTACGCTGACCGAAGGCCGCTTCAGCATCAGCCACGCCGTATGCGGTCCGGCCGTCAAAGACGAGGCCGAACTGCTCTACTACCTCTCGGCCGTTGAGCGCGGCAGCACGCACCCGCTGGCCCTGGCCATCGTCAAGAAGGCTGAACAGCTGGGCGTAAAGGAGACGGAGGCACAGCACATCCGTGAGGTACCGGGCCGCGGCATGACGGCCACGGTGGACGGCCACGAGGTATGCGCCGGCCGAGCCAAACTGCTGCAGGCGCAAGGCATTGCCGTAAGCGAAACGCAGGAAACGGGCACCGTGGTCTACTGCGCCATTGACGGGCGGCTAGCCGGCTACGTCGTCATGAGTGACCAACTTAAGGCCGACACGCCGCAGGCCCTGCAGACCATCAGCCGGAAATTCCGGCCGGAGATGCACATCCTTTCGGGCGACACGCCGCAGGCCGTACAGGCCGTGGCCGACCAACTGCACATTGCGCACGCCCACAGCGGCCTGCTGCCGGAAGAAAAGGTGGAGCAGCTGAAAGCCCTGACCCAGCAAGCCCACGACCGCCAGCAACTGGCCGCCTTTGTGGGCGACGGCATCAACGATGCACCGGCCCTGGCCCTGGCTGACGTGGGCATTGCCATAGGAGGCTGTAGCGGTACCGACGTAGCGATGGAAACGGCCGACGTGGTACTGCAGCACGGCCGCATGAGCGAACTGCTGACGGCATTCAGCGTGAGCCACATCACCCACCGCATTGTGGTGGAAAACATCACCTTCTCGCTCGGCATCAAGCTGCTCATTCTGCTGCTCGGCGCCATGGGCATGGCCTCCATGTGGGCGGCCGTCTTCTCCGATGTCGGTGTGGCCCTACTCTGCATTCTCAACGCCATGCGCATCTTCAGCCGGTACACCTCACCCCGCCGCTAAAGAGGAAGTCCGGACCTCCCCTCACCACAAATCCGGCTGGCGCGGCGTGGCGAAATACGTGCTCAGCGCTTCGGAAAAAGGCGTGTCGTATGTGCGCGCTCCGCTGGGACAGCCCTTTACACAGGCACAGCAGCGGATGCAGCGGTCGGCCTGCGTCTGTTCCTCATGTCCCGCCGCAATGGCCCTGGTCGGACACAGCGTAACACACGTACCACAATGGGTGCAAAATGCGGCATCTACGGCCGGCGTGGGCGGCACGGTCCGGCCGGAAGCCAGGGCCTGCTGTACGTGCTGCCGGAAGGCACCCATCACCTCAGGCTGCCAGCCGCGGTCGGCAAGCTGTGACGCCTCCAACTCCTCCGCCGGACGCTGGGCCACCTCGCGCCCCCACTGCTCGGCCCTGGCCAGGTCGGCCGCATCGGGACGACCCGCAGCCACGGGATGAGCCGCCACGCTATAGGAATGCTCTCCCACAAAAGCCGCAGCCCCTACCACACGGCAGCCATGCTGCCGACAGAAATCGGCCAGCTCCGTCAGGGCACCGTCATACGCCCGGTTGCCATAGGTCACCACGACCACCGTCCGCACGCCGCCACCACGGAACGCCGCCATGCGGTCCAGCGCCACGGGCGCCACATGACCGCCATACACCGGCGCGCAGAGCACCAGCCAGCCACCGGCCTCAAACTGCGCCGGCAAAGCGGTTTCGTATGTCAAATCCAATTCCCGGCAGGTGCTGCCCAATCCGCGCGCCACGGCCTGCCCCACGCGCCACGAAGCCCGCGTGGGTGAAAATCCTACGAGCCATACCGGCTCACTATTCTGCTGTTCCATAACAATTTTTTGTTTTTCAGTTTTCAATAGCCCCCAACAGAAGCACGCCCCTGCTTCCTGAAAAAGAAGCAGGACCTGAGCAAATTTACGGAATTCTGCCCACATAACCCCGCCATGGCCAGCCGGAAGACCCTCTGCCACTTTTTAACAGATGAAAATGAGGCAAAAACACAACTTGAGCTTCACCATGTCTACTTTTTTCGCTATATTTGCCCTATCGTGCTCCGAAAAAGTCAAAAAACAAATCTTATTCGGAACGCCAATGCTCATTTTTTATTTTCCTCTGCATTATGAAAAACAAACTGCTTTTGCTTGCGCTGGCCCTCAGTCTTACAGGAGGCATGGCCTACGCGCAAAACGTCGTGAACATCACGCCAGTTCCCAAAACCATGACAACGGCACAGAGTACGCTCACGCTGCCCCAGCAAATTTCGCTCTACTGTCCCCTTCCCGACAGTCTGCGCACCGAGGCCGAGCGTTTTGCCACCAGCCTCAGCCAGTCGACAGGACTGCAAGTCAGCCTGAGTGACGACGCCAATGCCCTGGTGGGCATAAGCGCCAACAACAGTCTGGGACTGGAAGCCTATAAACTGGACATCACCGCCCAAGGCATCAACATTGAGGCCCGCACCACAGCCGGCCTGTTCTACGCCTTCCAAACCCTCAAGAAGCTGCTGCCGGCCCATGTGGCTCTAGGACAATACGCCACCGCTCCGGCCGAAGGCTACACCCTGCCCTGCCTGAGCATTACCGACGAGCCCCGCTTTGGCTACCGCGGCTTCATGCTCGACGCCGCCCGCCACTTCTTCAGTGTGGAAGAGGTGAAGAAAATCCTCGACCTCATGTCCATCTACAAACTCAACCGCTTCCACTGGCACCTGAGCGACGACCAGGGCTGGCGCGCCGAAATCAAGAAATGGCCGCGCCTGACCTCCGTGGGCAGCATCGCGCCCAATTCCTACCAGTGGGACTGGACGCAAGGCGGCTACTATACCAACCGTCCCTACGGACCTTATTATTATACGCAGGAAGAGATGCGTGACGTAGTGGCCTATGCCCGCGAACGCCACATCGAGATTCTGCCCGAAATTGACATGCCCGGACACTTCGTGGCCGCCATGACAGCCTATCCCGAATTCAGCTGCACCCCCGACGGACTGCACCAGAACTGGATGCCCTGGGGCGTTTCGTCCGACGTACTCAACGTGGCCAACCCGCAGGCCGTACAGTTTGCCAAGGACATCATCGGCGAACTGATGGACATCTTCCCCTATCCCTACATTCACATCGGCGGTGATGAGTGCCCCACCACGGCCTGGCAGCAAAATGCCGAGTGTCAGCAGAAAATGCAGGACGAGGGCATGACCAACGCCCGCCAGCTGCAGTCGCACTTTATCAAGGAAATGGCAGACTTTGCCGCCACCCGCGGCCACAAGCTCTTCCTTTGGAACGAGAGCATCACTGAGAGTAATGCCGACGTTGACCTCATTCGCTCCACCGGCGCCACCATCATGTGCTGGACCGGCCCTGAGGCTGCTGCACAGAAAGCCGCATCGCTGGGACTGCAAAACGTCATGACGCCTTACTTCTACTACTATATTAATCGCCGGCAAAAGCAGGACGACAGCTGGATGAAGGTAGCCGGCGACGGCAACGACGACCTGCAGCGCACCTACAACTACCAGCCCATACAGTCCAACGTCAGCACCACCCTGCAGCCCTACTACACCGGCGTACAGGGCACGTTCTGGACCGAGCACGTGGCCGACTCCACCCTGCTGGAATATCTGGCCCTGCCGCGCCTAATGGCCATTGCCGAAACCGGATGGACTCCTGAAAACAAAAAGAACTTCACGAGCTTCTGTCAGCGCATGGCCCAGGATACCGTAATGTTCAAGCTCGGCAATTACCGCTACAGCCCGCACTACCTGACGGGCACAAGCACCCAGACAGACAAGGTGATGCCGAAGTTCTCCACCGCCGACAAGTCCTATTACTACCGCTTGGTAACGCGCTCCACCGGCGACCGCGCCAACAAGTGCATCGAACTGCTGGCCGAAGGCTCGCCGCTGATTTCGCAATACTCCGGCAAGGGCGCCAAGGCTGGTGTACTCTGGACCAACGCCCAGGCCGCTGAAGGCGACGACAACTACGACAACCAGTTCTGGGCCCTAGAGGAAGACCCCGACCGCGCCGGTTACTTTGCTCTAGTGTGCCGCGCACAGCCCGAGGGTTCCGTCATCCCGACTACGACCACCAGCAATACGGCCCGATTCAGCTACGATGCCACCCAGAAGCACTACGACTTTAAAATCACCGCCGACCGCTACGGACAGGACGGCGACTACTATTACTACAGCATCTCTACCGACGCCTTAGGCAGCTGGCTGCTCAACGCGGCCGCTTCGGGCCAGGGCTACTCGGTCAACCTGTGGAACGTACCGGCCGACGGCGGTAACTCCTGCGACTGGCAGCTGCGTCCCGACTTTACGGACTCCAGCCAACAGCTCGGCACGCTTCTTGCAGAAGCCAACC
>FR903636.1:13557-15002 GCA_000438115.1 Prevotella sp. CAG:617 | reverse complement strand
ACCCAGCGGGCCGGCATCCCGACCTACGCCGACACGCCCCTGCCCGGACAAGCCGGCGAGGCTCAGGTAGCCGCCCCCAAGGAACTCCTGGCCCAGTCTACCGACAACATGTCACAGGAGGAAACGACACAGTATCTCACCCAACTGCAAACGGCCATTGGCAACTGCTACACCTCCATCGGTGGTCTGAAAGAAGGCCAGACCTATCAGCTCAGCAACAGTGTGGAGGGTTACGAAGGTATTGCCCTTGACGACAAGGGACAGAACAACCTGACCTACGCCACCACGTCCTATGCCGCCGATGCCTGGGTGGCCGAACAAGTGACGGACAACGGCAAGGGCGGACAGATCTTCCGCCTCAAGAACGCTGCCACCGGACGCTACATCAGCCAGCTCTCTTCGAGCCTGACCAGCCGCGTAGGCTATGCCGTCACCATGGGTACCACTCCGGCCAATCTGACCAGCACGTTCAGCACCACTTACTATGACTACAACCTGGGCATCAACGGAAGCTACCTCTTCCCCGTGTCTACCGAATACCTGACCCTTCAGGGACAGGTGGCTGCCGGTACTGACAAGTCCAACGGTAACCAGAGCGGCAACTCCGTACGCCTGCAGGGCAACGCCTGGACCATGCGCCCCGTGGCCGTAGTGACCTACCGCTGCAGCGACACCGACGGCAAACTGCTCGGCACCTACACCCAGAGCGTCAGCCAGGGCACGGACTTCACGGCCACAGCTCCGCAAATTGACAACTACGCCCTCGTTTCGTACAACGACAGCCAGCAGGAGGCTCCGCAGTTCAGCGCCATCAGCGAGGCACAGACCGTTGACGTCACCTACCGCCGCGTACGCTTCGCCGTCAATACGGAATGTATCGACGCCAACGGCGGCATCATCCAGCGCGAGCAGATTACCTGCCCCGTAGACAGTGCACTCACCCTCACGGCTCCCGAAATCCCCTACTATCAGTTGAAGGGTGACGAAACAAGCCTCAGCCTGACGCCGACCAGCGACACTACCCTGGTGTTCCGCTACACCACCGAGGCTTACAGCGGCGTGCGCCAGTTGGCCGAGCCGGTACTGAAGCCCGTCAGCGGACAGCACTACGTGCTCTACAACACGGCCAGCAACACCGAGCGCCGCGGCTACCTCAACGTCAGCCCCGACAACAAGCTCATCATGGCCAGCGGACGCATTGAAAACCAGACGCCTTACTACACCTGGACGATAGAGGAAAAGAACGGGCGCTACCAGTTCGGCAACGTCGGCTCGGGCCTCTACATCCCCGTGCTCAGCAGCGGTACCGACATCACCGCCACCTCACGCCCCGACGCATTCAGCCTGACGGCCGGCCAGCAGACCAACACCCTGCGTATGCAAGGCACCAACGGACTCTGGTGGAACGGCAACGTGGGTAAGTTCACCGGCTACAGCGGCGGCCC
>FR903636.1:3228-13486 GCA_000438115.1 Prevotella sp. CAG:617 | reverse complement strand
CCATCAGGTGGACCCCACCGGCCGTGCCCTGGTGCCGAGCAGCACGAAATTCTACGCCGCCGGCTCAGCCTGCACCGCCGACACCCTCAGCAAAGCCGGCTACGTGTACCTGCGCACCGAAGGCAACCTGAGCCAGCTCAGTCCGCTCAGCGCCAACGTGGAAATCACCCTGATTTACGAGCCCGTCAACACCGGCATCAGCCACATCTCCGACGCCACCGCACCCAAGGGCATCTACGACCTGAGCGGACGCCGGCAGAAAAGAGCCACTCAAGGCATCTATATCATTGACGGACAAAAAACCATTGTCCGCAAACCATAAGAGGGCAACACTTTATCCGCCCTATTCTGCGGCCACTGTCAGCACAACCTCAACCACACACAAGAGGTTTGCCGGCAGTGGCCGCTGCCGTATAAGTACAATGTAATTCACGAAAAAGTAGTATCTTTGTCTCCCGGAAAAGGCCCCACACCGGCCGGAAAAAAGGTCTACAACACCTTCGTTCCTGGGCTTACCCAAGTCCCCGCTCCATTTATCTTGTCATCAAAAACATCACTTTTATTCAATAAATTCCAACCACATCATGAAGCACAAATTATTGGGTACACTGTTCACCCTATGCATGAGTCTGTGTGCTCTCCACACCGTCGGAGCCGAATCGCAGCCACAACGTGGCATAACTCCGCGCCCCATGTCGATGACCACCGAATCCGGACAACTGATTTTACCCCAGAAGTGGACCATCAGCTGCCACAATCTGCCCGACAGCATCCAAGCTGAAGCCCGCCGCTTTGCCCAACTCATGCAAACCGCTACGGGACAAAAAATCAAAGTCAGTTCACGCAGCCGCCGCGCGCTTGTCAAACTGGACGCGGCCTCAGACCCCACGTTAGGAACAGAGGGCTACAAACTGCAAATCACTCCCAAAGGCATTCACATTGAAGCCCGCACGACTGCCGGATTCTTCTATGCCTTCCAAACCCTCAAGCAGTTGCTTCCGCCCCACGTCATGCTGGGTAAGGCAGCCACCGCTCCGGCCGGAGGCTACACACTGCCCTGCCTGAACATTACCGATGAACCTCGCTTCAGCTACCGCGGATTCATGCTCGACGTGGCCCGCCACTTTTTCAGCGTAGAGGAAGTGAAAAAACTGCTCGACCTCATGTCGTTCTACAAACTCAACCGTTTCCACTGGCATCTGAGCGACGACCAGGGATGGCGCGCCGAAATCAAGAAATGGCCCCGCCTGACCTCAGTAGGCAGCATTGCTCCCAACTCCTATCAGTGGGAATGGGATAAGAAAGACCATATTTACACCAACCAGCCCTACGGCCCCTACTTCTATACGCAGGAGGAAATGCGCGACATCGTAGCCTACGCCCGCGAACGTCATATCGAAGTGTTGCCCGAGATTGACATGCCCGGACATTTCGTAGCCGCCATGACAGCCTATCCGGAATTCAGCTGCACCCCCGACAGCCTGCACCAGAACTGGATTCCCTGGGGCGTTTCGACCGACGTACTCAACGTGGCCAACCCCAAGGCCGTACAGTTTGCCAAAGACATACTGGGCGAACTGATGGACATCTTCCCCTATCCTCACATTCATATCGGCGGTGACGAGTGTCCCACCGTGGCATGGGAGCAGAACAAACTGTGTCAACAAAAAATGAAAGACGAGGGCCTGACCAATGCCCGTCAGCTGCAGTCGCATTTTATCAAGGAAATGGCCGACTATGCCGCCACCCGAGGCCGCAAGCTCTACCTCTGGAACGAGAGTATTACCGAACAGAACGCCGACGTCGACCTCATACGCTCCACCGGCGCCACCATCATGTGTTGGATAGGACCGGAAGATGCTTCAAAAAAGGCAGCCTCGCTGGGGCTGAACAACGTAATGACGCCCTATTTCTACTACTACATCAACCGCCGGCAAAAACAGGACAACAGCTGGATGAAAGTGGCCGGCGACGGCAACGACGACCTGCAGCGTACCTACAACTACCGCCCCATTCCGCAAGGCGTCAGTGATGCGCAGCAGCAATACTACACCGGCGTGCAGGGCACCTTCTGGACCGAGCACGTGGCCGACTCCACCCTGTTGGAATATCTGGCCCTGCCGCGCCTGATGGCCATTGCCGAAACGGGATGGACGCCTGAAGCGAAAAAAGACTTTGCCGACTTCTGCCGGCGTATGTCGGCCGACACGCTGCTGCTCAAGCAGGGCGGCTACCGCTACAGTCCCCACTACCTGACACCGCAAAAATAATCCCCATCCCACAAGGGCTTTACCCCAAAATGCTGCCGCCCGCACTGACTCCATTCCGGTCAGTACGGGCGGCAGCATTTGTTTCCATACACAGAGACGACCGTTTCCACACGAGCCGCGCTCCGGTTTCCGACAGCCCGGCACCTTTTTTCCTTTACCCGGCGGAAAAACATGCTTAAGTGCCCAGCTGTTTCATCTTCCCTTACGTTCCTTTCTGATAAAACAAAAAGCGTATGGAAACAACTTGTCACCATACGCTTTTCTCTCCAAAAAAATCACACAAAGCATGTGCCGCTGTTTGTTCCGCGCCTGACGGCCCTGCCTTTGCCGGCTTCTCAAACCGTAGCGTCAGTTGAAGCCGACGCTTCAATGGCGGCCTTCCTTTCAGCCTTCCGCTTGCGCTTTTCCTCGCGTGCCATGGCCTGCAGGAACATGCGGTCGACAATACCGTCGGCCAGTCCCAGCATAGGCACGAAAATCTGTCGGGTTGACAAGGCGCGCGCCACCGTACGGAAAATAATGCCTGCCGGCACAATCACATCGGCACGGTCGGCCTTGAGTTTGAACTGCGTCATGCGCTCCTGAGGCGTCAGGCCGCTGAGTCGGTCGACGATGCGTTCCAGTTCAGGAGCCGTCAGAATCTGGCTGGCGCTCTTTTCGTGCACCAACTTATAGAGTTTGTTGATGTTTCCGCCCGACCCGACCATTTCCGTAGGTCCCAGATTCCGGGCCGCCTGTTGCATGTCGGCCGTAATCTGGCTGAGCACCGAACTGACGTAGTCGTCAGTTTCATGGAGCATGCGGAGCGTACCGATTTTATACGACTGGCTGCTTACCATACGGCCTTCGGAAAGGATTGAAATTTCAGTACTACCGCCACCCACGTCAACATAGGCACACTGCCGCTTCATGCGCGAAGCATACTCCACGTGGTTGCCATAAATGATGCTGGCTTCCTCGCGTCCGTCAATAAGTTCAATATCCACACCCGTCTTCTTGCGGATGCTCTCCACCAGGTCGGCTCCGTTGCGCGCCTCGCGCATGGCCGAAGTGGCACAGGCCCGATAGCTGTCGACGTCGTACAAGCGCATCAGGTTCTTAAACGCCTTAATCATATAGAGTGTTTTCTGCTGACGCTCCTTGCTGATTTTTCCCAGCGTAAAGACATCTTCGCCGAGCCGGAGCGGATAGCGCAGAAAAAACATTTTCCTGAAATTCGGACTTTCGCCCTCAACAGCAGGCTCCATCCGCTTGATGAGCAGTCGGGCTGCATTTGAACCAATATCAATGGCTGCAAAAACTTGGTTGTCCATAGGCTATAAAAGGTCTTTTTTTAGGTTTTTCATTCGTTTCCGGATTCATTTTCCTCCTCCCGCATCTGCCGATAGTAGTTGTGCAGCACCTCCTGTGAACGCAGGGGTTCACGCCCGGGCTTTACGGGCCATATCTGCGGATTGTCGGTCCCGTCGACCACGCGGGCCTGCACCGTGTCGTTCAGGCCGCAATCAACAATAAACCGCAGTTCCTGCTGCAGGCGTGGGTCGTATACAGGCGTCATCACCTCCACCCGGTTGACCAGGTTGCGCGGCATCCAGTCGGCCGAACCGATATAAAACTTCTCCTTGCCGCCATGCGCAAATATAAGAATGCGCGCGTGCTCCAGATAACGGTCGATGATGCCGTGAAGATGTATGTTTTCCGTCAGGCCCGGTATGCCCGTAACCATAGAGCAGTTGCCTCGCAACACGGCTCCCACCTCAACGCCCTCGGCCGAAGCCTTATAAAGGTGGCGCACCACATCAGGATCGGTGATGTGATTGATTTTTACATGGATATAGGCTTCTTTTCCGGCCCGTTTGTTTTTGATTTCCTCATCAATAAGCTGCAGAATCTGACGCTTCATGTTGTTGGGCGACACGAGCAGTTCCTTGAATCTTACGGGACGGAACGGCGAATGGATAAAATCGAACACCCGGTTAACGTCGTCTACAATTTTTTTGTGAGCCGTCATGAGCAGGCAGTCGGTATATACGCGGGCATTTCCTTCATGGAAATTTCCGGTACCGATGCAGGCCAGATTGCCCTCGGTAGTCTTAATCCACGTAATCTTTGAATGCACCTTCAATCCCTCCACGCCAAACACGACATTGATGCCGGCTTCACGCATCTTTTTGCTCCAGGAAATGTTGCTGGCTTCGTCAAAACGTGCCAGCAGTTCAATAACCACGGTAACTTTTTTCCCGTTTTTGGCAGCGGTTACCAGGGTTTCCACCACCTTTGAATCCTTGGCCAGACGGTAAAGGGTAGTTTTGATTGACTCCACCCGCGGACTGATAGCCGCCTCACGCAGCAGACGCAAATAGGCATCGAACGACTGGTAAGGAACGTGAATCATGAGGTCGCGCTTCATGATTTTGTCAATCAAGCTATCCTGGCTTTCAAAGGCCGCAGGCAAGACAGACTCCCAACGCGGAAACTTCAGATCCGTACGGCCGCAGTCGGGAAACTGCATAAAGTCCTTATGGTTATGATAGCGTCCGCCGGCCACGGTAGTATCCAGCCGGTCAAGGCGCAGTTTGCCCATCACCTTTTTCAGCAGGTCGCGAGGCATGGCGGCATCGTAAATCACCCGTAGCGGCTCACCGCGCTTCCGGCTTCGCACTCCCCGCTGCACCTTTTGCAGCAGACTCACGTCGAGGTCGTTTTCGATATCCATCTCGGCATCCTTGGTAAACTTGAATGCATAGGCTTCAAAATAATTATAGGACAAGCCGGCAAACAGCCATGGCAGACACAAGCGTACGGCATCGTCCAGATACATCAGGCAGGCATGTCCGTCGTGGTCAGGCAAACGGAGAAAACGCCCGACTTTCTTGACAGGAAGTTTGACAATGGCAAAATTCTTCTGCGGGTAGCGTGATGAACTCGGTGCATATTTTAATTTAACGGCCAGAAAAATCACGTCGTCATCCTCGTCAGTAAGTTGGCCGGGACCGTTCAGCCACACAGGCTGCGTAGTGCCGTTAAGTTTGTCACGGAAAAACCGGCGGATATATTCACGTTGCTCAGGCGAGGCCTGCGCATCGTCAATCAGCCATATTCCCTGCTCGCGAAGCTGCTGGGTGAGCATTTGCGTGGTCTGCTCAAATTCACGCGAATACTCGGCATTAAGGGTATTAATCTGCTTAATGGCCTTTTTGGCCTCCCGTATGGCGGGAGACAACTGCTGCTGGTCAGCTTGCGCAATACGACTGAGTGAAGCCACACGAACCCTGAAAAACTCGTCAAGATTGTTGGAATAAATTCCCAGAAACGAAATACGCTCCAAAAGCGGAACGTCAGGACGCTGTGCCTCACGCAAAATGCGATGGTTGAAATACATCCAGCTTACATCACGGGCTATGATCTGATTCTTTTCTATTTTAATCATTCTGCACTGAGTTTTTTACATGCAAAGAAACGCAAGTTTTATGACAATAATGTTTCAACGTCCATGTTTTTCAATTACCCTCCACGAAAAGAAGGCCTCATGTCTGTAATTTCGGCAGTCATATATACGCAGGCCGCTCAAAAAAAAGAATATGGGTATGCTTTTCATGACTTGTGCAGGTAAATGTACAAAAAAAGAGGCAGACAAAGGACAAAATCACTTTTTTTTCGTTACTTTGCAATTAATAAAGTTCATTCATTTCGGTGGAACAGACGCAAAAACCGGCAAAACATTTTTCCGCCTTACGGCAAACCCGTTCCGCCCAGAAAAAAAGGAAAAACAACAGATTTATATTTAAGGAGGAATAATCAAGATATGTTCAAGCGTATTGCCAAAATAGCAGGTATGGCGGTGGCCACGCCCATAGCCTTGTTTTTATGCCTGGCCGTGCTGCTATATATACCACCCGTTCAGCGCTGGGCCGTTGGGCTGACTACCCAAAAGTTGTCGGAAGCTACAGGTATGACGATTCGTATCGGTCAGGTCCGGCTGGCGTTTCCACTCAGTTTGAGTATGGGGCAAATGCTGGCAGCCCGGGGAACCGCCCCCGGCGATACCCTCGTCAGTGCACGTGCCCTGCGAATTGACGTTAAGCTGTGGCCTTTGCTGCAGGGACGGGCCGAAGTAACGGGCCTGGGGCTGTATGACGCCCGCCTCAGCACACACGACATGATTTCGGACACCCGCATCGAAGGAAACGTGGGCGAGCTGTCAGGACAGGCAGCCTGCGTGGACTGGGGGAATGAACTTGTACAACTGAATCATGCATGCCTGCGTGATGCCAACTTGAAGGTATACCTCTCGGACACCGCTAAAAAAGACACCACACCTTCCACATCTGCATGGAAAATAGGAGTCGGCAAAGTGGACATTCTGAACACGTCCATACAGCTGAGCATGCCGGGCGACTCTATGCGCATAGGAGCCGACATCGGGCAAATGGCCCTTCGGCACGGATGGTTTGATACTGGAGTCGGATACTATTCGGCCCAAAGTCTGAAAATTTGGCAGGGCGCTGCTACCTACGATATTCCGCAAGCCGCAAGAACAAAGTCTGGTCTCGACTTCAACCATCTGTCGTTCAGCAAACTGAGATTACAGGTAGATACTTTCAGCTACGATTCTGTAGGACGGCTGCGTGCATTCATCCCACAGTTGAAACTGAAGGAGAAGATCGGTTTACAACTGACCCGCTCCCGAATACAGGTACTGATGGATTCTGTCGGGTTACGCCTTCCGGAATTCAATCTGGCTACGCCATGGTCCTCCATAAAAGGAAACGTGACAATGGATTTCAAAGCCTTGTCTCCCGGAAAGGGCGGTAAACTGAAAACCCACCTGCAAATTCTGTTGGGACGCCAAGACATCAAGCAACTGGTAATCCCGATGTTGCCCGGCGACATACAGAAGTTGATACCGCCCGCTTCACTGCGGGCAGACATCCGGATGCAGGGAAATATCGACCACATGCAACTGCTCTCCTGCCGCATACAAATGCCGGAAATGCTGACACTGAATGCATCCGGAAACATGGCGGAAATACTATCACCCAACCGTATGCGTGCCAAAGCCAAGCTCGACCTCAAGCTGCAACGCACCGACTGGGCCAATCGTATGCTCAAGCAATTAGGAGCCGGAAGCGTAAGGATTCCAGCCGGTTTGAACCTGAGCGCACAGGTATCGGCCAATCACCAGCTTTATGGTGCCGATGCCGCACTAACCTTGCCCGGAAAAGGTTCCGTAACCCTGAAAGGAAGCTTCAACTCCACCACCGAACAATACCAAATCCGTATGCTGAGCCGGCATTTCCCGATTCGGGCCTTCCTCCCCGACCTTCCGCTTTCGCCGCTAACCGCACAACTGACAGCCAGCGGAAGGGGATTCGACATCATGTCGCCCCGCTGCCGGCTCAATGCCTCAGCGCGCGTGGGTAGCCTGACCTACGATACCCTGACCATCGATTCCATTAAAGTGCAAGCACAAATGGCTGGCGGGAAAGGTTCTACCATCTACTATGTCAACAGTAAATGGCTGAACTCAAGGGGATTGCTTACCACACAACAGGTTGGAAAAATGATACACCTGACCCTGCAAAGCGACTGGCCCGAAATACGGCTTAAGGAATTGGGAATCACAAAGGATACACTCGACGTGGGAGCCTACATTCGACTGGACGGGTACACAAACCGCCAGTTTACAGACTACGGTGTGACCGGCAACATCAACAATATACATATCAGTACTCCTAAAATGGGTACATCCATGAAAGATGTGCAATTTGCGTTGTCCACTTCTCCCGACACCTCACGGGCATGGATATCTTCCGGCGATTTCAACATGAACCTGCAGGCACAAGGCAACTTTGAAAAAATAGGCAATCATCTGCAACACTTTGTTGAAACGCTGCAATTGCAGTTGAAAGAGCGGCGGCTGGACTACAGCCAATTGAAAGTTATCCTGCCCACAGCAAACTTCAAGCTGAATGCAGGGCGCGACAACCCACTCTCCAACATGGCCCGTATCAAGGGATATGATTTTAATCGTTTGTCAATTGACTTACAGAGCGATACGGCTCAAGGCGTTGTCGGACACGCTGAAATCCATACGGTGAAAGCAGCCGGATGGCAGCTTGACACGATATCGCTGCGCATGTTCCAGGACAACCGGGGATTCAAGATGCTGGGCAGTGTAGTAAACTCAGCCAAAGAAAACCCCGATAAGTTCCGCTTAGGAATGAATGCTTACGTCTATCCTCGCGATGTAGGGGCACACTTTGACTTTATTGACAAAGACGGCGATAAGGGGGTTGACTTAGGCATAAGAGCTCAGGTCATTCCGGATAAAGGAATACAATTGTCCTTTACTCCCGGCAAATCAATCATAGCTTATCGCACCTTCAATATCAATGAGAACAATTACCTCTTCCTCGGAAACAATAAAAAAATATATGCCGACATCAATCTGGAAGCCGACGACGGAACCGGACTGAAACTTTACGGAGAGCCAAACGACAGCATCAACGACCTGACGTTGTCACTCGTTCATATCAATTTGGATGAGCTTTCCAAATCCATTCCCTACATGCCACAAATCAGTGGTATGCTGGAAGCCGACCTTCATGTACGCAGCATCGGAAAAGAACTGACTGCCACAGGATGTGTACAGACAACCAAACTGGCGTACGAAGGTGTAGCTTTGGGTGACATCGGGACCGACATCGTTTATCTGCCCGAAGGTGACAAACATCAGGCAAGCATGCTCGTCACACGCAACGGCGAAAACGCATTGTTGGCAGAAGGCATTTACAGTGAAGAAAACGGAGGTATTTTTGACGGAACGGCACAGCTGACCAATTTCCCTCTGGAACTCATCAACGGATTCATGGCCGGAACAGACGTGATGTTGCGCGGTATGGGCAACGGAGTGATAAACGTAAACGGATCGCTCAACCAGCCACGGCTGAACGGCAGTCTTATGCTTAACGATGCTCATGTTTATTCCGATGTGTACGGATTTGACTTCAGACTGGACAATGACTCCCTGCGCTTCCGGGACAATCGGCTTGACTTTGAACAATTCCGGATGTACTCCACCGGAAAGAATCCGCTCATTCTTGACGGTAACATAGACTTGGGCGATTTCTCCAACATTGCCATGAATCTGAACATGACCGGAAAGCAATTTGAGGTAATCAATACGAAACGGAAAAAGTCATCCATGCTCTACGGACAAGTCCTGGCTGACTTTGACGGAAGCATGCGCGGAAACATGAATAACCTGCGACTCAACGGCAAGCTCAATGTGTTGGGTGGAACCGACATGACCTATATTCTCAAGGACTCGCCGCTCAGTGTAGACGACCGGCTGAAGGGACTGGTTGAATTTGTCGACTTCAACGATTCCACAACCACATCCTCCGACCAGCAGGCCCCACCCACGAGTGTCGATATTTCACTGACTGTCAATATCAACGAAACGGCTCACTTCCATTGTGACCTGAGCGACGACAAGCAGAGCTATGTCGATCTGGAAGGTGGCGGAAACCTGAATTTGCGCATGCGTCCGCAAGGCGACCTGCGACTTACCGGACAAATGACCGTACAGAGCGGAGAAATGAAATACGCCCTGCCCATCATTCCGCTCAAGACCTTTACCATTTCACCGGGAAGTTCGGTTACCTTTACCGGCGACGTAGCCAACCCAACACTTAACATTACGGCCAAAGAGCGCGTGAAAGCCATTGTTACGGAAAACGACGTGCCTCGTTCCGTAGCGTTCGACGTTGGGGTAGCCATTACCAAGCCTTTGGAACAAATGGGACTGACTTTCATCGTGGAAGCACCTGAAGACCTGAGCGTACAAAACCAGCTGGCAGCCATGACGCAGGAACAGCGCAGCAAAACTGCAGTAACTCTGCTGGCCACAGGTATGTACATGACTGACGAAGGCCTGAACACCTCCGGATTCAAGGCCAACAATGCCCTCAACGCATTCCTGC
>FR903636.1:276-3208 GCA_000438115.1 Prevotella sp. CAG:617 | reverse complement strand
GCAAAACGAAATTCAGAACATTACAGACGGAGCGCTGAGTACATTCGACATCAACGTCGGTGTTGAAAGCGGCACATCCGCCACCGGCACAGCCACAACCGACTACTCATTCCAATTTGCCAAACGTTTCTGGGGCAACCGGGTAAGCATCATCATCGGTGGCAAAGTCAGTACGGGTGCCGATGCTCACAACTCTGCGGAAAGTTTCATTGACAACGTATCACTGGAATACCGGCTCGACAAGGGGTCAACCCGATACGTCAAGGTTTATTACGACCGCTCGGCCAACGACCCGCTTGAAGGACAGCTCACCAAGACGGGCGCAGGTCTCGTACTTCGCCGAAAGACGAACCGTCTGGGCGAACTGTTCCTGTTCCGCACGCCCAAGCCGTCGGTTCCCGAAAAAAAGTAAGTCAATACAAGTAAATACATTCTACCATGACCACAATGTACCAAAAATATATTCTGCCCGTCCTCTCACTACTGATACTGACGTGTATGGCCTGCGGATGCTCCACGACCAAAAATCTGCCTGAAGGGGAACAACTCTACATCGGTCTGCGCAAAACGGAATATACCGATGCTCCGGGCAACAAAAAAAACAAAAAGCAGGATTCAACGGGCGTCATTACGGCCATAGCCCAAAGTGTTGATGCCACCATGGGCTTCCTGAAAGGAAACGACGCACAAAACCAGCGCATACAGGAAGATTCCGCACAAACCAAAGCAGAGCGGGCACAGCGCCGTAAAAAAGACCAGCAAGATTTTGAACGAGTAAAAAGCGAGGTCGACGCCGTACTGGCCTATCCGCCCAACGGTTCCATCTTCGGCTCGTCACAAATGCGCTGGCCCATACAGCCGGGGCTATGGATTTACAACAGCATGGTCAACAAAAAAGGGAAACTGGCCAAATGGATATTCAGGCGCTTTGCCTCTACCCCCGTACTCCTGTCGACAGTCAATCCGGACGTACGTATAAAGGTGGCCTCGAACACACTGCGCAACTACGGCTACTTTAGAGGAAAAGTAAACTACGACACCATTCCGCAAAAAAATCCACGCAAAACCCGCGTGGCCTATACCGTACAGACGGGCCGCGTATTCCGTCTTGACAGCATCGCCTACGAAGGATTCTGGCCCGACGCCGACAGCCTGATCAAAGCCAATCAAGCCGAAACCAAACTGCACAAGGGCGACGCCTTCAACGTGGTCAACCTGTCAGACGAACAGAAACGCATCGAAACCCTGCTGCGCGAAAACGGATACTATTACTATTCGGCCCCCTACGCCACGTTCAAGGCCGACACCACCCAACATCCCTATCACGTCAGCCTCAAGCTGATGCCTACCGACAATATAACGCAGCGGCAGAAAAGCCGTTGGTACATGGGGCGCACATACATCAGCCTGAAACGCACGGATACCGACATTCCCAACCGCCGTTTCTCGAGCCGCGACAGCAGCTACACCTTTTTCTGGTCGGGCGAAAAAATGCCGCTCAAGCCACGCATGTGGTTTCACGCCATCACGCAGCGCCGCGGCGACCTCTACTCTCTGAGCGACCAGAACATGACTCAGGAAAAAATCGGAGCCATCGGCGTGCTCAGCCAAATGGACATCAACTATATTCCACGCGACACTACGGCCGCGTGCGACACGCTCGACCTTTACATCAACGCCACCATGGACAAGCTGTACGACAGCAACTTCGAGGTGAGTGCCGAGTTCAAGAGCAACCAGCAGGTTGGACCGGTAGTGTCCTACGGACTGGCCAAGCGCAATGCCTTCGGGGCTGGTGAAAAAGTATCTTTTGACATTTACGGCTCCTACGAATGGCAAACGGGCGCCGGAGCCAAGAAGAGCGGCAACAGCTCTCTGCTCAATTCCTACGAACTGGGCACCAAACTGGCGCTCGAATTTCCGCGTTTTCTCATTCCGCGCGCCGGACGCCGCCGCTGGCGTTTCCCGGCCACCAGCAATTTTGCCCTTGAAAGCAACTGGAAAAACAGGGCCAACTTCTACGGCATGCTATCGTTTGGCTTTACGGCCTCCTATCAATGGCACCCCAAATCAACCACCAAGCACGAGCTCATTCCGTTTGGCCTTGATTTCGACCGTCTGCAGCACACCACTCATGAATTTGACTCCATCATGACGGCCAACCCGGCGCTCTATACCAGTATGCGCGACCAGTTTGTACCCTCCATCTATTACGCCTATACCTACGCCTCACCTGCCCAGCGCAAACACCCGATTTGGCTGCAGGTTACGCTGAAGGAAGCCGGAAACCTGCTCTCCGGTTTCTACGCCGCGGCAGGAAAGCCCTTTAACCAGCAGGACAAGCAACTTTTCGGCAACCCGTTTGCCCAGTTTGTAAAGGCTACGTTTGAAGTACACAAGACATTCAGCCTCACACCGGGCGTAAAAATTGCCACACGTTTTTATAGCGGTGTGATTCTGAGCTACGGAAACTCGCTGCGCGCCCCCTATACTGAACAGTTCTATGTAGGCGGAGCCAACAGCATACGCGGTTTTGCCGTACGCTCCGTAGGTCCCGGACGCTACCAAAGTCCGCTCAGTTCGGCCTACGCCTATACCGACCAGACGGGTGACTTTAAACTCGAAGCCAACGCCGAGCTGCGTTTCCACCTGTTCGGCGACCTTCACGGAGCCACCTTCCTGGATGCGGGCAACGTATGGCTCACGCGTCGTGACGCCCAGCGGCCGAATGCCGAAATTTCACTGAAAAACCTGAAAGACATTGCCGTAGGCACCGGCGTAGGCCTGCGCTACGACCTCGACTTTCTGGTCATCCGTTTCGACGTGGGCGTTGCCCTTCACGCGCCTTACGACACGGGTAAGAGCGGATGGTACAACATGCCGCGCTTCAAGGACTCGCTGGCCTATCATCTGGCCATCGGCTACCCCTTCT
>FR903636.1:0-192 GCA_000438115.1 Prevotella sp. CAG:617 | reverse complement strand
GCGGAAGAAAACCCCGGGCACGGGCGGCGGGGGAACAAAAAGCGGGACTTTGGAAAAACAAGGTGGCTTCCCCCAAAAAAAAGGTCGGACTTTAATCAAACAAAGTCCGACCTTGTTTTTGGGGCTTCTCCGCGCATAACGTGACGGCGCGGCGCAGGCGGGCAATCCACCGCCCCCCATTCGGCAGCAGCA
>FR903635.1:25178-54924 GCA_000438115.1 Prevotella sp. CAG:617 | reverse complement strand
TTTCCGAGTTCCATGCCGCCTACCGAGGCACCACCTCCGCAGAGATGCTTGACTGAAGTGGCTACGCGGTCCTGCGGGTTCTCATGGTCCTGATAGCCTGATACGGCCTGTCGGACGAGCTCGCTGGCCAGGTAGGGGTCTTCGCCGTAGGTTTCTCCGGTGCGGCCCCAGCGGGCATCGAATACGACGTCGACGCTCGGAGCAAATATCCAGCTCAGTCCGCCAGTTCGGATTTCGCGGGAAGCGGCGGTAGTTGTCTGTTTTACCAGGTCGCGGTTGAAAGTAGCGGCCATGCTGATGGACGTGGGGAAGATGGTACGTCCGGAGATAAGACCGTTACCGTGAGCCGCGTCGGCACCTATAAGATAAGGGATTTTCAGACGTGTCTTTTCTGATAGAGTCTGCATTTTGTTGAGCTGTTCAAGCGACTGTCCGCAAATCCAGACACCGAAATTATAGTAACCCTTGTCAAAAATAGCCTGTTCGTCCCATTCGGACACCATGTCCATCTGGCCGATTTTTTCGTCAAGTGTCATTTGCCGGAGCAGGGCTTCGACACGTTCTTTGGTCGGTCGTGACGAATCCATGTAAACGGAGGTGTTGACAGTTTCGTAGGAGTGGCATGCGGTCAGCAGACTGATGGCTCCCAGCAGTAAAAACCTTTTCATAGCTTTCGTTGTTGTGGACGATTTCTTTTTTTTATGTATTAGACGGTTGCAAATATACGGATTTTTGGGGAGGAATGTGGCGACGTACAAGCCCTAAGCTTGTACTATTTACATCTCTTAATGCAGTTGTGGGGGAGAACATAGTACAATTAAAGTTAACCACTGTAAAAAAAGAAAATAAAGCGTGCCATTTTGGCATATCGGGTTGTTCCCTCCGGTGTTTTTGTTTGGGGTGATGGGCCTGATTCCGACTCGCTTCGCCCCAAGGATGTAGCCAGTTCGGCATCTGCCATTTTGTCACGCCGGATGGTTTGGCAAGGTTGTTGTGACTTTTAAGGTGAAGCCGCTTCTGAGGAATGGCTTCGGAGTAAGAAAAGAAAATAAATAAAACAGATAAGTATATGAATTTCGACAACTTTACCATCAAAGCACAGCAAGCCCTGCAGCAGGCGCTGCAGCGGGCTGCGTCGGGCGGCCAGCAGGCGCTGGAGCCCGTACACCTGCTGGCCGGTGTGCTGGCCGTGGGTGAGAATGTTACGCACTTTCTGTTCAGTAAGTTAGGCGTAAACGAAAAGATGATTACCGCCGCTGTCGACCGCCAGTTGGCATCGTTGCCCCGGGTTAGTGGAGGAGGCGAACCCTACCTGAGCCGCGAAAGCAACGAGGTGATGACCAAGGCGCTCGATTTGGCCAAACAGACGGGCGACGAGTTTGTGGGACTGGAAGTGTTGCTGCGTGCCCTGCTGGCCGTATCCTCTACCGCCTCTACCATTCTGAAGGACGCCGGCATTACCGACAAGGCGCTGGCTGAGGCCATCAAGGAACTGCGAGGCGGAGCCAAGGCCAATTCTGCTTCAAGCGAGGATACCTATCAGGCCCTTTCAAAATATGCCCGCAATCTGGTGGAGGAGGCCCGCGACGGCAAGCTCGACCCCGTAATCGGGCGTGACGAGGAAATCCGCCGCGTGCTGCAAATCCTGAGCCGACGTACCAAGAACAACCCGATTCTGATTGGTGAGCCGGGTACGGGTAAGACCGCCATCGTTGAGGGACTGGCCGAGCGAATCCTGCGCGGCGACGTGCCTGAGAATTTGAAGAACAAGCAACTTTATTCGCTGGACATGGGGGCCCTGATTGCGGGAGCCAAATACAAAGGCGAGTTTGAGGAGCGACTCAAGAGCGTGGTCAATGAGGTGACGCGTGCCGAGGGCAACATCATCCTGTTCATTGATGAAATCCATACGCTGGTAGGTGCCGGCAAGAGCGAAGGCGCCATGGATGCCGCCAACATTCTGAAACCGGCCCTGGCCCGTGGCGAGCTGCGCTCCATCGGTGCCACTACGCTGGAGGAATACCAGAAGTATTTTGAAAAGGACAAGGCATTGGAGCGTCGTTTCCAGACGGTCATGGTGGACGAGCCGACGGTGGAAGACTCCATCTCCATCCTGCGTGGACTGAAGGAGAAGTACGAGAACCACCACAAGGTACGTATTCAGGACGACGCCATCATTGCGGCCGTCGAGCTGTCCAACCGTTACATCACCGAGCGTTTCCTGCCCGACAAGGCCATCGACCTGATGGATGAGGCCGCTGCCAAGTTGCGTATGGAGCGCGACTCACAGCCGGAGGAGCTGGATGAAATCAGCCGCCGTTTGCGCCAGCTGGAAATTGAGCGCGAGGCCATCAAGCGCGAAAAGGACGAGGAGAAGCTGGCCGGCCTGAACCGCGAAATCTCCGATTTGGAAGAGCAGGAGCGCAACCTGCGCGCCAAATGGGAAGGCGAGCGTGAGCTGGTGGGCCGCATTCAGCAGGACAAACTGCAGCAGGAACAGCTGAAATACGAGGCTGACCGTGCCGAGCGCGAGGGCGATTACGGCAAGGTAGCCGAAATACGCTACGGCAAGATGCGCCAGCTTGACGAGGACATTGCCAGTGTGCAGCAGCAACTGCGCGAACGTCAGGGCGGCCAGGCCATGATTAAGGAAGAGGTGACGGCCGACGATATTGCCGACGTGGTAAGCCGCTGGACGGGCATACCCGTAAGCCGTATGCTGGAGAGCGAGCGCGAGAAACTGCTGCGCCTGGAGGACGAGCTGCATAGTCGTGTGGTAGGTCAGGACGAGGCCATTCAGGCCGTAGCCGACGCCGTGCGCCGCAGCCGTGCCGGACTGCAGGACCCGAAACGTCCTATCGGTTCGTTCATCTTCCTGGGTACCACGGGTGTCGGTAAGACCGAGCTGGCCAAGGCTTTGGCAGAGTACCTCTTCAACGACGAAACGCTGATGACGCGAATTGATATGAGTGAGTATCAGGAAAAATTCAGTGTCTCCCGTCTGGTTGGAGCGCCTCCCGGATATGTAGGTTATGAGGAAGGCGGACAGTTGACGGAGGCCGTACGGCGCAAGCCTTACAGCGTAGTCCTGTTCGACGAAATCGAAAAGGCCCATCCCGACGTGTTCAACATTTTGCTGCAGGTACTTGACGACGGTCGTCTGACCGACAACAAGGGGCGTGTGGTCAATTTCAAGAACACCATCATCATCATGACCTCCAACCTGGGCAGCGCTTACATCCAGAGCCAGTTTGACAAGATGAAGGGACAGGCTCCCGCCGCTTGCCAGAACATTCTGGAGGAGACGAAGAACGGCGTAATGGATATGCTGAAGAAGACCATCCGGCCGGAATTCCTCAACCGCGTGGATGACATCATCATGTTCCAGCCGCTGACCCGTCCGGAGATTGAACAGATTGTCCGCCTGCAGGTAGGTAGCGTTGTTAAGCGGCTGGCCGACCAGGGCGTACGTCTTGAGGTAGCGGCAGACGCCGTATCGCTGATAGCCGATGCCGGATTCGATCCGGAGTTTGGAGCACGTCCTGTAAAACGTGCCTTGCAGCGCCTGTTGCTCAACGATTTGAGTAAGGCTCTGCTGGCCGGACAGGTTGACCGCACACGACCCATCAAGGCCGTGGCCGAAGGTGATCACCTGAAGTTTGAAAACTAATCACTTTTTCGTCCCGCCCCTGCGTGGGCAATGGGACTGGACATAATAATATAAGTGAGTGAGCCGCACGGGCGTCCTGCTGGGAGTCATACTCCGGCAGGCAGCACGTGCGGACTTTTTTGTAAGAGGGGGCAAAATTGTGTCAGTCCTGCCGATTTGGCACGGTGTTTGCTGACTAAATTGCAGAAAATAATTAAAAAAATCTCAGATATTTATGGCAAAAGGAACTATCGGGGTAACTACTGACAACATTTTCCCCGTCATCAAAAAGTTTTTGTATAGCGATCATGAAATTTTCCTGCGCGAGCTCGTGTCTAACGCCGTAGATGCCACGCAGAAGCTGAAGACCTGCGCCATGAAAGGCGACTTCAAGGGCGACTTGGGCGACTTGGCCGTGCGTGTAAGCGTGGACGAGAAGGCCGGTACGCTGACTGTCAGCGACCGCGGACTCGGTATGACCGCTGAGGAAATCGACAAATACATCAACCAGATTGCCTTTTCGGGCGTGACGGACTTTCTGGATAAATACAAGGACGACGCCAACGCCATTATCGGTCACTTCGGACTGGGCTTCTATTCAGCCTTCATGGTAGCCAAGAAGGTGGAAATCCTGACCCGCAGCTACCGTGAGGATGCCAAGGCCGTGCGCTGGACCTGCGACGGTTCACCTGAATACGACATGGAGGATGCCGAGCGCGCCGACCGTGGTACGGACATTATTCTGCATATTGACGATGATTGCAAGGAGTTCCTCGAGAAGGGCCGTATCCAGAGCCTGCTGGAGAAGTACTGCAAGTTCCTGCCCGTGCCGGTAGTGTTCGGAAAGAAAACCGAATGGAAGGACGGCAAGCAGGTAGACACCGAGGAGGACAATCAGATTAACGACGTCAACCCGATTTGGACGCGCAAACCGTCGGAACTGAAGGACGAGGACTACAAGAAGTTCTATCGCGAACTCTATCCGATGGCCGACGAGCCGCTCTTCTGGATTCACCTGAACGTAGACTACCCGTTCAACCTGACCGGTGTGCTTTATTTCCCGAAAATCAAGAGCAACCTTGACTTCCAGCGCAACCGCATCCAGCTCTACTGCAATCAGGTATTCGTTACCGACCAGGTGGAGAACATCGTGCCGGACTTCCTGACCTTGCTGCACGGCGTCATTGATTCTCCGGACATTCCGTTGAACGTCAGCCGAAGCTACCTGCAGAGCGACCAGAACGTGAAGAAAATCTCTACCTACATCACCAAGAAGGTAAGCGACCGCTTGCAATCCATCTTCAAGAATGACCGCAAGACTTATGAAGAGAAGTGGGACGACCTGAAGCTCTTTATCCACTACGGTATGCTGACGCAGCCCGACTTCTACGACAAGGCCAAGGATTTTGCCCTGCTCAAGGATGTGGACGGCAAATACTATACTTACGAGGAATATAAGGAACTTATCAAGGGCGAGCAAACGGACAAAAATGATACGCTGGTCTATCTGTATGCCAATCAGAAGGAAGCACAGTACAGCTTCATTGAGTCGGCCAAGGCTAAAGGCTATAACGTGCTGCTGATGGACGGTCAGCTCGATACGGCCCTGGTAGGCATGCTGGAGCAGAAGTTTGAGAAGACCCGCTTCTCTCGCGTAGATGGTGACACCATCGACAAACTGATTGTAAAGACCGATGCCAAGAGTGTCAGCCTGAATGAGGAGCAGACGGGCTTGCTGACAGGCGCTTTCCAGTCGCAGATGCCGAAGATTGAGAAGACGGAATTCCACGTAGAGGTGGGCAGCCTGGGTGAAGGAGATCTTCCGGTTGTTGTCACGCAGAGCGAGTATATGCGCCGTATGAAGGAGATGAGCCAGCTGCAGAGCGGCATGTCATTCTACGGAGAAATGCCCGACATGTATAACCTTGTGCTCAATGCCGATCATCCTTTGGTGAAGAAAGTGCTGGATGAGACAGAGGCTGACACCCGTGAGACTCTGGCTCCGATAGAGGCTGAAATCAAGGGCCTGAAAGCCCGTCAGCAGGTATTGGAACAGCAGCAGAAGGATAAGAAGGCTGACGAAATCACCGACGAGGATAAGAAAAATCTGACGGATTGTCACGAGCAGCTTGAAAGTGAGCAGAAGAAACGTGAGGAAACCATTGCTGCCAGCGCAGCCAAGAATGATGTACTGCATCAGTTGATTGATTTGGCTTTGTTGCGCAACGGTTTGCTGAAGGGTGAGGCGCTTGACAAGTTCCTCAAACGCAGTGTCAACTTGATGAAATAAGTAATCACACGGAAAAATAGAAATGCCGACAGAGGGGCGGAGTGGCCAAAAGCTCCATCCCTCTGTTCGTTTTTTTCAAAAAAAGAGAAACGTATGAAACAGAGTTTCGGAAAAAGTCTTTTGCTATTGTTTCTGTCCTTGTTCGGACCGACGATGACGGCTGCCGTCAAAGTGGTTTATCAGCGAAGTGATTCGCTGAAGGTGGTGAGGTTGGTCGCTCAGGGCCGAAAACTGAAAGCTGCCGACCGTCCGGTGTATTTTGGACGGCAGTTCTTGGGCGTTCCCTATGTGGCCGCCACGCTTGAAGGCCATGATCCCGAATGTCTGGTGGTTAACTTGCGGCAGCTGGACTGCACAACGTTGGTGGAGAATGTGGCCGCCCTGACGTGGGCATGTCAGGAACGTGGGGATGCCTGGAAAAATTATATCAAATATCTGGAGCGGCTGCGCTACAAAGACGGCCGGCTCAACGGCTATGCTTCGCGGTTGCATTATTTTACGGAATGGATGTCCGACAATACGCGACGTAAACTTGTGGTTCCCGTTAATGCCGGAGCTGTGGCGTCGGCTTCGTTTGCTCCGGTGTTGTCGTATATGAGTACTCATCCCACGGCCTATCCGATGCTTAAAAAACATCCTGAATGGGTATCGGTAATTGCACGTAACGAAAAGCAATTCAGCGGGATTCGGGTCAATTATATTCCGCGTGACAAGCTCAATGGAGGGCGCAGTACGCTGGGGGCCATACGCAATGGCGATATCGTGGCGATTGTGACCCGGCGCAAGGGGCTTGATTACAGCCATGTAGGGCTGGCGGTATGGGGGAAGGATGGCAAACTGCATTTGCTGAACGCCTCGAGCCTGCGGAAAAAAGTGGTAGAAGAACCGCAAACACTTTATCGGTACATGTTGGGACAACGTAACCAGATGGGCATTCGTCTGGTCCGCTTGGCCTGCTGTGTGAACTGAGCCGTGTCTTGGCCGTGTTGGAGATTAGCGGTGGCGGTATTCTGAGGGTGACATCCCCGTAGCCGATTTGAAGTATTTTCCCAGGAAGGACTGGTTGGGAAAGTTTAGTCGTTCAGCTATTTCCTTGATGGTATAATCGCTACAGGAAAGGTAGGTTTTGATTTCTACCAGAACAACCAGTGAAATCCATTGTCCGGCGGTACGTCCACTTACCTTTTTGATCACTTCTGACATGTACTTGGGCGAAAGACACAACTGTGAGCTATACCACGAAATGTCACGCTGTTTGCGGTAGTTTTGCGAGAGCAGGTGTATGAATCGTTCGAAAATGGCACCGCTGCGGCTGTTTGAGGCAGAATCCGAACAATAACGGCGGTAAAGGAAGTTGCATACGTCAAAGTAATATGTTCGCAGAAGTAAGGCTACCAGTTCACGCTGGAAATGATTGTTACGTTCGTTGAGTCGTTCCTGAATCATGTTGAACATACGTACAACCTGACTGATCTCTTCCTCATTGAGCTTGATGATGGGCCGTTCCAGCAGGAATACCAGGTAGGGCAAANNAGCAGGAATACCAGGTAGGGCAAAAAACTTTGCAACCCGATCAGGCTGTCCTGTGAATATCGTGACGATACAAGCATGAAGCGTCCTTTAAAATCGGGGGTCCATTGACAGTTGTCAAGAACCTGTTCGCCGGTACCGATAAGAAATTCGCCGGCTTTTATTTCCAGCGGTTGCGAATTGAGTCGGAATGTGGCGCTTCCTTGCAGGCACAGGGCGTGTGTAATAAATCCAAGCCGGCGCGGTTGTAGGGGGTTGTCGTATCTGCTTACGTCGTCCAGAAACAAAACGTCACCCTCTACTCCCATGGCTTCTGTCTGGAAACTGTATTCAGCGTCTTTCAGATTGACGTGTCTGATTTCCTTGTCTTTCATGATAATTGATAATGAAAGATACAAATATGGCCATAAAAAATGAGAAAAACCATTTTGTCGCCCATAAAAAAATAAAAAGAACGCCGGGTAGATTTCTATTTTCCGTCAAAAAATGGCGCGTTGCCAAAATATCTTGTTAATTTTGTAGCCTACATATTATTTTAAAGCAATCAACAATGTCGTGTATTCTGCATATTGAGAGCACAACTACGGTGTGTTCAGTAGCGTTGAGTCAGGATGGAGCATGCCTTTTTGAAAAGGCAAATTATGACGGCCCCCAGCATAATACGCTGTTGGCCCCTTATGCCGAAGAAGCCTTGTCTTTTGCCGACAGTCATGCCATTCCGCTTGATGCGGTAGCCGTCAGTTGTGGTCCGGGTTCTTATACCGGGTTGCGTATCGGCGTTTCTACGGCCAAAGGTCTGTGCTATGGCCGCAATGTGCCGCTGATTGCCGTGGGAACGTTGGAGTTGTTGTGTGTGCCCGTATTGTTATATCATGATTTGCCGGAAGAAGCTTTGATTTGTCCGATGCTTGACGCCCGTCGTATGGAGGTATATTCAGCCGTTTATGACCGCGCACTTGGCGTAAAGCGTAAAATAGAAGCTACGGTAGTTACTCCTGACAGTTACATCGAATTTCTTGAGCAGGGGCCCGTGTACTTTTTCGGCAATGGTGCAGCCAAATGCCAGGAAGTGATTCGGCACCCTAATGCACATTTCATCGATAAGATTGTTCCCCTGGCCAAGAATATGATTCCTTTGGCTGAAAAGGCTGTAGCGCAGCAAAAATATGCTGATGTAGCTTATTTTGAGCCTTTTTATCTGAAACAGTTTGTGACGACAAAACCCAAAAATCTTTTGAATGGATTATAATACCCAACGCAGTAAAATCCTTCTGCCCGAATACGGACGTACGGTGCAGAATATGGTGGAAAATGTGCTGAGTTTAGAAAATAGGGCCCAGCGCCAGAAAGGTGCGGAGCTGATTATAAAAGTAATGGCCAACATGTTTCCGCAGAGTAAGAATGTGCCCGACTTTAAACATAAATTGTGGGACCATCTGGCTCTGATGTCCGATTACCAGTTGGACATAGACTATCCTTACGGAAAACCGGAACCCAAGTCTGCCGATTCCCGTCCCATGCGCATACCCTATCCGTCCCATCGCATAGGATATCGTCATTATGGCAAATTGCTCGAATCGTTCATCAACTATCTGAATGAGCTTCCTGAAGGTGAAGAGAAAAATCAGTTGAGTTTGCTCGTAGCCGGTCAGATGAAACGTAGTTTGGCTGAGTGGAACAAGGATTCGCTGAACAATGAAAAAGTGGTAGCCGATTTGGCACGCTATACGCACGGGCAGGTTCAGCTTGAGGCTGCGATGCTGAAAAATACCGGTGTCCGCAGCACTCGTCCGAATAACAATGGCTTGCGTACCTCACGTAACAAACGGGGAAAACGGGCTTATTAAGGCGGACTTTTGTCGTATTTTGTGAACTAAAAAACATTTCGTCATGTCATCATTTATTATTGAAGGCGGTCATCGGCTTCACGGAACCATTATTCCGCAGGGTGCCAAAAACGAGGCCCTGCAGGTGCTTTGTGCCACCTTGCTGACGGAAGATTGCGTCAGAATCAAGAACATTCCGGATATTCTCGACGTAAATAATCTGATTCAACTGTTGGCAGACATCGGGGTAGAAATTACGGTAAACGGTCCCAACGACATGACGTTTTGTGCGCGACATATAAATGCCGACTATCTGCAGAGTGAAACCTTCTATAAGCGCTGTTCCTCATTGCGTGGCAGTATTCTGCTCATCGGGCCTTGTCTGGCGCGTTTCGGACGTACGGTAGTGGCGCAACCCGGAGGTGACAAAATCGGCCGCCGCCGGTTGGATACCCATTTTTATGGTATTTCAAAGCTGGGAGCCACTTTCGATTATGATGAGAAGCTCAACATATTCAACGTGCAGGCCCCCAAGCTGAAGGGAACGTACATGCTGCTCGATGAGGCTTCCGTAACCGGTACGGCCAATATTATTATGGCTGCCGTGCTGGCTGAAGGCACTACTACCATTTATAATGCCGCCTGCGAACCTTATGTGCAGCAGCTTTGTCACCTGCTCAATGCCATGGGCGCACGCATCAGTGGCATTGCTTCTAATCTTATCACCATTGTCGGGGTTAAAAAACTGCATGGTGCTGAACATCGCATCCTGCCCGATATGATTGAAATCGGCAGCTTTATCGGAATGGCAGCCATGGTGGGCGACGGCTTGCGTATCAAGGATGTCTCCCTGCGCAATCTGGGCATGATTCCCTATGTGTTCCAACGACTGGGTATACGGGTTGAAACCGAGGGGGACGACCTTTATATCCCGAGGCAGGACCATTATGAAATCGAGTCGTTTATCGACGGTTCGTTCATGACGCTGGCTGATGCACCCTGGCCCGGTCTGACTCCCGATTTGCTGAGCGTGCTGATTGTGGTGGCTACGCAGGCCAAGGGGTCGGTCCTGTTCCATCAGAAAATGTTCGAAAGCCGTCTCTTCTTTGTGGATAAACTCATTGAAATGGGAGCGCAGATTATTCTGTGTGACCCTCACCGCGCCGTTGTCGTAGGTCACGATAACGAATTGCCGCTGCGTGCCCGTACCATGGTTTCGCCCGACATCCGTGCCGGTATTGCCATGCTGATTGCCGCCATGAGCGCCAAGGGCACGAGCCGCATTGACAACGTCGGTCAGATTGACCGTGGTTATGAGCATATTGAAGAGCGCCTGAATGCCCTGGGAGCCAAAATACAGCGAGTTGACTAACTTATTTTCTGCTATGTTATGATTCGTCCCGACAGCATTTACGGCATAGGCCGCATCACCCGTACACACGGCGTCAACGGTAAGGTGGAACTTCAGTTTACCGATGATGTATTCGACCGCGCCGATGCTCCTTACCTGTTTTTGGAAATGGACGGTTTGCCTGTACCTTTCTTTTGGGAGGAATACAGCTTCAAGAACCAGCATGCCGCCCTCTTCAAGTTTGAAGACGTCGACAATGAGCAGCAGGCCCGCCGTCTGGTGGGTGCGCAGGTCTTCTACGACCGTCGTTTCGCTCCTCATACGGCGCCCGACATGGACAGTTTCAAGTTTTTTGTAGGCTATCGTGTGCTTTTGCCCGACGGTCGTGAAGTGGGCCGGGTTGAATCGGTGGATGAGTCGTCGGCCAATGTGTTGCTTTCCATCCGTCATACTGACGGGCATGAGATTATGCTTCCGTTTCATCCCGACCTGGTCACCTCGTTCGACGAGCAGCAGCGGGAACTGGTCATGGATGTGCCCGAGGCGTTGCTCAGCCTGAACGACTAAAATTCTGTCTCTCACAAATTCTCTCCTTGATATGTCAAAACGAAGTCTCGTAATTTTGGGCGCCACCGGTTCAATCGGAACCCAGGCTTTGGATGTGGTCCGGCAGCACCCGGACCTTTTTGAGGTATATGCCCTTACCGCCCATAATAATATAGAAAAGCTCATGGAGCTGGCCCGCGAGTTCCAGCCCCAGGCCGTAGTCATTGCCAACGAAGAAAAGTTCGACGCCTTGCGCGATGGGCTGGCCGACTGCCCCATTACGGTGTATGCCGGTGCCGATGCGCTGTGTCAGATTGTGGAGGCCGGTCCGGTGGATATGGTACTGGCGGCCATGGTCGGCTTTTCGGGGCTACTGCCCACCATTCATGCCATCAAGGCCCGCAAGGCCATTGCTCTGGCCAACAAGGAAACGCTGGTGGTGGCCGGTGAGTTGATTACGTCGCTTGCCCGGGAATACAAAGTGCCCATCCTGCCAGTCGACAGTGAGCACTCTGCCATCTTCCAGTGTCTGGCCGGCGAGTACGACAACGATATCGAAAAACTCATTCTGACCGCTTCGGGCGGCCCCTTCCGCGGTTACGACGAGGCCCGCCTGGCTGCCGTAACGCCCGCCCAGGCCCTGCAGCATCCCAATTGGGAGATGGGGACCAAAATCACCATTGACTCCGCCACGATGATGAACAAGGGGTTCGAGGTGATGGAAGCCCGCTGGCTGTTTGGCGTTGAGCCCGACCGCATTGAGGTAGTGGTGCATCCCGAAAGCGTCATCCACTCTGCCGTACAGTTTGCCGACGGCAGCATCAAGGCGCAGCTGGGCATGCCCGACATGCGTATCCCCATTCAGTATGCCTTCAGCTATCCCGGCCGCCTGTCGCTCAACTGTCCGCGGCTTGACCTTTTTGCGTTGCAGACCATGCACTTTGAGCGTCCCGACAGCCGCACGTTCCGTTGTCTGGCTGCTGCCTACGAGGCCATACGCCGCGGCGGCAACATGCCCTGTATCTGCAATGCGGCCAACGAGGTGGCCAACGCCGCTTTCCGGTCCGGCCGTATCGGATTCCTGCAGATAGCCGACGTGATTGAGCGCATGATGCAGGAAGTAAGCTACGAGGCGGCTCCTACGCTCGACAATTATCTGCAGACCGATGCCGAGACGCGTCGGCGCAGCGAGGCGCTCATCGCGTCATTATAGTATTTAATTACACACATACTTACTCACACAGAAAAAATCCAATGGAAGTATTTTTTATCAAAGCCCTGCAGCTCATTCTCTGTTTTGCGCTGCTGGTGTTGTGTCATGAGGGCGGGCATTTCCTGTTTGCCAAGCTCTTTAAGGTAAGAGTTGAAAAGTTCTGCCTGTTTTTCGACCCGTGGTTCCACCTCTTCAAGTGGCGCCCCAAAAAGAGCGAAACCACCTACTACGTGGGCTGGCTCCCTCTGGGCGGCTATGTCAAGATTGCGGGAATGATTGACGAGTCGATGGACACCGAGCAGATGAAACAGCCCGTAAAGCCCTGGGAGTTCCGGGCCAAACCCGCCTGGCAGCGCCTGCTCATCATGATTGGCGGTGTGCTGGTCAATTTTTTCCTGGCCTTCTTTATCTATTCCATGGTGCTCTTTACCTGGGGCGAAACCTACGTACCCGTCAAGAACATGACCCACGGTTTCAAGTTTAACGAAACCGCCAAGTCCTACGGTTTCCGCGACGGCGACATCCCCCTGCGCACCGATACGCGCACCTTCAAGAGCTTCGACTCCAACGAAACCGTGGGCGACATGTACCGCGGTATTTCCGAGGCCCGTCAGGTTGTGGTGTGGCGCGGCGGAAAGGAAGTGACCCTTTCCCTGCCCGGCAATCTCAACATGCTCGACATGATGAAGGCCAATCCGCGCTTCGTGCTGCCCCGTGTACCGTTTGTGGTAGATTCCGTAAAGGCCGGTTCGCCGGCCATGAAAGCCGGCATGCGCCGTGGCGACCGCGTGGTGGCCTTCAACGGCAAGCCCGTGAGCGACTGGAACGACTATACCTACCGCATGGGCCAGCTTTCCGACCAGCTTACCCATCTTAACGAAGCCCAGGCCGACCGTCTGCGCAACGTGCAGCTGGTAGTGGCTCACGCAGGCGGAAGCCTCGACACCATGCGCGTGCAGCTGGATGCCGACCTCCTGTTGGGCGTTTACAACCAGGCCCCCGACTATCAGACCGTAACGCGCCATTACACCTTCCTTGAGAGTATTCCTGCCGGCATCAGTCACGGGTGGAACGTGCTGACGGGCTACGTGTCCGACCTGAAGTATCTCTTCTCCAAGGACGGGGCCAAGAGCGTGGGCAGCTTCGGCGCCATCGGCAGCATGTTCCCCTCTACGTGGGACTGGCAGCAGTTCTGGCTCCTGACGGCCTTTATCAGTTTCATGTTGGGCTTCATCAACATCCTGCCCATTCCGGCCCTCGACGGCGGTCATGCCTTTTTCCTGCTGTGCGAGGTCATTACGCGCCGCAAGCCCAGCGACCAGTTTATGGAGCGCACCCAGACCGTGGGCATGTTCCTGCTGCTGGGACTGATGTGTCTGGCCATCTTCAACGATTTGGTGCGTTTCGTGTTTTAAGCCGCAGCATTTCTGGTTATACTGAAATACAAAAAACCGACCGCCGGCAGTGCCTTGAGCCTCGAAACTGAAGTCCTGCCGGCGGTCGGCTTGAATAAAGGGCCGGCCGTTATTGTCCCGGTGAGGAGTAGGCGGTTGTGTCCGGAATGATTATGAGAAGATATTGATGAAACGTGTTTTCCTGTTGCTTCTGGTTGCCTGGTTGGGCGTGTGTATCCGCATCGGCGCACAGACCGATTCGGTGGCGTTGCCGGATACGTGCCGACAAGTCAGTGCCGATACGCTCGTGCCGCCCGATTCCGGCAGGGTGCAGCCGCCTGAAAAACACTTCTGGCGTGCCGCCGGCGAAACCTTCGGCATGAACATGGCGCAGTGGGCCTTCGACCGTTACGTGCTGCGCGGTTTCTATTCCTATATTTCCTGGGAAACCATCAAGCAGAATTTCCGTCACGGGTTCGACTGGGACAACGACCATCTGAGCACCAACATGTTTGCTCATCCCTACAACGGCTCTCTTTATTTCAATGCCGGTCGCTCCAACGGCTACAACTACTGGCAGTCGGAACTGTTTGCCATAGGCGGCAGCGCCATGTGGGAGCTTTTCATGGAAAGCGAGTACCCCTCGACCAACGATATTATTGCCACCCCGGTGGGCGGAGCCGCCCTGGGTGAGGTGCTCTTCCGCGCCTCCGACTATGTGCTTGACGACCGCAGTACGGGGGCCGAGCGCGTGGGGCGCGAGCTGGCGGCTTTCGTCATTTCACCCATGCGGGGCTTCAACCGTCTCATCACCGGGCAGTCATGGAAGCGCGGCGCCACCACGGGCCGCCAGTTCGGCACGCCGCCCGTACACCTTGACTTCTCGCTGGGCCTGCGCGCCCTGATGTATCACGACGACAGGAGCCGCGGCCGCTCCGGCGGCATGGCCCGCCTGAGTCTGGAGTATGGCGACCGCTATGCCACCCGCTGCAAAGAGCCTTATCAGTATTTTTCGCTGCTGATGGAGCTGAACATGATAAAGACGCAGCCCCTGCTGAGTCGCGTGGAAATTGTCGGGCGCCTGCTTTCCAGGGAGGTGCTGCATGCCCGCAGGTGCCGCCTCTCGGTAGGCTTGTATCAGCATTTCGACTTTTTTGATTCCGACACCATCAGCACCTACTCACCCAAGGAGTGGGAGCCCTGCGTGGTGCCCTACAAGTTCGGTACGCCGGCTTCGGTGGGTGGCGGTGCCATGTTCCGTTATGCCGACGGCCGCCGCACCTTCGACGCCTCTGTCCATGCCAACGGCGTGCTGCTGGGCGGATTGCTCAGCGATTACTACCGCTACTACCACCGCAACTACAACTGGGGCTCCGGCTTTGCGGTGAAGGCGGAGCTTACCGGCTCCGTCTGTAACGACCGGCTCACCTTTGCGCTTCACAACCAGCACTACCGCCTTTTTACCCGAAGCAACTGGGATTCCGTCGTCAATGGCGCCCCGTCGCCTTCCGAAGAGCCGAAGGACGTGTTGGGCGACGCGTCCTTTGCCTCGTTCAACCATCTGGAGGGCCGCGTCAGTTATCGTCTTTTCAAGTCACTTTCGCTCACGTGGGGGCTGGATTGGTATTATCGCCGTACGTGCTACGACACCTATCGCTGGATTAATATGGGTGGCTGGAGTTACGGTACCAGCGTTTTGTTTGTTTCCAGCCATCAGGTCAGCACGCAGCTCATGCTGACCTACCGGTTGTAACTGGAGATATTTAGGCTGTTTTTAATAGCCGGCAGTTTGTAACAACAAGGTCGGACCTTATTCTATTAAGGTTCGACCTTGTTGTTTTTTCAAACCGTCTTTCGTGAGCTGGCCTGCGGGGGAAAGGTTATTTCTGCTTTTTGAGGAACTTGAGGGCGGCTTCCAGCTGGCCGTCGCGTCCCTTGATGAGGTCCTTGACGGTGGGCTCCACTACGATGTCGGGCTGTACGCCGCAGCCTACAAAGAGGCGGCCGTCGGCATAGGTGTCCTTTTTGGTGCAGATGCGGGCGCTGAAGCCGTGGCCCAGGTCGATGACGATGGGCTGGCCGGTGCTGCCGTTGGAGGGGCGTCCGATTTTGGTGAAGTGTTTCTGCCCGTCAGCCAGAATCAGGAAGTCTTCGGCGGCCGAGGCTGTGCCGTGTTCAGTCAGTACGACGGTGGGCACTACCAGTCGGGGATGTGAGGGCGGTATGCTGACGGTGTAGATGTCGTGTCCTACGTAGTATTCGCCGCGGGCCGTCAGGTAGCAGCGTTGGCTCCAGCTGTCGCTTACGGTGTCCTCGGGGGTCATGTATTCACCCCAGGCCGCATAGCTGGCGGCGTAATCGCGGGTGCACCATTTGGAGCCCGTCAGCAGCGTGTCGGGGGTAAGGTATTTCAGGATGCTGGATCCGATCTCCGTGCTGCCGCCGCCGTTGTAGCGCAGGTCGATGATGAGCTTTTTGGCGCGTTGCTGCAGGGTGGGGAAGATTTTGACGAAGTCGTCCACGATGGCCGGGTTACTGAACGTGTTGAGCGCCACGTAGGCCACGTTGCCCGGATACCATTTCAGCTCAAGCCGCTTCCACTCGTCTTCCTTCGGGTACAGGGGGTCGGAATATACCGGCTCCTGGATTTCGTGCGTAAGGTGGAGCTTCAGGGTCTTTTTGTCCGGCGTGAGCAGCTCTACGTCGTAGGACTCACCACGCAGGCCCTGCAGCATGCGCGATACGGCCATGTCGCGGCGTGCGTAGTCGGTGGACGACGAGAAGAGCGGCAGGACGTGCTGCTCAAGGTAGGTCTGCGTGGGCAGGCCGTTGACTTTCACGATTTCCGTGCCGATGGGAATCCGCTTCCGGTTCAGCTCGTTGATACTCGTAACGATGGCCTTGCCTTCAATGTCGGAAATGTACCACTGCAGTTGGTCGAAAAAGGTGGTGATGCAGGGATAGTTGTTCCACATGATGTTGGTGTGGCCGTCCTTCAGCAGGGCGCAGAAGCGGCGCATTTCGTTGTAGAAGGCCCGGTTGTCGGGTGTTTGCTGCACCTTGGGCAGGTAGGCGCGGTAGAGGCTGTCCCATCGGGCTTCGCCTATCTGGTTGAAATATACGAAATTGTACTTCACTTCCGACCAGAATTTGGAGAGGATATACGTTTTTTCGTCAGGGGTGAGCGCCTTGTCCTGTTCGTCCGCCTGTTGGCTCCGGGCTGTCAGGGCCAGGCCACACAGCGCGAGGGTAAGACAGGCACGGCGCAGCGTGCGTAGGGTCGTGTTCATAAATTTGTCTTTTGGGGTTATTAATTTGTCGTTCAGCCTTCCATGTTGGGGGGAACGGTGTTTTTCAGTGGTAAAGTTATAAAAAAAGATTATAGATGGGACGAAGTCGTTCTTTTTTTCCAATTATCCTGCCTTTTTCCGCAGGGCGGAGATGAGGCGGCTGATGCCGGTATGCGTGGGGAGTGGGTACGGGCATGGCAATCTGAAAGCCGGAATGCAGGAAAATGCACGGTTATGGTGCTTCAGTCCGGTTTCATATCCGGTTGGGCTTGGAAGTTTCATATTAATTTGTAACTTTGCCCCTATAAGTAACCTAAAGAAGAAAACACACACATCTATAAGAACAGTCATGAAAATACCTGCTGAATTTGATGCCATCCGGCCCTATATGCCGGAGGAGTTGCCTGCCGCCATAGAGAGCCTGATGCAGGATGAGCGGTTTCAGGGCGTTGTAGCCCGGCTTTATCCCGACCGCAGTATGGAGGAGGTGCGTCAGCTCTTCCTCTCGTGTCCGGACAATCTGGCGGTGCAGAAAACCATATTCATGCCTTTGCTGGAGCAGCTGGAAAGGCAGTGCTGCAAGTCGCTGCAGGCTGATTTTGGCGCTTTGCCTGACAAGGAGAAGAACTATACGTTTGTGTCGAACCACCGCGACATCGTGATTGATTCGGCTTTTCTGGGGCTTACCTTGCTGCGTGATGGATTTCCCACGACCATGGAGATTGCCATTGGCGACAATCTGCTCATTTATCCCTGGATTCGCACGCTGGTGCGCATCAACAAGTCGTTTGTGGTGCAGCGTTCCGTGTCGCTGCGGCAGCGTCTGGAAAGCAGTCTGCTCATGAGCCGCTACATGCACTACGTCGTCCGTGAGAAGCACGACAACCTGTGGATTGCGCAGCGCGAAGGGCGCGCTAAGGATTCGGACGACCGCACGCAGGAAGCCGTATTGAAAATGCTGGCCATGGGTGGCAGCGGAAAAACACCCGTGGAGCAGTTGGCAGAGCTGAACATCGTGCCGCTTACCATTTCCTATGAATACGACCCGTGCGACGTGCTGAAGGCCGTGGAGTTCCAGCAGAAGCGTGACAACCCCGCTTTCAGGAAAAGCCCGGCTGACGACCTCAACAACATGCAGACCGGAATTTTCGGCTACAAAGGTATCGTGAAATATGTGGCCGCACCGTGTATCAACACTTGGATTGAAGCGTATGCCGCCCTGCCCAAAGCCGAATTCTTCGAGGCTGTAGCCCGCCGGATGGACCGCGAGATTCATTTGCGTTATAACTTGTGTCCGGTCAACTACGCTGCGGTTGATCTGCTCGAGGAGGGCAGCCGCTTTGCCTCATACTATACACACGACGAGCGGCAGGAGTTTGAACATTATCTGCACGAAAAAATCAGAAAGGCCGACTTTGCCGGCAAGGATACCGGATTCCTGTTTAACACCATGCTGCGCATGTATGCCAATCCGCTTTATAATTATTTGCAGGCGCATGAGTCGCAGGTGTAGAGCGGCATAAAAGTGTCCGGCGTGCCGTGTTTTACGGGTCGCAGGCCATAAAAATGTGTTGTAATGAGCAGAAAATTGAAACACAATTTGTTAGTATCGAATTTTCTTTCTAATTTTGCAACCCAAAAGCGCAGTATAACCGCATAATCAAAATAAAACAGCATAAATAAAATGAAAAGAACATTTCAACCCCACAACAGAAAGAGAAACAACAAACATGGTTTCCGCCAGCGTATGGCTACGGCTAACGGCCGTCGCGTATTGGCTGCCCGTCGCGCAAAAGGTCGCAAGAAATTGACGGTTGCAGACGAAATTCACGGCAAACACTAATTTTTTGCCGCGCATGCGCATGGCTGTCCGCTGAGGGACAATGGACAGCAAAAGGGAGGAATATCGGTTTTTTTCAGAAAAACCTGTATTCCTCCCGCTTTTTTGTCGTAACTTTGGCGCAAAATTCCGGACGGGGGCGTTGGCCGTTTTTTTCAGGTCGCCCGGACGTCGGGAAGTGCAGTATTGAATCTTTTATGTACCGCCTGTGAAATTTAGAACCTTTTTATTGCAGTTTCTTCTGTGGGCCGTGGTGGTGACAGCCACCTGCCTGGGGGCGTTGTGGGGAATCGATTTTTATACGAACCACAACACGTCGATTACTGTACCCAGCCTGAAGGGGTTGAGTCAGGAAGCGGCTACCCTGAAGATGGAACGTCTGGGGTTGCACGTTGAAGTCAGTGACACCGGGTTCGTACGTTCGCTGGCTTTCGGAACGGTGTTGCAGCAGTCCATTGCTCCCGGTGAGAAGGTCAAGCCCGGGCGGCTGGTGTATATCACCATCAATTCCGACAACTCGCCTACCATCGTGATGCCCGACATAGGTGACAACTGTTCGCTGCGTGAAGCGCAGTCGCGCCTGCGTTCCATTGGGTTTAAGCTGGGACAGGTGGAATATATTGACGGCGACCAGGACTGGGTGTATGACGTCAAGGTGCGCGGCCGGGTGGTGGCTGCCGGCACGAGGGTGTCGGTTGACGATCCCGTGACGCTGGTAGTCGGTAACGGAAAGATTGACGATTCCTATAATGCCATCGATACCATCATGTATTCGTTTGACAGTATGCCCGACAGCCTGTCGGGCATGGATTACGGCCTGCCGGAGGATGCCGGTATGCCCGAAGCCGAATAAATCAATTTGACAGATATAAAAACAAAGCAGACAGACATGCAGCAGGATTGGGATGATTCCTTAGATGAAGCCGAGGCGCTTTCCAACGACGAGATGGACGCCGAGAGCGGGCAGCTGTACGAGCATTTTCGTCTGGTGGCCGACAAGGGGCAGCAGTTGTTGCGCATTGACAAATTCCTGGTGGAGCATCTGCCCGACACTTCGCGCAACCGCATTCAGCAGGCGGCGCGGGCCGGTTTTATTCATGTGGGCGGACGTCCCGTGAAGAGTAACTACCGTGTCAAGCCGCTCGACGTGGTGACGATGGTGCTCGACCGTCCGCCCTACGACAACACCATTGTGCCCGAGGATATTCCGCTTGATATTGTGTATGAGGACGACGAGCTGATGGTCATCAACAAGCCCGCCGGCATGGTGGTACATCCCGGACACGGCAACTATCACGGTACGCTGGTGCACGCCGTGGCGTGGCACTTGCGCCACATGCCCGGCTACGACCCCAACGACCCCTCGCTGGGCCTGGTGCACCGCATTGACAAGGACACGTCGGGCCTGCTGGTGATTGCCAAAACGGCTAATGCCAAGACCAAACTGGGGGTACAGTTCTTCAACAAGACCACCCGCCGGCGTTACAATGCCTTGGTGTGGGGCCGTTTTGACGAGCCGGAGGGCCGCATTGAGGGCAACATTGCCCGTAATCCCAAAGACCGTTTGCAGATGGCCGTATTTCCGCCCGACTCAGGGGTGGGCAAGCCGGCCGTGACGCACTATCGTGTGCTGGAGTCGTTTGGTCCGGTGACGTGGGTGGAGTGTGTGCTCGAAACGGGGCGTACGCATCAGATTCGCGCCCACATGCGCCACATCGGTCATCCGCTGTTCAACGACGCCCGCTACGGCGGCGACCAGATTCTGCGCGGCAATGTGTCGGCTGCCTACCGGCAGTTTGTGCAGCATTGCTTTGAGGCCTGTCCGCGCCAGGCGCTCCATGCCCGCACGCTGGGCTTTCAGCACCCGCTGACGGGGCAGGAGATGGACTTTACTTCCGAACTGCCGGCCGACATGCAGAGTCTGACTACACGCTGGCGGCAGTTTGCGCAAACACATGCCTAAAATTACTTCCAAAATATAATTGTATAAAAACATGAAACGAACGATTGCTATTGTAGCAGGAGGCGATTCCTCCGAGCACGATGTGTCAATGCGTAGCGCCCGTACCATTCTTTCCTTTATGGACAAGGAGCGCTACAACAGTTATGTAGTAGAAATGGAGGGGCAGCGGTGGCTGGCCCATTATGAGGACGGACAGTATGCCATTGACCGCAACGACTTTTCGTTTACCACCCCCGACGGAACCCGTCACACGTTTGACTTTGCCTACATCACCATTCACGGTACGCCGGGCGAAAACGGTATTCTTCAGGGCTATTTCGACCTGATTAACCTGCCGTATTCCACGAGCGACGTGCTGGTAGAGTCGCTGACGTTCAACAAATATGCGCTCAACAACTTTTTGCGTTCCTTCCCCTCGCTTCATTTGTCCGACTCCGTATTGCTGCGCAAGGGCTGCCCGCAGCCTTCGGCCGACGAGATTATCAGCAGGCTGGGCCTGCCGTGCTTCGTCAAGCCTAACGCGGGCGGTTCCAGCTTCGGCGTGACCAAGGTGAAGAGTGCCGAGGCTCTGGCGCCGGCCATCGAAAAGGCCATGCACGAGAGCGACGAGGTGATGGTAGAGAAAATCATGGTGGGTACGGAGATTACCTGCGGCTGTTTCCGCGGAAAGAGCGGCGTGCGCACCCTGCCCATTACCGAGGTGGTGACGACGCAGGAATTCTTTGACTACGACGCCAAGTACAACGGTAAGGTCAACGAGATTACGCCGGCTCGCATTGCTCCCGAAACGGCCCGCCGCGTAAGCGACATGACGGCCTACATCTACAACATGCTGGGCTGCTACGGCATTATCCGCATTGACTACATCCTGACCGGCGAAAAGGGTAACGAGCAGATTAACCTGCTCGAAATCAACACGACTCCGGGTATGACCGAAACCAGCTTCATTCCCCAGCAGGTGCGTGCCGCCGGACTTGACATCACCGAGGTGCTGAGCGAAATCATCGAAGGTAAATTCTGACAGACATACGGCCGTTTGGGCCTTGGGTGTCCGCCCTGACAGCAGGGACGGACACCTTTTTTGTTTCCGCGTGGCGCGGCGGCAGAACAGGCCGGCACCTTTTTCAAAACAGGTGCCGGATATTTTTTTCTGCGAGCCGCCTTTTTTCCGCGCCCGTACCCTCATTCCATCCAGCCGGGGCGCAGACCGGAATGAGGGCACGGGCGCGGAAGAGCCGAATCCGTTCTTTCGCAGAAAAAAATCATGCCCCGCGGGTTGGCCTGGCCGAAAGAAATGCGTAAATTTGCAACAATGTGCAAGTTGTATGAGGCTGTCTCTAAAGCCGTTTGGGGCTGAAGCTTCGCGTAGGGCTGAGCCGTCATTTGCCTGAACCTTAATTCGCCCTTCGGCGGTTTGTCCACCCCTTTTCTCCGGTGCCCGGTGGAGACAACCTGCAGGAAACGCATACAAGAAAAATATTACCATAAAAAACAAAGGAAATATGAGTTTGAAAATTGTAGTGCTTGCCAAGCAAGTACCCGACACTCGTAATGTGGGCAAGGACGCCATGACCCCCGAAGGAACGGTCAACCGCGCCGCGCTGCCCGCAATCTTCAATCCTGAAGATTTGAATGCCTTAGAACAGGCCTTGCGTTTGAAAGACCAGAACCCCGGTTCCACGGTATCCGTGCTGACCATGGGTCCTCCCCGTGCCACCGAAATTATCCGCGAGGGACTCTACCGCGGCGCTGACAACGGCTATTTGCTGACCGACCGCGCCTTTGGCGGTGCCGACACGCTGGCCACGTCGTATGCCCTGTCGATGGCCATCCGCAAAATCGGTGACGTAGACATCGTTATCGGCGGCCGTCAGGCCATCGACGGCGATACCGCCCAGGTAGGCCCGCAGGTAGCCCAGAAGCTGGGTCTCGACCAGGTGACCTACGTGGAGGAAATCCTGAAGTGCGGCGACGGTAAGGTGACCGTAAAGCGTCACATCGACGGTGGTGTGGAAACCGTTGAGGCTCCGCTGCCCATCGTGCTGACCGTAAACGGCTCGGCCGCTCCCTGCCGCCCGCGCAACGCCAAGCTCGTGATGAAGTACAAGCGTGCCATGGCTCCCATGGAAATGCCGGCTGAGGGCCTGCCCTATGCCGAGGAGTATCAGAAGAAACCCTACCTGACCGTTACGCAGTGGGGCACGGCCGACGTGGATGCCGACCTGGCTCAGTGCGGTCTGTCAGGCTCGCCTACCAAGGTAAAGGCCGTGCAGAACATCGTGTTCAAGGCCAAGGAGAGCAAAACGCTCACCGCTTCCGACGCCGATGTGGAAGGCATGATACAGGAATTGCTCGCCAACCATACCATCGGTTAAAAACGCTCAACTTAAAGACCAAACAGAAACATGAATAACGTATTTGTATATTGCGAAATAGAAGGAACCACGGTTGAGGAAGTCAGCCTGGAGCTCCTCACCAAGGGCCGCAAACTGGCCAACACGCTGGGCGTTCAGCTCGAAGCCATTTGTGCCGGCAGTGGCATTACGGGTAAGGTAGAGCAGCAGGTGCTGCCCTACGGCGTGGACAAGCTGCACATCTTCGATGCCGAAGGCCTGTTCCCCTATACCTCAAAGCCCCACACCTCCATTCTGGTCAACCTCTTCAAACAGGAAAAACCGCAAATCTGCCTGATGGGCGCCACCGTAATCGGCCGCGACCTCGGTCCGCGCGTGTCTTCCTCGCTGACCAGCGGCCTGACGGCCGACTGTACCGCCCTCGAAATCGGTGATTTCGATGACAAGAAAGCCGGCAAACACTACGACAACCTGCTCTATCAGATTCGTCCGGCCTTTGGCGGTAACATCGTGGCTACCATCGTGAACCCCGAACACCGTCCGCAGATGGCCACCGTACGTAGCGGCGTGATGAAAGCCGAAGTGCTCGACCCCAACTACAAGGGTGAGGTCATCATTGAAGACGTGGCCAAGTACGTGCCCGACACCGACTACGTGGTCAAGGTTCTGGAGCGCCACGTGGAGAAAGCCAAGAACAATCTCAAGGGCGCGCCCATCATCGTGGCCGGCGGCTACGGCGTAGGCAGCAAAGAGGGTTTCGACTTGCTGTATGAACTGGCCAAGGAAATACATGGCGAGGTAGGCGCCAGCCGCGCTGCCGTGGATGCCGGATTCTGCGACCACGACCTGCAGATTGGTCAGACCGGCGTGACGGTACGTCCCAAGGTATACATTGCCTGTGGTATTTCGGGAGCCATTCAGCACGTGGCCGGCATGAAGGAGAGCGGCATTGTCATCTCCATCAACACCGACCCCGACGCCCCGATCAACCAGATTGCCGACTACATCATCACCGGTTCGGTAGAAGAGGTTGTGCCGAAAATGATTAAGTATTACAAACAAAACAGCAAGTAACAAATGGCAAATTTCTATAAAGATATTCCTGAACTGAAATTCCATCTGGACAACCCGATGATGGAGCGCATCTGCCAGCTCAAAGAGCGTGACTATGCGGATAAGGACAAATATGACTACGCACCCGTAGACTATGCCGACGCAATGGATTCATACGACCGCGTGCTGGAAATCGTGGGTGACATTACGGCCAACGTCATTGCTCCCAATGCCGAGGGCGTTGACGCCGAAGGCCCCCACTGCCACGACGGCCGTGTAGACTATGCCAGTGGTACGGTGGAGAACCTTGACGCCATGGTTAAGGCCGGCATGAACGGTATGACCATGCCCCGCCGTTACAACGGTCTGAATTTCCCGATTACGCCGTACACCATGTGCGCCGAAATCGTGGCTGCTGCCGACGCCGGATTCGGTAACATCTGGAGCTTGCAGGACTGCATCGAGACGCTCTACGAATTCGGTAACGAGGACCAGCACCAGCGCTTCATTCCGCGCGTATGTGCCGGCGAGACCATGTCAATGGACCTGACGGAGCCGGATGCCGGTTCCGACCTGCAGAGCGTGATGCTCAAGGCTACTTACAGCGAGAAGGACGGCTGCTGGCTGCTCAACGGCGTAAAGCGCTTCATTACCAACGGTGATGCCGACATCCACCTCGTGCTGGCCCGTTCGGAAGAGGGTACGCGCGACGGCCGTGGCCTCTCCATGTTTATCTACGACAAGCGCCAGGGTGGCGTAAGCGTGCGCCGTATCGAGAACAAGCTCGGTATTCACGGTTCACCCACCTGCGAGTTGGTGTACAAGAACGCTCACGCCGAGCTTTGCGGCGACCGCAAGCTGGGTCTGATTAAATACGTTATGGCCCTGATGAACGGTGCCCGTCTGGGTATCGCCGCCCAGAGTGTGGGTCTGAGCCAGGCTGCCTACAACGAGGCTCTGGCCTATGCTGCCGACCGTAAGCAGTTCGGCAAGGAAATCATCAACTTCCCGGCCGTTTACGACATGCTCTCCATCATGAAGGCCAAGCTCGACGCCGGTCGTGCTCTGCTGTACCAGACCAGCCGCTACGTAGACATCTACAAAGCCCTCGACGACATTGCCCGCGAGCGCAAACTCACACCCGAGGAGCGCAAGGAGCAGAAGCTCTACGCCAAACTGGCCGACAGCTTCACCCCGCTGGCCAAGGGTATGAACTCCGAGTACGCCAACCAGAATGCCTACGACAGCATTCAGGTACACGGCGGTTCAGGCTTCATGTTGGAATATGCCTGCCAGCGCATCTACCGCGACGCCCGCATTACGAGCATCTACGAGGGTACGACACAGCTGCAGACGGTCGCTGCCATCCGCTACGTGACCAACGGTTCGTACATCAACACCATCCGTGGTTTCGAGGCTGTTCCGTGTGCTCCGGCCTATGAGCCGCTGATGAACCGCATCAAGGAAATGGCCAACAAGTTCGAAGCCTGCACCAACGCCGTGAAGGAAGCTGCCAACCAGGAGCTGCACGACTTTGTGGCCCGCCGCCTGATGGAAATGGCTGCCGTTACCATCATGAGCCACCTCTTGCTGCAGGATGCCACCAAGGCTCCCGACATGTTTGAAAAGAGTTTGAAAGTGTACGTCAACTACGCCGAGAGCGAGATTGAAAAGCACTTCAACTTTATCCGCAAATTCGACGCTTCGCAGCTCGACGCCTATCGTCAGGCTGCACCCGTCGCCACCGAAGATTAAAGGACTACTCTTTATTAGCATTTAGAAAAATAGATCTTTAATCCTATTCCGGCCGGCCGCTTCCGTCCTCAGGGCGATGGAGCGGCCGGCCTTTTTGATGCTTTCTCAGTGGCCGTCGTCCGGCCCTAAGGGGGCGGCGTAGCCTACTGACGCAGGCCGTGGGTGGAGCAGGTCGGCAGGGAGTGAAAAAGGAGGCGGACTTGGTGGAAACAAGGTCGGACCTGGTGGCATTCAGGAGGCACCTCGTCAGCGCGCTGAGCCATGTTCGGGATGGTGTGATGGCTGTGAGGGGGACGGCAGTCGGTCCGGCCCGAGAGGGAAGCGCACAAAAAAATCCCGGCAACCGGTTGTACAGTTGTCGGGATTTTGGAAATTTGCAGACAGGCCTGCGTGGCCTTGTGTCTTATGCGTTGACCAGAGCCAGGGTGTCGCTGGCAATCATCCACTCCTCGTCGGTCGGGATGACAGCCACCTTTACGCGGCTTGACGGGGTAGAGATGATTTCCTCCTCGCCGTTGTTGGCCTTGTTTTTCTCCTTGTCGAGCTCAATGCCCAGGAATTCCAGACCCTCGAGGGCGCCTTCACGCACGTCCCACTGGTGTTCGCCCACACCGGCCGTAAATACCAGGGCGTCAACGCCGCCCAAAACAGCTGCATAGGTGCCGATGTATTTGCGGATGCGGTAGTTGTACATCTTCAGGGCCAGCGTAGCGCGCTCGTTGCCTTCGCGGCTGGCTTTTTCAACCTCACGCATGTCAGACGAAATGCCCGTGACGCCGAGCAGACCGCTCTTCTTGTTGAGCAGGTCGTTGGCCTCGTCGGGGGTCAGGCCTTCCTTCTTCATGATGGTCAGGATGGCCGAAGAGTCGATGTCGCCCGTGCGTGTACCCATCATCAGACCTTCCAGCGGAGTCAGACCCATGGATGTGTCGATGCACTTGCCGTCGAGCACGGCGCTGATGGAAGCTCCGTTGCCGATGTGGCAGGTGATGAGGCGCTTGGGCAGCTGGCCGAACACTTCGGCCGAGCGCTGGGTCACGTAGCGGTGGCTCGTGCCGTGGGCGCCGTAGCGGCGGATGTGGTCCTCAGTGTAATACTGGTAGGGCAGGGCATACATGTAAGCATAGTCGGGCATGGTCTGATGGAAGGCCGTGTCGAACACGAATACCTGCTTCAGCTCCGGCAGCAGCTGCTTTACGGCATTGTAGCCCTTGAGATGGGCGTAGCTGTGCAGCGGAGCGAGGTCCATATACTGTTTCCACTCTTCAATCATCTGGTCGGTTACCACCTGACTCTTGGTAAACACGCCGCCGTGCACGATGCGGTGGCCGGCTGCGCCGATTTCATCAAGTGAGCTGATGGCGCCGTATTCCTTGTTGAGCAGGGCGTCGAACATCATTTTGATGCCCACTGAATGGTCGGGAATTTCGGCTTCGATGACTTTTGAGTTGCCGTCGTTCATCTTGATTTTCAGAAATGCGCCGGGCAGGCCGATTTTTTCGATGCCTCCGGCAGCCAGCGTCTGGCGTGAATCCATTTCGTAGAGTTTGTATTTGATGGATGATGAACCGCAGTTGATGACAAGTATCTTCATGTGTGTTTACTTTGTTGTTTTTTCAAATAGGTTTTATTTCTCGGCTTTGGCAGCAATGGCCTGGTTGGCGGTGATGGCAATCATCTTGTAGACGTCGTCGATGCTGCATCCGCGTGACAGGTCGTTGACGGGGCGGGCAATACCCTGAAGGATGGGGCCTACGGCGGTGGCGTGACCCAGACGCTCAACCAGCTTGTAGCTGATGTTGCCTACCTCGAGGCACGGTACAACCAGTACGTTGGCTTTGCCGGCAATTTCTGAACCCGGAGCCTTGCTGGCACCTACGCGCGGCACGAGGGCGGCGTCGGCCTGCAGTTCACCGTCGATTTTCAGTTCGGGATCCATCTGACGGGCAATACCCAGGGCCTCGACTACCTTGTCAACCACTTCATGTTTGGCAGAGCCTTTGGAAGAGAAGCTCAGCATGGCCACACGCGGGTCGATGCCGGCTACGGCCTTGGCGGTGCGGGCGGTGCATACGGCAATTTGAGCCAGCTGGTCAGCCGTAGGCACGGGCGTTACGGCTACGTCACCCATGACGATAATGCCGTTTTCGCCGCATTCGGGGGCGTGGGTCAGCAGCAGCATGGCGCCTGATACGCAGGTAATGCCCGGAGCGGTCTTGATAATCTGCAGGGCAGGGCGCAACACGTTGCCCGTAGAGTTGCGGGCACCGGCCAGCTGGCCGTCGGCGTCGCCGGCCTTGATGATGAGGCAGCCCAGATAGAGGGGGTCTTCCACCAGACGGCGGGCTTCCTCGATGGTCATGCCTTTCTTTTTGCGCAGCTCGCAGAGCAGCTGGGCGTATTCTTCCTTCTTCGGGTGGTTCAGCGGGTCGATGATGGTGGCACGCTCAATGTTGCCCAGTCCCCATTCCTTGGCACACTCGTGAATTTCGTCCGGGTTGCCCAGCAGAATAAGGTCGGCTACGCCGTCAGTCAGAATCTGGTTGGCGGCTTTCAGGGTACGCTCTTCGGTGCCCTCGGGTAGCACGATGCGCTGCTTTGAAGCCTTGGCATTGGCTACTAATTGTTCGATAAGATCCATAATATCGTATTTTGTTTAGGTTAGAATTTCAGAATGATTTCTTGCACACGCAAAGTTACGCATTTTTTTTCGTCGCAAGATGGCTTTTTTGCTATTTTTATTTGCCAATTCAAGGCTTTTGCGCCATCGTCACAGGTCGGTGAAGAGCCGCCGTCGGCAGAGGTTGTGGCATAAACCTTTGGACAACCGGAGGAGGGAATACGAAACAGGCCGTAAGCCTATGTCGTGTTATGGCTTACGGCCTGTAAATGAGTCTGTTGTTTAGTCAGATGAAAAAGTCCTGCTTAGCACAGTTCGGCCACGTCGGCGGCAATTTGTGGAGCCGTCAGGTGGTGGGCCTTCAGGAATTCGTCAAGGTTGTAGCGGTCGGCAAAAGCCTTGTCGGCGCCGTAGCAGCGCACTTTCATGGCGCTGTCGCCATAGAATCGGGCTATTTTTTCGCCCCATCCGCCGTCTACGGTGCCGTCTTCCAGCGTGATGACTACCTCGTGGTCGGCCTTCAGGCGGTTGAGCAGCTGCTCGTCGTAGTGTGAGGCGTAGCGCGGGTTGATGACGGTGGCGTCAATTCCTTTTTCCTTGAGCAGGTCGGCCGTTTGCAGGGCCAGAGTCAGGAAGTTGCCCAGTCCGAGCAGGGCTACGCGGCTTCCTTGCTTGACCACTTCGGCGCGGCCCAGCTGGCTGAAGTCGGTATCGGCCGGAAGCGGGCGGCTGATTACGGGAGCTACCGGTACGCGTATGGCTACGGGGTGATCGGTCTGTTCAATGGCCCAGTCCATCATGCCGAAATACTCATCCTTTGACGTCGGGCAGAGATATACCATGTTGGGGATGTTGCAGAGGAGCGGAATGTCGAAGAATCCCAGGTGGGTCTCGTCGTTCATGCCGCATACGGAGCCTGCAAAAATGGCCAGCACGGCGGCGTTGTTGTTGATGCAGAGGTCCTGCGAAAGCTGGTCGTAGGTGCGCTGGATAAAGGAGCTGAACACACCGAATACGGGGCGTGCGCCACCTTTGGCCAGAGCTGACGACATGGCTACGGCGTGCTCCTCGG
>FR903635.1:24002-25048 GCA_000438115.1 Prevotella sp. CAG:617 | reverse complement strand
CATGCGCTTTTTCAGATAGTCGGCGATCAGGCTGGTGTAGTCGGGGCCGTCGTAGGCGCAGGTCACCTGGCTCGTTTCCAAGTCAAACGGCAGGCTCCAGTGAAAACGCTCCTTTTCCGTTACGGCCGGACCGTAGCCCTTACCCTTGATGGTGTTGATGTGCAGCACGATGGGGTGGTCAATGTCCTTGACCTCGCGGAAGGTGTCAATCAGGGTTTGCAGGTCGTTGCCGTTGTCTACGTACCGGTAGTCAAAGCCCAGCGCCTTGAAGAAGTTGCAGCTGCACGTGCCGTTGCTCTCGCGCAGGGCCTGCAGGTTGCGGTAGAGGCCGCCGTGGTTCTCGGCAATGGACATCTGGTTGTCGTTGACGATGACAATCAGGTTCGTGCCCTGCTCGGCTACGTTGTTCAGGCCCTCGTAGGCCTCGCCGCCGCTGAGTGAGCCGTCGCCGATGATGGCGATGACGTTGTACTTCTCGCCCTTCAGGTCGCGCGCCTTGGCCAGACCGCAGGCCAGGCTGACGGAGGTCGACGTGTGGCCGATGGTAAAGAAGTCGTGCTCGCTCTCGCCGGGGCAGGTGTAGCCCGACACGTCGTCGTAGTGGTCCGACTGCAGGAAGGCCTCGCGGCGACCGGTCAGCATCTTGTGCGTGTAGCTCTGGTGCGACACGTCAAACACGAACTGGTCGGTGGGCGAATTGAACACGTAGTGCAGGGCAATGGTGGCCTCCACCATACCCAGGTTGGGACCTACGTGACCGCCGTGGTGGCTGAGTTTCTGCAGCAGCGCCGTGCGGATTTCCTGGCTCAGCTGAGTCATTTCGGCCACGTTCAGCTTTTTGACGTCGGCCGGTGAATTGATTTTTTCGATGTACATATCGTAATGAAAATTTAGTGATTTCTCGTTTCTGAATCGTATTGCAAAATTACATATTCCTGTCGGATTTTGGCGTATAAAAATAACGGATGGCCCTACCCGGATTACAGATTTCAGCAGCCGGCTTCCTCTTTCGGCGGGAAGCCCTGAAAAAAAGACGGAAAAAATTT
>FR903635.1:22199-23946 GCA_000438115.1 Prevotella sp. CAG:617 | reverse complement strand
TTTGCCAATGTTTACTTTTCTATTCTGTAACCCTTTAAAAATCAAAAGCTATGAAAAAGAATCTCATTCACATTGTCCTCGTAGCCCTTTTTGCCGTATTTGCTTTCCCGCAGCAGGCTGATGCACAGCTCGGCGGCTTGTTGAAAAAAGTCAAGAAAGGCGTGGAGAGTGTCACCAAGGCCACCGGCGTATCTGCTGACGCCAAGGCTGCCGGCACTGAAGTGGCCATACCCTCGGGCGGCACCATGATCAATCCGTTTGCCGAGGCTATGGATGTAGAACTCGTAGGATGTTATGGCAAAAGTACATCTGAGAACTATGGTACGGCTTACCTCGTGCTGAAATTGAAAATGAAGCTGAACAAGACTTCCGTACTTCTTAGCGGTAACGAAAACGGCAACAAAACCATGGCGGTGGATGCCGACGGCAATGCCTATCAAACATCAGCCATGGGCGGTACACGCCGCGACGTGACCGAGGGCATTTTTGTAAAAGTAAAGGTGGACGATCCGCAGCAGCAGTTCAAAGATGTGAAGAAGTCTGTCAAGGAATTCCAGCTTATCAAGATGTCTGTTTATATCGATCCTCAGTATCGTGGCGCTCTGACATTCAAGAATGTGCCTGTGTTATGGGACGTTGATCCGGAATAATGTTTTCATGAATCCTTATTGAGGTTTATCTCTTCATCTGTAATATTCTCCCGGTCGTAGGCGATTTTAGAGCGTTTTATGGCCGGGGGTAACGGTATCTGTTTTTTACGAAGCTGTTTTTTTTCTTGCTTCCAGTCAGTCATCTTAAATCTTGATTATCATGAAAAGAATCTTACTCGCAACGGTAATAGCTTGTTTTTTTGCATGCCATGTGCATGTTGTGCAGGCTCAGGAAATACTTTTTCAGGAGACCTTCGGCCGGCTGGACAGTCCGGAAGGACAGTGGGCGGATTTGGATGTTTCCCAACTTGACCATCCTTCGGGTTGGGATTTCGACCGTGTGCACGCCGGTCCGCAATGTCTTGTCGTGGAGGAAGGCGGTTCGTTTACGTTGCCTGCCATACCGCAGATGATGGGAAATGCCAGTATTTATATTTCAGTATTTCCCTGGTAGGATGATGATTTCACGCCCTGTAAGTTGTCGGTGAGTGAGGGCGAGGTGGAAAAAACCGACGTGGGTGTGGCCGTCAGTATTGCAGCCGAAATTGCGCTTTATGATGTAACCCCTGCTTCCCGAATTACGTTTACTGCTACCCATGCCGTAAAGGTCGATCAGGTTGTCGTGCGCTATGGCGCTCCCGGCTCTGCTTGTGGCTTTGAGGTTTCGGCAGAGAGTGGCCAATATATCGAACCGATGGAGGTGCAGATTACTCCGAAGGGCTATGCTTATGGCCAGGACTATACGGCCGACCACATCATTCTGGTTTATACCACCGACGGCACGGAGCCTACACCATTTTCCCCGCGTTATGACGGGCCGATTGCCGTGGATACCACAACCACATTGCGGGTGGGATGTATTTCTCCTTATGGTACTATGGTAAAACGGGACTATACTTATCTTTATCCGGTGGATGTACGCAACATGGCCGACTATCGGGCCCTGCCCGACAATACCTTTGCGCGGCTGCAGCTTGACGACGCCGTGGTGACCTATTCGGAAATAACGGCCGGCAAGGGCGGCGACTGGTATCAGTATATCTATCTGCGTGACGCCACCGGGGCCATCGGCACCGAGGGCTACGGCAGCCTCCCGC
>FR903635.1:19591-22031 GCA_000438115.1 Prevotella sp. CAG:617 | reverse complement strand
GCTCGACAGCTGCTGGCTCTGCCAGCTGGTGACGCTCAGCGGCGTGACGGTAAGCGAGGGATATGCCCGTCGCGACGGGGCGTCAATCCTGCTGGACAAGGTGTCGACCATGCGCACGCTGTTTCCTACCGGCAATGTTCCCGACGACCCTGAGGCCGAGTACGACATTACGGGCATCGTGCAACCCGTTGTGCGACATTGCGGTCATCGTGCAACCCGTTTACGGCGGCGGCTTCCAGCTGATGGCCATTGACTATCCCGTGCTGACGGGTATATCCGGCCTGGCGGCTGACGCAGCTACTCCCGTGGCTTACTATACTACCGACGGGCGCCGCGTGTCCCGGCTGGAGCGGGGCATTTACCTGGTGCGCTATTCCGACGGGGCGGTGCGCAAGGTGTTCCGGAAGTAATTCCGCGAACCCCCTTGCGTCATGCAGGTATGATTATCCGAAAAAGAATTTTGTTGCATTTTAAAAGAACAGAAAACGATGAAACCGATTATTTCTTTTAGTCAGGGCGGGGCAGCTGCCCGAAGCAGCATTGCCCTCGTGCGGATGTTGCTGGTGTGTGTCAGTCTGTGGACGTGCAGTCTGATGATGTCGGCACAGACCGAGGAAATTTTTTTCAAGGAATCCTTTCAGAACGTAAACGGGCTGGGCAGCGGCGTGTCGGCACTCGATACGGCCGACCTTGAGCATCCCTCGGGCTGGATTCTCGACCACGTGTATGCCGGGCCGCAATGCGCCCTGATAGCGTCGGGCGGGTCCATGACGCTGCCGCCCGTGCCCGAGTTGATGGGTAATGCCCTCCTGTATGTGACGCTTTGGCCTTGGAATAATAGTAGTGATGAGCCGTGTAAACTGGAATTGAGCCTGTCGGGCGGGTCCATGACGCTGCCGCCCGTGCCCGAATTGATGGGTAATGCCGTTCTGAATGTGTCGCTTTTCCATTGGAATGAGGCAAGCTATGAACCGTGTAAACTGGAATTGAGTCAGGGCGAATCTTCCACCTCCAATCTGGAGGTAGGAGCGGGGGATGAGCATTTTGTAAAAATGTATAATGTGACGCCGGACACGCGCATTACCATTCGGGCTACCCACGATGTAATTTGAGTCAGGGCGAATCTTCCACCTCCAATCTGGAGATAGCAATAAGCGAGGGCTTTGTGAAGCTGTATAATGTGACGCCGGATACGCGCATTACCATCCGGGCTACCCACGATGTAAAGGTGGAAAGCATTTGGTTGCAGTATGGTCTTACCGTGGCTATGTACACTGATGAGTTTAAGCTTTCAGTGCCGCCGGGTCGGTATCTGGAGCCTTTTGAGGTGAGGATGGCGCCGGGGAAAAATGTGGACTTTGCCGACAACTATCACGATGTAAAGGTGGAAAGCATTTGGTTGCAGTATGGAGTGAATGAAGTGGCCATGTACACTGATGAATTTAAGCTTTCAGTGCCGCCGGGCCGGTATCTGGAACCTTTTGAGGTGCGGATGGCGCCGGGGAAAAATGTGGATTTTGCCGACAACTATCTGGACAGTCACATGATTATGGTCTACACCACCGACGGCACGAAGCCTACCCGCTTCTCTACACAATATGACGGCCCGATACGGGTGGACACTACCACCGTGTTCCGGCTGGCTCTGATTAATCAGTTTGGGGAGCTTATTCCCCGTGACACCCGGTTCCTATATGAGTTTCCGACCGAGGTCAGCAGTCTGGCAGCCTACTCTCTACACAATATGACGGCCCGATACGGGTGGACACCACCACCGTGTTCCGGCTGGGCCTGATTGACGAGTTCGGGTCGCTTATTTCTCGTGACACACGATATGAGTATGCATTTCCTGTTGAGGTCAGCAGTATGGCCGCCTATCGGGCCTTGCCCGAAAACACTTTTACGCGGCTGCAGCTGCGTGATGCGCTGGTGACTTATAGTGAGTTGACGTCAGGCAAGGGTGGCGACTGGTATCAGTATATCTATTTGCGCGACAGTACGGGGGCTATCGGTATGGAGGGTTACGGCAGTGTGCCGCTGCATACGGGCGATGTGCTCAACGGCAGTGTGGTGCTCAATAGCCGTACGGGTGCCAAATAGCCGTACGGACGGCGGTTGGTGGTCCACGGAGTACACTTCGTTTGACAGTCTCGCCACAGGTTACCGCAAGCCCGAGCCGATAGTGGTGGAGTCCGTCAGTGAACTGCTTGACAGCTGCTGGCTCTGTCAGCTGGTGACGCTCAGCGGCGTGACGGTCAGCGACGGCTATGCCCACCGCGACGGGGCATCCATCCTGCTGGACAAGGTCTCGACGATGCGCACGCTGTTCCCCTCCGGTACCAACACGGCCGAAAATCCGGAGGCGGAATATGACATTACGGGCATTGTGCAGCCGGTGTATGGCGGCGGTTTCCCGCTGATTGCCCTTGACTATCCCCTA
>FR903635.1:19138-19551 GCA_000438115.1 Prevotella sp. CAG:617 | reverse complement strand
GGGTGGCGGGCGGCGGGGCTGTGCCGGTGGCTTACTATCAGCCCGACGGGCGCCGCGTGGAGCGGCCGGAGCGGGGCATTTATCTGGTGCGCTACTCCGACGGAACGGTGCGCAAGGAATTTCTGAAATAATCATACCGACCGGCCTGCCGGACTTCCGGCGTCGGTCCTTTGGGGGTTGGGTGGCGGAGCGCGGCGCAAGTTGTGCTCCGCCTGTGTGGTGTGCAGGCGGTTGGGGCAGGCAAAAAGGCACTGAAAACTTTTGGCTTCTCGCCGCCTTTGTGCTATCTTTGCAGGAATTAGCGCCCGCCCGCCTTTTTCGGGGGAAAGCCCGGCCTTCGGCGGTGGGGGAGTGGTGGGAGAAAAAACAAGGTGCCGCCTCGTAAAAATTAGGTCCGACCTAATTTAAAATAA
>FR903635.1:11557-19102 GCA_000438115.1 Prevotella sp. CAG:617 | reverse complement strand
GACCTCGTAAAAAATAGGTCCGACCTCGTTTTCCGAAAGTCCCACCCCCTCTCTGCAACGGCCGGAACGCTCCGTGCCCTTATCGGTGTCGCCGTGAGGGCAGACTGGGGGGAGCATGAGGGCGCGCCATGATTCTGTGAAAATAGTAAAAAAACAAGATAAATTCTTATGGAACATCAACTCGTAATCTACAATACCCGCTCGCGTAAGAAAGAGGTGTTCACACCCCTGCAGCCGGGTCATGTGGGAATGTATGTATGCGGCCCCACCGTTTATGGTGATGCCCACCTGGGCCATGCCCGTCCGGCCATCACCTTCGACCTCCTGTTTCGCTACCTGCGCCATCTGGGCTACAAGGTGCGCTACGTGCGCAACATTACCGACGTAGGCCACCTGGAGCACGACGCCGACGACGGCGAGGACAAAATTGCCAAGAAGGCCAAGCTCGAGCAGCTCGAGCCCATGGAGGTGGCACAGTACTACACCAACCGCTTCCACCAGGCCATGGAGGCCCTCAACGTGCTGCCGCCCAGCATTGAGCCGCACGCTACGGGACACATCATCGAGCAGGAGCAGCTGGTGGAGGAAATCCTGAAAAACGGCTACGCCTATGAGAGTGAGGGCTCGGTCTATTTTGATGTGGAAAAGTACAACCACGACCATCACTACGGTGTGCTTTCAGGCCGCAACCTTGAGGATGTCATCAACGCCTCGCGCAACCTGGCCGGCGTGGGTGAGAAACGCAACCAGGTAGACTTTGCCCTCTGGAAAAAGGCCCAGCCCGAACACATCATGCGCTGGCCCAGCCCCTGGAGCGAGGGCTTTCCCGGCTGGCACTGCGAGTGTACGGCCATGGGCCGCAAGTATCTGGGCAACCACTTCGACATTCACGGCGGCGGCATGGACCTCGTGTTCCCGCACCACGAGTGCGAGATAGCGCAGGCCGTGGCCTCGCAGGGCGACGAGATGGTGAAATACTGGATGCACAACAACATGATTACCATCAACGGCCAGAAGATGGGCAAGAGTCTGGGCAACTTCATTACGCTCGACCAGTTCTTCACCGGTCAGCACGAGAAGCTCGACAAGGCCTATTCGCCCATGACCATCCGTTTCTTCATCCTGCAGGCGCACTACCGCTCAACCGTCGACTTTGGCAACGAGGCCCTGCAGGCCAGCGAAAAGGGACTTTCCCGCCTGATGGAAGGCCTGGCCAACCTGGGCCGCATCGAACCGTCGGCACAGGGCACCGTGGGTACGGACTTTGCCGAAAAACTCGAAAAGGACTGCTATGCCGCCATGGACGACGACCTCAACTCGCCCATCGTCATCAGTCATCTCTTTGATGCCTGCCGCACCATCAACAGCATTGTCGACCACAAGGCTACCATTACGCCCGAGGGGCTGGAACAGCTCACCCGCGTGTTCCGCACCTTTGTTCTCGACATTCTGGGACTGAAGGAAGAAGCCGGTTCGGGTACCGCCCGCGAGGAAGCCTTCGGTGCCGTAGTCGACATGTTGCTCGAGCAGCGCGCTAAGGCCAAGGCCAACAAGGACTGGGCTACCAGCGACCTCATCCGCGACCGTCTGGCCGCATTGGGCTTTGAGGTCAAGGATACCAAGGACGGATTCAGCTGGAAGCTCAACAAATAGTATTTCCTTTCTTTCTGATTTTTTTTCAGGCCGCATACGGTGGCCTGAATTCACTCTTGTTTTAAAGATGCCGTGCGGCTGACCGAAGCCGCGCGGCATCTTTTGCATAAACAGGCGCATAAATGCATAAAAAATCATTATTTTTTGTATGAAAACAAGTTTTTCTGAAAAAATAAGGTATATATGCGTTGTATGAATGAATATTTTTATAATTTTGCATCATAAATTTATTACTCATATCCATGCAAACACGTAAAGACCGCTTAGATTTGTTACGTCTTATCCTGACCAATCACGAAATATCACGTCAGGACGAGTTGTTAAAGGAACTGGCTCATCACGGCTGTATCCTGACGCAGGCCACGCTCTCGCGCGACCTCCGTTCGCTCAAGGCCGCCAAGGTGGCCGGCCCCCACGGATATGTGTACGTACTGCCCGAAAATCCGCTTTACCGCCGTCCGGTCAGCACGGCCGTGCTGACGGAATATTATCAGAACAGCGCTTTTATTTCCATTGCCTTTACGGGCCAGCTGGCCGTCATCAAGACGCGTCCGGGCTATGCTTCGAGTCTGGCTTCCGACATCGATATGCGCGAGTTCCCCTTTCTGGTAGGTAGTATTGCCGGTGATGACACCATCATGCTGGCCCTGGCCGAGGGCACCAGCCGCGAGTACGTCAAGATGGCGCTCTCCGACGTGATTCCCGGCATGAAGGCCAGTCTGCGTCAAGCTAAATAATACACGGAGTTTAATCTTATTTTATATTACAACATTATCATGGAAGAATATAACGACGGAATCACCGTCCAGGTGGCGGATGCCTCACACGAAAAGTATGTGGATACGATTTTGACAACAATTACCGAAGCAGCCAAGGTGCGCGGCAGTGGTATTGCTTCACGTACCCACGAATACGTGGCTACCAAGATGAAGGAGCGTAAGGCCATCATCGCCCTGCACGGTGAGGAGTTTGCCGGATTCTGTTATATCGAAAGCTGGGAAAACAAGCATTATGTGGCCAACTCAGGTCTGATTGTGGTGCCCAAGTTCCGCGGACATCACCTGGCTACCCGCATCAAGAAGACGGCCTTTACGCTGAGCCGTCTGCGCTGGCCCAAGGCCAAGCTGTTTGGCCTGACCAGTAGTGGCGCGGTTATGAAAATCAACACGGCGCTGGGGTATGTTCCCGTGCCTTTTGCTGAGCTTACGCAGGACGACGAGTACTGGAAGGGCTGTGGTACGCCTGAGCATCCCTGCTGTATCAACTGCGACGTGCTGGCCCGCACCAACCGCCGCTACTGTGTATGTACCGGCATGCTTTATGATCCGGCCAAGCACCCCGATGAAAAACTTCCCGTGCAGCTGCCCGACGACGTTATTGCTTTTGTGAAGAAAGCTGTCGAAAAGGAAAAATCGGCCGAACCGTCTGAATAAGTTTACAATAAATCCCGAACAACGAACAAAAAACAAAATCAAATCAATATGGCAAAGAAAGTAGTGGTAGCCTTTAGTGGCGGTCTGGACACCAGCTATACGGTGATGTACCTGGCTAAGGAAATGGGCTACGAAGTATATGCAGCCTGTGCCAACACGGGCGGATTCAGTGCAGAACAACTCAAGAAAAACGAAGAGAATGCTTATTTGCTCGGCGCCAAGGAATATGTCACCCTCGACGTGACCAAGGAGTATTATGAGAAAAGTCTTAAGTACATGGTCTTTGGCAATGTGCTGCGCAACAACTGCTATCCCATCTCCGTATCGTCAGAACGTATTTTCCAGGCACTGGCCATAGCCCGCTATGCCAACGAAATCGGTGCCGACGCCATTGCCCACGGCTCAACAGGCGCCGGAAACGACCAGATTCGCTTTGACATGACCTTCCTCGTCATGGCGCCGGGCGTGGAAATCATTACCCTGACCCGCGACCGCGCCCTCAGCCGTCAGGAAGAAGTGGACTATTTGAACCAGCACGGATTCAAGGCCGACTTTGCCAAACTTAAATATTCCTACAACGTAGGTATTTGGGGTACGTCCATTTGTGGTGGCGAACTGCTCGACAGTACGCAGGGACTGCCCGAGGAAGCTTATCTGAAGCATCCTACAAAGAGCGGTGAAGAGCAGCTTGAACTGGAATTCAAGCAGGGTGAGCTGGTTGGCGTCAACGGTGAACACTTTGACGACCCCATTGCCGCCATTCAGAAAGTAGAGTCCATCGGTGCAGCCTACGCCATTGGCCGCGACTGTCACGTGGGCGACACCATCATCGGCATCAAGGGCCGCGTGGGCTTTGAGGCTGCTGCGCCCATGCTGATTATTGCTGCCCACCGCTTTCTCGAGAAATATACGCTCAGCAAGTGGCAGCAGTACTGGAAGGACCAGGTGGCCAACTGGTACGGCATGTTCCTGCACGAGAGTCAGTACCTTGAGCCCGTCATGCCTGATATCGAGGCCATGCTGACCAGCTCGCAGCGCCATGTCAACGGTAAGGTAACTCTGGCGCTCCGTCCTTACAGCTTCAGTACATTGGGTGTGGATTCACCCGACGATTTGGTGAAGAACCCGTTTGGTGAGTACGGCGAGATGCAGCGCGGATGGACGGCTGAGGACGCCAAGGGCTTCATCAAGGTGACTTCTACGCCGCTGCGCCTGTATTACGCCAACCATAAGGACGAAAAAAGATAACAGCCGATGGACAAGAAGATTAAAGTAGGAATTATTGGCGGTGCCGGCTATACGGCGGGCGAACTCTGCCGCCTGCTGGTTCATCATCCGCAGGCTACGCTGACCTTTATCCATTCGTCGAGCCATGCCGGTCATCCGCTGGTTGACGTGCATGAGGGACTGATTGGCGACACCGACCTTTGTTTTACTGACCAGTTGCCGCTGGACCAGGTGGACGTGCTCTTCTTCTGCATGGGCCATGGCAAGAGCGCCCAGTTCCTGCAGGAACATGAAGTGCCCGCTTCGGTGCGCATCGTCGACCTGGCCCAGGACTTCCGCCTGGCTGCTCCCGGCAACGACTACGTGTATGGTCTGCCCGAGCTCAACCGCGATAGCATTGCCGGTGCGCTCCACGTGGCCAACCCCGGTTGTTTTGCCACCGCCATCCAGTTGGCCCTGCTGCCTCTGGCCAAGGCCGGTCTGCTCACCGAGAATGTGCTGGTCAATGCCCTGACCGGTTCTACGGGTGCCGGCGTCAAACCGTCGGCCACCACCCACTTCTCATGGCGCAGCAATAACCTGAGTGTCTATAAGGTGTTCCGCCACCAGCATGTGGCCGAAATCCGCCAGAGCCTCACCTCGCTGCAGCCTTCGTTTGAGGAGTTCGACCTTGACTTCATCCCGTATCGAGGCGACTTTCCGCGCGGCATCTTTGCCACGGCTTTCCTGCACACGACGGCCGACCAGGCTACGGTTGACGAGGCGTTTGCCCAATTCTACGCCACGGCGCCGTTTACGCACTACGTGGCCGGCCGCGACATCGACCTCAAACAGGTGGTCAATACCAACAAGGCTATCGTGCATGCCGAGGTATATGAGGGCAAACTGCTCGTTACCTCCTGCATCGACAACCTGCTCAAGGGCGCTTCCGGCCAGGCCGTGGAGAACATGAACCTCATGTTCGGCATCGACCAGACCGCCGGCCTGCAACTCAAGCCGCAAGGCTTTTAACCCCAACACTTTTTAGCCTTATGAATTTATTCGACGTTTATCCGCTTTATGATATCAACATCGTGCGCGGCCGCGGATGCCGCGTGTGGGACGACAAGGGTCAGGAATACCTCGACCTTTACGGTGGCCACGCCGTAATCAGCATCGGCCACTGCCACCCGCATTATGTGGACATGCTGACCCGCCAGCTCCAGCAGCTCGGCTTTTATTCCAATTCCGTTGTCAACCAGCTGCAGCGCGACCTGGCTGCCCGTCTGGGCAAGGCTTCGGGCTACGACGACTATCAGCTGTTTTTTGTGAACTCCGGCGCCGAGGCCAACGAGAATGCCCTCAAGCTGGCCTCCTTCCATACCGGACGCAAACGCGTGCTGGCAGCTTCGAAGGCTTTCCACGGCCGCACCTCGCTGGCCGTTGAGGCTACCGACAATCCCAAAATCTGTGCGCCCGTCAACCAGGCGGGCCACGTAACGTTCCTGCCGCTCAACGACCTGCCCGCCTTCGAGGCCGAACTGGCCAAGGGCGATGTGGCCGCCGTTATCGTAGAGTGCATTCAGGGTGTGGGCGGTATCCGTCTGGCCACGGCCGAATTCATGCAGGGACTGGCTGCGGCCTGCCGTAAGGCTGGCACACTGCTGGTGTGCGACGAAATACAGTGTGGCTACGGCCGCTCGGGCCGTTTCTTTGCCCACCAGCACCTGGGCGTGCGCCCCGACCTGATTACCGTGGCCAAGGGTATCGGCAATGGTTTCCCCATGTCGGCCGTGCTCATCAGTCCCGACATCAAGCCCGTCTACGGTCAGCTCGGCACCACCTTCGGCGGTAACCATCTGGCCTGTACGGCAGCACTGGCCGTGCTCGACGTGATGGAACAGGAACATCTGGTGGAGAATGCCGCCGCCGTGGGCAACCATCTGCTGCAGGCTTTGCAGGGACTGCCCGGCGTGGTGGAAGTGCGCGGATGCGGCCTGATGATTGGGTTGGAGTTCGACCGCCCCATCAAGGAGCTGCGCAGCCGCCTGATTACGGAGCAGCACGTGTTTACCGGCGCTTCGGGCACCAACGTGTTGCGTCTCCTGCCGCCTTTGTGCCTGACGCAGGCCGAGGCCGACGATTTCGTGACCCGACTGAAGACTTTGTTGTAACCTTTTATATATAAAATCTGTAAGGCAGGCTGTTGGTCCCTCCGTCCGGTTTTTTCCGGGGTGCGGCGACAGACTGCTTTTTTCGTATTCAGTCCGGCCGGTGTGGCGGGGGAGTCTTTCCGTTTGCGGCCCTTTTTTGAAAAAGGTGGCTTGCCGTTGAAAAAAGCCGGTGCGTAGTTCTGTTATGAAGGCATCTTGTTTTTTCAAGGTCGCCCCGAATTTTTCGGTAGCCGTGCCGTATGGCGGCTGCCGGCCGGCTTTTTGGGCGCAGCGCTTGCGCATTATAGATTATTAACCCCGGCCGGTATCTGCTTCCCGGATTTTTTTGCGACATTTGCTCATACATCCAATGAAAATATACTGTATATATGAAAAAAATATTTGTTTTATTCACGTTTCTTGCCGTAGCGCTTGTGGGGTTTGCCCAGCAGGCAGTTGAAACCAAGCGCACCGATCATCCCTTTGCTTTCCCAGAGTTCCGCGACGCCAAAATCCTGCAGCCCTTTGGCCGGTACACCACCGCCAAGGCCAACATTTTTCTGAAGGACAGCCGGCTGGTGTTTATGGACGGCGACAAAATCAAGACAGCCTTTGTCAACAACGTGTATGGGGTAGAGTTTGGCGACAGCATCTCTTACCTGCGCATTGACTCCATAATGGGGCGCGTCATTGCCCGCCGCGGATACGACAGCCTTTTGCGCGTAACCACCATTGATATGCAGAAGTATTCCGCACAAAGCAGCGGAGGCAACAACCTGCCTTTTTTCGAGATGGAAGACCTCAACGTGTTTCTCGAAATTGACGGCGACCAGCGTGAGGAAGCCCAGGGCTATCCGCTCAAGAATACGTATTATTTCATGATTAAGGGCGTGCCCTACAAGGCTACTGAAAAGAACATCAAGAAACTCATCAAGCCCGAAATGAAGAAGGCTTTCAAGAACCTGATGTACGACCACTATTTCAGTTGGAACGACGAGGAGTCGCTCAAAAAAATCTTTGCTTTTTTGCCTGAATAAACATAGATTACATAACCCAACCGACAGCAGCCGGAAGCCTTACTCGCAACACCGCGGTGCGTC
>FR903635.1:5844-11432 GCA_000438115.1 Prevotella sp. CAG:617 | reverse complement strand
GTTGCCCCAGGCCGTAAACAGCACGAGCTCGGTCGTCACCGGGATGCGCAGGGCTACGGGCACTTGCAGCCAGTCGATGAGCGTATATCCCAGTCCTACCAGCACGTAGTGAATCAGATAAATGCCCAGTCCACACCGGGTCAGGTCGGCCTGCGCCTTGCGTAGGCGTTCCGGGCTGAGCGTAGGCGTTCGTGGCTGACGTGTATGCGTGCAGGGCGATGAAAAGCCCGAGCGTCATCATCACAACCTGGGGTGAGCAGTAGAGGAAGAAGAATTCCAGTTGCTCTTCCGTAATGTCGGGCTGCTGCGAGGTATGGCTGAATCCGAGGTAGGTAATGGCGTAGCCGGCGGCAAACAGCAGCGGAGCCAGCCAGGCCGTGGCACGGCCGCTTAGCCGGTTGTAGTGGCGCAGGTAGTAGCCGGCCACCAGATAGCCGTTGAATCCGGCAAAATAGTAGAGTATGCCATAGGGATTCCAGGCGCACGTGCCCCACAGGTTGGGCGTGGCGTATTGGGTCAGATAGGGTACCAGCAGCGTGACGCCCCACAGCAGCAGGAACAGGCGCAGCGACTTTTCAGAAGCCTGTTGCAGCCAGGCTGAAAGGATGGGCAGGTAGAGGTAAAGCCCGATGAGCATGTAGATGTACCAGAGATGGGTGGTGTACATGCTGAAGTTCAGCGGAATCATCAGAATCTGCTGCAGGCTGTCGGCCCAGCTTTGCGAGGGATGGTCGCCGGCATACGGAAAGACTTTGCTGATGACCGAGGCATCCAGTCCTGCGGCGCCCGTCAGTGCCGGAAACAGGTTGTAGGCAACCGAAGCAATCAGAAACGGCCACAGAATGCGCGTGAGCCGTTTTTTGTAGAATGCGCCAGTCGTCATTCTGACCGGCAGGATAAGCATGCCCGTAAGCATGACGAACAGCGGTATGCACGGGCGCAGCAGGGAGCCGTAGATGGTGCCCCAAAAGTTGAAGTTGGGATTCAGCCGGGCTTGCGGCGAAACGTTGAAGGGGTCGGCGCAATGGGCGCAGATAACCATGAAGATGGCCAGCAGGCGGACAACGTCGGCCCAAACGATGCGGGAGGAAAGGTTTTCGTTTTTTATGAATAAAATAAGGATGTGTTTGTTATTATTGAGGAACAAAGTTACGGCCTTGTTCCGACTTATTTTTTTAACTATTAAAAAAAACGTGGGGCATGCGGGCCGGGAGTCGCTTTCAGCGTATTTTGTTGCGCAGGTTGCACAGGGTAACTTGCGAAATGCCCAGATAGGAGGCTATGTATCCTAAATTGACGCGCTGAAACAGTTCAGGCTCGTTGTCCAGCAGTTGGCGGTGCCGCTCTTCAGCCGACTGGTAGAAGCGTGAAATCAGTCTTTTTTCGTTTTTAATGAAAGCCTGCTGATGCAGGCTTCTCGACCAGTTGGCTATTTCCAGGTTGGTTTCGTACAGCCTGGTGAGGTCCTTGAGCGGAACGGCGTAGAGCAGCCCGTCTTCCAGCATCTGTACCATTTCATATTCGTAGCCCTCAATTTTTCCGTAGAAGTTGTTGGTGGAGAATACGATGTCGCCTTCGGCACTGAACCATGAAGTGGCTTCCTTGCCGTGTATTACGCAATAGGAGCGGGCAATACCTTTTTCCATGAAGTAGAAAAAAGAATCCCGCTTCAGTGAGGAAGTAATGATGTCGCGTTTCCTGAAAGTTACGGGGCGGCTGTTTTGCAGCAGCAGCGATATGCTTTCGTCGCTCATGCCCGACAGGGCTTTCAGGGCTTTGATAATGTTTTCCATGTCTGTCAGTTAAAGGCCAGGTTCCGGTATCCGGCCTTGTTCTTGCCCGGCCGTCGTGTTGTGTCGGGCATATATGAAAAACAGACTCCGGTGGCGTTTTGCCGGAGTCTGTCTGTTTCTTGAAAGGAGGAGCTGAAAAAAGGCGCAATGTCCGGCTCAGGCAGCGGTATGTCCCGCTACGGCTTGAGCTGGTCGGGCAGATTGTCCCTGAAGTGCCAGGCCAGTGAAATCATGGCCGTGCAGTTGCGGCGTCCCTGCGGAGTTATCTTGACCAGTCCCAGGTCGGTTTCCGCGCCGATGCTGATGTTGCGGTTTACCTGGTAGGACACGCGTACCTGCATGCCGGCATCCCAACGTTTGATGCCGGATTGGCTGAAAGTCTTTTCGCTGTAAAACATTTTGTCGCTGCCCTCGCGGTCGGCGTCGCCTTTCACTTTCATTTTTCCGTTTACCCCGCAGGCCACGTAGGGACCGGCGGAAAATTTCAGATATTGTGCTTCGCCCGTACGCAGATAGTAGTGTACCAGGATGGGCAGTTCTACATATCCGGCCGAGTAAGTGGTGCGCTTGATGCCTGTCACGGGTTCTTCCGTATCTTCGTCAATAATCGGATCCCCGTTCTCATCGCGGTAAATGACGGTTTCGTCCTTTTCGCGCCAGCCCTTGCCGTAATACACCAGAGCGGGTTCAATGGCCCAGGTTTGTCCGAGTTCGAATTCCAGTCCCAGTCCCAGTTTGTAGGCACCTACATTTTTTGTGTCGGTGAAATGGCGTGACAATCCGCCGCCTACTTCCAGTATCAGGTTTTGCCCGTGCAGGGCGATGGCTGCGCCCAGGCAGGCCATCACGGTAAGAATGCGTTTCATGGTGATAAGGAGTGTCAGTCGTGTTTGAAGAATTGTTTCCAGTCGTCCTTGCCCGCCGCTTTCTGCGGAGCCTTGCGGCCAGCCTTGCGCGGTTTGCGCTCGGCGCGTGTTTGGGGGGCGGCGTTCTTGCGGTCAGCGCGGTCCACCACCACGCTGCGGTCGCCCACGCGGGCCTTCTGCATTTTTTTCAGCACCAGCGGCGCGTCTTCCTCAGGCACCTCAAAGAAGGAGCAGTTGGCCGTCAGGTCAATGCGGCCTATCTCTATCTTGCCCTTCACGTAGCGGTTGACCAGGCTGATGATTTCGCGCGCATAGAAGTTGTCGCGCTTGCCCAGGTTGATGAACAGGCGGGCGTAGCCCTCCTCGGCCTGCTTGGGACCGCGTCCGCCCCGTTCGCGGCGTCCGGGACGTTCGGCTTTGTCGGCGTGGCCGCGCTCTACGGGTACCTCAATTTCCGGCGCATTGGCGTAGTAGTTGAGGAAGCGGCCGAACTCGCGGCTTACCACGCGCTTAATCAGGTCCTCCTTGGTCAGCCAGTCGAGCTTGCGGTAGATTTCGGGCAGGAATGGTGCAATCTCCGTCTCGTTCATCTCGATGCGCTCAATCTCGTCCATCACTTTATAGAGCTGCTTGGTGCAGATTTCCTGGGGCTCGGGCAGGGTGCCGGCCTCAAATTTCTTGCCGATAATCTTTTCCACCTGCCGGATTTTTCCCTTTTCGCGGAGGTGAATGATGCTGATACTGGTGCCTCGGCGGCCGGCGCGCCCGGTACGTCCGCTGCGGTGAGTGTAGCTTTCCACATCATCGGGCATGCCGTAGTTGATCACGTGCGTCAGCTCGTCAACATCAAGCCCGCGGGCGGCCACATCGGTGGCCACGAGCAGCTGCGTTTGATGCTGGCGGAACTTCTGCATGGTGGCATCACGCTGTGCCTGCGAGAGGTCGCCGTGCAGCGGCTCGGCACTGTAGCCGTCGTTAATGAGGTGTTCAGCCACTTCCTGTGTCTCCGCGCGGGTGCGGCAGAAGATGATGCCATAGATACGCGGATAATAGTCAACCACACGTTTGAGCGCCAGGTATTTGTCCTTGGCATGCACCAGGTAGTACACGTGGTTTACGTTTTCGGCTCCCTCATTGCGTGAGCCCACCACAATCTCCTTGTAGTCATGCAGGTAGTTTTTGGCAATGCGCTCGATGTCGCTGCTCATGGTGGCGGAAAAGAGCAGGGTGTTGCGCTCTGCCGGAACGCCGGACAAGATGGCATCGATGCTTTCGGTGAATCCCATGTTGAGCATCTCGTCAGCCTCATCGAGCACCACGTTTTCCACCTCGCCCAGGCGGGCCACGCCGCGCTCCATCAGGTCAATCAGACGGCCGGGCGTGGCCACGATCACCTGTGCGCCACGTTTGAGGGCGCGGATCTGGCTCTCTATGCTCGAGCCGCCGTACACGGCCACCACGTGGAGCCCGTCAATATAGCGTGAGTAGTCTTTCAGGTCGCCCGTAATCTGCAGGCAGAGCTCGCGCGTGGGGCTGAGTATCACGGCCTGCGTGGTGCGGCGTGCAGGGTCCACTTTCTGCAGTACGGGCAGCCCGTAGGCCGCCGTTTTGCCCGTGCCCGTCTGCGCCAGCGCAATCACATCGTTGCCCACACCCAGCAGGTAGGGGATGACGGCTTCTTGTACCGGCATGGGACTTTCATAGCCCATTTCTTTGATGGCACTGCGGATTTCTTCCGACACGCCCAGTTCTTCAAAAGTTTTCAATGTGTGTAGGATGGTTTGAATGATAATCAGTAGGAGCGCATCGCTTGCTGCCGTTGTCGTATGAAGCGGTCATGCAAGCCGGCTCCGCCGCAAAGTTACATAAAAAAAATCACTCTCGCATCTGTCGTTGCGGCTTTGTGGAGCAGAAAGCGGCGGCATGGTTTGGCGCAGTGCGGCAAAATGTCTATCTTTGTGGGGTAAATAGCGGCCGGTATGGCCACTTTGATTTTGTTGCCTGAAATGAAACGTACCATTCTATTCTCATTTATTGTGATTGCGGCTTTGCTTTCGGGGCATGCAGCTGCAGAGTCCGTCAGAGTAGCCTGCGTGGGCAACAGCATTACTTATGGCGTAGGCACAGAAAACCCTGCGGCTGAGAGCTATCCGGCGCAGTTGCAGGCGCTGCTCGGCCCGGCGTATGAGGTGGGCAATTTCGGCCATTCAGGCGCTACCTTGCTGCGGCGCGGCCACCGGCCTTACATGAGCCTTCCGGAGTTTGGCCGGGCGCTGCGCTTTGGGGCTGACATCGTAGTGATTCATTTGGGGGTTAATGATACTGACCCGCGCGACTGGCCCGATTTTCGTGATGACTTCATTCCTGACTATCTGGCGCTGATTGATTCGTTCCGCCAGGCGCGGCCCGGATGCCGCGTGCTGGTGTGCCGGCTTACGCCCATCGGGCCACGCCATGCGCGCTTTGAGTCAGGCACCCGCGACTGGCGTGACTCCATTCAGCAATGTATAGCCACCGTGGCGCGGGCTGCCCAAGCCGAACTGGTGGATCTTGAGGCGGCACTTTATGCTTATCCGCATTTGCTTCCTGACGCGCTTCATCCCTCACGTGAAGGGGCCGGGCGGCTGGCCCGCACCGTGTACGGAGCCATCACGGGCCGTTATGGGGGGCTGCGCATGCCCGCGGTGTATGCTGACAGCATGGTGTTGCAACGTGACAGCGCCATTACCTTGCGCGGCTGGGCGGATGCCGGAGCGCGTATCCGGGTGAGCATCGGAGGGCAGCGTCATTACACCCGGGCCGCCCGTAATGGCTGCTGGCAACTTACGCTGCGTCCGCTCAAGGCCGGGCGTGACTATACGCTGCGCATTACCGACGGGCAGCGTACGCTCACGTACCGCGGCGTGGCGGCGGGCGAGGTGTGGCTTTG
>FR903635.1:5117-5809 GCA_000438115.1 Prevotella sp. CAG:617 | reverse complement strand
AACATGGCTTTCCGCCTGCGGCAGGCCGCCACGGCTGCCGCTGATGTGCCCCAGGCCCGGCAGCCTGACATCCGGCTTTTCAATATGCAGCCCCGCTGGGAAACCACGGCTGCCGCATGGAGCGCGGAGGCGCTCGACTCCGTCAATGCCTTGCGCTATTATGATTCGGCCGGCTGGCAAACGTGTACGCCCCGTTCGGCGGCTGATTTCTCGGCTGTGGCTTACTATTTCGGGCAGATGTTGCACGACAGCCTGCAGGTGCCCGTGGGGCTGATCTGTAATGCCGTGGGCGGTTCGCCCGCGGAGGCATGGGTAGACCGCCGCACACTGGAGCATGAGTTTCCGGCCATACTGCGGCAGTGGACGCAAAATGACTTCATTCAGCCTTGGGTCCGTGCCCGGGCGCGGCAGAACATGGGCACGTCCGCGCAGCCCCTGCAGCGCCATCCTTACGAGCCTTGTTATCTGTTTGAGGCCGGCGTGGCGCCGCTTGAACGGTTTCCCGTTCGCGGCGTAATCTGGTATCAGGGCGAGTCAAACGCACATAACATGGAGGCTCATGAGCGCCTTTTCCGTTTGTTGCTGCAAAGCTGGCGCCAATATTGGGGCAATGACTCGCTGCCGTTTTTCTACGCCCAACTTTCCAGCCTCAACCGCCCCTCGTGGCCTTGGTTTCGCGACAGTCAGCGCAG
>FR903635.1:0-5039 GCA_000438115.1 Prevotella sp. CAG:617 | reverse complement strand
TCGCTCAGCGGGACTCCGCGGCAAGTGCGCCCCGGAGGACGGCGGTTGGCGCGTTGGGCGCTGAACCGCGTGTACGGCCGTGCACTGACGCCCGGCGGCCCCCTTGTGAAGCTGGCTGAGGCCCGGGGGCGCAAGGTAAGGCTCAGCTTTGATTATGCCGAGGGACTGACCACGTCCGACGGGCAGCCGCTGCGTACGTTTGAGGTGGCAGGGCCCGACGGCGTGTTCTATCCGGCGCAGGCCGTAGTGCGCCATGATGCCGTGGTGGTTGAGTCGCCGCAGGTGGAGGAGCCGTGCAGTGTGCGCTACGGGTGGCAGCCTTTCACCCGGGCCAATCTGGTTAATGCCGCCGGTTTGCCGGCCTCTACGTTCCGGGTGGCGGTACGGGCCACGGGGCGTTGAGCACAAGCTTGAATCAGAAAAGAAATCAGTCCGGAATAAAATGAGTTGTATGACGAAAAGGATTGTTGCATTGGGATGGGCAGGGGCCTTGATGGTTTTTTTCATGGCCGCCCAGGCACAGTCCGTTAAAATGAATCCGAAAACGGATAACGCATTGCTGACCCGCTTTCAGGATGCCAAGTTAGGGCTTTTTGTGCATTGGATGGCCTGCCATACTCCGACTACCGGCGATTCGTGGTCCATAGGGCGCGGAACGCCGAAAACCGTGGCGGATTCTATCACGATGAGCTGGAATCCTGAAAAGTTTGATGCCAGGCGCATAGTAGACGTGGCCGTTCAATCCGGGTGCCGGTACATGGTTGTCATTTCCAAGCATCATGACGGCTTCTGCATCTGGCCCAGCGCTTATTCGGATTTTGATTTGGACCGGGGCGCCTTTCATCGGGATATGCTGAAGGAACTGGGCGATGAATGCCGGAGGCGGGGACTGCTTTTCGGTATATACTATTCGATTGCCGATATAGACTATTGTGGCTGGACACGGATGCCTGGAGCCGGCGAGCCTGTTCCGGAGCCCCGAAAGGGGAAAGCAGACTTCGTCAGCTTTGTGCACAACCAGACGCGCGAACTGATCCAACGCTATCAGCCGGATATTCTTTGGCTCGACGGGTTCTGGCTTGATCCGCTATGGTCTGCCCGTGAGGGGCGCCATCTGTATCAGGTGATCAAGTCGGCCAAGTCCGATGTCCTGTCCACCCGCCTTTCCGTAACGAAAGACAGTACCGGGCAGGAAACTTTCTGGACCGACGGGTCCTCAGGTGATTATTTCTCCATGGAGGCAAAAACGACGGATGCTCCTGATTTCCCGTGGGAGGCTTGCACGAGCGTTACGTATCCGGTATATGCCTATGAGCCGGATGCAAAAATGCTTTCCGGAAAGGCGTTGATTGATTTGTTCAGCCGTACGTTGTGCGGCAACGGGAATCTGCTGGTCAATATCGGTCCGAAGCCTACGGGTGAGATGCCTGAAGAGCAGGTAGCCCGCCTTCATGAGCTTACGGACTGGATTGAGGCGCACCAGGACGCCGTGTACGGAACGCGGGGCGGGCCTTACCGGCAGACCGATCAGCTGGGCAGTACGTATCGCGGGAAAAAACTTGTATCTTCATATTCGTGACCCTCATATCCAGCACGTTGAACTGACGTTGCCGGAGGCCTGTCGGGTGAAGTCGGCAACCGTGCTGGATACGGGTGCAAGGGTGGAGGTGCGGCAACGGGGCGACGGGCGGATTTCGCTCGTATGCTCTTTTCCGGAAAATGCGCAGATTCCTGTTATTGCCTTGAAGTTGAACAGAAAATTCCGCTTCGACGGCTGGTTGGAAAGCACGGCATCCTGACGGTTTCCCGGGGCTTAACGCCAAGGCTTCCGGAGTGTGACGGAACGTATAATAAATGTAGACTCTATGTATAGATATTTGTGGATATTGTGGTGTATGACGGCGGCCTTGTGCGCATGGGCGCAGGAGCCCTGTCCGGAAGTGGTTCCGGCCCTGCAGCAGTGGCAGGGCGGCAAAGGCAGGCTGTCACTTCCCGTAAGCGGCGAGATTGTCGTTGACCCGAAAGCTGACGCCCGGCTTGCCTCAATGGCCCGGATTCTGGCTGACGATCTGAAGGCGCTCATGAAGTGGGATTACGCGGTGCGCGTGGGGCGCCCGCAGGGACGGTGCGTGTATCTGACGCTTTCCGCCCCCGACAGTATGTTGGGTAGTGAGGGCTATGTGTTGACGGTGGACAGGCGCGTCACGCTTTCGGCGCCTGAGGCCCAGGGCGTGTTCTGGGCCACACGCACCCTTTTGCAGATGCTTTGCAGGCAGCCCGATGGCCTGCCCAAGGGCGAGGCGCGTGATTATCCGCGCTTTTCCCATCGCGGATTTATGCTCGATGTGGGCCGTAAGTTCTTTACGATGGAGTATCTGCGGCAGTGTGTCAGGGTATTGTCCTTTTATAAGATGAATGAGTTGCAGGTGCATCTCAATGATAACGGCTTCCCACAGTTTTATGGCAACGACTGGAACCGCACCTATGCCGCCTTCCGCCTGCAAAGTGACTGCTTTCCCGGGCTGACGGCCAAGGACGGAGCCTATACCAAGCAGGAGTTTACTGACCTGCAGCGCCTGGGCATGGCCTATGGCGTGAATGTGATTCCGGAAATTGACGTGCCGGCACATTCTCTGGCCTTTACGCATTACAAGCCGGAGATAGGCAGCCGGGAGTATGGCATGGATCATCTTGACCTTTACAGTCCTGAAACCTATCGCTTTCTCGATACGCTCTTTCATGAATATCTGGGCGGGGAGCAGCCCGTGTTCATCGGTCCTGACGTACATATCGGAACAGATGAGTACAATAAGAAGGAAGCCGAGCGCTACCGTTATTTTACCGACCGTTATCTCAAACTCATTGCGCGTTATGGCAAACATCCCCGTATGTGGGGCGGACTGAAGTGGCTGCCGGGCAAAACGCCCGTTATGGCCAAGGGCGTAACGGTAAATGCGTGGTCGTATGACTGGGTTGATCCGGTGGCTTCGCTGGAGGCCGGCTACCGGCTTATCAACACCTGCGACACGTATCTGTACATCGTGCCGGGAGCCGGTTATTACCGCGACTTTCTTGATGCCCGCTGGATTTATGACGAGTGGTCGCCCTGGCTCATCAATCGCAAGCAAACCCTGCCGGAAGGCACGGAGGGCGTGTTGGGCGGGATGTTCGCCGTATGGAATGACCTGTGCGGCAACGGTATCAGCGAGGCCGACGTACACTATCGCGCTTTCCCGGCCATTCAGGTGATGGCCGAAAAGCTCTGGCGAGGGCGCAATGAGGGCGTGCCGTATGCGCGTTTTGAGGCGCTGTGCCGCCGGCTGCCCGAGGCGCCGGGCGTAAATCGGCTGGCGCGCATACCGCCATCCGTGCGGCTTACGCCTGAGGGTGATACCCTCGTGCTCTCCGGGCGTGATTCCGTGCGCACGGCTTTTGCCGAGGTGGGTTATCCCTATGCCTTGCGGTTCAGCATCTGCCCGGACAGCCTTTCCACCGTGAGCGGCGTGCTCTTCAGCAGTCCCCACGCCACGTTCTACACCAACTGGGAGGGCACAGGCCGCCTGGCCTTCAGCCGCGATGGCTATACCTTTGTTTTCCCGTCATACCGCCTGCCCGCCGGGCAGTGGACGGACATTCGTATTGAGGGTGACTACAAGGGCACGTCGCTTTATGTGAACGGCCGGTTGCAGGAGCGTCTTGAAGGCCGCCGCATGCGTGTGCTGGGGGGGGCAGGGTGGGGGTATGTGCATCCCCGCCGTACCGGCGGCACGGAGTACATGCGTTATCATGAAACCCTCGTTTTTCCGCTGGCGCAGCTCGGCGCCCGTCAGGGCGGATTCAAGGGCAAGCTGCTCAACCTGACGGCTGAGCAAGCCGCCGCGTATGAATTTAATTGACCGGTACCGCCGGATTCCGCATATTTCCTGTAAATTTGCAGCCTGAGAGGCGCCGCATGCGGCGTTTGAGTCACATTAAAGCCGATTCTATTCATGACATGACCTATTCTGTTCTCATTCCCGTTTATAACCGTCCTGACGAGGTGCGCGAGCTGCTCGAAAGCCTGGCCGGTCAGCGTTTTACCGATTTCGAGGTGATTGTGGTGGACGATGGCTCCACCCGCCCTTGTGCGGATGTGGTCCGGGCTTATGCCGGCCGTCTTGACGTCCGCTATTTTGCCAAGCCCAATTCCGGCCCCGGCCCCACGCGCAATTATGCGGCCGCCCGCGCCCAGGGCACTTACCTGCTCATTCTTGACTCCGACGTGGTGCTGCCGCCTGACTATCTGCAGCATATTCAGGAGGAGCTGCAGCAGGCTCCCTGCGATGCTTTTGGCGGTCCGGACCGCGCGCATCCTGATTTTACGCCCGTGCAAAAGGCCATCAACTATGCCATGACGTCGTTTTTTACCACCGGCGGCATACGCGGCGGCAAGCACAAGCTCGACAAGTTTTATCCCCGCTCGTTCAATATGGGCATGCGGCGCGATGTGTTCAGCGCCCTGGGCGGGTTTTCCGACATGCGTTTTGGCGAGGACATTGATCTGAGCACACGCCTGATTCGCGGCGGCTACGTGAGCCGCCTCATGCCCGAGGCCTGGGTGTGGCACAAGCGGCGGGTTGACTTCCGCAAGTTTTTCCGCCAGGTGCATAATTCCGGCATTGCCCGCATCAATCTGACCAAGCGCCACCCCGGTACGCTCAAGCTCGTCCATCTGCTGCCCGCCGTGTTCACCGTGGGCTGCGCGCTGCTGGTGCTGCTGTTTGTGCTGGGTCTGGTCCTGACCCTCTGCGGTGCCGGCGGCAGCTGGCTGATGGCGGTGGGTGCGGCGCCCCTGCTGCTCTTTGCCCTGATTATTGCCACCGATGCCGCCTGCCGCAACCACAGCCTGACCATCGGGCTGATTGCCGTGGTGGCCTCCTACGTTCAGCTGCTGGGCTACGGCAGCGGTTTCCTGCGGGCCTGGTGGCGCCGTTGCGTGCTGGGGCGTGGCGAATTTGAGGCCTTTACCAAGAATTTCTACAAATAACCGCAGCTTTCCT
>FR903634.1:84165-101694 GCA_000438115.1 Prevotella sp. CAG:617 | reverse complement strand
GCGGTCGGTCGTTTTTTTTAGAGCTATAAATCGTTCCTTTCGTTAATTATAGCCCTGCAAGTCTTATTTCATCAAATGGGTCTTGAAGAAGTTGGCGTAGCGTGTAAACAGATGATAGCGTGTGTTGCCACCGAAAATGTTGTGGTTCCGGTTGGTGTAGACTTGCATGTCAAACTGTTTGTTGGCCTGTACGAGCGCTTCGCTGTATTCAGCAGCATTGCGGTAGTGTACGTTATCGTCAGCCGTACCGTGAATCAGCAGCAAATCTCCATGCAGCTTGTTGGCACGCTCGATGGGGTTGATGGCGTATCCGCTCGCATTTTCGTTAGGTGTGCGCATGTAGCGCTCGGTATATACGGTATCGTAGAATTTCCAGTTGGTAGGAGCAGCTACGGCCACACCGGCTTTGAATACGGGACGGCCTTCACTCATGGACATCAGCGTGTTGAATCCGCCGAAACTCCATCCCCAAATACCGATATTGTCCTTGTCAACGTAAGGTAGCGTACCCAAGTATATGGCAGCTTCAACCTGATCTTTCGATTCTTTGTCGCCTAACGTAAGATAGGTACATTTCTGGAATTCTGCGCCCCGGCCGCCCGTGCCGCGACCATCAACAGCAACCATGATGAATCCCTGTTCGGCCATGTAACTTTCCAGACTTCCGCCGGGATAAAAGCCGATTCCATTCCAGGAGTCTGCCACCGTCTGTGACGACGGACCGGAGTATTGGTACATGATAACCGGATATTTTTTGTTCGGATCAAAGTTGCGCGGCTTAATCATCCATCCGTTCAGCATAACGCCTTCAGATGTCTTGAACGTAAAGAATTCTTTCTGTCCGAAGTCCGTTGCAGCCTTTTCAGCCAGAGCCTTGTTGCTGACCAGGGTCTTCAACTCGCTGCCGTTGCTGCTGCGCAATGAAATGACCGGGGGAACAGTTGCGCTGGAGTATGTGTTGAGAAAGTATTTCATGTTGGCTGAGAAGATGGCCGTATTCGTACCTTTTTGGGTGGAAAGTTTGGTTGTCTTTCCGTTAAGGGTAGTGGAATATACGGCTTTATTCAGCGGACTTTCGGCATTGGCCGCATAGTAGAACTTTCCTTCCTTCTCCTGGCAGCCGTAGAAATCGGTTACCTCGAACGAACCGCTCGTTATTTGCTTGACCAGCTGGCCGCCCAGAGTATACCAATAGAGATGACGGTAGCCGCTCCGGTCGGAAAGCAGGGCAAAATGGTTGGGATAGAAAGTCAGGTCGGTATAAGTCTTTTCATCGATGTACGTATCCGATTCTTCACGCAGAGCCAGTTTACATTCCGTAGACCGCGGATTGGCCATATAAATGTCCATGCGGCTTTGATGACGGTTGAGGGTGACAATAGCCAATTTGTTGGGGTCTGATGTAAACTGAATACGTGGGATGTATCCGTCAGAGTCCATCGGGAGCTTAATCTGTCGCTGAGCGTGGCTCTTGATGTCGTAGGTCTGTACACTTACTTTTGAGTTCTGGCTGCCAGCAACCGGATATTTGTAATCATACGAGCCCGGATATTCGTCGTACTGCTCAAGAGCAGGGTTCGTTCCTTTGTAAAGCGGAAAACTGAACATCTTGACGTTGGACTCATCGTATCTGATCCAGGCCAGAACTTTACTGTCGGCACTGAAATCGAACGAGCGGTTGGTTGAGAATTCTTCTTCATACACCCAGTCGGGCAGACCGTTGATGATGGCTCCTTTTTTCCCGTCTTTGGTAATTTGGCTTTCAGCATTGTCAAAGAGCAGTTTGATCAGAAACAGGTTATTGTCGCGAACAAAGGCCACATAGTTTCCGTCAGGAGAAAATTTGGGGGATTGCTGCGGCCCGTTTTCTGAAAGAGGAACGTATTTGTTGTTTTCTACGGAGAATAAGTAATACGTTGCTATTGTTGTGCGGCGATATACTGGTTTTGTATTGGTTTGCAGCAGGATGTTTTTTTCATCGGGCGAGAGTATGTAGCCGTCAATGCTTTGTATCTTTGCATCTCCGCGTGCCGTTGAGGCATCAAAAAGCGTACTTACCACTTTTCCGGTCTTGAAAGAGCAGCGAAGAATCTTTTTTCCGTCGTTTGAAAGTTGAGTATATGTTTCGCCGTCTTTCATCGGGATGATATTGCGCATTCCTTCCGGCATATAGTTGTTGAGGGCGCTTTGTAGCGTCAATTTGTTTTGAGCTGGCATGAATAGTGTCGTGGCTGCCAGCAGTAGAACGGTCAGTAGGGTTCTTTTTTTCATGATATCGTTTGTTTTTTGAGTGTGGAATAGAGGTCGTCCCAAACATCACAGAGAGCTTGCATTGAAGGGAAAACCAAATTGGCTCCAGCCTCTTCAAGGACTTTGGGATTTAAAGGCCCCGTGTTTACAGCGATAGTGAAAATATTGGCTGCAGCAGCAGCTTGTACGCCTAAGGGGGCATTTTCAACAACGATGGCTTCATAAGGGTGTACCTGGGCTCTGCTCAGTCCTAAAAGATAGGGTTCAGGATGGGGCTTTCCGTGCTTTACGTCGCGGCTTGATACGATGTGTGCGCGGTTGAAAATGCCGGGAAATCCTTCGTCAAGCCGGTCGAGCAGCGATTTCTGTCCACTTCCTGTAACGACAAAAAGACCGAGTTGTTCGGCTTTTATTTTATGGAGTAATGGCTCGGCTCCTTTCATTTTTTCGGCTTCGGGGCAGGCATTGAAGAGGTGGCATTTTTCTTCATAGATTTTGGCAATTTCCTCTTCGGTAGCATTGCGGCCCCATTGCCTCTGTGTCAGGATGTTGATGGTGGATGCTCCTGTGCGTCCTTCGTGCAGATAGGCTTCTTCCGGAGTCATGTCGAGTCCGAACCGGGTACATACTTGTGCCCACGAGCGGGCATGGTTGGGCATGGAGTTAAACAGTACGCCATCCATGTCGAATAAAACTGCTTTCAGCACCAATTGGTCAAATTGGTGCTGAAGCAGATATTGCCTGACGGCTGATTCGTATGTGGTGTTCACGATATGTCGTGTTTTTATTTGTTCAGACGCTTGCGGATAGCCTCGCTTTCGGCTTCATATCCGGGCTTGCCCAACAAGGCAAACATGTTTTTCTTGTAGGCCTCAACTCCGGGTTGGTTAAAGGGATTTACACCGAGCAGCAGACCGCTCAAGCCGCAGGCGCGCTCAAAGAAATAGATGAGCTGACCCAGACAATGGGCGTCAAGACGGGGCATGCTGACAATCAGATTGGGAACTCCTCCGTCAACGTGGGCCAGACGTGTTCCCAGTTCTGCCATTTTGTTGACTTCGTCAACGTGGCGGCCTTCCAGGAAGTTGAGTCCGTCGAGGTTCTCCTCGTCATGCGGGAAAATCAGTTCTGCTTCGGGCTTTTCAACGGTTATTACCGTCTCAAAAATAGTACGTTCGCCGTCCTGAATCCATTGACCCATGGAGTGAAGGTCGGTGGTCAGATCAACTGCTGCGGGGAAGATGCCCTTGCCGTCCTTACCTTCACTTTCACCGTAAAGCTGTTTCCACCATTCGTTCATGTAGTGGAGCTTGGGTTGATAATTGGCCAGAATTTCAATTTTCTTTCCGCTGCGGTAGAGGGCATTGCGTACGGCGGCATAGTTGGCTGCAGGGTTGTTCTGGATGTCGGCATCGCAAACTTCTTCCATGTGGGCTGCTCCTTCAACCAAAGCGCGGGCATCAAATCCGGCGCAGGCAATAGGCAGCAAACCAACAGGGGTTAATACGGAGAAACGGCCGCCAACGTTGTCGGGGATTACAAAGGTATCATAGCCTTCTTTTTCTGCCGTTTTGCGGGCAGCGCCACGTACTTTGTCCGTGATGCATACGATGACCTGACGGGCTTCGTCTATGCCACGTTGCTCTTCACATTGTTTTTTCAGAAGGCGGAATGCCAGTGCCGTTTCTGTAGTTGTGCCGGATTTTGAAATATTGATAACGCCAAAGCGGCGGTTTTTCAGATATTGGGTAAGTTCAGCCAGATAGTCTTGGCTCAAGTTGTTTCCGGCAAACAGGATTTCAGGGTCGTCAGTGCTTTTGCCGAACTGTTTGCCCAAGGCTTCAATGACGGCACGGGCACCTAAGTAACTGCCGCCGATACCGGCCACAACTATGGTGTCGCACATTTCGCGAAGACGTTTGGCTACTGTTTCAATCTCGTCCAGCAAACCTGATTTAAGCGTTTCGCTGGCCAGGTGATACCAACCGGTGAAATCGCCACCCGGACAGGTTGCGTCTTTAATTGACTGGTCAGCATCTGCGATTTGTTTCTTCAGTGTTTCAACAGCTTCACTTGTCAGGAATTGTGCTGCTTCTTTTGCGTCAAATGAAATGGTATTCATAATGAATTTATTTGAGGTTTTAATCTGCTTTTGTTTCTTTTGCTTGGTTATTTTTCCGGTTCTCTTGAAGCTTTGTCGCCTGTGGGCGTGCGGTTTTCTCCGAACCTCATGCAAAGGTACTTAGTTTTTCTGAGAGCAACAAGTTTGCCTTGTTTTTTTGGATATTAAATTCCGGGAGAAAAATAAGGTGACTTCTTTTTAACAAGGTCGGATTTGTTCTGCTTTATGTTCCGGGTAAAATAAAACAAGTGCCGACTGTTTTATACAGCAATAAAAAAATTATTGGATGCTACCGTCTCTACGGGCATCCAATAACCAATACAAAAACTAAACTAGACTTAACTAAACTATTATGAGTGTTATCTCACGACAACCATGCAAAAGTAATTATTTAAAATGAAAATAATGCGAAATAAGAAACATTTTTCTTTCTTTTTATTCCATATTTTATATTTTTTTACATTTGTTTAGTAGGTAGCAGTCCAAAATAGTGGCAGCTGCCATGGCTTCAACTATGGGTACTGCCCGGGGCAGCACGCATGCATCGTGGCGGCCACGGGCCTTGAACAGAACGGGATTTCCGTTCTTGTCAACGGTTTGCTGGTCCTTCAGTATAGTGGCTACCGGTTTGAAAGCCACACGGAAGTAAATGTCTTGTCCGTTACTGATGCCTCCCTGTATGCCGCCGCTGTTGTTGGTGCGTGTGGTGATGTGTTGTCCGTTTGAGTCAGAAACAAAAATGTCATTTTGCTGACTTCCACGCTCCGTTACACCCGCAAACCCTTTTCCGTATTCAAATCCTTTTGCGGCATTGATTGACAGCATGGCTCCTCCTAGCATGGCGTGAAGTTTACCGAAAGCCGGTTCGCCTAACCCAATGGGGCACCCCTTGATAACGCAGGCTATGACGCCTCCTATGGTGTCACCTTCGGATTTTACTTCCTGAATGAGGGCGGCCATTTTTTCTGCAGTTTCGGCATCGGCGCAGCGCACGGCATTTCGCTCGATTTCCTGAAAATCGAGTTGCTGGTAAGGCTTTTCTAATTGGATATGACCTACCTGTTGGGTATAGGCCGTAATGCTGATTCCCAATTTACGTAAGGCCAGTTTGGCAAAGGCTCCGGCAACAACACGGCTGATGGTTTCACGTGCTGATGAACGCCCGCCGCCGCGATGATCGCGAATGCCGTACTTGCTGTAATAGGTAAAGTCGGCGTGTGACGGCCTGAACAGGTCACGCAGATTGTCGTAGTCGGCTGAATGCTGGTTTTCATTTCTGACCAGAAAGCCAATGGGGCATCCGGTTGAAAAGCCTTCGTAGACACCCGAGAGGATTTCCACTTTGTCCGATTCTTTGCGTGGAGTGGTCAGTGCGCTTTGTCCGGGTTTCCGGCGGTCCAACTCATGTTGGATGAAGTCCATATCGATTTCTATGCCGGCCGGAAAACCGTCGATGACGCCGCCAACTCCCGGTCCGTGACTTTCGCCGAAAGTGGTGAGTCGGAACAATGTGCCAATGGTATTCATTTGTTTATCCTTTTAGTATGGAAGTGAGATTGGGCGTTTTGATGATTAATGGCAGTGTCCGCCGCCGCAACAGTGATGTTCGCCACCCTCGTGATGGCAGTGGTGCTCGCCGCCTTCTTCGTGACAGTGGTGTTCACCGCCTTCGTGATGGCAGTGATGCTCGCCGCCGCATCCGCCACATCCATCTTCGCCACCGCAGCATCCACATCCTTCGCCGCTCATAAGGTTGATCATTCCTTGAATCTCGTCGTCAGTTGCGGGACGGGAAGTAACAACACTGCCTTTGAAGTGAAGTTTCTTGCCGGCAAGAGGATGGTTGAGGTCTACTACAACTTTGTCTTCTTTTACTTCAAGAATAAGACCTTGGAAACGGTTTCCGTCTTCGTTCATCAGAGGAATTACGTTGCCCGGAAAAATATTCTCCTTGTCAAAGTGGCCGTTCGGGGAAAATATCGATTTGTCGAGCGACAGGACGTGAGCCTGTTCGTAGGGACCATATGCGTCGTCTACTTCCAAGGTAAAATCAAAAGTGTCACCTTCATTAAGGCCGAGCATCTTTTCTTCAAAAGAATCCAAGGCAGCTCCCATGCCAGAAATAAATTGGAACGGATGTTCTGCCGGAGCCTGCTCTACCAGTTCATGAATGCCTTTTGAATTGTCAGTATAAAGATCGTAAGCTACGGCAATGTACTTTTTAGGTTGATTTTCCATGATTTTCTTATTTGTAGGGTTATGTAAATTCTAATTTCAGTTCTTTACGTAATTGTTCTACGTCGGGATATTTTTTGATAATGGCCTCAAGTTGCTCGCGCTTGGTATAGGCGCGTTGCGTTTTTTTCAAATCCATAAGTCCGATTTCCAGCTGCAGATGAGAATTGTGGAGCGTTTTACGCATGAAGCGGATAAGATCATTGCTGATTTCCTGCAAATCCTGTTTGACTTGCTGGTTTTCCACTTCAACCCGAATCAGTTCTGGACCAGCCAGAAACGGGTTCATATTTTTCATGCGTGCCGCCATTGCGGTTTGTTCCTGAGGTAATCGGTTGGCATATTGCAACCACGGTAGTGTCAGGTTTTTGCTTTCAACGGGTCGGCGTTCCTCAATTTGTTCCTCTTGTACCTTGGGCAACTGCTGTTCCTGGGTTTTTGCAGGTGATTGAGGTTGCGCCCCCCGTATGGAAATGGTGTGCAGACGACCTAAAGGTCTGGGCGAAGAATTCTGGGCGGTAAAGTTAAAGCCTCCACCACTGGCAGGCGTATTGCCTTTTGCAGGTGTTGAAGTAGATGGCGTCGTTTGTCGAGGAGCTGTCGCAGTGGTGGCAGCAGTAGGTGCCTTTGTTGTTGCGGCTGCCGGAGCTTGAGTCTGGTCGTTATGAGGCTGAAATATGGGGTTTAACTGTTTAGGGCTACGCCCCGCGCTGTCGTCGTCTTCATTTACGGCTTGCGCCACTTCAATGAGGGTGATTTCAACCAGCAGGCGCCTGTTGCGGCTGTTACGATAGTTGAGGTCGCAGGTATTGCAGAGTCTGATGGCTTTAAACAGGAATTTTGGGTTGCAGCGCTTGGCTTGCTCATTGTAGCGTTGCTTGATGTTGTCTGCCACTTCAAGCAGTGGCAGTGTAACCGCGTCTCGACTGACAAGCAGGTTACGGAAGTGTTCCGCCAGTCCTCCGATAAATGACTGACCGTCAAATCCTTTTTCAGTGATTTCATTAAATGTGAGCAATGACATCGGAATGTCTCCGGCCAGAAAAAGGTCGGTCAGCTTAAAATAGTATTCATAGTCAAGAACATTGAGATCTTCAATGACTTTTTTATAGGTAATGTGTCCGTTGCTGAAACTGCTGACCTGATCAAATATGGACAAGGCATCGCGCATACCGCCGTCGGCCTTTTGGGCAATGATGTTGAGCGCCTCGTCTTCAACTTCAATATGTTCTTTTTCGGCAATGTTTTTTAAATGTTTCACAATGTCGGCAATGTCCATGCGGTTAAAGTCATAGATCTGACAGCGACTGAGAATAGTAGGCAGAATCTTCTGCTTTTCAGTCGTTGCCAAGATGAATATGGCATGCCGTGGCGGCTCTTCAAGCGTTTTCAGGAAGGCATTGAAAGCCTGTTGTGAAAGCATGTGAACCTCATCAATTATGAATACTTTATATTTGCCTACCTGAGGGGGTATTTTTACCTGTTCGATGAGTGAGCGGATGTCTTCAACCGAGTTGTTGGATGCAGCGTCCAGTTCGTGAATGTTGAAACTGCGCTGCTCGTTGAAGGCTTTGCAACTTTCACATTCGTTGCAAGGCTCCCCAGAGGGTAGGGGGGACATACAGTTGATGGTCTTGGCAAAAATGCGGGCACATGTCGTTTTACCCACTCCGCGTGGGCCGCAAAACAGATAGGCATGGGCCAGACGTCCACTGGCTATGGCATTTTTGAGTGTGGTGGTCAAGGCGTGTTGCCCGATAACCGTATCAAAACTCATCGGACGGTATTTTCTCGCCGATACGATGTATGAAGAATCCATAAGATGTTGTTATTGCATAGGAAACGTATTATGCAAAGATACTTTTTTCTTTGCAAAGAGCGGCGAAAACTTGTCACCAACTTTGAATGGCTGTTTAATTTAGTTGGCAGAGGCTTCGTCTTTGTCGGATGTAGTACAGCAAGGACGTTTTTGCGGAAGCTGCTCCACTTGTAGTATTTGAAAGCCTGAGTTTTCGAATCGTGGAATTTCATAATATGGCTTTCCGCTGACAACGGAGGAAATAAAGCGGTTGAATAGTCCGTGGCTTACGCATAAGATACTTTTTCCGTCGTAGTTCTTCAGTAAAAATTCGATAAAAAGCGTTGCCCGGCAGTATAGTTGCTCCGTGCTTTCAACCGATTCCGGAAAAGCTTCGTCTCGCCTGATGGTTTCAATTTTGCATCCCGTAAATATACCCCAGTCACGCTCACGTAACAACGGGGTTGTTGTTACAGGAAGCGATAGATTCATGCATATAGCGGAATCAATGGCTCGCTGTAAATCACTGCATAGTAGATGGTCAAAATGAATGCCGGCTAATTCTTTTCCCAGTTGCCTCATTTGTTCCTTCCCCGCGTTTGTTAGGTGGCCGGGCATATGTCCTTGAAGAATATGTTCAAGGTTTTCAACCGTTTGTCCGTGTCGTACCAAATAAAGACGAATCATGTATTTTTTGTATGCGTAGAATGGACTTCTTGCTTCGCATTCCGTTTATGGGCATCGGTTAACGGAATGAATCAGTCAGTAGTTTAATTTCGGCAGCAGGAGATACTTTCTCGTATAGAATATTGTAAACCGCATCAAGAATTGGCATATTTACGTGAAAATGTTGGTTAATTCCCTTCATGCATCGGGTGGCATAGTAACCCTCAGCAATCATTTCCATTTCAATTTGAGCACTTTTTACGCTGTATCCCTTTCCAATCATCGTTCCAAATACGCGATTTCTTGAAAAATTGGAATATCCGGTTACCAGCAGGTCACCCAAATATACAGAATCGTATACGTTGCGGTCAATGGGATAAACTGCTCGTAAAAAACGGTTCATTTCCTGTACGGCATTGGCCATCAGGACTGATTGGAAGTTGTCTCCGTATTTCAGTCCGTTACAAATGCCGGCTGCAATGGCATATACATTCTTTAATACCGAAGCATATTCAATTCCGATTACGTCGGAAGATACGGTTGTTTTGATGTAATTGGAAGCTAATGTATCAGACAAAGCTGTAGCTTTGCGTAAATCGGAACACGCCACCGTCAGATAAGTAAGGCGTGCAAGTGCAACTTCTTCGGCATGACTGGGGCCTCCTAGTACGGCCAGGTTTTCATCAGGTACATTATATACCTGCCTAAAATATTCGGAGCATACCAGATTTTCATCAGGAACAATACCCTTGATGGCTGTTACGATGAATTTGTCCTGCAACTTTACCTTGAGTTTCTTCAGGTGTCCTTTCAGATAAGGAGATGGCGTTACGAATAGGAGCGTGTCGGAATTTTCAACCGTTTCGTTTATATCGGAGGAAAACGATATTCGTTTCGGGTCGAAATGTACGCTGGTAAGGTAGCTGGGGTTATGTTCCAGTCGTTTGAAGTCTTCAATCGTATCCGGGCGACGCATGTACCAATTCATGTGGTCTACTTTTTCAAGGACCATTTTTGCGATAGCTGTAGCCCAACTTCCACTACCCATTACTGCTATTTTACCGCAATCGTCTGCCATATTCGTTCGTGTAATGATTAATGAATGAGAGAAAAACTCATACTTACTTCTTTATTTTTATAAGTCGCACGGTTTGATACGTGCAACTTGAATAAAAGTAAAGATGAGCTTTTCTCTTTTTCTTACATTATAATTTTTCAATCCAGGCGGCTATTTCGTCTACACTGGGCTTCTTTACTTCCAGTTTGTACTTCTTGATAATTTCGCCGATTTGTTGCTGTATTTTCTGAGGATTTCCGCCCGCCATGTCGTTTACCAAATTGTATCCGGCTTTCTGCAGAATGGGGACAATTTCTTCGGTCACGCCAATTTCTGTATATTTTTCAACAGAGTCACGCGGAGCTTTTTTCTCAGGACGCATTTGTGGGAAAAGCAGGACTTCCTGTATGGTAGGCTGTCCGGTAATGAGCATGGTCAGACGGTCAATGCCAATTCCGATACCTGAGGTGGGAGGCATTCCGTATTGCAGGGCTCTCAGAAAGTCCTGATCAATGAACATTGCCTCATCATCTCCTTTCTCGCTAAGTCTGAGCTGATCCTGGAAACGTATTTCCTGATCAAGCGGATCATTAAGTTCGCTATATGCGTTTGCGGCTTCTTTTCCACCAATCATCAATTCAAACCGTTCTGTCAGTCCTGGTTTGCTGCGGTGCATTTTTGTCAGCGGACTCATTTCTACCGGATAATCGGTAATAAATGTAGGCTGAATGAATGTTCCTTCACAGAACTCTCCGAAGATTTCATCAATGAGCTTGCCCTTGCCCATGGTATCATCGATTTCCAGATTGAGGGCATGGCAGATTTCCCGGATTTCATCTTCTGTTTTTCCGTTCAGGTCATAGCCGGTTTTTTCTTTAATGGCATCTAAGATCGGGAGGCGTTTGTATGGCGCTTTGAAACTTATCTTGTTTCCGCCGAATTCAACTTCTGTTGTACCGTTGACTTCCAGACAGATGGTTTCCAGCAGCTTTTCGGTGAAGGACATCATCCAATTATAGTCCTTATACTGTACGTAAAGTTCCATACAGGTAAATTCCGGATTGTGGAATTTGTCCATACCTTCATTGCGGAAGTTCTTGCCGATTTCATAAACGCCTTCAAAACCACCGACTATCAGCCTTTTCAGATACAGCTCGGTAGCAATGCGTAAATATAAATCAACGTCGAGCGTATTATGATGCGTGATAAAAGGACGTGCACTTGCTCCTCCCGGAATACCTTGCAGTATTGGGGTTTCCACTTCGGTATATCCGGCTTCGTCCAATACGCGGCGCAGGGTTTTGATTACCTGCGCTCTTTTGATAAAGGTTTCCTTAACGCCGTTGTTTACAATTAAATCAACGTAGCGCTGACGGTAACGTAATTCCGGATCTTCGAAAGAGTCGTAAACCACGCCGTCTTTTTGCTTGACGATAGGGAGTGGCTTTAAACTTTTGGCAAGTAATTTCAGTGATTGGGCATGTACGCTGATTTCACCGGTCTGCGTTTTGAACACGAAACCGTTGATACCTACAAAGTCGCCCAAGTCCATTAATTTCTTGAATACCGTATTATAAAGGTCTTTGTTTTCGTCCGGGCAAATATCGTCACGAGTGATGTAAACTTGAATTCTGCCTTTTGAGTCCTGCAATTCGATAAAGCTGGCTTTACCCATAATACGTCTGCTCATTATGCGGCCGGCAATGCTCACCTGGCGGGGCTCACCTTCTTCTGTAAATTCATTTTTGATATCTACGGAGAATGCGTTTGTCGGGAATTCTTCTGCGGGGTAAGGGTTGATGCCTATCTTGCGTAACTCTTCTAACGCGTGGCGTCTGTTTATTTCTTGTTCACTTAATTCAAGTACATTCATAGGGTTGCTTTATATATTATTGGGCAAAGTTACTAATAAAAAGTGATATACGGAAAAATGAAGTAGAGTTATTGGATAATCAGTTTCTTCTTGTTGAAGCAGTTCCGGTAACCTTTGTTTTCAAAGGCGGAGTACAGATACTTCCTTTGTTACGTCAGAAAACGGAGAGAATGCCTCCAAGTTCTTTCTTTTTTTGTTACTTTGCCAATTGCGGTTTGTTGCTTTGCCTGAAAAGTTGTATGTTTGCATCTCATCATATTTTAGCATAGATACACTTGGTATGGAATATAAAAAAGTATATACAGACGCTGAACTTTCAGAACTTGTAGCCTGGTTTGATGCGCGGCAGGATAAGCTGCCGAAAGAGTTTGACCTTTTGCCGGGAGTGCATATTTCCAACATGCATGATTTTATTTTGGCAGAAAAGGAGATGATTGAGTTGCATCACGACAATCCTACTTACGGAGCTACATTCTGCCTGTTGTTCAGGCTGCGGGAAAAACTGCAGGCACAAGGCCTGGAGTGAGCCTTGTGCCTGTAGCATATTTATTCGTTACGTGAAAGTTGTCTGCGCTGTATAAAGAGCGCGTTTCCTTTTAATCATTGGGTAACGGTTGCGACATGATATTTTCCAGAATTTCTATGGCCTGACTAACACTGCCGACGGAATTGATGCGCATCCGACGCTTCCCGTTTTGTTCGCCCAGGGCGCATTCACGTACGTGTGACATGGCATAACCGATAATTTTTTCAAAGGTCTTGCTTTGGTAATACGGACTGTCATTTCGACTTACGAAATAGAGCGTCATGCGTTTGTTCTTGAGAGAGATGCGCTCAATGCCCAACTGGCGGGCGAGCCGTCGTAGCTTGACGATGCGTAATAATTCTTCACCCGCAGGTGGAATCGGACCGAAACGGTCTACCAGCCTTTTTCCGAATGCTTCCACCTGTTCGTCGGTAGACATGCTGTCCAGTTCACGGTAGAGCATCATTCGTTCACCGCTTCCGGGAACATAAGTTTCAGGCAAAAAGGCCTTCAAATCACATTCAACCGAACTTTCATCGACAAACATTTCGCCATTTAAGGCATTGGCTTTCAGCTCGTCGGCATAAAGGTCGGCAAATTCGTCATTTTTCAGTTCATTTACAGCCTCCGACAGGATTTTCCGGTAGGTCTCGTATCCCAAATCAACAATAAACCCACTTTGTTCTGCTCCCAGCAGATTACCTGCCCCCCGAATATCAAGGTCTTGCATGGCAATATGAATGCCGCTGCCCAGGTCGCTGAAGTTTTCAAGGGCCTGCAACCTGCGTCGTGACTCCTCGTTGAGTTGTGCCAGAGGTGGGGCCAGCAGATAGCAGAAAGCTTTTTTGTCACTGCGCCCCACGCGGCCGCGCATTTGATGAAGGTCCGACAATCCGAAGTGCTGTGCTCCGTCAATCAGTATGGTGTTGGCGTTCGGTATGTCCACGCCGTTTTCTACGATGGTGGTGCATACCAGCACGTCGTAGTCATAGTTGACAAAACCGATAATGATTTTTTCAAGTTCGGCCGGAGACATTTGCCCATGTCCGATGGCCACACGGGCGTCGGGCACGTATTGGTGAATCAGGTTGGCGATGTGTGGCAGCGACGATATGCGGGGCGATACGATATAGGTCTGTCCGTTGCGGCTCATTTCAAAGTTAATGGCTTCGGCAATGATTTCGTGGCCAAAGGTGTGTATTTCCGTTTGGATAGGGCGGCGGTTGGGCGGCGGCGTCTGGATGACCGAAAAGTCACGTGCCCCCATCAGGGAGAATTGCAGCGTACGCGGGATTGGGGTGGCCGACATGGTCAGTGTGTCGATGTTGGCTTTCAGCTGGCGTAGTTTTTCTTTTACGGCAACACCGAATTTCTGCTCTTCATCAATGATGAGCAGTCCCAGGTCGTGGAATTTGACCTGTTTGCCAATCAGTTTGTGAGTGCCGATAATGATGTTGATTTTTCCTTCTTGCAGGTCTTTCAATACTTGTCGCGTGTCGGCCGAACTGCGCGCACGGCTGAGATAGTCCACGCGTACCGGAAAATTCTTCAAACGTTTCTGAAATGTCTTGAAGTGTTGCAGGGCCAGTACGGTTGTCGGTACCATTACGGCCACCTGTTTGTTGTCACACGCAGCCTTGAAGGCGGCGCGAACGGCAATTTCAGTCTTGCCGAAGCCTACGTCGCCACATACCAGGCGGTCCATGGGGCGGTCGCGCTCCATGTCGGCCTTTACCTCCTGTGTTACACGCAGCTGGTCTGGCGTGTCTTCATAAATAAAACTGGCTTCCAGTTCGTGCTGCAAAAACGAATCGGGTGAAAAACTGAATCCTTTTTCCTGCAGGCGTTTGGAGTAGAGCTTGATGAGGTCGCGTGCAATATCCTTGATTTTTTTCTTGGTGCGGTCCTTCATCTTTTCCCAGGCCCCCGTGCCCAGGTGGCTCAGCGTGGGCGGTTCGCCTTCCCTGCCCTTGTATTTGCTGACTTTGTGGAGCGAGTGTATGGATACCAGTACGACATCGTCGTTGCGGTAAGTCAGTTTCATCATCTCCTGCGTCGAACCGTCGGCCGAAGGCATGCGTACCAGTCCGGCAAATTTTCCGATACCGTGGTCAATGTGTACTACGTAGTCGCCGGGTTCAAACTGCAGTAGCTCTTTCAGGCTGAGTGCTACCTTTCCGCTGCGTGCACGGTCGCTGCGCAGGTTGTATTTGTAAAAACGGTCAAATATCTGATGGTCGGTGAAGAAACAGCCTTTTCGGCGGCGGTCGATGAAACCTTCGTGCAACGTTTTCGATACGGAAATAAAGGGAAACCGGTCGTTGGTCTCTTCGAAAATATCGTGTAGACGCTCCTGTTGCTTTGCGCTGTCGGAGAGGATGTAGAGTTGCAGACCGTTGTCCAGATATTGCCGGAAACTGGAGCGTACCAGGTCGAAATTTTTGTGAAAAAGAGGCTGTGGCTCGATGTCGATACGGCATACGGCGTCGGGGGCGTCGGTAGAGCAGTGGCTGCCTGTTTCGATGCGCCTGAATGCGCTCCATTCCTTTTCGATTTCGTGGGCAGGAGTAAGCCATTCAGAGGCTTTCAGGGCATTTGCCTCCTCGCCGGCATCCAGCCCGGCCTGTGCGGTAAAGCCTTGTTCACTGATTATTTTGGCCCGGTCGATGGCCAGCTGATAGTCGTGGAACACCCATATCGTTTCTTTGGGAAGCAGTTGGGCCATGTTCCGCTTTCCGGAAGTTTGTCCGCCCATGTCAGGAATGACATTGATGCTGTCCAGCTTTTTTCCGGACAGTTGGGTTTCGACTTCAAATGTGCGGATGGATTCGATGTCGTCACCGAAAAAGTCGATACGGAATGGTTGCTCGTAGGTATAGGAATAAATGTCGAGAATGCTTCCTCTGACGGCATATTCGCCCGGTTCGTACACGTAGTCACGGCGGCGGAATCCTAAATCCTGCAGGCGCTGTTCCAGTTGGGTCAGATTATGGGCCTCGCCGGTTTGCAGGTGCAGCAGATGCTCGTTCAGGGTCTCTTTTGAAGTGACCTTTTCAACTATGGCGTCGGGATAAGTCACCAGATACAGCGGGCTGCTGGACGCTTGCGGAGAGGAGATACGTCCTAAAACCTCTGTACGAAGAATTTCGTTGGCAGAATCTCGTTGTCCGTATTTTACGGCGCGTCGGAAAGACGAAGGGAAAAACAGAATATTTTCGTCGGAAGCTGAAAGCTGCACCAGGTCATGATAGAAATATCCGGCTGCTTCCTCGTCGTCGAGGACGAATACCAATATATGCTGTCCGGCCTGCTCTGAACGGGCCAGCCCCGCAAACAATACGGCAGCCGACGAGGCTTTGGCCCCATCGAGAAAAAATACCTTGAGTTTGGGGTCTCTTACCATACGTCCCAGCGCAGATACTTCCTCTGTACCTGCGTAAAGTTGAGCTATTTCTTGTAGTTCCATATCTGGAACACAAAGTTACGGCAAGCCGGTCGAAGAAACAAGCAAAATATGCTTTTTTAAAGTAAACCCGGGGGGATGGTTGATGCGATTGTTTTTCCTTGCTGATGAAACGGGGGCATAAGAGCGGCAAGTGGTTGAGGAAAAAAGGTCGGATTCTTTTCTGTTTTTTCCGGCACCTTGTAGTTCTTGAGTCGGAAGTTACTTTCCGAAAGTGCCGCCTTGTTGCGCCAATTCTTATTGGAGAAGTATGTCAGACAGATACGAAAATTGCCCGGCCGGTGCAGAAAGATTTTCTGGGCGGCAGGGCAATGTAAAAGGGGTGAAAAATATTATTGTCTGTTTATTCTTCGGTCGTCTTACGGCTGCGCAGGCGGCGTTTGGGCTTTTCTTTGGGAGCTTCAATTTCAACTCCGGCCAGTTCGGGGTCAATCATGATACGTCCGCAATATTCACATACAATGATTTTCTTGCGCATGCGGATGTCCAGTTGACGCTGAGGCGGAATCTTGTTGAAGCAACCGCCGCAGGCATCGCGCTGTACGTAAACAATGCCCAAACCGTTGCGGCTGTTGCGGCGAATGCGCTTGAAGGCTGTCAGCAGGCGCGGCTCGATGGTTACTTCCAGTGCTTTGGCCTTTTCACGAAGCTTTTCCTCTTCGGCTTTTGTTTCGGAAATGATTTCGTCAAGTTCTGATTTCTTGATGTCAAGATCATTGCGACGTTCTTCCAATAAAGCCTGGTTCTGTTTGATTTCTTCCTGCTTTTTGGCTATTTTTTCCTGAGCTTCACCAATTTTTTTGTTCTGGAGCTGGATTTCGAGAGTCTGGAATTCAATTTCCTTCGACAGGGTGTCGTATTCGCGGTTGTTTCGTACGTCGTCCAGTTGCTGCTTATAGCGTTCTACTGAGGCCTGAGCCGTTTGGATGTTTCCCTTTTTGGTTGCAATGTCGGCATTAAGTTCCTTGATTTCTTCTTCGTATTTGCCGATACGTGTAGTCAGACCTTCAATTTCGTCTTCCAGGTCCTGCACCTCAAGCGGGAGTTCGCCGCGCAGGGTCTTGATTTTGTCAATTTCGGAAAGCATCGTCTGAAGTTGATAAAGCGCTTTCAGCTTTTCTTCCACGGAAATGTCCGCAACATTTTTCTTTGTAGCCATAATTTGAGAATTATCGAATATTATTTTCTTTCAAATGAGCGTGTTGTGTAATGAATGGGGTTGGTGTTGTGACGTGTGTCTACAATGCGCAGCGTCGGGAACTGTTCCTGCAGTATCCGACGGAAAATCTGCAGTGTGTGCACCTCACTTTGGTAATGTCCGGTCACGGCTATCTGAATGTCGTCTTCGTGCCCAAAGTAGTGGTGGTAGTGCATTTCACCAGTGATAAAGGCGTCAGCCTGTGCTTCAATGGCTTCATTGAGCAAAAAATCGCCGGCGCCGCCGCAAAGGGCTACTCGACTGATTGGGCGGTTGATTGGGCGGTTGTGCATGAGGCATTCCGCGTGTAATGTAGTAGCCACACGTGCTAAAAAGTCTGC
>FR903634.1:81656-84130 GCA_000438115.1 Prevotella sp. CAG:617 | reverse complement strand
GGCAGACAGCCTATGACACCGCTTCCGGCATCGTCGCCGTGTGGTTGCAGAAACGTGACGTCGTTCAGTCCCAGCATGTCAGCCAAGGCAAAGTTTACGCCTCCTCGTGCATTGTCCAGATTGGTATGGGCTGAATAAATGGCAATGTCTGATTTTATGGCCATGCGCATGCAGCGTTCAACGTAGCTGCGGTTGGATACGCATTTTACACCGTGAAAGAGCAGCGGATGGTGTGACACAATGAGATTGAGTCCCAACTGCTGCGCTTCGCTTATGACGTCTTCCGTTACGTCCAAACACAATAAGACCCCTGATGCTTCCGTCTCTGTTAATCCAATCTGCAGACCTGCATTATCGTAGCTGTCTTGCAGAGGCAGAGGCGCGAACCGTTCAAGGGTCTGGGCGACTTCCTTTATTTTCATAATGAAAAAAATATCTTTGGCAAAGATACACTTTTCTGGGCATACAGCCAATTTTTTGTAGTGCGTTTTTACGGAAGGCGAAGCGGGAAAACACTGTGGTTCGAAGGCGATTAACATATTTTGTGTGGGGAGGCTTGCAACTTTTTGGCTTGCAGTCGGTCTATAAGATATAACGGCTCGGTAAACAGACCGGATCGTATTTATTCATTTATGAAAAGACTGAAGTATGAAACGAATAATTTTAGTAGCTTTCTTGTGTCTCCTGACAGGAACGATGTGGGCATTGCCTTATGAAGAGGCGCGTGACAGAGCTTGGTTCTTGACCGACAAAATGGCTTATGAATTGAATTTGTCGGATGCCCAATATGAACGGGCTTACCAGATTAATTTGGATTATCTGCTGAGTATTGACAGGGCAGATGATTGCGGTGGCTCCTATTGGCAGTTTCGTAATGCCGACTTGCAGTGCATTCTGACCAATGCACAGTATCAGTTGTATACGACTATTAGCTATTTCTTGCACCCTGTCAGATGGGTCACCGGCAGTTGGTATTTCCCTGTTGTAAAATATTATAAACCTACGGTGTTCTATTATTCACGCCCTGGCGTTTATATTAGTTATACAGGACATCGTTGGCATAACCGGCGGATTGGTGCGCCGAGTCCTTATCGCGGCTTCCGTCCGCATCATTGGGACAGAAAACCGTTGCGGGGGCATCGTCCGGCTCCCGGGTACAACCGACCGCATCACGAGGGGCATCGTCCTGGATACAATCGTCCGGACAGAAGACCCCAGAATGGAAACGTGAGGCCGCCTGCTCCAAATCACGGAAAAAGACCTGACATGCAGCGACCTGGACGTAATCCAAACCGCAAGTACCAACGTCCACAAAACAATCGGCCGTCTCGCGCGGAACGTAGCGAAAGCAAGCGCCAAGGGAATGATGGCAAGCGTACCTACAATAGTCGTGGAGGCAGATAATTCCTCCTTTTTTCATTACGGTTTTATAAAATAGTCCGACAGGCATACTGAAAAAAGAATGTCTGTCGGACTGCTTTGTGGTGAGAAAAAGGGAATATCAGTTAACTATTACATTACTGAAATAAGTGTCGAACAATTGTTTGGCTCTTTCGAGTTGTTGAGGTGTGTTTTCAACTACATCTTTCAAGGCATAGGGCCAGCCCATGGCCTCGTATTTGTGAACACCCAGCCGATGATAAGGAAGAATTTCGACTCTTTCAATGCTTTTATATTTACCTAAAGCTTCACCCAGAGCACGGATATCTTCTTCGAAGTCGCTGTAACCTGGAACCAGCACATAGCGCAACCAGAACGGCCGGCCATTTTCTTCCAGCCAGGCTGCGGTGCGTAGGGTTTGCTCGTTGCTGCGTCCTGTCAGTTTCTGGTGGCGGTTGTTGTTGAATTCCTTGATATCCAGCAATACCAGGTCTGTTTGCAGCAGAAGGGATTCTACGTTTTTATTCCATACGCCGCCATTCGTGTCCAGGCAAATGTGAATTCCTTCCTGTTTGAGCTGACTGAAAAGTGGCAGAAGTTGTGCGGCTTGAAGTGTGGGTTCGCCGCCCGAGAAGGTAATGCCGCCGCGTCGCCCGAAAAAGGCTTTCTGGCTGACGGCCATACGCAGAATTTCGGCCTCGTCGGTTTCTTTTCCTCCGTCAATGCTGATGGTGTCAGGATTAGCGCAATACAAGCATTTGAACGGGCAACCTTGCAGAAAAACGACGAGCCGGAGTCCCGGCCCGTCGTAAGTTCCCATACTTTCAAAAGAATGAACTTTGAGCATGATATATGAGATAAAAAGGGTTAGAATCTGTCGTGGAACGAACGGCTGATAACTTCCAACTGATGTTCGCGGCTGAGCTTGATGAAGTTTACGGCATAGCCGCTCACACGGATGGTGAGCTGCGGATATTTCTCCGGATGCTCCATAGCGTCTTCCAGCATTTCGCGGTTCAGTACGTTTACGTTCAGGTGGTGGGCACCTTTGGTAAAGTAGCCGTCCATCATGGTAATCAGGTTGTCAATACGCT
>FR903634.1:60394-81636 GCA_000438115.1 Prevotella sp. CAG:617 | reverse complement strand
CTCTTCCTGTGTCGGACCTAAAGATTTGGGAACGATGGAGAATGTATTGCTGATTCCGTCCTGAGAGTCACGGTAGCGCAGTTTGGCTACGGAACTCAGCGATGCTATGGCGCCGTTTTTATCGCGACCGTGCATCGGGTTTGCACCGGGGGCGAAAGCTACACCCTTGGCACGTCCGTCAGGAGTGGCACCCGTCTTCTTTCCGTACATTACGTTTGAAGTAATGGTCAGCAGTGAAAGGGTGGGGCGTGCATTTTTGTATACCGGCAGTTTCTTGAGCTCCTCGCTGAAGTAGTAAACCAGGTCAACACCCAGATGGTCAACGCGGTCGTCATCGTTTCCGAAGCAGGGGAATTCACCTTCAATGTCGAATCCCTCGGTCAGACCTATATCGTTACGACGGGCTTTTACCGTAGCATATTTAATGGCTGAAAGCGAGTCGAGGGCGATGGAGAGTCCGGCTACACCATAGGCCAGATTGATGCGTGGGTTGGTGTCGACGAAGGCCATCTGCGCTTTTTCGTAATAATATTTGTCGTGCATGTAATGGATGATGTTCATGGCCTCGTTGTACACGCGGGCAATCTCCTTGAGCACTTTCTTGTAGTTGCTGATTACTTCTTCAAAGTTCAGCGTATCGCTGGAGAGGACGGGGATTCCCTTTACCATTACGGTACCGGTGTTTTCGCAGCGTCCGCCATTGATGGCCAGCAACAGGGCTTTAGCCAGGTTACAGCGGGCTCCGAAGAACTGTATTTGCTTACCGATGGCCTGATAGCTTACGCAGCAGGCAATTCCGTAGTCGTCGCATCCGCGTACTTCACGCATGAGGTTGTCGTTTTCGTATTGGATGGAGCTGGTGTCAACAGATACCTGGGCGCAGAAGCGCTTGAAGCCTTCGGGCAATTCGGGACTCCACAGAACGGTCATGTTGGGTTCTGGCGAAGGACCAAGGTTGTAAAGTGTCTGCAGGAAACGGAACGAGGTCTTCGTCACCTTGGTACGGCCGTCGTTGAAGCGTCCGCCCAGTGATTCGGTTACCCATGTCGGGTCGCCTGCAAAGATTTCGTTATAGGCCTGCATACGCAGATGACGCACCATGCGGAGTTTGATGATGAACTGGTCAACCAGCTCCTGAGCAAAGGTTTCGTCAATGATGCCGTGGTGTAAATCGTATTCAATGTAAATATCGATGAATGACGATACGTTACCCAGCGACATGGCGGCACCGTCCTGTTCCTTCACGGCTGCCAGATAAGCCATGTAAACCCACTGGATGGCTTCCTGAGCTGATGTGGCCGGGCGGCGCAGGTCGAGGCCGTAGTATTTGCCCATGATGATAATGTCCTTAAGGGCCTTGATTTGTTCAGCCACTTCTTCACGCAGGCGTATACGGTCTTCGGTCATGGGGCCTGTCAGGGCTTTCAGATCAGCCTGCTTGGCCTCAATCAGACGGTCGATACCGTAGAGGGCCAGACGGCGGTAGTCGCCGATGATACGTCCGCGGGCATAGTTGTCGGGCAAACCGGTAAGGAAGCCTAAAGAGCGGAATGAGCGAATTTCTTCGGTATATACGTCAAATACACCGTCGTTGTGGGTCTTGCGGTAATGGGTGAAGATGTCTTTTACTTTTTCGTCAACTTCAACGCCGTTTTCGCGGCAAGCTTTTTCAACAACTTTGATGCCGCCGAAAGGCTTGATGGCGCGCTTGAGCAGCTCGTCGGTCTGCAAACCTACAATCAGTTCGTTTTCACGGTCAATGTAGCCGGCTTTATGTGAAGTAATGGTAGATACTGTCTTGTTGTCGAGCGAACGGACTCCGCCGTTTTCTCTTTCTTCTGCCAGGGCTTTCAAACAAAGGTCCCAAATGTGTTTGGTGCGCTCCGTCGGTCCTTGCAGGAAGGATGCATCGCCCGTATAGGGCGTGATGTTTTTACTCACGAAATCACTAACGTTGATTTCCTTGTTCCAAAGGCCATTGTTAAAGGTCTGGTTAGGTTCCATATACTTACAATTTGTTAAGTGGGTAAATAATCGTTCTCCTTTTTCGGCGTAAAGGTAACTTTTTTTGTTGAAATATGGAACACAAAAACGTTGAATTTTATGTTCTACAACATAAAATCGCCACAAATGAGGAGATTATAATGATTCTAAATTTTTAATATTACATATTTGCGGCGATTTAAGCTAACGTGTTGTGCGTGAAAAGGTTTTGACATTTTTTCGGAAAAACAGGGCATTGGATATAAAAATGAAAGTTTTTTGGCCTGTGGGGAGAATAGCGTGACGAAACGCTTGGAGTGTGGTACGAAATGAAGGAGGGGCAGAAAGATGGATTTTACGTGTGGGGATGAAGTCTGGGTGAAATCAGGTTTTTGGGGAAGTTGCAGCAGCATGTTTGGGGAAGGAGGCCGGCACGGTAAAAACAGGGTGGAGAAAAAATAAATAAGGTGCCGGAAAAAATTTTTTCTCCGGCACCTTGTAATGAAAAGGTATGGGGCGGTGGTTGTAAAAGGAGAATAACTCCTTTTTCTGCCACCGCCTTGAATGCCCGTTTTAGTTTTGGTATTTCTCGGGTAAGTCGTTCATGATGATTTTGTAGGAGACTTCCATGTTCTCCTTGATATATTCCGGTCCTTTCCCGTGGGGCATGATGGGTTTGTGAATAATGAGGCGCATGGTGTGGCGGTGAACAAACGAGATGCCGGCCATGCGGGTCAGAACGTCAAACGAGCCGTCAATCGTAATGGGTACGATGGGTAGTTGCAATTCGTCCGCCAGCAGAAAAGCACCCTTTCGGAATGGTCCCATGTGACCGGTATAGGTGCGTGAACCTTCGGGAAATACAACCACGGATGTTCCTCCCTGCAGAGTCTGACGTGCCTTTTCATAAGTTTCCTGTATTTTTTTCGGGCCAGACTTGTCAACAAATATGTGGCGCGCTTTTTCACAGGCATAACCTACAAGAGGAATGTTGCGCAGTGATTTCTTCATCATCCATTTGAAGTTGCGTCCCAAAAAACCGTAGATGAGGAAAATGTCCATGGGGCCCTGGTGGTTGGCTACAAATACGTAGGATGTGTTTTTGTCAATATATTGATGTCCTTCAACTTTTACGGGAATCAGCAGGATGCGGCAGAATATCTGTGACCATATTTTGCCGGGATAATATCCCCAAAAGTGAGCATCGCCTAAAAAGCATCCGATGCTTGTAACCAAAGCCGTCAGAATGGTGGTGACCAATAATATGGGAAGGGCAACAATGATTTGGTAAATGTGATAAAGATGTTTCATGTGAAGTTGTTTTAGGGTTGTGTAGATGGTATGTGATGCAGAATGATTACATTAATTTCAGGCCATGCTCCGAGACGGAACGGCAGTAACACTTCGCCTGTGCCCAGACTGACGTAAAGAGTGCGGGGGATGCCTCTTTCGGTAATTGTATACGGGCCGCCCCATTCCGGATAGAACCAGGAGGCCGGCGAAAAATGGCCAAATTGCAGTTGCATGCCGTGTGTATGTCCCGACAGCGTAAGTGGAATGTTCGTTGTGGGCAATACGGCGCGACGCCAATGGGTGGGGTCGTGACTAAGCAAAATGCTGAAGCAGTCAGCTTGCAGTCCTTTCTGTGCGCGGGGCAGGTCGGCTCTTGCCGGGAAAGGTGGTTTTCCGTCATTTTCAACTCCAATGATGACCATGGAATCGGTCTGGTGACGAACAACGGAATTTTCGTTAAGCAGAACTTTCCAGCCCATCTTCTTTTCCAAACTGATCAGGCGTTGAATGTCAGCTTTTCTGTCGTTTTCAGTGGCCCAGCGCCGGTAGTTCATATAGTCGTGGTTGCCCAATACGGCATAGATACCAAAGGGCGCTTTCATCTTGGAGAGAATGGGGAGAAATGCATCCAGTTCGCCTGAATGATAATTGACCAGGTCACCGGTAAAAACAATCATGTCCGGCTGAAGTGACATGACGCTGTCGGTTATTTGACGGATGATGTTCTTACGGTTGGCAAAAGTGCCTACATGAAGGTCGGAGAGCTGTACGATGCGAAAGCCGTCAAAGGAGGCGGGAATGCTTGCCGACTGGTAGGTATATGTCTTTACAATTAATTTTTCAGGACCGGAAATGTGACCGTAAAGCATGGAACCGGCAATGCTCAATCCTCCAATAAGGGCTACGGAATCAATCAGCTTCCGGATTCTTTGGGCCTGACGGCATTTGCGGAAAATCCAGCCTGTGGCTGAAACAACCGTAAACAGCAGGGTACTGCAACTCCACATGAGCAGCAGCATGAGATACTGGCCTTTTACGAGGCTTTCCGTGTCGGAGAAATTCTCGTATAGGCAGAACCATACTGTGAAGGCCATGAATATGCCACTTATTCCCCATAATAAGAAACGGAATGCCCGATGCTTTTTTAAATGAAAGTGGCGGTCAATATAAAAGGCGGGAACAAGCAGTAGCAGAATGAGCAGTATGGAGATGCGTAGTATCATGTACACATATTTACTATAAAAGGTTCTTGCTTAAAAATTTTTCGAGCTCTTCAGGTGGCATACCGCGCCGTTGGGCATAGTCCGCAAGTTGGTCATTCCCAATTTTACCTACTGCAAAATAGCGTGCTTTAGGGTGGGAAAACATCAGCCCGCTGACGGACGCGTGAGGCAGCATGGCTCCGCTTTCTGTTAGTGTGATGCCTATGGCATTCATGCCTATGATTTGCTCGATGATGGCATTTACACTTTGGTCGGGCAATGACGGGTATCCTACGGCCGGACGTATGCCTTGGTATTTTTCGGCAAAAAGGTCGTCGGGTGATAATTGCTCGTCTGGGGCATATCCCCAGTCTTTGATTCGTATTTGCTGATGCATTTTTTCAGCAGCTGCTTCAGCCAGACGGTCGCATAGCAGTTGGGTCAGCATATGCTGGTAAGAATCATCTGGAAAAAGTTTTTCCATTTCGGCATCAACTGTCGTGGCAAAAACACCGATACGGTCACCACACGGATTGATGTAGTCTGTTAAACAAAGATAGACTCCGTCTTTTTCCTGTTGCAGCTGTTGGCGCAAGCATGGAAAATGTATCTCTTTTCCTGACAGATTGAAGATAATGTCATCATTTTGGGTCGTGACTTGAAATAAGCCACAAATACCTCTGACTACATAATCTTTATCCAGTTGCTGGAGCTGTTCAATAGCTTCCTGGTAAAGTTTAAGGCAGGTACGAGCCTTCTCCCGTTCGGCTATAGGAAAACTGTTTACCCAAGCCTGCTGGCAGGCCGGACAGGCATGTTGGCGGGCGATAGACGCAAATTGGGGAGGAAATCCCCAACTATGAAAAAAATAGAGCCAATTGATATAGTCTGTCAGCTCGTGCAGGTGGTATGTATATGTCTTGATTGTCATTATCGGATATAGGTAACGGCTTGTCCGTGAAAGTCAGTATTTGTAATGTGACCTTGATTATATATCATGAAGCCGTTACAAAAGGTCTTTTCCACCTGCCAATGGAATGTGTGGCCTTCCAGTGGACTCCAGCCGCATTTGCTTTCTATGCGGTTGGGGGTAAGGGTCCAGTAAGCCTTGGGGCGAACCAGAGTAAGGTCGGCAACATATCCTTCACGCAGGAATCCACGGTTTTCTATGTCAAATAACCGGGCTGGATTATGGCACATGAGTTCCACAACCTGTTCTATACTAAGTATGTTTTGTTCGGTAAGTTCCAGCATGGAGATCAATGAGAATTGGATCATCGGCATACCGGATACGGCTTTGATGCATCCTCCTGCCTTTTCGCGTAACAGATGGGGGGCATGATCCGTCCCAACCGTGAATATTTTTCCAGATGTCAGCGCTTTACGTAAAGCTTCGCGGTCTTTGCGTGATTTTATGGCCGGATTACATTTGATGCGGCTTCCCAGACGTGCATAGTCTTCATCGCAAAAAAGCAGATGAGGAACACAAGCTTCTGCCGTGATGCTTGGGCGGCTTGGCTTGATGAGCTGAAGTTCCTTTGCCGTGGAGATATGGGCAATGTGCAGGCGGGCTCCTGTTTCGGCAGCCAGTTTAGCTGCAGTTGAGGAAGATTTGTAGCATACATCCTCGTTGCGAATTACTGCATGGAGGGCTACGTCGGGATCTTCGCCATACTGCTCTTTGATTCTTTCCATGTTTTTACAGATGGCAGCCGTATCTTCACAATGAGCCACGATAGGCATCTTTGCACATTCAAAGATGTCACGCAGGGAATCGGGATTATCTACCAACATATTGCCTGTTGACGCCCCCATAAACAATTTTATTCCACATACCTTGCGCGGATTGATGTGCATGATTTCAGACAAATTGGAGTTGGTAGCTCCGATATAAAAACCAAAATTTACATGGCTTTTGTGGTAAGCCAGTTCCAATTTATCGCGCAATGCTTCAATTGTGGTAGTTTGAGGCGTATTGTTGGGCATATCCAGGAAGGTAGTGACACCTCCGGCTGCTGCTGCGCGGCTTTCACTTTCAATATCTGCTTTGTGGGTTAATCCCGGTTCTCTGAAATGCACGTGTGTGTCAATAACGCCGGGCAGCAGATAACATCCTTCGGCATTTATTATTTCGTCGGCCGGAACACTTGGCTCAACGTCCTGACCTTCAACGATCTCGGCGATACGGTGGTCTTCTGTAACCAATGATCCTACAAAACGGTGACCTTCACCAACAATCGTGGCGTTTTTTATGCATATTCTTCTGTGCATAGGTATGGTGAAAATATTTAGTTCTTTTTCTTCGGATATTTTTTAGTCCAACTGTCCAGTCGCAGGCGCATTACGCCAAAAATGGCTTCGCCGAAGATACTGCTGTTCATCTTGCTTTCACCCAGTCGGCGATTAACGAAAATAACGGGTACTTCTTTGATTTTGAAGCCGCATTTGTAGGCAGTGAATTTCATTTCAATCTGGAACGCATATCCTTTAAAGCGGATGGCGTCAAGGTCAATGGTTTCCAAAACCTGACGCTTGTAACATTTGAATCCTGCCGTTGTGTCATGAATGGGCAGGCCGGTGATAATGCGTACGTATTTTGAAGCATAGTAGCTCATTAATACGCGTCCCATGGGCCAGTTTACCACATTTACACCGCTGACATAGCGTGAACCGATGGCTACGTCGGCTCCTTCGTCATGACATGCAGCATAAAGTCGGAGCAGGTCGTTGGGATTGTGGCTGAAGTCGGCGTCCATTTCGAAGATGTAGTCATAACCCTGTGACAGAGCCCACTTGAATCCTGTGATGTAGGCTGTGCCGAGTCCCAGTTTGCCTTCACGCTCAATGAGGTGCAAGTCGTTCGGAAATTCTTTTTGTAGCCGTTTGATGATGTCGGCTGTGCCGTCGGGTGAGCCGTCATCAATAATCAGTATGTTGAAGTGCTTTTTCAGGTTGAATACCGCACGGACAATGCTTTCCGCGTTCTCTTTTTCATTGTAGGTTGGTATGATTACCAGGCTATCACTACTGGGCATAATGTTTTCTTTGTTTTGGTTTATATGTTAAGCGCAAAATTAGCAAAATTAGTGGCATTTTATTGTACAACGACCTGCGAATTTCGCCTATTTAAGACTTTTTCTCGTTTTGCTTGGAAACGGAATCTGTTTTCTTTCGCTGAAAGTAATAGATGGCGAGAGTTTGCTTGGTGTCGCAACTTTTGTGTCGTAGGTTTTCGACTTCGCGGATGTTGTATTCTTGTCCGAATGCGGGACAGAAGTGCTCCCGGTAGTCATACTCTCCCATGATGACATATCCTTGGGCCGGCAATTGCTGTTCATACTGTTTTACGCGGTCGTTCAGGTAAAAGTTCAGCGTAAAGTAATGCATCTTGCTGGCTATGTTGAAATCGGGCATGTAGATGTAGGTGTGGATATCGCCTTCGGGGAAGCGCTTCTTGATTTGTTCAACCACCAGTTTGTCAGACCGCTCGTTGAGCAGGGTGGGCTGGTAGTGGCAGTCAAGGGCAAAAAGGATACTGTAGGGCAGAATCAGGGTGCCGTAGAATATCCAGTTGTTCTTGGGCTTAAACGAGCTGAACCAATAGTGAATGCCCAGATAGAGCGGAAGCAGTATGCCTGCTACACTCCAGAACGTCCAGGGTATGTCATGCAGTGCCCCGATAATCTGGGCGTTGTGTCCTTGCATGAATATTTCCGGTATGGGAACGAAGTGCAGTATAATGGCCGTAACGGATACAATGATAACCAGTGTGGCCAGCAGGCGGCCGAAAAGTCGGATAATATGGTGCTTTTCCTGCCACAGGTAGTGCATGTATTCAGCCAGGAAATAGCACATAAATGGATATACAGGCAGCAGATATACACTGCGCTTGCTCTTTGGAATACAGTAGAAAACAAAGATGATGACGAAACTCAGGAGGGTAAAAAGCCTCAGGCTGTCCATGGCCTTGAGGCGATGCCATTGTTCTTTCCACCATGTTTTGCTCAAAGTGTTCCGTGCATGTCTTAAATGTATCGAAACGAGTCCGATGAGCACCAGCAGCGTATAGGGCAGCATGCCGGTGAGAATGGTCATGACGTTGTAGATGGGCGGGTTTTCATGTGAGCCATAACTCATTTTTCCCGTAAAGCGCAATACGTTTTCTTCCCATACCAGGTCAAAAAACTTTTGGCCGCCTTCCTGATAGGCTGCCACGTACCACATCATGGGGATGACCAGAGCACCGAGCCCCAGAGCAATGTAGCGCAGCAGTACTCTTGCGAAGCGTTCTTTTTGACATAGTTCGTAAGCAAAACCAACCATGCAGGGCAGCAATATGCCCACGGGGCCCTTGGTCAGCATGGCTCCGCTCATGCATAGTAAGGCCAGCAGATAGTATGCTGTTTTCCGCTTTTCGTGCCCCAGATAAAGGAGATAAAGCGCGCCTACCATACAGGCCGTCAGCAGCATGTCGACCCGACAGTTTACACCGGCACGGTGAACCTCAAAGTTTGTCAGGGTGAGCAAACCGGCAACCAGCGCCAGCGTGTATCCCTTTCGCTTGCCGTAGAACCAGTATCCTGCGGCAATCATGGCAATCAGCGAGAGGGCCGACGGCAGTCGCGACAGGTATTCGTTGATTTGTCCGTGGTTCAGCACAGATGAGAACAGAGCTATGAGCCAGTGAAAAAAAGGTGGCTTGTAGGCCATTTCTCCTCCGTTGTTGACCGGTAGGATCCAGTTGTCACTGTTCAGCATCGACAGGGCCACGATGGCTTCACGAGGCTCGCCTTTGGTGTTGAATAGAGTAAGTCCCAAAAAGGGAAGTAGCAGGAAAACGGTGAGGAATAATAAGATTCCGAACCGTTTTTTTCCGGTGGGGTCCAGGTTGTTGGGCGTCATATCGTATGAGTTTTTTTGTGGTGCAAACTTACGCAAATTCTCTGGAATATCCACCGAATTGCCGCAGATTAAAACAACAGAATTTGATGATTAGAGAGTTGGAAAAAATTGCAGAAGTTAAGTAGACAGTTGAAAACGTTTCAAAGTAAATTAAACAAATTGTTATGGCTTTTATTACATTAGTTCCCCCCAAATAAATTATACTCAAAAATATTTTATATATTGCCGACATCAAACATAACAAGATTATAATATGAAAAATCTCATTGAGAAAAAAATAAATAAAAGGGCTTTTTATCCTTATGGCGATGATACAATAACCCTTCCTTATCGTACACGAGTATATATAGATTCAAGTTCTGAAGAGTTCAAGCACTTGAGTATAGAAGATAAACTATGTGACTTAGGTTTTGCTGTGACAAGAGGGTTAAATTTATATGCCGAAATTAAGAGAGATATAGACGAACATGTAAAAGATGTCCAATATCGGAATTACGAAGATAATGCAAAGCAATCGTTGTTTTCTTACATCGATTATTTGAGAGAGGTTGAGACCTTTTTAACGGAATTTTTATTGGATCAAAAACATGTTGATTTAATTCATCTTGTAAATTTATTAATAGAAGAAATTCTACTTCGTTATGTTGAATATCCAAATATAAATTCTAACGAATACATTGTAAGTTTTACAAGTATTCCTTTAGATTATACTGCAATAATAAATCGTTTTAATATAAAGTCTTCAGACGATAAACTATCATGTTATAATTATTTATTAACATCACAAGAATCAATAAGCAAAGCATCTATTAGCAAAGACTATATCCTATATTTGAATCGCTGGAAAGAATTGTTGCCCAAACTTTCTGGATATGATCTTTACTTTGTTTATGATATAGTATATCCAGGGGATGAAGAATATGTTATTGCGTATAATGAAAAACAAAAGGGAAAACCTGCTAAAAAATTAGTCTTAAATATTCCCCCTGAACCTTGGAGCGGAAATATCCTTAACTCTAAACTTGTAATTCTTTCTTTGAATCCTGGATATGTGGAGTATTTGAATAAGAATTTAGCAAACATGTTCAAGCCTCAGATGGCAGAAGAAATTATGGAAGACAAACGAAAAATTTTGTCAATGGAAGGACATAAATTTGACTATTATGAACCTACACGAATATTAGGTGACTATTATTGGAGAAAGAAAATGCTTCCTTTGGGAAGTGCTGTTTATGGCGAGCAGCACAAAGAAAATATTTTCAATCATGTTGCTTTGTGTCAGTATTTCGCTTACACTTCTCAGGAATCTCCATCTATCAAGGATTTATTTCCTTCTCAAAAATTTACCAAAATGGTGTTACTTTATTTGGCTACTTCTGTAAAAGACGTAAAGTTTCTTGTGATGAGGCATGAAACTCAATGGAAAACATTAATGGGAGATGGTTTATGGAATTATTTGTATAGTAATAACAGGCTTTTGGTTAGTAAAAATTATGCGAATCAATGCCTTACGGAGAAAAATATAGGAAATGAAAATTATACAATTATTGTTGAACATTTAAAGAAGAGCTAAATGAAGGGTTTATAACGATTACAAAATGTTATTGAACAGTTTGACCAGTTAATACAATAAGGCATTGCGTCGTTCAGGTTAAACATGGTTACCTCAAAGATTTTGGGTGAAGAGCCCCATTGGTATTTTCTCAAATTCGTTCCCGAAGTGGGCGTGAGGTCCATGTTTTAAAATGTTTACAATTTTTAGAAGTTTAACAACAATATAAAGCAGGGTGCTGCAAATAGCACTATTGCTTAAAAAAATATTTTTCTAAAATCCTTTGAATAAGAATTTTCTAAATGTCTTCTAGTTTTACGCAAATTCTCCGTAATAACCACAAGTTTATGGGGTATTAATCGTTGTGCTGCCCGATGTCTGTCATGTGGCAGGCTACGGTTTGTTGCCAACAAAGTGCCGGCCGGTTTGTTTAAGGTTCCGGAAAAAAGGAAAAAGGTGCCGTCTGTTTTCTGGTTATACTGAAGTCATGTCAGAGGGGCAGTATGTTCCATGTTTTTTTCGTGCTTCACGGGGTGGGCTTTTTCCTGGCCGGAATTTGAGTCGCAGTATTGTTGTTGCTGAAAAAACTGTGCTTTTGTTTTTCTTTTCGCTTGGTTTACACTAATTTTGCAGACAAATTATATCCATAAATTATATGTTTGAAAATTTAAGCGAGAAACTAGAACGCTCTTTTAAAGTACTGAAGGGTGAAGGTAAAATTACCGAAATCAATGTAGCGGAAACGCTTAAGGAAATACGACGTTCGCTGCTCGATGCCGACGTTAACTATAAGGTCGCCAAAAGTTTCACCGACCGTGTAAAGGAAAAAGCCATGGGTCAGCAGGTTCTGACGGCCGTAAAGCCGGGACAGCTGCTGGTTAAGATTGTACATGACGAATTGGCTGAGCTGATGGGCGGCACATCGGCTGAGATGGTGCTCAAAGGGCATCCTGCTGTTATCTTGATGTCGGGTCTGCAAGGTTCCGGAAAAACCACAATGTCGGGAAAGCTGGCGCTGTGGCAGAAAACGAAGAAAAACAAGAAACCGCTTTTGGTGGCTTGCGACGTTTATCGTCCTGCGGCAATTGAACAGTTGCGCGTGTTGGGCGAGCAGGTAGGTGTGCCCGTGTATGCCGACATGGAGTGCAAGGATCCTGTCAAGATTGCTCAGGACGCCATTCATGAAGCCAAGGCCAAGGGATATGATCTGGTCATCGTCGATACGGCCGGCCGCTTGGCTGTTGATGAGGAAATGATGCAGGAAATTGCGGCCATCAAAACTGCCATTGAGCCTGACGAAACACTGTTTGTGGTTGACTCCATGACGGGTCAGGATGCCGTTAATACGGCCAAAGAGTTTAATGACAGACTTGATTTTGACGGTGTCGTGCTGACCAAACTTGACGGTGATACACGTGGTGGTGCCGCGTTGTCAATCCGTACGGTGGTGAACAAACCCATTAAGTTTGTGGGTACGGGTGAAAAGATGGAAGCACTTGATCAGTTCCATCCCGAGCGTATGGCCGACCGTATTCTGGGTATGGGTGATATTGTTTCGTTGGTAGAGCGTGCACAGGAACAGTTTGACGAAGCCGAGGCCCGCCGTTTGCAGCGCAAGATTCAGAAGAATCAGTTTGACTTTAATGATTTCCTGAATCAGATTCACCAAATTAAAAAGATGGGTAACCTTAAGGACCTGGCTTCCATGATTCCCGGCGTAGGTAAGGCCTTGAAGGATATTGATATTGACGACAATGCTTTTGTGTCGATAGAGGCCATTATCTATTCCATGACGCCTCAGGAGCGCAGTCATCCCGAAATCTTGAATTCAAGCCGCCGTCAGCGTATAGCCAAAGGTAGCGGAACCAATATCAATGAGGTCAACCGGCTCATCAAGCAGTTTGAACAAACACGCAAGATGATGAAGATGGTAACCGGCAGTAAGATGGGTAAAATGATGGCCGGTATGCCCAAAATGCCCGGCATGCCCAAGTTCTAAGTAAAAAATACGGAATATTAATTATAAAAAAGGAGGTAAAAATCATGCAATTGATTGACGGAAAAGCCACAGCCGCAGCTATCAAACAGGAAATCAAGGCTGAAGTGGAGCAGATTGTGGCTGCCGGAGGCAAACGCCCTCATCTGGCAGCCGTGCTCGTGGGGCACGATGGTGGAAGTGAAACCTACGTGCGCAACAAGGTCAAAGCGTGTGAGGAGTGCGGTTTTGAGTCTTCGCTCATCCGTTATGAGGATGACGTGACCGAAGCGCAGTTGTTGGCCGAAATAGACCGGCTTAACAAAGACGACCGTGTTGATGGCTTTATCGTTCAGTTGCCTTTGCCCAAACATATATCCGAGCAGAGAATCATTGAAGCCATTGACTACCGTAAGGATGTTGACGGTTTCCATCCTATCAATGTAGGCCGTATGGCCATTGGCCTTCCTTGCTACATTTCTGCCACGCCAAAGGGTATTTTGGAGCTTTTGCGCCGGTATCAGATCCCTACATCCGGAAAAAAATGTGTCGTATTGGGACGCAGCAACATCGTAGGTAAGCCAATGGCCCAACTAATGATGCAAAAGTGTTATGGCGATGCTACGGTAACCGTATGCCACAGCCACAGCGCCAATTTAAAACAGGAATGTCGTGAAGCCGACATTATTATTGCTGCTATTGGTCAGCCCAATTTTGTAACGGCAGATATGGTGAAGGACGGTGCAACCGTGATTGACGTGGGTACGACTCGCGTACCTGATGCCACCCGAAAGAGCGGCTTCCGTCTTAACGGCGACGTAAAGTTTGACGAAGTGTCTCCCAAATGCGCCTACATTACTCCGGTGCCTGGGGGAGTTGGGCCAATGACAATCTGTATGCTGATGCTTAATACGCTGGCTGCAGGAAAGCATACTTATTATAAGAAGTGATGTTTGACGCTGGGAAATTGGCGTGGATGCATTCATTTCTCTAAAAAAATGGGTTTCAGAGTAAAAAAGTTCTCGAAAAATTTGCAGTATAAAAAAAAAACACTACCTTTGCATTGCTTTTGAAAACAGAAGTCCACATGGTGGCCGTAGTTCAGTTGGTTAGAGCGTCAGATTGTGGTTCTGAATGTCGTGGGTTCGAATCCCACCGGCCACCCACCCAAAAGGAGAGCAAGTAAAATGCTCCCCTTTTTTGTTTTTGTCGTTTCCTTAATTTGTATGTTATGCTGGTTTATCTTTCATGTGCAAAATTGATGTCTTCAGCTCCGGTTGGTCGGGTAGAAGGCGCAGGTGATCCGCTCTTTCAGGCGCAGGCAGAGCGTCATGTGTTGAATTTGATGTCTTTGACGATTGATGACTGGTCGGAACAATTGCATATAAAACGCGAAATGGCAGCTGAAGTTTGGCATATGTACCAGCATTTTTTTGAGCGGAAGGCAGATCAGCGCCTTCCGGCAGCCTTTGCATACAATGGCATGGTTTTCCGTAAGCTTTCGGTGCCCACCTTGACTGCCCAACAACTTGAATATGCCCAGGAGCACGTGCTGATAGCTTCTTTTCTTTATGGTATGCTGCGGCCGTTGGATTTGATTTGTCCTTATCGCCTGGAAGGAAAGGTTGTATTGCCGGATAGTGGCGGAGAAAACATGTTTGCATTTTGGAAAACTTTGCTGACAGACTATTTTATTCAGCGAATTAAGGAAAATGGAGGCGTTTTGGTTAATCTGGCCAGTAAGGAAATGCAGCAGATGGTGGACTGGCGTAAAGTTAAAAAGCACGTGCGGGTAATTACTCCGGAGTTCCGAGTCTGGAAAGACGGACGCTTGCGGAACATTGTAATCTATACAAAAATGTGTCGTGGTGCCATGACCCGCTTTATCTTACAGCGTCAGTTTGATGATCCTGAAGAATTGAAATATTTTTCTTTTGAGGGTTTTCAGCATGATTCGGAAAGTGGTGAGTTCTTCTTTTGTCTGAAGTAAACGGTTATTCTCAGGATTTATCTGTATTTTTGCGAAGTGTAAAAGTTATTTGGTCTTGTATATTTTACTGGATATTTGTATCATGCAAGCATACTTGATATATTAAATAGGAAGGATTATGAATTTGCTGGTAACTCATCGCGAGTTGGACATGGCGGGTTATGACATGTTGCAACGCTTGTCTTATGACTCGGATTTTAATATATATGTTACGTTTAGTTCCGAGCGACAACGTGCAAACATAGGTGGGCGTTGTATTGCGTTATCATTACCCGAAATTCGTTCTAAGGTAGAATGGCAAGTTATCAAATTATTGCGCCGTTATGTGCGTCAGTATGCCATTGACGTTATCTTTTCTCCTGGTAGTGCTGGTCTGTCTAACGCTTTGCTTGCTTCAATAGGAACCTCTGCGCGTAATGTAGGATACCGGGGAACACAGGCAAAGGTGCGTCGGTCTGATCCTACGTATTATCTGGGTATCTTGAATCCGCGTGTGCGTCATATTGTATGTGAGACCGAAGATATTCGGGAATATTTGCAGCGTTTTATTGCCCCCAATCGACTGTCGGTTAATTTAAAGCCGTTTGATGTGGATTGGGTGAAGGAGGCCTGCCAGCATCCGGTAAAGGTTAGCGGAGTGCCTTCTGATGCCGTGACCTGTGTTTATGTGGGATGTTGTAAGGGACGTCCGTTTAAGGGCCTGCAATTGTTTATAGAAGCGTTTGGGCTAATTGCGGATACACGTGCTCATATGGTTTTTGTTGGTGATTGTGATGATGCTGACATTGAGCTGGCACGTAAAAGTCCGGCTGCAGACCGCATTCATTTAGAGGGTTTCCAGACTAATGCTTTGGCTTATCTGCCTGGGGCTCATATCTTTGTGTTGCCTTCATTGCGCGATGCTTCGCCTCGCGTGGTGCGGGAAGCCATGGCTTGCGGATTACCTTGTGTTGTCAGTAACATTCCGGGAGCGCGTAACTTGTTGTTGGATGGCGAAACGGGATTGTTGTTCCGCTCGGGTGATGCTGCAGACTTGGCGGCCAAATTGCAACGTCTGATTGCTGATGAAAAGTTACGGCAGGTTATGGGACAGGCTGGCCGGCAGCGTATTATTCGCGATTTTAAGGTGGACGATTATGTTAATAGGTTCCGTAATCTGTTTCTTTCTTTGAAATAGGCTATACTACATTCCGAATTTTTTGTTGTTTTTGAGCCATGAGAATTTTTATCCGTCCGGAATATCGTTGTTTGTCAGACTTTATAAAAAAAATTCCGCAGCATTTTGATCATGAAGGTGAAGTGCTGTATGCCCGACGTAATGTGATACGAAAAATGAGAGTCGGAGAAATTGAATTGAACGTGAAGCGCTATGGTGTGCCTTCATTTTTCAATCGCTTGATTTATACTTTTTTCCGGAAATCAAAGGGCTGGCGTGCCTATACCTACCCTGACCGGTTGTTGGCGTCTGGCATTGAAACTCCTCATCCCGTGGCTTATATTGAGGAACGGCGAGGCGGCTTGTTGCACTATTCGTATTTTGTAAGTATCCAATGTCCCTATACCCGTAATTTTTATGAATTTGGCGATGCCCGGATTGCTGACTGTCGTGATGTGGTAAGCGCTTTTGCAAAGTTTTCTGCTCGGTTGCATGATGCGGGTATATTTCATCTTGATTATTCGCCGGGTAATATTCTGTTTGACCGTGTGGAGAATGAATGGCGCTTTTCGCTGATTGACATTAACCGGATGCGGTTCGGCACGGTTTCGGTAGAGCAGGGGTGTGCCAATTTTGCACGTCTGTGGGGGCATGTGGATTTCTTTAAGCAGTTGGCTTATGATTATGCTGCTGCCCGAAATGCAGATCCGGAGCAGTGCTGCCAATGGGTGCTGTACTACCGACGTAAGTTCTGGCAGCGTTACCGCCGCCGTCATGAGTTGAAGTTCCGGTTGGAACTTTAACTGCGTGGCTGACTGCTCCAACTTGTGGCACGTCGGCAGTGACTGATATAGTATTGTTCTTCCTTTGTCAGATTATTTGAATCAGTATACCAGGGCAAGTGGCGTATCTGGTAGGGTGCCGCTGTGCGGTAGGCTTCGACTGCCCGGCTCCGGCTAAGTCCGACGCGTGGACGATAGAGAGCAAAAGTTGTATCAACAGGAGCGCGGAACAGTGTGTCGTCGTTCTTGGCCTTATGTGCGTAATAGCGTTGTTCCCAACGGATTACCTGCTGTTTGTGGCTATAACAGTCGGGCAGGTCATCAATGCGTATCGATAATCCTATTTTTGCAGCCATGGGGTAGCGGTTTTTCAGAAGGTCGAGCAGGTGGTCCACCACGTCGGTCGGGCAGTTGTCGTCAAGCATAACGTCGGCATCCGTGTAGATGTAATAGTCGCCGCAAAAGCGTTTTCGCAGTTCCTTTACTTTCCACAGTGCTTTGAATCCTACATTTTCAGACAATCGTATGACCGGGTACGGGCATGCGTTATAGTATTCCAACAAGGGCGGATAGGTGCTGTTGTTGTCGATGATGTAGATGTGGCGATAGTTGCGTTGTGTCAGTGAACGGATGAGCTGTTGCAGCGTGGTAAGCCGGTTGAAATTGTTGATAATAATCGGCACGTCAGTACCCCGGCTGATGGCCGACGGCTGGAGTTGCTCGCGCAGACGGTAGTAGAGGGCTTTTAGGCGAGCCAGGCCTCTTTTCAGAATCAGTTGTTTTTTCATGAGCGTGATTCACGAAGAATAATGGGAAACCAGAATTTTTTCATTTTTCTTTTGTACCAGGAATGACAGCCAAAGGGCAACTGCTCATGGTTGAGACGGTAGCACAGAGCCGGATATTTGTCGAAACTGAATTGTAGTGCTTCCATGTAGTCCGGATACCGGAATCCCATTCCGTGGCGGTTTACTTCGACGCTAAAAAATACGTCTTCATTAAAAATATGGTTGCCGGGATGTTGCAGATATTCCCGGATTATGGCGTTCATACAGGTGGTAACACGCAGGTGGCTCGACACTTTGCGCAGCGACAGACCGCCGTTGCCTACCTTGAAGTTGGTGATTTGGGAATTGGGGCGGTTGAACCATGAACAATAGGTACGTTTGAGCCAGGAGGTGAATACAAAGAGTGGAAATTTGTAAATCGGGCGTACCAGCCACGGGGCCCCTACATAATCGTATCCCTTTTCGCACCATTCGGCCAGTTCGTCTCGGAAGATGTAGGCATCGGTTTGGCAGATCAGAATGTAATCCACATCGCTGAAGCGGCGGTAGAATTCTTCCGACATCATCAGGCGGTTGTAGCTGCTGATGCTGTTGAAGTAGTCGGGCGAAAAGGTTTCCACCTGACAGCGCGGATACAAGTTGAGCAGGTTTGAGAGGTCGAGCCCTTCAGGCGCAATCAGAACGATGGGATGATTCTGCAGCTTCTGGTAGTTATTCTGCAGAGTAAGAGCTTCGAAACGGTTGAGTCGGGTGGTATAGACAGGTATGATTACTTTTACGCTATGAGGCATACGGTTGTAAAATTACAAAATTATAGTAGCTTTACTGTAAGTAGGGGGAATTACCGCAAAAATAGTTAAAAAAAGCCTATTTACTGGCACTTTCATCCGATTTTTTGTGTAAAAGAAAATTTTGTCTTTAAAGCCTTTTCCCGGGAGCGGGTTGAAAAAATTACAAGGTGCCGGCTTGTTTTTCTTGGAAGGCATCTTGTATTTTTTAGCTCGGATATTGGTCAGAGTGGGAGTTCGGTATAATGAAATTATGCAATATGTCAGCTTTTGTCGATGATGTCGATGTTCAAAGATAATTTCTTTGGTAAAAATTATATGCAATAAGTCCGGTGACCAGATTTTGGTGATTGAAAAGAAAAGGATGATGCCTATTTTCAACTGGAGTTTGGTCGTGAACCGGCTTATCCTTATCTTTACAACCATAATCCGAAGAACCGTAGAATTACGCAAATTTTGAATATGATGAAAAGGCATCTGTATGTACTGTTTGTACTGTTAGTGATGGTCGTGTTAATGTCCTGTGCGAATAAAACAGACTACTTAATCAAAGGAAGTTCCAGTGATTTTGCTGATGGAAATAAAGTCTACCTTTTCTATTTAGATACCAACGAAAAGCCTGTATTTATTGACTCTACAGTGTGTAAAAACAATTCTTTTGTTTTTCGTGGCGTTTCAGATACGATAAGGGCGGCAACTGTGGCAGTAGTAGATACGTTGAATAGTGAAGGTGAAATATCTATGGATTTGATACTGGAACCGGGTAACATTTCAATCGAAGGATTTGACCCTGAAACAAGCCATCTTCATGTTGCGACGGGAACTTCGCTAAATAATGTTCTTGATAAATTCAGCCGTGAAATGATGTTGTATGTCAATAATCCGGATTCTCTGTTCCCTTTTATAGCCTCGTACATAAGGGAAAATATTGATAACCCTGTTGGCGGTTTCCTTTTCGACCGTTATCATTTTTCCATGCCGTGGGATATGAAACTGGACCTGATAAACTCCATGTCTGTGGGGCAGAAGGCGAGTTATGCAGCTCTTAGTAAAGAAACACTGATGCGAATTGAACAAGAAAAAGAGCGTGCCGCCAAAGCACGTGAGTCGTTTTCGGGAAATCTCTATAAGGATTTTACGGGGAAATCGCCTTCAGATGAGGACGTGTCACTTAAAAGTGTTGTAGAGGATGATTCGAACACCTATGTCCTGCTGATCTTTTGGGCTACATGGTGTGCGCCTTGCCGTGCCGATATGCCTGTAATTGCGGATTTATATAATCAGTATCATGACAAAGGTTTTGAGGTCTTCGCTGCTTCGATAGATGATAACCGCACAGCATGGCTTAAAGTTATCAAGGATTATTCACAGTGGCGGAATGTTATTGTAGGTGATGATATATGCGACAAGTACGGAGTGAAAGGGGTTCCGGCACATTTCCTTATAGATTGTTCGACGGGAAAAGTGCTTATTGCCGACACATGGACACATCGTACGCTCAACTGGAGTGACGAGATTGTAAGCTTGTTCGAAAAGGATAAATAAAAGAGCCTTTGGGTATTAATAAACTCAAAAGTTATATTATGTGTGTGCTTGATATTTCAAGTGCATTTTAAGTAAAATGAAGTTGACCAAATATCGTTTTTAATGTCGGTCGGGTTCATTAATTAAAAAAGAGTTCGGTATAATGAATTTATGCCAGTATCTTATCGTACGGGTTTATAGGCGAGTTTTTCATTATTTTCGTGATAAAGTGTATGTCGTCAACAAAGGGGGTATTATATTGGCAGAATTCATGATGATATAGAAAATTTCTATTCAAATTACATCTGTGGCGGAAAAGAATACTTTTATGCAACTTGTTGATATTCAGCTATAAATATGCTAAAATATTCCATTTTTTACTACATCTCTAAGCGCTTTCTTATACTGAACTCATATTAGTTGGAGCAAAGAAAGGGGATACATCGGCAGTGGTGTTTGCTGATGTTGCGGAGGCAAAAAGAAAAACTCTTGCTTTCGTTTTTCTTTTCGCTCAGTTTGCACTATCTTTGTATTCCCAAAAGTGGCTTTTCAATAAAAATGGATAATCCGCAACTACAACAGATAAAACAGCGTTATGGCATTGTCGGTAATTATGAGGGGTTGAACCGTGCTCTTGAAGTGGCTCTTAAAATTGCCCCCGTTGACTTGTCGGTTTTAATTACCGGCGAAAACGGAGTGGGAAAAGAAGTATTCCCCCGTATCATTCACGACCACAGCAACCGTAAGAACCGGAAATATTTTGCCGTAAACTGCGGCGCCATTCCCGAAGGAACTATCGACTCCGAACTTTTTGGACACGAAAAAGGAGCCTTTACCGGAGCCATAGGCGACCGTGAGGGGTATTTTGCCGTGGCCAATGGAGGTACGCTTTTTCTGGATGAGGTGGGCGAATTGCCTCTTTCAACGCAGGCCCGCTTGCTGCGTGTGCTCGAAACCGGCGAATATATCCGCGTGGGAGCCAGCGAAGTGCGCAAAACAGATGTTCGCATAGTGGCGGCCACTAATGTGAATATGCAGCAGGCTATTGTAGACGGTAAGTTTCGTGAAGATTTGTACTATCGTCTGAATTCAATTCCCATTAGCATACCTCCGCTGCGTGAAAGGAAGGACGATATTATCCTGCTGTTCCGCAAGTTTGCTTTTGAAATGAGCGAAAAATACAAGATGCCTTCTATTCGGTTGGACGAGAATGCACAGCGTATGCTGATGAATTATTCTTGGCCGGGAAATATCCGACAACTGAAAAATCTGACGGAAAACATGTCGATTACGTCGGAAGAGCGTGT
>FR903634.1:46417-60381 GCA_000438115.1 Prevotella sp. CAG:617 | reverse complement strand
GGAAGAGCGTGTCATAACGGCTGAGGTGCTGGCTACCTATTTGCCACATGACAACAACAAGCAGTTGGTCACGGTGAAAAATGAGAGCGGAGGAAAGAGTTTTGAAAACGAACGCGAAATACTGTATCAGATTCTTTTTGATTTACGGCGTGACGTAACAGAACTGAAAAAGATTGTCAACGAACAGATGGGGTATAATTATTCCACGACACGTACAACTCCGCAGCCCGTTGCGACAACCAGTGCGCTGTCGGTTTATCATGAGGCCCCTGCGGCTTTGCAGACGCAGGATGCGCTTCATGTGGAGCCACCCATACAGGAAGCTGAAGAAGTGACAGAGGTTCGTTCGCTTGATGAAATGGAGCGTGAAACCATACAGAAAACTCTTGAGCGCCATCAGGGAAAACGAAAGCAGGCTGCTGCTGAATTGGGGATTTCAGAACGTACGTTATACAGAAAAATACGTGAATATGGATTGGAATAAGTTCAAGCGTCGGTGGACTCTTTATCTGGGAGTCTGTCTTGCTCTGGTTAGTTGCGTGTCGTGTACCATCAGTTATGGCTTTACCGGCGCTTCAATCAACTATAATGAAATCAAGACCATTCAGATTGATAATGTGCCTATTCGATCTGCCTATGTGTGGGCACCTATGGAAGCAATGTTCAACAACAAGTTGCAGGACCAGTTTGTTAATCAGACGCGCCTGAGCTTGGTCAAACGTAATGGCGATTTGCGGATTTCTGGCGAAATTGTGGGTTATGATCAATACAACAAAGCCATTTCGGCTGACGGATATTCATCGCAGGTACAGTTGCGCATGACCGTGAACATTCGTTTTGTCAACAATAAGAATCATTCGCAGGATTTTGAACGTCAGTTTACGGCAAATACGCAGTATGACTCGTCACAGCAACTCAGTTCCGTACAGGAAGAACTTGTAAACGATATGATAAAGGATTTGGTTGATCAGATATTTAATGCTACGGTTGCAAACTGGTAATACATGGATAACAGCATAGTATATTATATATCGCATCCGGAATCGCTGGATGCCACCACGGCGCAGGAATTGAAAGCATGTGTGGAGCAGTATCCTTATTTTCATGCCGCTCGCCTGCTTTATCTGCAAAACCTGTACATGATTCATGCTGCAGATTTTGGAGCAGAACTGACTCGTGCCGCAGCTCTGATACCGGATCGCAGGGTGCTTTTTCGCATGATTGAGGGAATGAAATATGAAATGCGTCCCGCAGCCCGCAAAAAGAGCCCGGTTAATCCGGATGAAGAAGGTGCTGATCGCACCGCCTCGCTGATAAATCGTTTTCTTGATGAACAGCCGGATGAGAGCATGCCAACACGCCGGAAACTTACCGTGGCTGATGCTACTACGGATTATGCGGCCTATTTGCTGCAGATGGATGATGCCGAAGAGGAAGTACCGGTTACGGAAAAATCACAGCGGAGCCGTAATCTGATTGATGATTTTATCGGGCAGAATCAGGGACAGATCGTATTGACACCACCAGCTGAGGACGAAGCGGAAGAAGAGGATATGGAGGCCGACCCCACAGTGCAGGACAATGATACTGAGGAGGATTATTTTACGGAAACCTTGGCTAAAATATACATTCAGCAGGGACGTTATGAGAAGGCTATTGAAATAATCCGCAAATTAAATTTGAATTATCCAAAAAAAAATCGTTACTTTGCAGATCAAATACGTTTTTTGAAGAAATTGGTCATTAACGAAAAATTAAAATCATAAAATAGAAATGTATACAGTATTAGTGGTATTGGCAGTGTTGACTGCTATTTTTATGTGCTTTATCGTACTAATCCAGGAATCAAAGGGAGGCGGTCTGGCTTCAAGTTTTTCATCTTCCAATCAGATCATGGGTGTTCGTAAGACTACCGATGTCATAGAAAAAACCACTTGGGCTTTGGCTGCAATTCTGGTTGTATTGAGCGTTGCTACGGCTTATGTGACTCCGGCTCCGGAGGGCAGCACTTCCGTAACAGATAATATGAAGACTACTGCGCCGATGAATTTGCCGGGTCAGCCAAACAGCAGTACTACTGCTCCGGCTTCGGCCCCTGCTGCCCCTGCAGCTCCTGCTAAATAATGAATATATGTACAGATAAATAAATTACAGAATCAACTGTTCCATTCCCGGTATGTGTAAAAAACACGCCCGGAATGGAATTTTTTAATTTTATAATATATGAAAATTGCGATTGTTGGTACAGGATATGTAGGTCTGGTTTCCGGAACTTGTTTTGCGGAGATGGGAGTAGACGTAACTTGTGTGGATATTGATGCTGATAAGATTCAACGATTGCAGCAGGGAGATATCCCTATTTATGAGCCCGGTCTGGATGAAATGGTGCTTCGTAATTTCAAGGAAGGACGTTTGCATTTTACGACCCGACTGACGGATTGTTTGAATGATGTGGAAGTTGTTTTTACGGCAGTAGGAACACCGCCTGATGAAGACGGAAGCGCCGATTTGTCCTATGTGTTGGAAGTAGCACGCGAGGTTGGTGCCAATATGAACCATTATTTGGTGGTTGTTACCAAAAGTACGGTGCCCGTAGGAACGGCCAAAAAAGTAAAGGCTACTATTTTGCATGAGCTTGAGCAAAGAGGTGTAAATATAGATTTCGATGTAGCATCTAATCCCGAATTCCTAAAGGAAGGTGCTGCCATTAAGGATTTTATGTCTCCTGATCGGGTCGTGGTAGGCGTGGAGAGTGAGAAAGCTCGCAATTTGATGTCCAAACTTTATGCTCCGTTTATGTTGAATAATTTTCGGGTGATATTTACGGACATACCTTCTGCTGAAATGATTAAGTATGCAGCTAATTCCATGTTGGCCACACGTATTTCGTTTATGAACGATATCGCGAATTTGTGTGAATTGGTAGGAGCAGATGTAAATATGGTTCGTAAAGGTATCGGCTCTGATTCCCGAATAGGAAGCAAGTTCCTTTATCCCGGTTGTGGTTATGGCGGTTCTTGTTTTCCAAAAGATGTGAAAGCCTTGATTCGTACGGCAGAGAAAGCTGGATATAAGATGGAAGTGCTTAGTGCCGTGGAAAAAGTGAACGAACGTCAGAAAGCCGTATTGTTTGAAAAATTGAAGCAATATTATCATGGCAATTTGCAGGGACGTACTATAGCTTTGTGGGGATTGGCTTTCAAGGCAGAAACTGACGATATGCGTGAAGCCACATCGCTGGTGACCATCAAGAATTTGTTGGAGGCAGGTTGTACGGTCAAGGTTTTTGATCCGGTAGCAATGAAGGAGTGCCGTCGTCGCCTTGGTGATTCTGTTGTGTATGCTAAAGATATGTATGATGCGGCATATGATGCGGATGCCTTGCTTTTGTTGACGGAATGGAAACAATTTCGTCTGCCTTCATGGGAAGTGGTTAAATGCTCTATGAAGCATCCGGTCATCATAGACGGAAGAAATATTTATGATCCTGTTGAGATGAAGGATATGGGATTTGATTATGATTCCATTGGACGTCCACGAATATAGTAGTCTATGTAGGTTTAGATACAATAAAAAATCCCTGCCCAAAGATGATAAACTTATAATATTATGGTTTATCATCTTTGGGCAGGATAAATAATAACAGAAGGCAGAATTTAGTCTTTTAGCAGATGGTTTAGAAATTCATCCAAATCCTTATCTAAACCTTTTAAAAGATCACCGTCAAGCATAATGGTATCGTCATCAACAAGATACAGGTCGTTGATGGTTTCCTTGTCTTCGCCAATCAGTACAAAAGAATACGGCTTGAGTATTGGCAGGTTTTCCATTTTTTCTTTAAGATTGGTAATGGCCTGTTTCAATACACTTTGAATTTGAAGGTAAAAGTCTTCGTCTTTATTTTCAATCCATTCTTCAATTACGCAGCGGGTAAGTTCTTCGTCATCGTCATTAAAGACCATGAGTTCGCCGCTTTCTTGCTTAACTTGTATTAAGATGTCGGTCAGCGGTTTTTGTTCCGTAACGTTTAACTCAAGTTTGTTGGCGACTTTTTTTAGGGCACGTTCAATTTGACTTATGGTTTGTTCTTTTATTTCCATGGCAGTTCTTTTAATAGACTTCAAATATACTATTTTCTGTTCAAACGAGTAGATTTATATTAAAAAAATAGGTCTATATTTCGTCGAAGTCGAAAATTGAAAAAACAATAAAAAAACTTTATTTTCTTTTTTGCTTTCAAATATTCAAACGTTACCTTTGCATAAAAAACTGAAAAAGAGTATCGAAACATGCGTAAATTTGGATTGCTGCATAGAAAACGGATATGGATTGTTTTTTTGTTGGTTATTGTACTGATTATTCTGTTATGGCTTTTTCTTCCGGTGAGTCGTGACGTGCGTCGGCGCAGCATTGTTTGGGTAGAGTGTAGAAGTTGTTATTTTTTGGCTTCTCCAGGTATAGATACGCTTTATTTTAATTATTATGATACTTCTGATTCTTCATTTTTAGGCATGGCACTTGATGCATGTAGCCTTGAAGAGATTACTCGTGCCAGTGGTTTTTGGTATCAGCCTTTTTGGTGGCTTAATGATGGGCGCTTGTTTACTTCGGGAAATATTGTGCCAAATGATTCTTTGTTGAAAGTCTTTAAAAAGTCGCCAATGGCATTTATGGAACGACAGTTGGAACAATGCAGAAAGCAAGTGTTGCGTATTCAGCATGAGGAGAATGAGTATCAGTATTATATGCGAACACATAGTGTGCAGGACGAAGGATATACGTTAGTCGCCCAACATTATAGTAAATTGAAGTTATATCATGATACGCTTATCAGATTGTCTAACAAATTGGAAATGTACAAACGTTTGTCGTCATCTGCATTACAACTTCAACGTATGTCACATTATCAAGTTCGGTCGGTTTCGGAAAAAGGACTTGATTCGTCATTCGTGGAATGCAGCTTGTTAAAACATGACGTTGCATACAATGTTGCGCTGTTGCAAACTGTTGATGGAACCTTGCCGGGCGGGGCATCAGTTGTAACGGGAAGGCCTTTTGATGTGCTGCGAATGTTTTTTAATTACCGTCCGAATCGTTCGGCAGAGCTTGTAGGTTTTAACAGACCGGCAGATTTTGCTTTAGCAGATAGCGTTGAACCAGATTTTATTCCTGGCAAGCTTATGATAAATGGAAAAAACACCACACAAAGTTTTCCGGTGCTTTCAGGCATTGATGGTGCGCCGATATTTTTGTCAAACGGACATTTGTGGGGAATACTTGCAGATGGAAAATGTGTGCATTATTCGTATTTGAACAAGTTATGGTGATATGAGAATGCGTGTCTTAAAATATTTTGTGGGGCTTTTGATCTTATGTGTATGGACTTCGTGCACGAAAGATTCTGTATTTTGGCATAACGGGTATTATCAGGGAGAAATGCTCGATGGTTATCCGGAAGGTTATGGACAATATGTGTCAGTTTCAGGCGACAAACAATATCAGGGAACTTGGAAAAAGGGCGTTCCGGATGGTTATGGTCTTTATTTGCATGGAGATACTTGTTACCAGGGTGCTTTCCGAAAAGGATTTCCTGATGGTCAGGGATTTTTGCGCGTAGCAGGAAAACAGGTCTATGAGGGAAGTTTTAAACGCGGACGTAAGGACGGCGAAGGCGTGATGGTACTTCTAACCACATCACAGAGATTTTATGGTATTTGGAGAAGTGATACTTTACCTTCAGGGTGTCGCACAGATAGTATTGGCATTTACCGTGGCTCTTTTAATGCACTATTTCAAGCATCTGGAAATGGAGTGTTTCAAGAACCGGCAGGAAAACGTTATTACGAAGGTAACTGGACGGGTGATAAGCGTGATGGATTTGGAATGGAAATTGCTTATGGCAGTCCGCTTAAATGTGGAGTTTGGCGTAAAAACCGTTTCAGGGGAGAAAGGATGCGATATACTACCAATCGTGTTTATGGAATTGATATTTCGCGTCATCAACATGAGAAAGGTCGCAAGCGATATGGAATAAGTTGGCGTAATTTGCGTATCCGTCATCTAAGTGAATCCAATAATGTGAATGTAGTTGGAGGAAAGGTTAATTTCCCTGTCTCTTTTTGTTATATAAAGAGTACCCAGGGAATACGCATTGTCAATCGATATTATGCAAACGACCGTAAGCAAGCGCGTGCCGTGGGTATTCATGTGGGGGCTTATCATTTTATGTCAACCGCGTCTGGTCAGGCACAAGCCCGTCATTTTTTCCGTAATACTCCTATTGGAATAGGAGATTTACCTCCGATGTTGGATGTAGAATTGACGCCTCGGCAAATCCAGCAAATGGGGGGACTACAGGCCATGTTTCGTGAAATGTTGTCGTGGTTGCGTATAGTAGAAACACGTACGGGAACTCGTCCGCTTTTGTATGTGGGGCAGAGTTTCGTGAATGATTATCTTCCTCATGCTCCTAAAGAGTTGTTGGATTATGATGTTTGGATAGCCCGTTATGGTGAATTTAAGCCTTTTGTGCATTTGTTGTATTGGCAGTTGTCTCCTTATGGACGTGTAAGTGGTATTCATGGAGATGTGGACATAAACGTTTTCAGTGGTTCCAAAGAACAATTCTTGCACTATGTGCAGGAACATGGGGTTAAACGTTTGCCATAGTAATGTTTGTCCTTAGCCGTATTTTACGATAATGGTTTGTAGGACTTTTCCAAACTGGTCTGCTGTATCAGTAACATGTTCTAATTCAGAAAGAATTTCTTTGTTCTTAATGATTTCACGACTGGATTCGGTTCCTTCAAATAATTTCATGATTGCGGCTTCGTAAACATCATCTGCCCGATTTTCCAGTTTATGTAAAAGGTCGTAAGAAGAACGTATCTTTTTTACATGTGTAGGAATCTGATGCAGATATTGGGTTACATGATGAATCGTACGAGCATCTTGTCGTATTATTCTTCCAAGTTCAACAACATCAATCAGAATCTTTTCTGGATTATAAATTGCAATACGTTTGGCTGAACCATTGATGTTATCAATAATATCATCAATTGATTGTGCCAGTAAATGAATATCTTCGCGCCGAAGAGGGGTTAATATGTGGTGTCCTAATTCATCAAATATGGCGTATGAAATTTGGTCACCGCGTCGTTCTATTTCTTTGATACGGCGGTAGTAGTCCATTCGGGTGTCTGCATTTGGGCATGCCACCATTAGGCGTAGTTGTTCTGCACAATCATCCAATAGTTTTGTTAATTGGTTCAGTTCGTTGAAATAAAACGATTTTTTTGAGTTGAATATTCGGTACAAAAAGTTTCTCATGTGTTTATCTGATATAAGATCGTGACGTTTGATGTTTTCAAATGAGCAAAATTAGGAATAGTTTGTTACGATCTTATTACGTAAGCAGCTGAAACTGCAATATGACAAAAAAACGGAAAGAGGTATTATTTTACCTTCTTCCGTTTTTTGTCATATTATAGTTCCTTGATTCTATCTATTTTAATCCCGGAAACGTTTGGATAGATCTTTGAATTCTTCAATGCGTCGGTCTCGTAGGAAAGGCCACCATCGGCGTACATTTTCACTATGTGACAGATCTACTTCAACCAAAAGATCTTCTGCCTTTTCTGTGGAAGCCTGCTTCAGGATTTCTCCTTGTGGACCGGCAACAAAACTGCTTCCCCAAAAAGTAATACCGTTTGTCTGTCCAGAAGGATCCGGCTCATGTCCTACGCGGTTTACTGCTACCAACGGAAGTCCGTTGGCTATGGCGTGTCCACGTTGTACTGTAATCCAGGCTTCCCGTTGACGTGCTTGTTCTGCAGCAGTATCGCTGCTTTCAAAACCGATGGCTGTGGGGTAAATCAGGATTTCAGCTCCTGCCAGTGCCATAAGACGAGCACCCTCCGGATACCATTGGTCCCAGCATACTTGTACACCTAATACACCGATAGATGTCTTGATGGGGTGGAATCCGAGATCGCCCGGCGTGAAATAGAATTTTTCATAATAGGCTGGGTCGTCAGGAATATGCATTTTTCTATATTTGCCTGCTATACTGCCGTCACGCTCAAAAACCACCGCTGTGTTGTGATAAAGTCCGGGAGCGCGTTTTTCAAACAGGGAACAGACTAATACAACATGGAATTCATGAGCCAGTTTTCCGTAAAAATCTGTTGAAGGCCCGGGAATAGGTTCGGCCAAATCAAAATTGTTCGTGTTTTCTGTTTGGCAGAAATATAATGAATTATGCAGTTCCTGCAACACAATTAAGTCTGCTCCTTGTTGAGCCAGGTTGCCGATATGTTGAGCCAGGCAGTTTTTGTTTTCAGAAACATTTGCCGTGGCTGTTTGTTGGATGAGACCTATTTTAATTTTTCGCATATTGTTGAAAATCGTAGGTTTTTTATGACTGTTGTATAAAAGAGGCAGTTTATTTAAAAGTCCCTCGTGGATATTGCATTACGGAACAGTGCAGCGATCCGTGTTGTTTGATTAGTGCCGTACAATCAATATCTACGATGTCATATTGACTAAAAGCTTTCTGCATGATGTCATGTGCCAGTTCGTCTGTCTCTGGCTGGTTGTAAGTTGGCATGAGTACAACTTTATTCATGATCAGAAAATTAGCGTATGTAGCCGGCAACCGATTGTGGTCGGTATCGTAGATTGGTGCAGGTGTAGGCAGGGCATATAGGTGGTAAGGAGCTCCGCTTTCGGTAGTGAAGTTTTGTAGCTCTTCTTCCATTTTTTTTAGTGGTTCATAATGTGGGTCAGATTCATCCTGACAGCTTATATATACGATAGAGTCTGCAGAAGCAAAACGGGCCAGTGTGTCGATATGTCCGTCGGTGTCGTCACCTTCCAGATGTCCATTGTGCAGCCAGAGTATTCGCCGGATACCCAGCTTTTGTTTTAAAGCTGATTCCACTTCTTCTCTTGTAAGCGTTCCGTTTCGGTTGGGGTTCAGCAAACAAGATGCCGTAGTAAGCAGTGTTCCTGCGCCGTCACTTTCGATACTGCCACCTTCCAGAATAAAATCCATGCAGTTGTGATATGTTCCGTTTAGTAGTCCACTTTCATATAGATGTCGGTTGATGGCGTTGTCATATTCATGTTCAAACTTATCCCCCCATCCGTTGAAACCAAAATCCAACAATTCTGGTCCGTTGTTTCCGATGCGTGTCAGAAATGCGTGGTCGCGTGCCCAAGTATCGTTTGTCGGGCATTCTACATATCGTATGTTGCGTACTACTTTTTCGGGTAATTGTTCGCGTATTTTCTTTTCTGTGTTTATTTTGTCAGGAGTGACAATGACCAGCGGTTGGCGTGAGGCTATTTCAAATGTCAGTCGCAAATAGCATTTAATAACCTCATCCAGCATGTAAGCCCAATCCGTACCGGCGTGGGGCCATGTCAGTTGCAGTCCGCTTTGCGGAAACCATTCTGCAGGTAAAATATTTTGGTAATGTTTCTCACTGTGAGTCGCTTGGTTGCCTAATAATAGGTCGAAACTAAGTTCTGCCTCAGGAGGCGATGGTTTTTTTGCAAATAGTCCCATGGGTCAGTGTGTAGTGTTTCTTTTGAATGTTTTTATATAAAACGCGTGTTATGCATGTCGCCTGTTTCAGCAAAAGCTAGGTGCATTTGGAAAGCATTTCGCAGCGAAGTAGGAGTGTGCAACCCTTTTCCTTCTGATAACTTCAGATAATCCCACAACAATTGTTTGTAGTCAGGATGGGCACAGTTCTCAATAATACAGTGAGCACGTTCGATGGGGGATTTTGCACGTAAGTCAGCAACGCCCTGCTCGGTTACCAATACACGTACAGAGTGCTCGCTGCTGTCAACGTGTGACACGTTGGTTACGATGGATGAGATGAGGCCGTTCTTAGCCGTAGATGGGGTTGTGAATATACTCAGATAAGCATTACGCGCAAAGTCGGCTGAACCACCTATTCCGTTCATCATTTTTGTGCCCAGCACATGGGTTGAGTTTACATTTCCAAAGATATCTGCTTCCAGAGCAGTGTTGATGGCAATTACACCCAATCGTCTGACCAGTTCCGGGTGATTGGTAATTTCTTGTGAGCGTAGCAGGATACGTGTATGGAAGAAGTCAAGATTGTCGTATATTTGGTTTAGGTGATCATTGGATAATGTTAGCGATGATCCTGTGGCAAAACGGATGCGGCCCTGTTGCATCAGTTCGATAACCGAATTCTGTATGACTTCCGTGTACATGCTGAGTGCAGGCAAGAGCGGCTCGCTACCCAAAGCTCCCAAAACGGCGTTGGCCACGTTGCCTACACCCGACTGCAGGGGCAGGAAGTCAGCGGGAATTCCGCCGCGGCGCCATTCGGAAAGCAGGAACGAGGCTACATTTTCGCCTATTTTCTGCGTGACTTCAGTCATGGGGGTAAAAGGGGCAATGTGGTCGCGTTCATTGGTCATGACAACACCTACAACCTTGCGAGGGTCAACGCGAATAACATCAACACCGATGCGGTCGTTGACAAAAAATAGAGGTATTGGTGTACGGCGTGGAGGGGTAGAGGGTATGTATATGTCATGCATGCCCCTGAGTTTTCCGCGGTGTGCCTCGTTCAGCTCAATGATGACTTTGTCTGCCATTTTTACCAGACTGGGAGCAATACCAATGGATATGCTGGGCACAATTTCACCTTCGGATGTGATATCTGATGCTTCAATTATGGCTACATTGACTTTACCAAGAAAACCGTAACGCACGTCCTGCCCTACTTGTGAGAGATGAAGGTCAAAGTATCGGGTGCGGCCTTCATTGATAGCGGCACGCATGTCTTTGTTGCTTTGAAACGGAGTGCGAAAACTGACAGCGTCAGCCTGGGCCAGAGCACTGTCTATTTGTCCGCCGGTGGCACCGCCGGTAATGAGACCTATTTTAAAAGGCTTACCGGATTCATGATATTGGCGCGCACGCGCAGCCAGTGCCAACGGCACAGATTTTGGAGTTCCTACCGATGAAAAGCCACCAATACCTACGGTATCGCCATGGTTGATAATGGCTGCAGCCTCATCAGCTGTGAGAATGGAATATTGCATTTTACTATATATAATAATGTAATAATGTTTCGGGGAGAATTGAATTACATGCAGATGTATTCTCAACCTGTTTTGTATGACTGCAAATTTACGGATTTTTGTCCATTTAATTTGAATATGCGTCAATATTTGATAGCATGAATGTGTATAGGATTGACAAAATGAAGTATTTATAGCGTGTTCATTTTGAATTTGAATTCACGGCCGTAAGGAATGTACAGATTCTTTTTGTATTTTTGCAGGCATTATGGTACAAGCCTTTTATTGTACGAAGTTAGCGAATATCTAATCTTAAAAAACATATTGTCGTTATGATGAAAAAATCTCATCTTATCTTGTTGTCCTGCTGTTTGACGGCACCGCTTTGTGCTGAAGCCGCACCAGTGGATACATTGCGGGTAGAGAGTGCTGCCAGTGTGGGCCCTTATGTGCTTAAAATGCCCTATATGATTGACAGTCTTGATACGCAGCGCAAGTCAATGGAATTGAAGAATCTGTTACAAAACAATGCTCCGCTCATGGCGAGCAGGTTGCAGCAGGCTTCGGGTAAATTGTCTGAAGGAACGGCGCTGCAGGAAAACGCGCTGTATGGTTTTCAGTTTACGGTGCGCACCGACCGTTTCGTTAAAGCTGATCTGATTGTAGATCATCTGAAAAACTATAAGATTTTTGTTGACGGTTACGAACACACGGGCAATACGTTGAAGTTACAGCCGCGTGAATACGTAGTGAGTGTAATAGGGCTGGCCCAGTCGGCTGATTCGTTCAACATCAAATTGTCATGCCCTTCTGATGCAAAGGTTGAGCTGAATGCTACAAGCAAGAAACCTTTTTCGTTGCTTGAGCAGAATTGTGGTTTGAATTATCGTGGCGTAAGTGTGTCACCTTCCGGAAAGTATTTGCTGACAGATTATTATGAAACAGACCAAAAAGGACAGAGCCGATTCTACAGTACGCTGACGGAAACATCCTCAGGCAAATTGTTGCGTCGCATGGAAGGCGGACGTCAGTGTTCGTGGTTGCCTCGTACGGAAAAACTTTATCGTACAGAAACGCGTGCCGGACAGCGTGTGCTTTTGGCTGTTGATCCTCTGACCGGGGCCGAAACGGTAATGGCATCCAATATTCCGGAAGGTTGGTTTACCATTAGTCCGACTGAGGATTTCCTGATTTATTCCATTCGCGACAAGAATGATGAAAAAGCTTCTGATTTGCGTATCATTTATTCCCCCGACGATCGACAGCCCGGTTGGCGTAATCGTAGTCAACTATACAAATATGATTTGTCCACCGGCGTGCTGCAGCAGTTGACGTATGGAGCACACACGGCAAATTTGGCTGACATTTCGCACGACGGTAAGCAATTGCTGATGACGGTACGAAGCGAAAGCTGGAGCAAACGGCCGTTTTATCGTACTACGCTGTTGCGCATGGATATGTCTACTCAAAAGGTGGATACGCTGTTGCTCAACGACGGGTATATGGCAGATGTGACTTTTTCGCCTGACGACAAGCAGTTGCTCGTGAAGGCATGGCCGGATGCTTTTGACGGTATCGGAAAGACCATTGCGCCAGATCAGTCGTCTTCAATGTATGATTACCAGCTGTATGTCATGAATCTGTCCGATAAAAAGGTAAAACCCATGACGCGCGACTTTAATCCGGCTGTGGAGCGGATGTGGTGGTCAACGGCTGACGGGCAGGTGTATTTTACGGCCGACGATGCTGACAAACTGAATCTTTTCACGCTGAATCCGAAGAGTGGTGCCATTAAGCGTGTGGATTTGAAAATGGATTATGTGCAGAGTGTCGACATGGCTTCTCATGCCACTTCAATTGCCTGGTTCGGACAGACCGGAACTCAATCGCGTTTGCTTTATGTGGCTTCAAAACCGGGAGCAAAAGCACAACCGGCCGGTGAAGTGGATTTTGGAAAGACCTTGGAAAACGTGGCTGTAGGAGAGGTTTCGGATTTCAGTTTCCAGACTCAGCGTGGGGATACCATAACGGGATATTCCATATTGCCTTATGGATACGATCCTAACAAAAAGTTCCCGTTGGTGGTTTATTATTATGGCGGATGTACTCCAACGTCGCGTCTGTTGGAATTCTTCTATCCCTTGCAGGTGTTGGCCGGACAGGGATACGGCGTGCTGGTGTTGAATCCCAGCGGTACTATTGGTTTCGGTCAGGAATTTGCTTCGCGCCACGTCAGGGCATGGGGCAAGCGTACGGCTGATGACATTATTGAGGGCGTGCGTGAATTCTGTCGTGAAAATACATGGATTGACAGCACTAAAATTGGATGTATGGGAGCCTCCTATGGCGGTTTCATGACGCAGTATTTACTGACCCAGACTGATTTGTTTGCAGCTGCTATTTCACATGCCGGTATCAGCAATATTGCCAGCTATTGGGGCGGCGGTTATTGGGGATATTCATACAACGAGGCGGCCGCCATGAACAGTTATCCTTGGAACGACCCGGAATTGTATGTAGAACAAAGTCCGCTGTTTATGGCAGAACGGATCAAGACTCCACTTCTGCTGATGCATGGCACTGCCGATACGAACGTGCCGACTAATGAGAGCCAGCAGATGTTTACGGCACTAAAAATTTTGGGCAAAGATGTTACATATATTCAGATTAATGGTGCGAATCACGTGGTGACTGAGTTTAATAAGCGCGAGCAATGTCGCGCCACGATTTTTGCCTGGTTTGCCCGCATGCTGAAGGGGCAGTCACAGTGGTGGGACGACCTTTACGGAGGTACCAATTATTGAGTTCCAAGCATGGTATCAGTAAGAAACTGATGTTCTTTTCTCAAAAAAATATGGCAGTTTATGCATAATCATGGGATAAACTGCCCT
>FR903634.1:32134-46377 GCA_000438115.1 Prevotella sp. CAG:617 | reverse complement strand
CTGCCATATTTTTGGAAAAACTTCGTTTTTGCCATTTTATATATGTCTTGTTTCATACAAGTTCCTGTGTAATTAATAGTTTCATTCAGAAGGTATCCTCTTTGTAACTTTATGATATACAATTGTAACTCCCAATGATTATTTGAAGATGGAAAGAGGAATTTCAAAATTGTCATTATTTGTTTATCTTCAAATGATCCAAATGGGTTATTTTTAATTCTAAATTAGGTGCTTTTTGTTAGTTTCAAATATACCACTTCCGAAGAAATGTTATGACGTCTTTGCGAAAAACAAAAGGGCTGATACTTTGGAATAGATATCAGTCCTAATTCTGTTTACCTTTATAGGATTTTGCTATGAGTAAATGATGCTCATTATAAATCCTTATATTTTTCTACTGTTAGAGTCCTATCGCTATCCTTAAGGATAAGGAAGTTCCCGTCACAACTTACGATGGTATATGAAATTATCTTATTTTGTCCATCTGTAAATCCTTTGTAAGTTTTAGAACCATAACTTGTGTAAACATTTACATCTGTGTACCTTGCTGTTAGTGTGTTTCCATCTATTACATAAGTTCCATAAGCAGAGATTTCATATTCGCTATTTTCTGTATAGTTATTATAACTATAAGCAATACTACCTTCTCCGTTGTAATTGAAGCTAAAGAGTTCACGCAAATTCTCATTTTCATAGGACCAATGTCCCGCTAGTAAATCTTGGTAGTTATTTTTTTGATCGTCTTGATTTTCATTTTCAGAGTCCTCTTCCGTTACTTTATTATAAGTGTATGTATTGTTATACTCATCCATAAAGACTAATATATTAGGAGTAAGGGCGATTATCGTATATGAATCTATATCATTGTCGTCGTTTTCAATGATAGTGAGGGTGTTGTTTTCTTTTTTCCACGAAAATCCATAACTATCATTTAGTATTCCGTCACTATATTCTTTTCCCAATCCGTGTCCTCCTTTATAAAAAGTCCATTCATCCGTATAATGATTTCCTTCATAGTTTCTCCAAGTTCCTATAAGAATTTCTGTATCTGATGACTCTCCTTCATCATCCTTGCAAGAAATTAATCCAGTACAAAAAAATAAAGCCAAAAGCATAATTAGCCAACTAGACATTAATTTTTTCATATTTTTATCCCTTATGTGTGTCGGGCGCAACCTTTAAAGATTAGAAAAAATATTACCATTTTGTATAAATCTTATTAGAGCCGTCTTCTAATAATCCAGAATCTGTTATCGTGAATATTTTGCCATTGGTGATGTATATCTTATTATTTAAAATATAATACGTGTAATTTTTCATGCTCAACGGAGCATAATACCATCCGGAATGCCCGGGAATAGATTCTATTTCAGCAGCCCACCCTCTTGTACTATTCGATACAGTGCTATAATCAATAACTGTATTGGAATTGATGAAATTATATACAATAAGGAAAGAAACTCCTTGATACGAACCATTGGAAGCCGACCATAGTCCTGAAATATGTGAAGATGGTGCGTTATATTCATCGCTATCTTCTTCATTATTACAGGAAATTATTCCGGAGCACAACATTATAGCCATCAGTATGCCTAATCCGTCTAACACTAACTTTTTCATAATACATTCCCTTGTATGTGTCGGGCGCAACTTTTGAAGATTATAATTATTGTCATCTTTAACGATATTCAGATTAATGTAATCATGAGTAAAATCCTAGTCATTGTGAACGCGTATGAACTGATTGACGATGATAGTAACAGAGCTTGTGTTTGGATGAAATAAGTATTTTTATTATGGAAATCGTACAATGGATAGTTTTGTTTAATTTGTTTAGGAATAGTTCTATCAATCATTTCTTGCAACGAATATAAATGATTGGTGACCGTATAGAGAATTGTAAGCAAATGATATCAAACATCATATGATTCCATATAATGCTTTTTACTCATGGAATGTATTTTTTGTAAGTATCAATATGATATAATACAATTAAAAATCAATATTACATCCTATTCCCAAAACATTTGTGCTATTTTCGGATAACAATTGCATACTTGGAGTTATAATTGTTTTTCCAATATTGAATTCATGTTTATATAAATTGAAAGTATGAATGTCATAAGCTTGACGTTTCAATGAGTTTCCTTTTGTGCATAAAATTGCTGCAGGTAAAATACTTAAAGCTCCTCCGACACCAGCTATGACTCCATTAAATCCATCGATAATGGACCATGCAATTGTTCCTCCAAAGCAACAAATAGACAAAACCACTCCTGAAGTTTTGTATCTTCTGGCACTTCTTAATAAATCTTGTCTTCTAGCTAAATCTACGTTAAGAGTTTTAGAACGTCTTAAATTTTGGTCTGAAATTTCATTTGAAGAATGAATAGACGGGGTATTCAAGAATTTTTCTATTTCTCCATTTTGATAATTGATAGATAATATTTCAGAAATTTCAATAGTATACAGAGGCCCATCTTGATGTGTCCATTTTTTATATTTAATTTCTTTAGAACCAACTTCTAACACACGACATAGAATAGTAGTTCCATTTTTTAGTGCAATGACATCTTGTCCAAAGATGATAGAAGCCCAGCAACTCATTAAAAGCAAAATAACATAACGTTTCATAAGCATATACATTACTTTACCTAGACTCCCCCAAGGTATGTTTTTTAATATGATTTTGGTACATAGATACAAAAAAGCGCGGGAGTCTGTACTTGTTACTCGTTCCGCTCTACAAAGGCCTTCGCATTGCCCAATCCAGTCTGAACGAGCAACGCAGAAGCCCACGCCGATATGTAATATATTCCTTCTTTTAGCCGCTAAATTATACGGATATAATAAAGGTATACATATAACATACCCACCGGACATCTACTGTTGCCATGTTCCTGACTGGATTTAGAAGTTGCGAAGTTCTTGTAGAGCCAAAGAACAAGACGTCAAGTAAACGCCATTCTATAAATATGTTTCCCACCCTCTGTCCTGTATGTGAACAGAACATCGGCGTGAGAATAGTGCAAAAATAATATAAAATAGGAAAATAAACAAAGGGGCTATACTTTTATTTTTTTAGAGCATAAAATTTTGTTATCATAATATAGAAAGTAGAGTAGTTGGTATTAAGCGATTCCTTTAATAATGTTTTTTTAGAAAAAAGACAGTTGTTTCGTGAGTCTTTCTATGCTGAAAAGCGACATATGTATTAATAATTGTGCTTTGCTCCCTTAATTTTTGATTTGTTCAAATGTAATTCAAAGGTTATTATCAAAGGATTTATATTTTAGACATATTATTCTGATTTTACTTGATACAAGTTTTTGTGCCGTCGTAATCAAAGAAGGTCGGACCTGTTCTTTTTAAGGTTCGACCTCCTCTGAATTTCTCCCAACTTTGTTTTGCTTGTTTTTCCGGTTGGGAAATCCGGATTATTTTAAATCTTCGTAATGGGGAACAGCCGGGAGGGTATGATAGGTCAAAGTGTCATAGTCGAGTTGCAGGCAGATGTGTTGAAGCCCGTTGCTCATAATGAGGTATGGCACCCGTAATACGCTATTGTAGGCAAAAACCTGATTGAATATGGCTTGTGTGAGTCTGACAGTTGGAGCTTTGTATTCAATAAGCATTTGTGGTACGCAGTCTTGTTTGTGATACAGGACGGTGTCACAGCGACGGGTGTTGTGATAGTTTCCGGGCATACGTATGCTTACTTCGTTGGCCATCAGACCGGCAGGGTAGGATTGATGGTCAATGAGGTAGTGTATGAAATGCTGGCGTACCCATTCTTCCGGCGTTAAGGTGACGTATCGCCGGCGTAGTATGTCGTAGATGAGCAAACCTGATTTCTGGCGTTGAACTTTTAGGGGAAAGGGGGGCAGGTTTAATCGGATCATTTTTCTTATTTTTGCAGTATCCCATTTTTACGGGAAGCCTTTAAAACCGGAATAATATGTTGTAACCGGTACTCTTGCAAAAATACAAAAATCATGAAGACGAAAGAAGAAATTACCGGCAATTGGCTGGAACGATATACCCGGCATCGCTTGGATGAATTTACTCCGTATGTATTGCTGACCAATTTTAATCATTATGTGGATTTGTTTTGTGAAGCAATGAGTATTCCGCAGGTTGGATATGAAGCCAACATGCGAACGGCCATCGCTTCGGATGCCGGTATGACAATTATAAATTTTGGTATCGGAAGTCCTAATGCGGCGCTGATAATGGATTTGCTGGGAGCCGTATCGCCAAGAGCCTGTCTGTTTTTGGGCAAATGCGGTGGTATTTCGGACAAAACCGGACTGGGAGATTACATACTGCCATTGGCAGGAATTCGTGGCGAAGGTACGAGTAATGATTATTTTCCTCCCGAAATACCGGCATTGCCGGCGTTTATGCTGCAGCGTGCCGTATCTACAGCTTTGCGTAATGCGCAGCATGATTATTGGACGGGAACGGTATATACCACCAATCGCCGGGTTTGGGAACATGACGAAAAGTTTAAAACCTATTTAAGACAAACGCGCGCCATGGCGGTAGACATGGAAACGGCTACCTTGTTTTCGTGTGGCTTCTATAATCATATTCCTACGGGAGCCTTACTGTTGGTATCAGACAACCCGATGGTTCCGGATGGAATAAAAACAGAGCAGAGCGACCGCATGGTCACGCAGAATTTTACACAGGAACATGTACGGCTGGGGATTAGTTCGATGCAGATGATAGCAGATGAAGGACGCACCGTACGGCATCTGAAATTTGACTGGTAAAAGTTTCTGGATACGTGTGGTATAAATACCGAAGCCTTTTGTCTAGCTTCCCGTGAGGTTATGACACAAAGGCTGTAAGATGAATACAGATAAAAATATAACAGAAGGATAAAATCAAAGGAATGGCAGTAAGGAAAACAGCCGATTCGTTATCGGCGTGTAATGATATCATCAACAATTTGAAAGCGGGCCAGATTGCACCGGTGTATTTGCTGATGGGAGAAGAATCTTATTATATAGATTTACTTACCAGTGAGTTGCAAAACAGCTTGTTAAAACCAGAGGAACGTGATTTTAATCTGCTGACCATGTTTGGTGCAGAAACTGATGTGGCAACTGTGATGAATGCTGCACGCGGGTTTCCTATGGGGGCTCAGCGTTTGGTCGTTTGTGTGCATGAAGCTGCACGTTTGTCGAATATTGAACAACTGGTCTTGTATTTGAAAAAGCCACAACCCTCAACAGTCTTGATTATCTGCTACAAGTACGGGCGTATGGATGGCCGTAATAAATTAATAAATGCAATCAAGCAATGTGGCGGTGTTGTTTTCGATTCACCTAAACTAAAGGATTATCAGATGCCGGCATTTATTAAACGATATGCCCGGCAGCATAATGTGGTTATTGACGAAAAAGCCGTCGAAATGCTGGTTGAGGCCATTGGAGCAGACTTGAGCAGGACGGCAGGTGAGTTGGATAAATTAATGCTTTCAGTATCTCCTGCAACGCATTCAATTACGTCAGAGCTTGTAGAGCATGTTGTGGGAATCAGTAAGGAGTTTAATACTTTTGAATTGCTGGACGCCATCGTAAAAAAGGATATTTACAAGGCAAATAAAATTGCGAATTATTTTTACAAAAATGCAAAGGCAAATCCTATTCAGAAAACATTACCCATGTTGTTTAGGTTTTTCAGTAATTTGCTTTTGGCTTATTATGCTCCAGACAAAAGTGAACATGGATTGGCCGCTTGGTTGGGATTATCTGACTGGCAGATCCGCATGACGTATATTCCGGCAATGAAAGCCTATACAGGAATCAAAGCAATGCAAGCTATTCGTTATATTCGTGAAGCCGATGTTAAGAGTAAGGGAGGGGAGGGTAGCAATGCCGGAAATACGGATTTGTTGCGTGAGCTTTTGTTCGTGATTTTGCATTGAAAGCAATGTCTTGGCTTTACAAGAAATGGTTGCAGATAATTACGTTCTCTTTTTTTCGTATGGTAGATAGCGTGTGTTTTTTGTAAAGTTATATTTTTTACGACCTGTATATATAAGAAAAAGTTGACTGGAATCTGGTCAACTTTTTTTGTAAGCATTGGAGAAATACTTCTTATCTGCAACCCATATAAAGTGAAAGTTGCCTGTTCGTCATGCAAAAATAGCGTAAATTCTTTTTGTGAACAGGGAAGCAAAAGGATTTTTCTCTTTTATAATCTTTGGTTTTTGCAATATACACATAACAATATCCCTAATTTTTGCACTTGATTTTATCTGTTTGTAAGGTTCTAATTATTCTAAAAATCAAGCGTAATATTTTGATTAATAGTTTATTAGTTTGTATTTTGGCTTCTGACGTTTTTGTGTAGATAAAAGTCTCTAACATGAGGTGGATATGGTAAAATAGTGCTTAAAATAGTCTTTAATCTGTCCTTTTATTTCATAGTTAACATATATAAGCATTTATAAAGGTAATCCTATTGGTTTATATTTGTAATTCAATAAAGCAAAAGTATAGAATCATAAAGTGTATTTTATGTATTAGAATATGTAAATTATAACCATAAAGCACTCATTAGTATACATAAATGAATTTGTATGCATAAAAGTGTTATGAATTTAAATAGCTTAAAACCAGTGTGTTTCATATTTAATGACAAAATAAAAAGGAACAGAAGTGGTTATTGTATGCTTTTTTACTGCATTTCGAGATAAATCGCTGTTTTATATTTATTTTATTGTACTGAAAACCAGTTGTATAGTTATTTTTGATGAAAAATATTATATCTTAAATTCAGGCATTTGCTGATACGTTTAAGTTGCTAAATATTTATGTTTTTTATGTATATGAATATTTATATTTATGATTATGTTGCCATGAATGTAAAATATCTATTTATATTCTTTGATTCATTGAAAAAAGTTTTTTATCTTTGTAAAAGATATAAGAGGGGCATGTAGTATAGCTTTTGCCCACGAAATATTCATTTTTGTGTATAATATGGAAAATAGAATAAGGACCATCATGGAACATGAGCAGATGTCCCAGCAGGAGTTTGCTCAAAAGTTAGGACTTTCTCCAGCTACGCTTTCTAATATATTTAATGGAAAAACACGTCCGACAAATAATCATGTACAAGCAATCCATAAAGCCTTTCCAAATATTAATATCAGTTGGTTACTTTTTGGTGAAGGAGAGATGTATATATCTGGAACGGATTCTTCGATAGGTGGAGCTGCTGATTGTTCTGATGCAAGTACACCTATGACATTGTTTGATGATACAAATTCTTATGTGTCTCCCCCTGCTAATGGAGAAGAAGACTCTGCATTTGGAAGGAATGAAAAGTCGATGTCTCAAATGCATGGAAAAAATCCTTCAAATACTGTTCCTGATTCAATGCAAAGTCGGAGATCTGTTCACCAGATTTCGGAAATTAATATGTCTTCTAATAATGTGAAAATTATTGACAATAGACCTCGTCGGATAAAAGAAATTCGCGTGTTTTTTGATGATGGAACTTATGAGTCATTTGTTCCATCACGATAAAGATTAAGCAAGCAGTTCGTTAATCTTGAGGATTTTTATACGGATTGTAGTAGCATCTTTTTGCAGTAAAATATCGGACTTTGTTTGTCTTGTTTTTTTTGTACCTTTGTAGGCAACAGAAAACATCTAATTACTGGTTATGAAATACGGTTTCGTAAAAGTCGCGGCTGCAGTTCCGCGTGTAAAAGTAGCAGATTGTAATTACAATACAGAACAAATAGAGAATCTTATTGCACAAGCCGAAGGTCAAGGTGTTGAAGTGATATGTTTTCCTGAACTTTCTGTAACATCATATACTTGTCAGGATTTGTTTCATCAGCAGTTGCTCTTGGAAGAGGCTGAAACCTCATTACTTAAGCTGGTGGAGTTTTGTCGTTCGTTGAATATTATAGCAATCGTAGGAGCCCCTTTGAGTTTTAAGGGAATGTTGCTGAATGTTGCTGTGATTATACATAAAGGAAAAATTCTGGGAGTTGTTCCTAAAACATATTTGCCAAACTATAACGAATTTTATGAGCATCGTTGGTTCGCGTCCGGAGCAAGTTTGGAGAATACAAAATTGAAATTTTGTGGTCAGAATGTATTAGTGGGTACTCATCTCTTGTTTGAGGCTACTCATTTTACTTTTGGCGTCGAAATATGCGAGGACTTGTGGAGCGTAGTTCCACCATCCAGCAAGTTGGCTTTGGCGGGCGCTGAAATTATTTTTAATCTGAGTGCCAGTAATGATATCGTAGGAAAAAGTCGTTATGTAGAAAATCTGGTTGAAGGTCAGAGTGCCCGAGCTTTGGCTGGCTATGTTTATTCTGGTTGCGGCTTTGGAGAGAGTACGCAGGATCTGGTTTTTGCGGGCAGGGCATATATAGCCGAAAATGGTCATATTTTATCTTCCTTACAACGTTTCCAGATGGAGGATCAGATGCTGATTAACGAAATCGACGTTGAGCGTTTACGTATGGAACGGCGTATTAATACAACGTTCTCTGCAGGTAGAGCACTTTTGGGCGATGTCGAGAAGTATGTTACAATAGAGATGGATCCGGTCATTATTCCTGAAGAGCGTTTTAATTTGACCCGTATGGTTGATCCTTTGCCTTTTATTCCGACTGGTCGCGAACTTGATTTGCGCTGTGAAGAGATTTTGCATTTGCAGGCACAGGGCTTGGCTCAACGTATTGTGCATACCAAAGCACAAACGGTTGTGGTAGGAGTAAGTGGAGGACTTGATTCTACGTTGGCTTTGTTGGTCTGCGTAGAAGCATTTGATCTGCTCAAACTTAACCGGAAGGGAATAGTTGGGATCACCATGCCTGGATTTGGTACGACAGGACGTACTTATTCTAATGCTGTCAATTTAATGAAGAGTTTGGGAGTCAGTATTCGTGAAATCAGTATTCGTGATGCTTGCATTCAGCATTTTCATGATCTTGGACAAAGTCTTTCAGATCATGACGTGACTTATGAGAATGGGCAGGCGCGTGAACGTACACAAATTTTGATGGATGCTGCCAATCAGATGGGAGGTTTTGTAGTAGGAACTGGCGACTTGAGTGAGCTTGCTTTAGGCTGGGCTACTTATAATGGTGATCACATGAGTATGTATGCCGTTAATGTATCAGTTCCAAAAACATTGGTTCGTTATTTGGTTGAATGGGTCTCCATGCATCGGATGGATGATTTGAGCCGGTCTATTTTGTTAGATATAATCGATACGCCAATAAGCCCGGAACTGATTCCGGCTGATGAGAATGGAAATATCTCTCAAATTACAGAAGATTTGGTAGGTCCATATGAATTGCATGATTTCTTCTTGTATTATTTCTTGCGTTACGGATTCCGGCCTTCAAAAATATTTTATTTGGCGACGCGGGCTTTTGATGGTCATGATAAACGTGCCAAAGTTTATGATGAAAGTATTATCAAAAAATGGCTGACAATATTTTGCAGGCGTTTCTTTGCACAGCAATTTAAACGTAGCTGTCTCCCTGATGGGCCCAAGGTGGGTAGTTGCTCGTTGAGTCCTCGTGGCGATTGGCGCATGCCGTCTGATGCAACTTCAGAAGCATGGCTTGAAGAGTGTGAACATTTGGCTTAATATTATTGTTGTAGAGAAGATCTTTTGCGATGACATATTTTATGAGAGAGAGAATTCGTTTGTTCTTTTGTGTCTTATTATTGTTTTGCGGTTTTTCTGTATCAGGAAAGGCTGGAGAAACTTTAAAGGTAGACTGTTGGATGGAGGTAAGTTCCGCTTCTAAAACATTGTATGTGGGAGACAGTTGTCTGGTTTCTTATCAGTTGTTTTCTGACCTGCCTTTTAATAAAGTGATTTATCCTTCAGAGAAGGATTTAAAAGTAAAGCACGGGACAATGCATTTGGTGCGGCGAGAAAATGACGGGGCAACTTTTCGAGTACGTAGAGGAAATAAAATTTATTATTCAGCAGTAGTAGCACAGTATATGGTAGCTGTTGATCGTGAAGGAAAATGTAAATTGCCGGATTTGACGTTCCAGATATCATTTTATTATGCTTTGCCGGCCGAAGATTTTTTTAGTCAATTTATGGGTCGACAAAAAGTGCAGACTTTTTCAAAGAATCTGAAAGCAAAGGATTTTTTCTTGGATGTGACTCAAAAGCCACGGCGTTCTACAACCGAAATGATGAAATCTGGAACCATTGTTTAAGAATAAAAGTAAGTAGCGTTTTCATGAAGTCATTTTTATAGTGAAGACTAATGTGTGGACTTTTTGTATACAATAAATAGATTTTCAGGACATTTTTCTTTGCTCGTAATGCAGAAATAATTATATTTGTAATTGATGAAGAACTTGTCTTACATCTTATTACAATTATTGACTTTGTGCATATTTCTGTCATGTAACAATAGATCGAAAGCAGATTTACCCTCTTTGCCGGTAGCGGAATTTCGGGATGGCGACTTGGCTTTTCGCCGAGGATTAGGAATGATGAGCCGCGCAGTGCTGGTTGTCGACGGAAAAGGAACTTATTCTCATGTCGGTATCCTAAAGAATATTGAAGGGGAGTGGTGTGTGATACATGCAGTTCCTGGAGAGCCCGATTTTAAGGGAGATGTCGACCGGGTGAAAGTTGAATCCGTTTTTCGTTTTTATGCCCCTGAACGAGCTGCACATGGTTTGGTGATGCGAGTAGATGGGCTGGAACGTGATTCGGCTTGTCGGGCTGCAGCAGTCGCACAAGTTATGGCTGAGCGTGGTACGTTGTTCGACCATCAGTATGATTTGTCTGATACAACGGAGATGTATTGTACAGAACTGGTCGAATTTGCATATCGCAAGATTGGGATAGATCTTTCGGAGGGACGACTCAGTACGGTGAGTGTACCGGGAATGAGTGGAACTTATTTGTTGCCTTCGGATTTAATGGATAACCGTAAGTTGAAAACTATTTATTATTTTTGAAACAAACGGGAATGTAAGAAAAACCTATTTATTAACCTAAAATTTTGTAATGATGAAAAAGCTATTTTGTTTGTTTGTTATGGCTGCTGCCATGTTTGTGATGTCGTCCTGTTCGGGTGGAGGTCCTGGTGATGCATTGAAAGAGTATGTTGTAGCCATGCAGAAAGGTGATTATGAAAAGTTTGCCGAAGGTATTGATCTTTCAAATACCGAACCTGATCAGCAACAAACCGTACGTGAAGGGTATGCTTCGCTTTTGAAGGAGAAAGGTGCTAAGGACATGGAGAAAAAAGGGGGCATAAAAAGCGTCGAAATTCTTTCGGAAGATATTGCATCTGATGGAAAAACCGCTGTAGTGAAGTTTAAAGTGGTATATGGAAACGGCCTTGAACAGACCGATGAACAGAAGATGGTAAAAACTGACGGTAAGTGGTTGATGGACGTTGGAAAATAAAAGACTAGTTAATCGGGCATCTTGTTGATGGCTGAAGTTATAAATTTATCAAAGAACGGTCTGAAGCTTATTCATACATGCTTCGGATCGTTTTTTTTGTAGATGTTTCAGTAGTAAGGCCGGAATGGTTTCGTCGTTTTTATTCATGCTCTATTGATTCAGGCAAAAAATCCGGTATGAATATAAATTGCTGTTAATCTGTATTGCGTCTTTACTAAAAATAACTTGTAGCAAGTTTTTTTACATTCTTGTTTTTTTGTGAAACGCCTGTTCCGTATTACATTTGCGGACGAAAAAAGATAAGAAGATTAAAATTAAAAGATAGAAAGATGAATAAGCAAGTCATTAGTACTTTCGTGTTGGCTCTTTGTTTAGGAGTGAATGCGGCGTCAGATTGTCAGGCCGCAGCAGTAGTAGGCCAACCTGTGGATTTGACCGTAGCTGCAGAAAAGAGTGTTAATTCTGTAGTTTATATTAAGGTTGTTCAAAATGAAAAGGTACAGTCCATTCAGCGAGGTTTTAATCCTTTTGAGGACTTTTTCGGTGACTTTTTCGGAATGCCTGATTCACGCGGCCAGCAGCCTCAATATAAGACACAGCCTCGTGTATCTTCTGGTTCGGGCGTAATCTTGTCAGACGACGGTTATATCGTGACCAATAATCACGTAGTTAATGGCGCTGACCAGTTGGACGTAAAGTTGAATGACAATCGCGAATTCAAGGCTCGCATTATTGGAACCGATCCGACAACCGATTTGGCTTTGATTAAAATAGAGGCTAAGAATTTGCCGGCTATTAAGGTCGGTGATTCAGACGAACTGAAAGTTGGCGAATGGGTATTGGCCGTAGGTAATCCGTTCAACCTTACTTCAACCGTTACTGCTGGCATTGTCAGTGCCAAGGCACGTAATTTAGGCGCCGGCGGAGGCGGTATTGAATCCTTTATACAAACCGATGCTGCTATCAACCCGGGAAATTCTGGCGGAGCATTGGTTAATGCTCAGGGAGAGTTGGTAGGAATTAATGCCATGATTTATTCACAGACCGGATCGTATGCCGGATATGGATTTGCCATTCCTACGGCTATTATGAATAAAGTCGTGTCTGATTTGAAACAGTTCGGAACCGTTCAGCGTGCATTGTTGGGTATCCTGGGACAGGACGTTGACATTTACATTGATGCACAAAAGGCGAAGGGCAAACAGGTAGATCTGGGTACCGTAACGGGAGTTTATGTAAGTGAAGTAAGTTCAGACGGAGCTGCCGCCGATGCAGGATTGGAAGAGGGTGATGTTATTATTGCTGTTGACGGACAGACTATCGAAACGATGGCGAAGTTGCAGGAATTGATGGTTAACCATAATCCTGGTGACAAGGTAACGATTACCTATTTGCGCGATAAGAACAAGCATACCAAAACCGTGACCTTGAAAAATGCACAGGGTACGACGGCAGCTTTGGAAAATGTGGATGTGGCAGAGTTGGGCGTAGCTCTTCGTCCCTTGAATACGGAAGAGAAACAGCAGCTGAACTTGGATTACGGTTTGCTGGTAACAGCCATACGCAACGGAAAGATGCAGGATGCCGGTATCAGTAAGGGAATCATTATTATGCAAGTCAATGACAAGCAGATGCGTACGCAGGAGGATTTTGAAACAGCCGTAAAGGATGCCAATATGAGCAATGAACGAGTATTATGGATTCGAGCCAAAACGCAGAGTGGTTTGAACAAGAGTTTTACCGTAGAACTTTCTGATCCTAAATCGAAGAATAAATAATACATTCGGATATTTCTTTTGAAACAATCTCCAACAGCCGTAGTAAAACACGGTTCTGTTGGAGATTGTTTTTTATGCGGTTATGTTTTTTTACAGCGTATGCAGCAGAATACGCTAGTGACGGATTTCTGGATATTGAATCGCTCGGGCTTTTTGTGAAGCGATTTCCGAATCTTTTATTGTCGGATTTTGAGAGAATAAAATCTATATCTAGGAGATAGGTCGATAAACGTATGTGTATTTATTCTTGTGCTTATTCTATAAAAAAGGAATTTTGATTTCAACAGAGGTTCTTGGTAGTGTGTTCAGATTTAAGCGGAGGCTATGGTATCGTTACGTCTTTGGGATTCGTGGAAAAGTTATTGATCTTGTTTTGTGGGAATAATGGAAAAGGTTTTTGTTCGTGTTTTGATGTTTTTCTTGTAACGATACAATTAAGGTCCTGTTTTTGTTTAGAGTGGACTTTTATAACTTTTCCTCCCGCTTTTTTATTTTTTTTGTGCCGGCTGTTTTTGATTTTGTACGGAGTTATTTTGCACGACGTGATTCTCTGATTTTATAACGAAGCTGTAGATGTTTTTGTATAGGGGGAGAAAGATTGTTCGTATGATTGTGCTTGGGGTGGGGAGAGGTATTTTTATTACTTTATCAGCGTTCGTCAGTAGATTTGGGGAGATATAGCTCCTATTAAAAAAAGAGCAGTTGGCTTATTTCAGGCCAGCTGCTCTTTTTATTTTCTACGTAGCATTATGCTACTGCATATCCTTATTTATTGCTTGGGAGTCGGCGTGTTGGGGATATTTGGTGTTTCAAACTCCGGGATGTAGGTGTGAGAGATTCTTTCGATCATCTCATCCGTCATTTCCTTCAGGCCGAGAGCCTCCATGTCGGCCTTGAACTCATCTTTCATCTGTTTGGTGAGCACAAAACTCTTGTGGCCATAGTCATCGAGGGTCATGGCAACTGTACGCAGGAATCCGAAGCGGTCAAAGAAATCAAAGAGGTTGTAACCACTGATTTTCG
>FR903634.1:30406-32090 GCA_000438115.1 Prevotella sp. CAG:617 | reverse complement strand
AGCAGGAAGGGGATGCTGTTTTGCGTATAGGTCATGTTTGCGTTGATGTATTGGTGCGTGTTCCATACGGATTCCGGGTAGCGCTCGGCAAAAAGAGTGTAGGCATCGTTAATGTTGCCATTCTGTGCCAGTGCCAGCAGCTCATATTTGTCGTAGGTGGTTTTGGGGCTGGCCACGCCGTTTGCGTATTCCGGTTCAACGGTAGAGCCGTTTTCGTTCGTAATCTGCCGCAGACTTTCGTATATGTCCTGCTGGTAGTCAACGGTTTGCCCGTTTTCATTCTCCGGGTTGGAGAAGTAGCAGTAGAGCATGAAGAACGGGGCGAGCTGCTCCTCTACACCCGATTCGGAAATAGAGAGGGCATGGTCCGGATCAGTGGCCATATCGGGGTAGCAGTAGTTTCCGGCAGCATTCTGATAACGTTCCTGCTGGGCGCGGATGCTGTCCTGAATTTCCGGGCACCATGAGAAGTCACTGATGCTGGTGTAGGTGAGTTGGCGCGCTGTGGCCGTTTCGCCCTCGCTATCAGAGGTGCTCTGGCCGATGAAGCAGTTGTAGGCGTCAGTCCATTTGTCGGAAATGCGTGAGGCACTGCTTCCCTTATATCCCATGTGCAGGGTGTTGTAGCAGGAATTCATGTTGTTGGTACATTCGCCCTGACCGGCCCAGTTGAACCACGGTGCCATTTGATGCTGGTGTCCCCACTCATGGCTCAGGCCCCAGATGGCGTCGAAGTCATTGTACATGAGACGTTGGCAATTCAGCACGCGAGATTCCTGATCAACATGGAACGATACGCCCATGCCGCCTTGGAACATGTAATACGTATAGTTAACGTAGGCCATGGTGCGGTTGTCAGGCAGGCGGTTGTATTTGGTGAGGCCGATCAAGTCATGTTCCCACGCTACCAGCGAGTCGAGCAGGTTCATGTATTGGATGTAGCCCAGTGAGGTGCCATCGCTGGCCTTGCAGTATTGAGCGAGGCCCTCAGATGACCATACGGAGTGAACTTTTGAGCCCACGAGGTCCATGTGGCTGTTGGGGGCATTGACGCACATTTCATGCATCTCCTCATTGGTTTTGTCGGGCGAGAGGTAACCGTTAACCTGGCCGTTCATAAAGTGCACCTTGATGTCGGGGTGATTGGCCGGATCATCGGTGGAGTAGTAGCAGATGTATGCCAGTCCATCCCAGTCATAGTCATAATTAATGATGTTGACGCCGTTGAACAGGGTGTAGGCCGAGGTGTTCGGATTGCCGCCGTCAAAATTCTGGCCCACGCGGCCTACGTACCATGCCACGACTTTCAACTGAACGTTCATGCCTTCGGGTATGCCGCTCACGGCTACAGCCTGCGTGGTATGTGCCTTGAAACTGATGCCCGTAACGCCCGAAAGCTGATCGTAGAGCTTGCCTGGGGCGTTCCACTGCTCAGACTGCGTTTGCGGCGACAGGTGGCAGGGGTATTCCGCTATACGATAATTGGTGTTATAGGTATTTTCATAAATGTTCTTGGCCAACATTTTGATGAATGGGTTCGGAATGGTATCAATTGTTGCCGCATCAACATCGGGTCTTAGCGTGCTACAGATATCATCGGCAAACATATTGAATTGTGCTTCCAGGGATTGTGTGTTATCGCGGAATTCCATTTCGGCACAACTTGCGTAGTCGCCTGAACCGC
>FR903634.1:1404-30379 GCA_000438115.1 Prevotella sp. CAG:617 | reverse complement strand
CTCATAACCTCGAATTTGATTGATTCAGGGTTGATGAGAGGATTATTTTCCAAATGTATGGTAGAACTACTGGTCTTGAATCCAAAGTTATATTCACCCAGTTCCTTGTAATCTGTATCACCTTTTAATTTGTATGATACTTTTACTTGGCCGAAGTTTCCGTTTGTTCCGTCAGTACGGGGAACATAGGTTATAGATGAAATAGAGTTGACATCTTCAAAGTTATATGTAAGAACAGCCGGATTCGTCTCACTTACCTTAAATATATTGGGTGAGTATTGAGAGTGGAATAACGTGCTGTTGTTGTTGTCATATGTTTTTGAAATGTCTTCTCCGCTTTGGTGCGTGTTATCGCTGGCTGAACTTGGATAAATTCGTGACCGGTCAGTTAGCATTTCTGCAGCGTTGCATGAACCTTGTGTAATGGTGAGGGTCTTTTTAAGGTTCGCATCCTTAGTTGATGTGAAAGTGACGTTTGCAGTTCGGTTCGAATAATCTTCGTTCATATCGGCGTGAAGATAAACCGTACCATCACTGCCTTGGCGCACGGTTAGCCATGATGCGTCGGAAGACGTGGTATATTCCACATTGGCTGGGATGTCAAAACATAATGTGCGGTCACGATAATCAATAGTTTGATTATGTGGAGTAACAATCATTTGCACACTCGTAGAGGGCAATGATTGAGCCTGCACGGGGGTGTAGGACAACAACGAGGTGAGTCCTATGCAAGTTGTTAGAAGAAAAGTTTTATTTTTCATTTTTTGTTCTTTTTCAGGTTATAAAAAGGTGCAGTTTAAGAACTTCTTTTTATAAAGAAACTTTTTGTTTACCTACGATGTATACGCCTTTATTTAAGCTGATTGATTGTGGCGTAGAGGATGCAACTCCTTTCCAAACCAAACGTCCGTCAACTGCATATATCTTAACGGGAGTAGCTTTTGTACTGCTGATAACAATGCAACCGTCAGCTGTGTTTACAACCAAACCATTGTTTTCTTCAACGTTCGTGATACCGGTAATCATTTCCTTTACAACGGTAAACGGCGTTGTTTGAACGTACACATTATCTACACGTGAGTTGGTTATTTTTCCGTATACATGGGTAAATTCTTTTAGGAACGTGTAGTTTCCGTTTCCGGACTCTTTATAGTCCGTACCTTTTACCAATTCGGTAGTTTCTCCGTTTTCAACAGCATAAAATCCTATTTTATTGTAGAAGCTACCATCAGCATCTTTACGCTCTTCAGACATGGCCATTGTTGTTGCACCTTCTGCTGAGTTTTGTGAAAGCACATAATTTCCGGCATTAGAATCGTAGAGTGTATAGCTGGAGATATCGTATTCATTTTGCGGCATGAACTGAAGGTTTTCACCCGTGGGGCCGTATGAGGTTGAAAACGATTTCAATGATAAATAGTTGTTTGAACACAAATAAGAATATGGCTTCTCGTCAGGCTTTGATGCCAAAACAACTTGAGTTAATTGGTTATTCGTACAACTGATGTTGGAAATGACGGATGAATTTTGTAAATTCAATGTCTTCAGTTGGTTGTTGTCACAAACAATGTCAACCAATGCCGGAACACCTTGTGTACTGCTAAAATTGATTGAACTGATTTTATTATTGTGGCAAACCAGACTGGTAAGTTTCGTGGCTTTGCTCAGGTCGAGACTGCTGATTTGATTGTTGCTGCAATTAAGCATGTCAAGATTGCTGCTTCCAGATACAGATACTGAAGTAAGCGCGTTATTGGCCACATTGATATATTGCAGATTTTTCAGTGAGCTGATGCTAAGTGGTCCACTTAGTGCATTGTTACTTGCGTTCAAACGCTCAAGGCTTGTGCAAGTTAATAGAGAAAGTGACTTGATGTTGTTGTAAGAACAGTCAAGATCCTGCAATTTTTCACTTTTAATGAGACTGATACCTTCCAAACTATTGTTTCGGCAGATCAGAGTTTGCATGTTGGGAGCCATGGTTATTGACAGCACGCTTAATTCGCAGTTCGAGCAGTCAATCATGCTCCAAGTATTGTTACCATAGATAACAATATTCTCACCTTTTACAGTGCCTGTAACTTCTGTGGATTGGGCCTTAACTAAATTGCCGTCTCCCCAGTCGACAGTTACGTTGGGGTCATTGACTTTGAATGTCATTTCTGACCCTACTGCTTTTGTCGTCCTCAGCGTAACTTGTTGGTCTTGTGCCATTAATGGTAATGTGGCACCTTGTAAGAGCGTCAACAAGACCGCAGACGAAAAAAATGTAGTTTTTTTCATACCTAAATTATTTAAAGAGTTTTTATTGGGGAAGTGTTATTCGATAATAGGGATTTTCAGTATGTTCTTGCTTTATTATGTCAACAAGTTCTTTTACTGTTTCCGGATTTTCAGAGGCTATATCGTGGTCTTCATGTAAATCATTTTCCAGATTAAAAAGCATGGGCTTACCGTTTTTTACTAATAGCTTCCAATTTCCTTTACGTACAGCAATTTGATCTGTTTCAGAAAATTCCCAATATAAATGAGCATGCTCCTTCTGGCGTTTTCCACGCAGTGTCGGATAGAATGACAAACCATCAAAATAGTCTGTTTCTCCGTCCTTATTCTTCTTGTCGTTGGTGTATTTTTTTACATAGTTCTTTACGCCGATGATATCACAAAAAGTTGGCATCACGTCGTAGAATGCAAGTTGGTGATCGTTAACAGAACCTGCTTTTACGACGCCTGGCCAACGTACAATAAATGGAATTCGGATTCCTCCTTCGTAGCATTGGCGTTTTAGGCCTCGCAGTTTTCCGTCACGTCCAAAAAAATACGGATCGGCACCACCTTCCTCGTGTGGCCCATTATCAGAAGCAAATATTACAATGGTATTTTTATCTAATCCTTTTTCTTTGAGTTTTTCCATAATTTGACCAACATACATGTCCAAGCGTGTAATCATTGCTGCAAATTGTGCATGAACGTGTAATGTCGGATTATATCTGGAACCTTTGCTTCCTGCAAAATTCTTGTCGTTTTTGAATTTGTTAATGTAATGCTGTAAAATAGAATCGTCTGGCTGTACCAGTTCTGCATGAGGAAGTGTATATGTAAATAAGCCAAAGAAGGGACGATTTTTTTGTTGCTTATCAATCCAATTCATGGCTTTTTGGTGTATTAGTTCAGCAGAATATTGTTTGCGGTTTTTGTAGTCGTCACCATACATTTCGTGTTGTATGTTCTGGTCAAGAACCACTCTTCTTACAGCTGTGTCACCCTGATTCCTGTTGTATTCGTTTAAAAAATTGGGAAAATACAAATGGGCCTGATATTGACAGATGTAACCATAATATTCGTCAACACCTCGTTTGTCGGGAGTTGAAACGGACCCTTCATATCCTCCAGCCCATTTGCCAAACATGCCGGTTGTGTATCCATTCGCTTTCATGATTTCTGGAAGAATTATGTGATCCGGATCATATGGCTGCTGGCCTGTTATGGCATATTCTGTATTCTTGCCATATTGTATTTGCCCGCTCCAGTATTCGCGATTTCCTCTTACTGCCGTGTGTCCGCTATGTTGGCCGGTCATTAATGAGGCACGTGAAGGTGCGGACACAGGGCTCCCGGCGTATGCTTGGGTAAAGCGCATACCTTCTTGGGCGAGTCGGTCTATATTGGGGGTAGAAATGTATTTTTGTCCATAACAAGCCAAGTCACCATATCCCATATCATCACACAAAATAAAAATTATGTTGGGTTTTTGTGATGCCTGCATGGTTAAGGGAATAAAAGGTAATAGGCATGCTATTTTTATAGGGCTTTTCATATATGAATTTATTTATGATGGAAACGCTACAAAATTACGATATTTCGTCTCTTACTCAAAACTTTTTAAAGTTTTTTCTATTTATAAATCTCTTAGGAGGCAAGGAATCAGAAGTTCGCAGGGCGTTGATTGTTGGAATTTTGTATGAAATATAATAAAAATCAGAGCTTGAATACAAATGTTTTGGAAAAGTTTGGCCGCCTGCTGTTTAATCGTTAACTTTGCGATACTTGAGTTTCACATAATAAAAACAGAAATATTAGATTATGAGAGTAATTATTGAACCTGATTATGAAAAACTTTCCCAGTGGGCTGCCAATTATGTCGTAGAAAAAATTAATGCGGCTAATCCTACAGCTGAAAAACCTTTTGTTTTAGGCTTGCCTACCGGTTCTTCTCCTATTGGAATGTATCAGGCTTTGGTGAAGGCAAATAAAGAAGGACGTGTGAGTTTCAAGCACGTGTTGACTTTCAATATGGACGAATATGTAAATTTGCCCGAGAGCCATCCCGAGAGCTATCATTCTTTTATGGCAAATAATTTGTTTAACCACATTGACTGTCCTAAAGAAAATATCCATATTCTTAATGGAAATGCAGAAGATCTGGAGGTTGAATGCGCACACTATGAGCAAATGATTCAGGAAGCCGGTGGTATAGACTTGTTCATTGGTGGAATCGGACCTGATGGACACATTGCCTTTAATGAGCCGGGATCTTCTCTTACGAGCCGTACTCGTATGAAGACTTTGACAACGGATACCCGTGTGGCAAATTCACGCTTTTTTGGCGGTAAACCGGAAAATGTTCCTGCACATGCTCTGACTGTTGGCGTCGGTACCGTAATGTCTGCAAAGGAGGTTCTGATTCTGTGTAACGGACACAACAAAGCACGTGCTTTGCAGGCTGCCGTGGAAGGCCCTGTTACCCAGATGTGGACAATTTCAGCCCTTCAAATGCATCAGCATGGTATTATTGTTTGTGATGAGGCAGCTTGTGAGGAAATCAAGCATGGCACATACAAGTACTTTAAGGACATTGAGAAGGATGCTCTTTAATTGACAGACCTTTTAAAAACAAGGGCCGTTTCCTTTCAAGCGTTATGCTTGTGGTGGGAACGGCTTTTTTGTTGTGCAAATGAATTTGCAGATATAATTTGTTCTAGCCGAAATTGTTTTTGAGTCGGTTTATTATAATTTTATAAAATGGAAGTCGTTTTAATTATGAAAAGTACGCGACAAGTCTTTTAATACTATTATTTTTGCAGTCAGAAAAAAAGAAAGCATGATAAAGTCGTTTCCCCAGTTCAAGTGTATTCATGTCCGTAAGTTTTGTGTCTTGTTTTTTTATGCCGTATCAATAGTATGCTTCGGTCATCGGTCCGACAGCACTGAAGTATGTTCTTTACATACTGATTCTTTGATATCGACAAGTAATCAGTTAAAAGCAGACACCGGAACGGTTAAAAAGGTTAAGGATAACTGGTGGCGGCGTTTGATTTATGGTAACAAAGACCGTTCTTTTGAAAAGAAGATTGACGTTTCTTTTTTACCTGCGCCTACTTATTCTATTGAGTCAGAATTAGGAATTGGAGGAATCTTTTCGGCACTCTATCGTTTGGATCGTCAGGATTCAATTATGCCGCCTTCCGATGTGTCAGTGGGAGGTAAGGTTTCCGTAACAGGATTTTATGCTATTCAAGCTTCAGGAAACAATTATTTTAAGGGACGTCGTCACCGCTTGTCATATCGGGCAGTATTTGCCAATAAGCCACTTGACTTTTGGGGTATTTCGTATGATGCATGCGCTCATAATACGGCTTCGTCATATACAAGGCAGTCAACGGTGGTTGATGTTGATTATGCTTGGCGAGCCGTCGGTCAGTTTTACGTGGGAGCTTCGTTGGAAGCTTTGTATATGAATGGACGCCATTTGCTTGAACCTGCTTATTTAGAAGGTCAGCGGTCGGAATATTATTTTACGGGAATTGGTGTTTCCGTATTGTACGACACGCGGGATTTCCTTCCTAATCCGCAGCGAGGTGTTTATTTTATGTTGAAAGAGATGGTTTATCCGTCTTTGTTGGGAACATATCATAAAAGTCTGTTTCAGACTACGGTAACGTTTGATGCTTATCAAAAAGTCTGGAAAGGAGGATTGTTGGCGTTTGATTTGTATGGCCGTCTTAATCCGCAGGATACGCCGTGGCCGTTGCGTGAGCAGGTTGGTAGCGGGGTTTCACGTATGCGGGGGTACTATGAAGGGCAATATATGGATTGCAGTCAGCTATCTTCGCAGCTTGAATTGCGTCAGCGTGTGTATAAGCGCATTGGTTTGGTTGCTTGGGGAGGTGGAGGAATTGTTTTCCCGTCTTTGGGCAAAATAGGAAAGTCACGCTTCCTACCGAATTATGGTCTTGGTGTACGTTTTGAATTTAAACACAACATGAATTTACGCGTGGATTATGGATTTGGCCGTCATACACGTGGTGTTGTGTTTGGATTTGGCGAGGCGTTTTAGCTCATTGTTTTATCGATTAATCGTATTTTAAGATGGATACTTCAACCGAATTCTTTCGTCCAGTATATGTAATGACGAAACCTGCAGGTGCGTTGTGTAACCTGGCCTGTGAGTATTGTTATTATTTGGAAAAATCAAAGATGTACAAGCATCGCCCAGCTTCCGGCAGTGGGGTGATGAGTGACGAGTTGCTTGAGCGTTTTACACGTGAATATATCGAAATGCATCCGCCTGGTAGTCCTGTCTTGTTTACGTGGCATGGGGGGGAACCCATGATGCGTCCGCTTACGTTCTACCAGAAAGCCATAGCTTTACAACAGCGATATGCCGCAGGGCGTCATGTAGATAATGCTTTCCAGACAAACGGAACGTTAATTACCGATGAGTGGGCACGCTTTTTCCGTGATCATCATTTTCTGGTAGGAGTTTCTATTGATGGACCTCAGGACTTTCATGATGCTTACAGACGCAGCCGTGGCGGGCGTCCTTCATTCCGCCAGGTAATGCGGGGTATTTCAATCCTGAATCGCTATGGAGTGGAATGGAATGCGATGGCCGTGGTGAATGATTTGAGTGTACAGTATCCTCTTGACTTTTATCACTTTTTTAAGGAAATCGGATGTCGTTACATTCAGTTTACTCCAGTGGTGGAAAGATATTGGCGACATGATGACGGTAGAATGCTGGCTTCACCTGCCGAAGGAGTGGGAGCTGCTGAAGTTACGGATTTTTCAGTGACACCGGAGGCTTGGGGACAGTTTCTATGCCAGTTGTTCGATGAATGGGTGCGCCATGATGTAGCAGAGTTCTACATCCAGATTTTTGATGCTACTTTGGCCAACTGGGCTGGTGTGGCTCCGTCGGTATGTTCTCTGGCTGAGACTTGCGGTCATGCTGCCGCCATGGAACATAATGGTGATTTGTACGTTTGTGACCATTTCGTATTTCCTGAGTACAGGCTTGGGAACATATATGAGCAGTCACTTCAGCAAATGATGTCGAGTCCGGCCCAGTTGCGATTTGGTGCTGACAAACGTGATAAATTAACTGACCAGTGCCGGCGTTGTACCTATCAGTTTGCTTGTCATGGAGAGTGTCCCCGTAATCGTTTTGCCAGTTCGGTTGACGGGCAGTGGGGACACAATTATCTTTGTGCCGGCTATTATCGTTATTTTGAGCATGTGGCTCCCTATATGGATTTCATGAAATATCAGTTACAACATCAGCAGGCACCGGCGTTGGTGATGGACTGGATCCGACAAGGCATGCCGCCTTATCGGCAAACAAAATAGTCTGTGTATGGAACAAGGGACGGTTAAAGCAGAAAAAGCATGTTTAACAAATGTGCTTTTTCTGCTTTTTTTAGAGCATTTCCAGTTTAAGTCCGATGGCCACTCCCAAAATGTCACGTAGTTTCAAGTAGCGGTTGGTAACGGCACTTAGGATGTAGAGGTCACACGTATTTAATTCGTAGTATAATTCGACACTTTTGTGATAAAAGCGCTTTTGGGGAGGAATGTTTAGCTTCAGACTTTGTCCAATAAAGATGTGTGACCTGATTTTGGTTGAAAACCAGTAATATCCTTTGGGGTATTTTTGAGGTTGTTTTTTCCAGAAGCTATTTCCGGATATGGTGGTGAAAAATACACCCGTATTCAAGGGTGAGAGCGTCAGCTGTGGAGATACTTTTACGTGCCAGGGCTTGAAAACCTGTTTTAGCGTAAATACCATTTTGGCGTGGTCTGATGAAAATCGAGGCAGAAATCCAAACAGAACATCTGTTTCAAATGTATCATGGTAACGACCATAGTGCCATCCTGGTCCTATGGCCAATAATCCTGTTCCTCCAGCATATTGCAGTTTTACATGACGAGGCATGAGTTTGTTCCAGATGCGCACATATCGGTTGCTTGCTTTCCGATAGCGTGTTGAATTACTGTCGGTATCTGCAGGTATGGGCCCTGTCGTAATGACGGAGTCCGGATTTTGGCAGAGGAAGTCTGTTTCGGCAGTTTGGGCTGTTCCTTTTGTGGAAAACAGGAACAGAAAAATGATAATCAGATAGGTTATGCCGTAATTACATAGAGTGGGCTTCATAGACATATCCTTGGCGAGTTACGGTGAATATAAGATAGTTCATGTGGTTGGCAGCGCCGCATTCATAAAATGGAATCCCGTTTTTTCCTAACGGGAAAGTTACTCCGGTGTGATGCCCGTGTCCGTTGAGAGCCAGCAGCGTGTGAGGATATTGCTGCGCAAAATAACCCAGCAATGGGGTGCTGCCGTTGTTGAATTGTTCTGATCCGGGAGCTGCATGCATGGCCATTATGGTCAGTGGTGTCTGTTCGGCGTTGGTGGTCAGCAGATCGTTTTGCAGAAAACCGAAGTCTGGTATGTTTATTCCGTTATCCGCATCCATGGCATTGGTGTTGAGGCATACAAAATGAATGAAGTTGGCGTTAAAACTAAAGTTGGGTTCTCCAAATATCTTTTTGAAAGTGTCCATCCCCGTAGCCAGGCAGTCGTGGTTGCCAATGAGGGTGACGTACGGACATTGTAATTTTTGTAAAATGTCGCGTTGCCATTCAAATTCACGGGTTGCTCCAAAATCCGTCAGATCGCCGCAATGAATGACAAAATCAATGTCTGTACGTTTGTTGATGGGTATCCACCAGTATTTGTGTTTCGTCATACCAGCGTTGCGTGTCACTGATTACAGCGAATTTAATCGTATCTTTTCCGGTACATTCTGATTCAATTCGGCTGATGTTGATCGTGTTTATGTTTGTTGTTCCACTTACTTTTCCATCGTATGGATGATAGTCAAACAATGAGCAGCTTCCGAGCCAAAAGCCGCAAGTGGCAAGTAGGATACGCGGTATGTATTTTTGCAATCGGGTCATGTGTGCAAAAGTACGGAATAAATGAAAAATGAGCAAACGCTATATTTTGCTACATTGTTCTTTGGGGCGTTGAAAGTGGCAGATAAAGGAATAGTGGGAAGGAATAAGAATGAGGTGTGCATATCGTTTTTTTTACTGCCATCCGTGTCATTCTGATAAAAGTCGGGGGAAAGCAAAACAAGGTCGGAAGTTATATGTTTTACTTCCGACCTTGTTTGTCTTGTTTGCCACCTTTGGGGGGTAAGTCTTGTATGAGTAACTTATCTGTTTGTGTCTTGTGCTCTCAGTGTGTGAAACTCATTCGGCCATTTATGATGTCAGTATCGGTCGTATCTATGCCGGGAGGCAGTAGCGTTGATGAATCTGAGTCATCCCATTGGTAGGTAAGGACTACTCTGATGCCGCATTTGCTGAAATAGCTTGTTGTGTTTCCTCCAATGATGATGGGGCGTTGAAAATATTCAGGGTGGTCCAGAAGGTTTAATTCGGGTTGGAATTCATCTCCTTTGTTTAGTCCGATAGGCATACAGTATGCTTCGCGTGTCTCGTATGGTTGGTCGGCTATGAGGAAATTGGTATTGGCTTTTGCTTCTGGAATACTGAAAAAATATGTACGGTTCAGGATATGTCCGACGATGTAACCTCGTACCCGGATATATTTTGATTCGGATGTAGACAATGCTAATGCCTCTGATACGCTGTATGTGTCTGTTTTTCCTCCAGAAGTATCTGCCGGAGTGTCTTCTCCTGATGGCGGGTTGGAAGGATCGTCTGTTCCGTCGTCATCTATCGCTATGGGAGAACATCCGGAAAGAATGCTCATTAGAATAATAATCAGACAACTCTTTGTTTTCATTTGTATGGTTATGGATTATGGCCTAGAGGGCTCCTTTGCTGCTGGGGAGGGTCAGGTGGTTAATGTCGCGTTGCTTTGCCATCTTGATGGCGCGGGCCAGTGCCTTGAAGATTCCTTCAATTTTATGGTGTTCGTTATGTCCTCGTGCCTTGATGTGGAGATTAATGGCAGCATGGTCGGATAATGTTTTGAAGAAATGAGGGAAGAGTTCTGTGGCAATTCCTCCTACGGTGGGTCGGCGGAATTTGGCACGCCATACCAACCATGGTCTTCCTCCAAAATCAAGAGCTACACGACACAGACAGTCGTCCATGGGTAAGACGTAACCATATCGTTCTGCACCACGTTTGTCGGCCATGGCCTGACGCAAGCATTCTCCGAGTACGATGGCTACATCTTCAATTGTATGATGCTCGTCAACTTGCAGATCGCCGTGTGCCTGTATGCTGAGGTCGAATCCTCCATGATGAGGAAGTTGCGAAAGCATGTGATCGAAAAACGGGATGCCTGTATCAATGTTGCATAATCCCTGTCCGTCAAGATTAATGCTGACACGGACATCTGTTTCTGCTGTTTGACGATGCAGAGTGGCGCTTCGGGTGCCGGCAATGACAACTTGGGCAATGTGCGGCCAGTTTATGTCCGGACCAAGTATCAAGGACTTGCATCCCAAGTTGCGTGCTAATTCTGCGTCGGTTGACCGATCTCCTATAACATAAGAGTGAGCCATGTCAGTATTGCCGTCAAGATAGTCTGTAAGCATTCCTGTGCCGGGCTTTCGTGTAGGAGCATTGTCCTTCGGGAAATGGCGGTCAATACAGATGCGGCTGAAGTGGATACCTTCTCCTTCAAGAGTTTGGAGCAGGAAGTTTTGTACGGGCCAGAAGGTCTCTTCCGGAAATGAGGGCGTGCCGAGCCCGTCCTGGTTTGTAACCATGACGAGTTCATAGTCAGTTTTGCGGCAGATGTCCGAAAGAGCGCGGATCATTCCGGGTACGAATACGAGTTTCTGAAAACTGTCAATTTGTTCGTCAGCAGGTTCCTGTATGAGTGTACCGTCTCGGTCAATAAAAAGAATACGTTTCATGAGGCTGGGTATTGTCGGAGAGCTGCCAGAAGACGTGTATTTTCTGTGGCAGAACCAATGGTTATACGTAAACAGTTTTGGCACAATGGAGTATGGGTGCGGTTGCGCACAATGATTCGCCGTTCGAGCAAATAGTCGTAAATTTCCTGTGCATTGTTCATCTTGACAAGCAGGAAGTTTGCGTCTGATGGATATATTTTCTGACAGAACGGAAGCTGTCGAATGGCTTCAGCAACACGTAATTTTTCTTCTACAATGGTGCGTACCCATTTATTGACGTCGAATCGTTTTTTCAGTAAGTTCAATGCTTCACGCTGGGTAAGGGCATTAACATTATAGGGATATTTGACTTTGTTGAACAGTTGAATGACATCGGGATGGGCAAAGGCCATGCCGAGTCGGATACCGGCAGCTCCCCATGCCTTTGAGAAGGTTTGCAACACAATCAGGTTGGGATATTTGTCAAGTTGTTGCAGTAGGGATGGGGTATTGGAAAAGTCAATGTAGGCTTCGTCTATTACAACCATGCCTTGGAACTGTTCGAGCACTTTGGTGATTTCTGCGTCGGGAAGAACATTTCCGGTTGGATTATTGGGGGAACACAGAAAAATAGCTTTGGTGCGCTCGTTGGTAAGTTGCAACAGATTTTCAGCACGAAAACTGAAGTGTTCGTCAAGTTGCAGACTACGGTATTCTGTATCGTTGATATGTGCAGCCACTTCATACATGCCATAGGTGGGGGAAATGGACACGACATTGTCACGCTGCGGGGTGCAGAATACGCGAAAAACCAAGTCGATGGCTTCATCGCTTCCGTTTCCTAAGAAAATTTTTTGTGGGGCAATTCCCTTTATGCGGGATAATTGATTTTTTATTTGCTCCTGATGAGGATCGGGATAGCGATTGTCTGGCATATTAAACGGACTCTCATTTGCATCAAGAAAAATGCCGTTCCCGGTATCTTTATATTCGTCGCGGGCAGAACTGTATGGTTCAAGGGCAAGAATATTGGGACGAACTAAGAGTTTCAGATCTTTCATAGGATTGTTTATGCGTAAGTTGGGTAATGTTGGTCTACTGGTTTTCTGTAGAGAGTGTGGCTAAACGAATGCTTATGGCTTGCTTGTGAGCCGTAAGTTGTTCGGCTTGAGCCATTTCTTCAATAATAGGACCGAGATGGCGTAAGCCATCTGCGCTTAATTCCTGGTAGGTAATTTTGCGCATGAAACTATCTAAACACAGACCACTGTAGGCTTTGGCATAGCCTTTGGTCGGCAGGGTATGATTGGTGCCGGATGCATAATCGCCGGCACTTTCTGTACTGTAATGACCTAAAAAGACTGAGCCTGCATGTTGAATTTGGTGAGCAATCTCTCTTGGATTGCGTGTGGCAATAATCAGATGTTCCGGAGCATATTCGTTGGTGATTTCGATTGCTTCTGCCATATTTTTTACCAAGATAATCTGACTGTTTGTAAGGGATTTCTCAGCAATGTCTTTACGGGGGAGTGTAGCTAACTGTCGGTCGATTTCAATCTGAACAGGCTGAATGATCTCAGCATGAGGAGTGATGAGCAAAACCTGACTGTCTGGTCCGTGTTCTGCCTGACTGAGAAGGTCTGCTGCTACAAATTCTGGTTGGCAGCTGTCATCAGCAATAACTGCAACTTCACTTGGTCCTGCGGGCATGTCGATGGCCACGTTTTCCAATGCAACCAACTGTTTGGCTGCCATGACAAACTGATTGCCGGGGCCGAAAATTTTGTCCACTTTCGGGATGGTTTCTGTTCCATAAGCCATAGCAGCAATGGCTTGTGAGCCGCCTATTTTGTAGATTTTGTTGACTCCCGTTAGTTTGGCTGCAAAAAGGATTGCATCATTAATCTTTCCTTCTTTATTTGGGGGGGTGCATAGGATGATGGATTCGCAGCCTGCAATATGTGCGGGCGCAGCCAGCATGAGTACAGTAGAAAATAATGGTGCGGATCCGCCTGGAATGTAAAGTCCTACTTTACTGATCGGGACACTTCGCTGTTCGCAGATGACTCCCGGGGCTGTTTCAACACGGATAGGGGCAAACTCTTGAGCTTCATGGAATTTTTTGATGTGCTCAAGAGCCGACTGTATGGCTGTCTTGAGCTCAGGTTTCAATTCTTTCCCTGCTTCTTCCAATTCCTCTGGTTGAACCGCTAAATCATTCAGTTTGATGTGGTCAAATAATTCTTCGTACTTGATTAATGCTTCATCACCATTTTGTTTGACATCATCAAGTATGGCGCGAACCTTTTCGTAAAGTGACGAAAGGTCAAATAAAGGACGTTGCAGCAGCTTTGTCCAGGAAGATTTTTCGGGATATCGGATAATGTTCATATTTTCCAAATTGTTTTAAGGGAGGTGACCTGATTGCTTAAAGAATCATTTTTTCAATAGGGAGTACCAATATACCTTGGGCTCCGTTTGCTTTAATCTGTCCGATGATTTCCCAAAAACGTGTTTCGTCAAGTACTGTGTGAATACTACACCAGTCGCTTTCTGCCAGTGGCATGATGGTTGGACTTTTAATGCCGGGAAGAACCTTTACAATGTCGTTTACCTTGTCTTTAGGCGCATTCATCAGGACATATTTTTTGTCTTCTGCGCTTTTTACCGCTTCTATGCGGAACAATAATTCGTTTAGCAAATCCTGCTTCTCGTCAGACAGGCCGGGAGTGGCAATCATAACTGCTTCACTTTCAAGTATGCGTTCTACTTCTTTCAAATTATTACTGATCAAGGTAGAACCGGAACTTACGATATCAAAGATGGCATCAGCCAGTCCGATGCTGGGAGAAATTTCAACGGATCCTGTGATAACGTGAATTTCCGCCTGAATGTTTTGCTCCTGCAAATAGTTTTGCAGAATATGAGGGTAGGAGGTTGCAATCTTTTTGTTGTTGAACCATGAGGGATTATCATAGGTAATTTCTTTGGGGATAGCCAGTGAGAGTCTGCATCCGCCAAATCCCAAAGGTCGTACGATATTCACATTGGCATTTTTCTCTTTCAGCTCGTTCAGACCGACAATTCCAATGTCGGCCACACCGTCTGCTACAGTTTCTGGAATGTCGTCATCACGCAGAAACAGGATTTCGATAGGAAAATTCTTTGCTGCTGTGAGCAGGGTGCGTTTGGATGTACCTACTTTTATACCGGCTTCTGCCAGTAGTTTCATGGAATCTTCGTTTAAACGTCCTTTTGACTGAATGGCAATTCTTAGCATGATTAACTGAGGTTTTTATTCAAAAAGTAAAGAGGCTGCCGAATAGACGGCAGCCTCTTGTGGTTTCTTTATCTGTTTATTATTTGACAACACACATCACCGTCCTATGTTTTCTAACTTAGGATATGGTGGTGATGATGTAATGTCGTATTATTGTTCATTTTATAATCAAAAAATCAATTACTTTGCAAATATAATGAATTTATGATGTAAAAACAAATGAATCTGTGCTTTTTTTGTTAATCTTTTTTTTCAGAGGATTCATTTTGGTCGCTTAGAGAAGACGGCCACTTTTCTTTTAATGCCATTTCTGGATAGAATTTCACATCGGTTTCTGGATAAATGGAGGAAAACAGGCGTTTTGTCGTTCGAGGACTCATAACACAGGCCATCGAAATATAGCGCAGATATTCGTCAGAATTGTGTTTCTGTCTGTAAATATAGGCCATGTAAGGGTAGCATTCTTTTTGGTAGTCGACATTTTTGCTGATATGTTTGAATAATGTCAGTGAAAAATCGTATAGTTGGTATGTAAACGTAAGCTGGGCTATTTTCATGTAGTTCTCATCTGACAGATCCGGATTGTGAAGCATAGAAGAAAGTTGTGCAGTTGCTTCATATTTCATGTCATGCTGAAGCATTATTTCAATTTTCACTATGTCCGTGTCAAAATGAGGATATCCTGCATGTGCGGCTTTTTCAATGTATTCAAATGCATTTGTCAAATCACCTACTTGCGCATAGGCTTTGGCCAAGGGGATGAAAGTCTTGTCCAGATTGTTGTTTTGCTGCTGCATCAGCATTCCTGCCTTTTTAAGACGTATTAGAGCTTCTTTGGGGCGATTCAGCATCAGCAGGCAATTGCCGTCAAGAAGTTGTATAAGCGCATTTTCCGGATCTATATCCAGATATTTATTGTAACAGGCGTGTGCTTTTTCCTCCTCATGCAGGTCTTCGGAGGCACATCCTTTTATTTTTAGTGCATGTTCGTTGTTTGAATCAATGGCCAAGGCAAAGTCGCAACTTTCGATGGCCTCTTCGTAATGTGCATGTGAGTATTGTGTTTCAGCTTGCAGAATCCATGCTTGTATATCATAAGGATTATTATCAAGGATGTGTTTCAATAGCTCATACACTTTTTCATATTCTTCCAGGTTGAGGTAGCATTCCGCTTCCAGCAGTTGGCAGCGTGCATCATAATTCCCCCCGTCTATTTTTTCTAACCATTTCAGTGCCCGGAGTGGGTATTCATAATCTAAAAAGATGGCAGCTACATCTGTGAGGAAATCTGAAAAGTCCGATTCTTCAATTTTTGTCAACGCCTGATTAAAAAAGGCATTTGCCTTGTTTATGTCTAACTGATAGAGAAGTATCTCTCCGTGCAGTAAATAATATTCGTAGCATTCTTTTTCAACGACAGCCGATGCCATCTGCTTGGCTTGATCAAGTTTCCCGTCATCAAGTGAAAGGCGAGCCATATAAATGAGTGGCAGGGCTTCATCCGGATGCAGCTGGTGTGCATAATTTGCGCAGTCGCGTGCCAAATCGTGGCGGTGCGTGGCATCAAAATATTCTGCGATGTCCAACAGAGTGTCGGCGTCAAAATACACACGTTCTCCGCTCTGCAGCATTTCTCGATATTGTTGCAGTTTTTTCTTGAATTCGTCGGAATTGAAATAATTGTCGGATTTCATTCGTGTGTATTTTGACAAATTGCCGATCTGTTTTATTTTTTTGCACTCCAAGTATCTTTCAGGCCTACAGTCTTGTTAAATACTGGAGTGGCGGGCGTTGAATCTTTGTCCGGACAGAAATATCCGATACGCTGGAATTGCAGATAACTGCCTAGGGGCATTGTTGTAGCAAATGGCTCGACATAGCAGTTGGTTATTTTTTGCAGTGAATTCGGATTCAGCAGTTCTCTGAAGTCTCTGTCGTCGGCAGACGGATTTTCAACGTTAAACAAACGGTCATAGATACGTACTTCTGCCTTTTGGCAGTGATGTGTACTGAGCCAATGCAAAGTGCCTTTTACCTTACGGTCGGCTCCCGGACGGCCGCTGCGGCTTTCCGGGTCATATTCGCAATAGATTTCTTCAATGTTTCCGTCTGCATCCTTTTTGCAACCAGTACATTTTACGATGTAGGCATTTTTCAGGCGGACTTCTTTTCCCGGAGTCATACGGAAGAATTTCTTGGGAGCGTCTTCCATGAAGTCATCGCGTTCAATCCACAATTCTTTGCTGAAGGTAATGGTGTGCATGCCATCTGCTTCATTTTCAGGATTGTTTATGGCTTCCATTTCTTCCGTCTGATTTTCAGGATAGTTGGTGACAATCAGTTTTACCGGATTGAGCACTGCCGATACGCGTATGGCTCTTTTATTGAGGTCTTCGCGTGCTGCTGCTTCAAGCATGGCATAGTCGTTCAGCGCGTCAAATTTTGTGTAGCCGATCATGTCAATGAATTTTCTGATGGCTTGTGGCGAATAGCCGCGACGGCGCAGACCGCATATAGTCGGCATACGGGGGTCATCCCATCCTTCTACCAGGTGTTCGTCTACCAGAGCATGCAACTTTCGTTTGCTCATTACCGTATATGTCAGGTTTAGACGATTGAACTCGTATTGGTGAGGACGGTTGTCGTCCAGATCTTTTCCTTCTTTGAGCTCATCTATGAAATAATCATAGAGGGGGCGGTGGGGGACAAACTCTAATGTACAAAGAGAGTGCGTAACGCCTTCAAAATAATCACTTTGTCCGTGAGCAAAGTCGTACATGGGATATGCTTTCCATTTGTCTCCCGTGCGGTGGTGTGTTTTGTTGATAATGCGGTAGATTACCGGGTCACGGAAGTGCATGTTCGGATTTGCCATGTCAATTTTTGCCCGTAAAACCATTGACCCTTCTGCTGCTTTTCCTGAATTCATCAGTTCAAACAGACGCAGGTTTTCTTCAATCGGACGGTTGCGATATGGACTTTCCGTACCGGGTTGGGTCGGGGTTCCTTTCTGTGCGGCAATTTCTTCACTTGTCTGTTCGTCTATATAGGCTTTGCCTTCCTTAATCAAGCGTACGGCAAAATCCCAAAGCTGTTGGAAATAGTCTGAGGCATGATAGATGTTGGCCCATTTGAATCCGAGCCATTCAATGTCATGTTTAATGGATTCTACATATTCCGTGTCTTCCTTTTGTGGATTGGTGTCGTCAAAACGGAGGTTGCAGATGCCTCCGTATTTTTCGGCTGCTCCAAAGTCCATGCAAATGGCTTTGGCGTGTCCTATATGCAGATAGCCGTTGGGCTCAGGCGGAAAGCGTGTCTGTATGCGACCTCCGTTTTTGCCTTCTGCCAGATCCTTTTCAATAAACTGCTCAATAAAATTGGCACTTTTCTTTTCTGCTATTTCTATGTTTTCTTTTGTTTCCATATGCGTTCCTTTTTTCGGTGTGTAAAGATACGAACAATTTTTGGCATACCGTCTATTCCGTGCGGGCTTTGTCTGCTGCTTGATGAGATTATTCGGTATTGAGTATCGGGAGCATAAAACGTAAATATGGCTTGTTTACAGTTTTCCTCCACAAAAAGTCATTTCTTCAAGGCTGCACCAGCCGGCGTCTTTTATTTCTCTCAGGAAAAGTCGGGCACACATCTCTGCATCATCTCCTGCCCGGTGATGCTGTCCGTATGGTATGTCAAACTGTTGGCACAAGTAGTCCAAACGGTTGCATTCAAAATCGTATAGTCGTCGGGCGGCACGCAGGGAACAATAGTAGTTGATTTCGGGTACGGGAATGCCGTAAAGTTGGAGCGAATGTCGGATGCAACTCATGTCAAAGGCTGCGTTGTGTGCAACCAGAGCGGGGCAGTCTTTTAGATGCCGGGCGATTTTTGTCCAAATTTCTGGAAAGGCTGGAGCGTGTGCCGTGTCTGCAGGCCGTATGCCGTGTATGCGTATGTTCCAATAGCTGTAATCGTTTCCTTCCGGTCTGATCAGCCATGATTGTGTTTCCGCAATTTTTCCATTACGAACTATGCATATTCCGGCTTCGCATACCGATGCCCGCTTGTTGTTGGCTGTTTCAAAGTCTATGGCGATAAAGTCTAATCCTTCCATATCCGTCCTGTGTTCAAGATTTCTGAGATTTATGGTTGTTGGTGGAATTGGTATGTCCCGGTCTTGCGGCCGGTTGTTCGATTATCGGTGTGGTGTGTTTTCTTTTCTGTGATAGCCAAAAAAAGAAAGCATCCCGAATTTGATTTCAGTATGCTTTCTTTTTTCTGAGCCTCTTGTCGGATTCGAACCAACGACCCCGAGATTACAAATCACGTGCTCTGGCCAACTGAGCTAAAGAGGCGAGGTGGGTAAGCTCTCTGCATCGCGCCGCTACAACCAACTACCTTTGCTGCGGTCAAGCCCTGGAGGATTCGAAGGGAGCTGGCCGTGCAGCACTTACCCGTTTGCGAATGCAAAGGTAGAAAGATTTTTCAGAATAACCAAATTTTTTATAGAAAAAATATATTTTTCTCCCTTTTATGCTTGAATTTGGTTCGGGTCTATTTTATTGAATTTGGAATATTCTTTGGCCAAACCTCCTTCGCTCGTTTCGCGGTATAGCGACGGCAAGTCATGTCCGGTTTGTTTCATTACTTCAATTACGTGGTCGTATGAAATGCGATGCAGTCCATCGGCAAAGGTTGAATACAGGTTGGCATCGAGGGCGCGTGCGGCCGCATGGGCATTACGTTCTATACATGGAATCTGTACCATGCCGCATACCGGGTCGCAGGTCATGCCCAAGTGGTGTTCCAGTCCCATTTCTGCTGCATATTCAATTTCGCCTGGGCTTCCGCCAAACAGGTAGTTGGCAGCAGCTGCTGCCATGGCGCAGGCTACTCCTACTTCGGCCTGACACCCGGCTTCCGCACCGGATATGGATGCGCGGGCTTTGGCTATGTTGCCTACCAGTCCGGCTGTTGCCAGCGCACGATAAATGCGCATGTCGCTCAGTTGCCGGCTTTTCTGCAGGTGATAGAGTACTGCCGGCACTACACCGCATGCGCCACAAGTGGGAGCCGTAACGATTCGTCCTCCTGCCGCATTTTCTTCGCTCGCTGCCAGGGCATATGAAAATACCAGTGCCCGTGATTGCAGGTTGTGGCCATATCCAGTTGCCTTAATATAATAGATAGGTGCTTTGCGGTGCAGGTGGAGCGGGCCGGGCAGAACGCCTTCGTGTTCAAGTCCGCGTTCTACGCAGTTTTTCATTTCTGCCCAAATGGTGGCCAGGTAATCCCAGATTTCTTTTCCTTCGTTTTCCTGCACGTATTCCCAATATGATTTTCCCGTTTCTTCACACCAGTGTTGTATGTCACTAAGGTGGTCCAGTTCGTAGATATCCGGGCTTTCAATCTTGTTTTCGCCTTCTTCTGCCAGAGCTCCGCCGCCTACGCTGTATACTGTCCATGCATTCTGCGGAGTGTTGTCTTCTATGGTCTCGAATTTCATTCCGTTGGGATGGAAGGGCAGTACGATTTCCGGGTGCCACTCAATTTCTACACGTTCTTTTTTCAGTACGTCATAAATGGCTTTGTCCGTGAAGTGTCCGCGTCCGGTTGCGGCCAGACTGCCATACAGGGTCACTTTAAAGCGTTTGGCTTGCGGATACAGTTCCAGATAGCGTTTGGCTGCCATGTGCGGCCCCATGGTGTGGCTGCTTGAAGGGCCGTAGCCTATTTTGTAGAGTTCTTTCAGACTTTTCATAAAGATCTATTTGTTTTTTATGAGGTGTGTAGTGGGGTTTGCTGTGTAATTTGGTCAATTTCGTTCAGTTCGCCTTCTGTAAGAGGCGGAAGGGTTGCGGCCGTGATGTTCTGTATGAGTTGTTCGGCTGAACTTACTCCCACGATGGCCGATGTAACACCTGTTTGTGAGAGCACCCATCTCAGGGCCAGTGCTGAAAGTGACATGTCGTGTGCTTTGGCCCAGGTGTTCAGTTGTTGCAGGCGTTGCAGGGTTGGGGGAGTCAGGCTTTCTTCCTTGAGGGTCTGCCCGAGAGCCATGCGGGAGTGTGGCGGAATGTTTCCGTTCAGGTATTTGTCCGACAGCAGGCCCTGGGCCAGAGGTGAGAACGAAACGAATCCTATGCCGCGTTCCTTACACATGGTCAGGAATCCTTCTTCTTTCGGTTTCTGGTCAATCAGGTTGATGCGCCCCTGATAGGTCAGGCAGCGCACGTCGCGTGCCGACAGATAGTCTATTCCATATCTTGTGGCGGTTAACGGCCATCGTGAAATACCTACGTATAATGCCTTTCCGGCCTTTACGATGTCGGCCAGGGCCTGCAGGGTTTCGTCGAGTGGAGTCAGCGGGTCATAGCGGTGAATGTAGAACAGGTCCACATAATCCAGTTTCATGCGTTGCAGGCTTTGGTCAAGACTGGCCATGAGGTATTTCCTTGATCCCCAGTTTCCGTATGGCCCGGGCCACATGTCATATCCGGCCTTGGTGCTGATAAACAATTCATCCCTGTAAGGGCGCAGCGATGTTTCCATGGCTTTGCCCAAGGTGAGTTCGGCGCTACCGTATGGAGGGCCGTAATTGTTGGCCAGGTCCAGGTGTGTAATGCCATGGTCAAAAGCCGTGTGAAGAATTTGCAGACAGGTGTCGAAATCACTTTCGCTTCCAAAATTTTTCCATAGTCCCAGTGAAAGTGGGGGAAGCAGAATGCCGCTTTTTCCACAACGTCGGTATTCCATGTTCTTGTAGCGTAAGGAATTGGGCACGTATGATGGTGTCTTGGTGTGGCCGGCCCGTGCCGATGGCATGTTCTGACTCATGATGTCATCAATTTTCTGTTTTTTTAGGGTTGACTACGGTAGTGTCATAGCAAAGTTATGTATTTATTTTTATCGCCCCATCATTTTTTGTGTTTTTCTTTCTGCTTGTGTCTGTTAAGTAACCAAAAAGAGAAGCCGTCTTTTTGGGGGAGGGGAAAGATGGCTTCTCTTTTTTATGTTGTATCAGTTCGTGTCGTGACGGTTAGTATTGCAGTCTCACGTTGTCAACCCATAGGGTATTTCCTACGCTGCCTACGTAAGCACCTCCGTGGCTGGAGTCAAATTGCAATAAAAGGTGGGTCGGCTTGTCGTTGGCGCTTCCCCAGGCAACTTCGTGTATGGGAACAATTTTGCCTTTGCTGTTTTTGGCATATTTCATGTTGCTTCCTGATTTGAGCAGCCCCATGTACGAGCGGTAGTAGCTTTGCTTTGAGATATCGCCATAGTGTATGGTGAAGCGTGCATTGTTAACCCATCCGCTTGTTGAACGGCTGAAACGTACCACCATTGTGCCGATTCGGTGGGCATAGATGTTTCCCTTTGAGTCTTCCCACCGTTTTTGCAGCAGCAGGATGCAGTCAGCCAGGTCACGTCCGCTTACTTTTGAGGCTTTTCCGAATCCGGTTTGTTTGATGCGGCTGCTGGAGTTGGCCAGTTTTACCTTGTAGTCAAATACCAATGCTTTCGGGCGTTGTGTAAAGCGGATGCCGGCGTCCAGTTTCGACATGGGGTTGGACGTGCTGGTAATGGGCTCTTGTGTATGTCCCAGATAGATGGAACCGGCTGCCAGCACTTTGATGTTTACTACACCTAAAACCACGCATTTCTCGATGTGCGTTTCCAGACGGGCGCAGTATCCGTGGCCCGGCCGTGCTTCCCGGTAAACGGTGGTGTTGGTCTTGGTGATTCCTGCCACGCGGGCCAATACGTTTGAGGTTGCCCAGGGGCTTCCGCCTGAACCTTTATAGGGGTTGTTGTTGTTCCATGTTGCGTTCGGCGCTATTTCATATAGCGTTTTGGTGTTGCCGCCAATAATTCCGCTTTCTTTGATGTGGCGTATCAGCCATGAATCAAAGTTTCCGTAACGGATGAATTTGAGTGACGAGGCTTCGGCTTCGTCGGCCTGGTCTTCTTGTGACAATCGGGGGCTTAGGGGCATTGCAAAACTGTTTGCGGCAAAAAGCATGGCAAACAGGGCTAAAGCCATCTTCCGTTTCTTCATACTGATGTGAATTTTGTATGTATTTATTTTCTGTTTCACAAACGGCGTGCTGTCCTGACGGCCGTCGTTTGGCATAAATCGGGTGCAAAGTTAGTAAAAAAATTATACGTGTCAGCCTGTCGGGTGATTTATTCAGTGTTTTGATTGGGATATTTATTTGTCCGTAAACGAAATGTTTCCGGGTGTTGCGTCTTTACTGGAAACCAGCAGGCAGTTCCCGTCAATCAGCATATAATTAAAATCTTTTTCCACCACCGTATCTTCTGTCTGGTATTCTGCCCTTAAATAAGGAGTCGGTGTCTGGACAATCTGGGTTATCTTTACCTGACTGACCGTGTTGATGTCTCCCCGTGCCGATTTGAACATCGCTTCCTTGCCACACCAAATCAGCGTGGCCATCAGGTCTTGTTCGTGGGGGGCGCAGTCCAACAGTCTGAGTTCTTCCCGGCAGCATATCCGTGGCAATATCTTTCTGGCTCGCGGAGTTACGTATTCCAGGTCAATTCCGGGCGTTTTTGTCCGGCTTGTTTCCAGGCCTACCATGTGGCGGGTATGGCTGATGCTGATTTGCGTGTCGTGGTTTTTCAGATACGGCATTCCCGACGGCGCGTGGCTGAAATCCCCGGCAGTTTCCGGGCAAAGCGTATCTATCAGCAGCCGTTCTGCCAGTTTGATGGCCTGCAGATGTGCGGGTATTTCTTTGACGGACAAAAGCCATGTTGCCCCCATGGGGTGCAGCATGGCTAATTCGTCTGTGCTTTCATTAATTTGCCAGATGGCTACGGAATAGTCCGGCCCTGTATGTTTGTGGATAATGGGCATGTCTCTTTTTCTCGTGCCTGTCCGTGTCAAAACGGGCATTTGTCGTCGCTGGCTCCACCTGCCTGGGCCGAGGGGGTTACCGGAGCCGGACCCTGTGTTTGAGCCGGCTTTTCCTGCTGGGTGCGCTGGCGTGGTGTGAGCAGTTCCAGCGTTTCGGCATAAACTTCCGTCATGTAGCGTGTGTGTCCCTGCTTGTCGGCATAGTTGCTCGTGCGCAGCCGGCCTTCGATATACAGTTTGTCACCTTTGTGTACGTACTGTTCCACAATTTCGGCCAGGCGTCTCCACAGGATAATGGAGTGCCATTCCGTCCGTTCGGGCACCTGCGTGCCGTTGGGCAGGGTGTATGCCCTGTCGGTGGTGGCCAGTGTCAGTCGTGCCACGGCTACTCCCTGGTCAATGTAGCGAACTTCGGGCTCTTTGCCCACGTTTCCAATCAGAATGACTTTGTTTACTGACATAGGGCGTTTTTTTGTTTGGTTTATCGGATGCGGTCGGCTGCTCTTACCTTGGCTTCGTCAGCCTTTACTCCGCGACGGGCCAGCATGGTGAATATCAGCGACGTTACGGGAAGCAGGATATAGAATCCCGGGCTGTAGCTCATCTGGTGATGACTGGCAAACGCTATGCTGTATGTCGCGTAGGTAATGAAATAAAACAGATGTACCGCAATGGATACGTTGCACAGCAGAATCTGTTTCATCCGGTTCTTGAACTGGAAAAAGATGTATGCCGTCAGGCCGATGATGACAAAGGTCAGTGCCAGTACGCCCCAGGGCAGGGTGGCCGGCGGATTGAGGGCTGTCGTACCGAAAATTTCATATCGTACGGCCGTCATTTTGCAGTTGACGGTCTGGTTGGTAAATTCGGCCAGCGGAGTGCTTAGGGCAAAGCACATGCACACAAATGCCAGAATTAAATATATACTCTGAATTCTTTGTATCATGATGCGGATGTTTAAATAAAAATAGGAGGACGTTTGTTCACTTCCTCCTATGTATGTTTCTGGTTTCTATGAATTTAATTTTTCTTTGTCTCTGGCAGGATTGCGGAAGTAAACTTTACCGTTAAGGAATTCTTCTGCGGCAATCAGTGTCGGTTTGGGCAACCGCTCGTAGTAGCGTGAAATTTCAATTTGCTCCCGGTTCTCAAATGTCTCTTCCAGGTTGTCGTTGCTCGAAGCAAATTCCTTGAGTTTCTTCGACAGGTCTTCCTTCATCTGCGTGGAAATCTGGTTGGCACGTTTTGACATGATGACCACACTTTCGTAGATGTTGTCGGTACCAGCACAAAAGTCCATTAAGTTATGCGTTACGGTGTTGGTAGGAGCTTTAGTTCTTTTGTAATCCATGATGGTATTTTGTGTATGATTTTTATTTTTGTTCGGTTTCTACATACGGGCTGGCCTGTTTGTACAGGGCTTTGGCTTCGTCCATGTATTTTGACTCCGGAAATTCGTTGGTAAATCCGTAGTATTCATCAATGGCGTCGTGATACCGCTCGGTCTTTTTGCGGTCAATACTGTGGGCGGCCAGATGGAATTTGGCGCGCAGTATCAGTATGGCAAAATCTTCCCGGCGTGTGGTGTAGGGATAGTCTTTCAGGGCGTTTTGTGCCGTAATTACGCAGGCTTCATAATTGTTTCCGCCGCTGGAGCAGTTACCGAAGTAGTTTCCCAGGTCATAATAGAGCTTGGCCGAGAGGTATTCCTTTTCCACCAGTTTGTCCTGCAGGGTGAAAATCATGTTCTGGGCGTCTTCCCGCAATTCCGATTCCGGATAGGTTTCAATAAAATTCTGGAATTCGGTGATGGCTGCATACGTGGCCGACTGGTCGAGCTTGGGCTCCGGAGTTTCCTTGTAGAGCGACAGGCCGCTCCGGTACATGGCCTTCTCTGCGTATTTGCCGTGCGGGTAGGTCTGGTAGTATTTCTGGAACACACTGTTGGCCGCATCGTAGTTCTTGGCGTTGAAGTGGCTCATTCCGAGCATATACAGTGATTCCTCGCCGTCTTCCGTTCCTTTCAGCATCTGGATGACGTCCTGAAGGATTACGGCGGCACGGGCGTAATGGCCTTTGTTGTAATATTCCTTGGCCACTCCGTATTTCATCATATAGTCAGTGCTGTTCAGCACTTTCGTATAGTTTGAACAGGAGGTGACAGCTACAAGGCCTGCGCCGAGCAAAAAAGAAGAAATAATGCGTTTCATCTTGAAAATTTGGTGCAAATTTATGAATTTGAACGCATTCGTGCAAGTCTGCTCCTCATAATTTATAGAATATTATCATTAACGCCCGTTATGCAAGGCAAAAAATGTGTAAATGCGCGGCGCTTCAGCCGCCGTGTCCGTGTTTGACATTCTTTTTCTTTGTATTTTTGCACGCTGTTTTCCTGTTACTTCAGGATTTCGGCTTTCCGATTAAAAAAAAGTGACATTCTTTCGTATGAATCAATTTGAATTAGTTTCCAACTATCAGCCTACGGGCGACCAGCCTCAGGCCATACGTCAGCTCACCGAGGGCGTGCTTCAGGGAGTTACCGACCAGACGCTGCTGGGCGTTACCGGGTCGGGCAAGACCTTTACGATAGCCAACGTCATTGCACAGGTCAACAAGCCCACCCTGGTGCTGAGCCACAACAAAACACTGGCTGCGCAGCTTTACGGTGAGTTCAAGCAGTTTTTTCCCCACAACGCGGTGGAATACTACGTGTCCTATTACGATTATTATCAGCCCGAAGCCTATCTGGCTGCCACCGATACCTATATTGAAAAGGACTTTGCCATCAATGAGGAAATCGACCGCCTGCGGCTGGCTGCCACCTCTTCGTTGCTCTCGGGGCGCAAGGACGTGCTGGTCGTGTCGTCGGTGTCGTGTATCTACGGTATGGGCAATCCGGCTGCATTCTACGAAAATGTCATCGAACTCCGGGTGGGGCAGCAGCTTGACCGCGGCATCCTGCTGGGCAAACTCGTGGCCAGCCTTTATGCGCGCAACGATGTGGCCCCTACGTTGGGCAATTTCCGCGTAAAGGGTGATACGGTCGACGTATTCCTGGCTTATGCCGAGAGCATCATCCGTATCTGTTTCTGGGGTGATGACATCGAATCCATCGAGGAGGTCGATTCCGTGAGCGGACAGACCATTTCCCGATATGATTCCTACAAGATTTATCCCGCCAACCTTTTCCTGACCAGTCAGGAAAGCCAGTTGCAGGCCATTTATCAGATTGAGAACGACCTGAAGGAGCAGGAAGATTATTTCATGAGTATCGGCAAGACGCTCGAGGCCAAGCGCCTGCATGAGCGTGTGACGTACGACGTGGAGATGATTCGCGAGCTGGGCCATTGTAGCGGCATCGAAAACTATTCGCGCTATTTCGACGGGCGTGCGGCGGGCACCCGTCCTTACTGTCTGCTCGATTTCTTCCCCGACGATTTCCTGGTTGTCATTGACGAGAGCCACGTCAGTGTGCCGCAGCTTCGCGCCATGTTTGGCGGCGACCGTGCCCGCAAGCAGGCGTTGGTGGACTACGGGTTCCGCCTGCCGGCTGCGCTCGACAACCGTCCGCTCAAGCTCGAGGAGTTTCAGCAGCTGGCCCGTCAGGTCATTTATATCAGTGCCACACCGGCCGAATACGAGCTGGAGCGTAGTGGCGGCGTAGTGGTGGAGCAGATTATCCGCCCCACCGGTCTGCTCGATCCTCCCATCGAGGTGCGTCCCAGCCTGCATCAGGTTGACGACCTGATGGACGAAATCCAGCAGCGCCGGCAGCGCAACGAACGCGTGTTGGTTACCACCCTCACCAAGCGCATGGCCGAGGAACTGACGCAGTATTTGCAGGAGCAGGGCATCAGTACCAGCTACATCCATAGCGATGTCGATACGCTCGACCGTATCCGCATTATGGAAGACTTCCGCGCCGGTGTCTACGATGTGCTGGTGGGCGTTAACCTGTTGCGTGAGGGACTCGACCTGCCCGAAGTGTCACTGGTGGCCATTTTCGATGCCGACAAGGAGGGATTCCTGCGTTCCCACCGTTCACTTACCCAGACGGCCGGCCGTGCCGCCCGTAACGTTGACGGCAAGGTCATCATGTATGCCGATACCATTACGGAGTCGATGCAGCAGACCATCGACGAGACCAACCGCCGCCGCAGCTTGCAGCTGAAATATAACGAGGAGCACGGCATTGTGCCCCGCCAGATTAAGAAAAAACTGGGCCAGAACTCATTGGCATCCCTGCGCGCGTCCTCGCCCGAGGAGGGCAAGGCTGAGGCCCGCCAGCACCAATATGAGGCAATGCCGTCGGCAGGAAGCGGAGCCATGGCCGCCGAACCCGAGTGGCAGTATCTGTCGAAACCTGTTTTGGAGAAACGCATTGACGAGGTCAAGCGGCGTATGCAGGAGGCCGCCAAGAAGTTGGATTTCGTGGAGGCTGCCGCTTTGCGCGACGAGTGGCTGCGCATGCAGGTGATGCTGGAAGAGTGTGGCGACGGCACTAAACCGTCGTCACGGGCTGCAGTACGGAAATCCTGATTCCCGCTTTGAAGGAAAAATGAAGTCAAACCGCATACACGAGGAGCAAAGGGTGGTGGAGCTGATGATTCGGCTCTATTGCCGGCGTTATGAAGGCAACGAGGCGCTTTGTCCGTCCTGTACGGAATTGCTGGACTATGCCCGCCGTCGCCTGGCTCATTGCCGCTGGGGAGAGCACAAGCCCACCTGCCGCCGTTGCCCGCACCATTGCTATGCCCCGCATCAGCGGGCACGCATGCGACAGGTGATGCGCTGGGCCGGTCCGCGCATGTTGTTCTATCACCCACTGGTCGCCCTCAGACACATGATGCGTGAGTGGTAGCTGTTGATTTCCTGAAGTAAAACCTGCTTATCCTTCAGTGCATGGGTGTTTTTCCTCATTTTTCAGACATGTGCCGGAGGGCAATTGAATTTATCTGAGGCTTTAAACATATTAGGTCGGACCCTGATTAAAAAAGGTCCGACCTAATATGTTTTTAATTCACCTTGTTTTTGTCGGTGTAATTGCGGAGAGCAATCCTAACGGATTTGAACTTAAATCCTGCCGCCTATACCCTTGAATTTTTCCACGAAGGCCACTATTTTCTGGAATACTTTCTGCTTTTTGGTCAGATAGTTGGGGTTAAGTGGGCTCATTTTGGGCAAAATATTGTTGAAGTCCGTTCCGTTTTCGCTGGCAAATTCGTGCTTCAACGATATTTCCATATAATGCTTGGCCTCTTCTTCTTTCAGGTTCTCGTGGGCAATCAGTTCAGCCGCCTCTTTCTTCTGTTCCTGTTGGGCGTACTGATAGAATTTCTCCATGATGTCGGTCTTGTCGGTGATGGTGTCAAGGTCGGTAGCGTTGATGAAGTCCACAATCAGGCTTTCCTTGGCGCGGTTGCCGACGCTGGAGCGGATGATGCGCCGCATTTCCTCAATGAGGGCCGGCTTGTCCATCTTCTTTTTGTGATGCTCAAAAATGAGTTCCAGAATGTAGTCCAGGTCAATTTCCTGAGATTTCAGCAGGTCGACTTCAAACACCACATCGCTCCAGTCGATGTCCGACTCTTCCGGCTGTCGGCCGGCCTTTTCGCGCCGCAGCCAGTCGCGGATGTCGTTGTAGGTGGAGCG
>FR903634.1:0-1346 GCA_000438115.1 Prevotella sp. CAG:617 | reverse complement strand
CTTCTTGCAGCAGCTTCATGTCCTCGTCCGTTACGAAATGGGCTTCCTTGAAGGCCTCCACGGCCGAGGGGTCGTCCTGATTGACCGACTGGAAGGCCTTGAGGGTGGTAAACTCGTCGTAATTCTGCAAAATGTTTTCCACGCGCAGGTACTCGCCAAACAGCTTGACAAATTCCTTTTTCTGTTCTTCCGTGTCCAGGTGGTCGGTGTCCGGGAATTTCTCGTTCAGCTCGCGGACAATCTCCACGTAGCCGCGGCGTGCCTCGCCCGTGTCCGTGTCCTTGAAGCCCTCCAGATATTCCTTGTAGCTCTTTTCCAACACCACGTTTTTGGTGTTTTTGTCGCCAAACAGCGTGATGGCGTCAATGGTGGGCTGCTCCAGGTCCCTGAAGGTGACAATGTTGCCGAAGGTCTTGGTGGAATCGTAAATGCGGTTGGTGCGTGAAAAGGCCTGTATCAGTCCGTGATACCGCAGATTCTTGTCCACGAACAGCGTGTTGAGGGTGGGGGCGTCAAAACCGGTCAGAAACATGCCAACCACGATAACCAGGTCGACCTCCCGATTCTTCACCCGCTTGGCCAGGTCGCGGTAGTAGTTCTGGAATTCTCTGCTGTCCACGCCGTAGTTGGTGCCGAACATCCGGTTGTAGTCGCCGATGGCTTTGGTCAGAAATTCCTTGGCACTCAGGTCCATGGCCGACGGTTCGAAGTTTTCGTCCGCAATTTCGCCGATGGCCGTCTGCTCTTCGTTGGCGGCGTACGAGAAGATGGTCGCTATTTTCAGGGGCTTTTCGCTATGCTGTTGCTGCCGGTTCAGCTCGTCGTAGTAGCACTTGGCCGCATCCACGCTGCTCACGGCCAGCATGGCGTTGAATCCCTTTTGGCCGCTTTGGTTGCGGTGGGTCTTGAGGCGGTAGTTTTGCAGGATGTATTGCGCAATTTCCTGAATACGGGCGGGATGGAGCAGGGCCTGTTTGTTTTCGGCCGCGCTCAGCTTGGCTTCGTCCAGCTCGGTTTCAATGGACTTGAAGCGCGGGCGGACGTTGTTGTAGTCCACCTTGAACTTCAGCACCTTTTCGTCACGAATAGCGTCGGTAATGACATAGGCGTGCAGCTCCCGGCCAAAAATGCTGGCCGTGGTGTCGGCGCCCAGGGCATTTTCCGGGAAAATGGGTGTCCCGGTAAAGCCGAACTGATAGTATTTCTTGAACTTTCTGCGCAGCAGTTTCTGGGCCTCGCCAAATTGCGAGCGGTGGGCCTCGTCGAAGATGAACACCACCTGTTGCTGATAGACGGGCAGGTGGTCCTCGCTCTTCATCAGGTTGTTCAGCTTCTGAATGGTGGTG
>FR903633.1:43227-54620 GCA_000438115.1 Prevotella sp. CAG:617 | reverse complement strand
GTCGGCCAAATGTTCCATTTGCCGGAAATCAGCCTGCTCGCTGACCGTGATGTCCTGGCCTTGCGTGTCGGGATATTTTGTCAGAACGGCATAATCGTGCCCACTCCGACGATGCGAATAGTTTACGTTCAGCCTCCATTCGTTGCCGTTTTTGAGTTTTCGGAGGGCATTCAGGCTGGCCATTTCGTTTCGGCTGGTCTGATAGCGCGTCTCGCTCATGGAGGGCTGGCTGCCGGCCAACAGCGGCAGCGCACGTTCGGCCTCGGACGACCAGTCGGCGCCCTTGAAGTGGACATTCAATTCGTTACGTCCCATGCGCCCGTCGTTGGACAGCTTGAGCGTGGCCAGCATCTGAAAATCCTTGCGAAACAGCATGCCCGTGCCGCCTGCGCCATACAGCACGCCGTCCGACCGATGGCCCAACCGCGCTTCGTAAGTGCCAAAGGGCTTTAGCTTGGCTTTGGGCGACAACCTGATGTTCAGGGCCACATTGTCGGTCAGGTCCCGGCGGTCCACCTTGTTGGCCTGATGATGGCGCAGCACCTCTACCCCCGTCACCTTGTCGGACGGAATATTCTTGGTGGCCAGACTGTACCGGCCGCCCAACAGATTCATCCCCTCAATATAAAACTGGCTGATGTCGCGCCCCATGTAGCTGACCTTTCCCGACTCGTCCACCTGGATGCCGGGAATACGCTTGAGCCCGTCCTCCAAAGTGTGGTCGCCGGATTGCAGAAATGACTTCAGCTGATAAAGCACGGTGTCGCCCTGCGTCCTGACAGGCGGCGCCTTCACCACCACCTCGCGCAGCCGCCTCTCGCCCCGCCGCAGGGTGGCGTCGAGCCGCCGGTCCGCCGGACTGAGCCTGCGGCGAAAAGCTTCGTAATTCAGCTTGCTGAACGCCACGGTCAGCGTATCCTGCCCGGCCGACGCAAAACGAAGCCGGTACTGCCCGTTGCGCCCGGAGGTGGTAAATCCCAGCAACCGGTTGCCGGCATACACCCTGACCATTACGCCGGCCAGGGCCTGACGGGACTCATCGGTAACTTTTCCCTCCAGATTCCGCATCTGGGCCCAAGCCGTCAGGCCCAGAAGAAAAAGGCATCCTAAAAAAGCAATCCGTCTGCTCATACGCTTTCAGACGGACCTTACTTCGTTTCCAAAGGCTGAAAGAAATGGCCCGTGCCGCCGCTCATCGGCAAACTGATGCCGTTAATCGACATGTTGGGCGTCAAGCCTTCGTGATTGTGGTCCTTCACGATGACCACGGACCGAATATCTTCGGCATTCACATAGTAGCTGGCACTTTTGGGCCACTGCTTGTCGGTTTTCAGCCGGTTGCGCAGTGTGACAAACTTGTTCCGGGCCACCTTGACGTCCTTTTCCGTCCCATCCCATGCCATCGCCTGCGCATCAATGTCGTACAGCATTTGCGCCACAAAGCTATGGATGCCGTCCGCGCTCTCGGCCTTCAGTATCAGTCCGGGTAAGCCCGTCAGTTTCCAGGGGCCATATACCATAGGAATATCGGCGGCATAGGATGCCGTCCAGGTGCGCCCGCCATAGGTCGTCACGGCCTTGCTGCACACGTGGCCCAGCACGGTGTCAGTGCCCTCCACCGGCGTCCAGACCAGTTTCGGCTCTTCTTCGTACACATAAAAATGGGGCAACAAGCCTTCGCGCACGGTGAGCTTACCCTGCTGAGGGTAATCCTGATAGACCGTAACATAATCCTTTGTCCACGGATTACCCGCCAGATTTTTCGTATCATAATTGGCCGGCAGCTGCCCATGGTAGGCTGCCCAATCGCCATATTTGGCCACGTTGTCTCCCACTTCCAGCATAGCGGCCGTCGAGTCGGTCACGGCCTGCTGATTCAAATCCACCGTTTTCACCTTATGCTGATAAATACAACAAAATGAAGCCGTACCCACCGACTTCGTTTCTTCGGCATGAACCCCTGTCGCAGCACCGGCCCAAACCGTCCCCAACACCATCAGTCGTACAACATTCATCATTGAAAAAGTTCTTAGCATATCCATATATATATCTTTTAAGTTTTCACAGTCTCACCTGCACCCCATCCCTTCCGAAAAGCACCACATTCCAGGCCGGAAACAAGGGGAAGCGTAAAATTACGAAAATCATTTCCATTTTACCCCCCCAATTAAAAATAAGTTTAAAATTGTTTACAAGGCCAAATTCCACTCCGTTTTCTCCCCAAGGCTGACCATCGCCTCCTGCGGCACCGGGAACTGGCCGGAGCATCATGCCGCCAAAAAAACTCGGCGGCTCGGAGAAAAAACTAGGTCGGACCTAAAAAATTTTCCGAGCCGCCGAAATTTTTTTCCGAGCCGCCGAGTTTGAAAAAGGTGCCTCGCCGGAATTTCCGCCCCGGCCACCTGCAGCACCAAAGGCTGCGACAACGGACGGGGCGGAGTCCGAAAAAAGGGGTCAGAGGGTGATGCCCATAATGTAATCATTCATGTAGTAACCCTGCCCGATTTCAAAGTCACCGCTGCGCAGGGGCTTCATGCCCATGCGGCAATAGAAGTCGTAGGCGCGGTTGTAGCGGTTGACGTTCAGCTCCACGCGTTGGGCGCCCAGGCTGCGGGCGTAGTCGAGGGCGTGCTCAAAAAGCGCGCGGCCATAGCCGTGGCCCTGGCAGGTGGGCAGCACGTAAAGCTTCTGCAAATGGCGTAAAGCTTCTGCAAATGGCACAGTTCCGCTGACTCGGGCTGCACCGACACATACCCCACGGCCTCGCCCCGGACGTCCTGCCCGATAAAGAATACGTGGCCTTCCTCCAGCATCTGCCGGCGCAGGCTGTCGGTGCTGTACATCCAGTCCATCATGTAGTCCGACTGCTGCGGCGTCAGAATCTGGGCGTAAGTCACGGGAAAGGTAGCCTCGGCCAGGCGCTGCACCAGGGGGATGTCTTCGGTAGTGGCGCGACGGAAGGTAAGCGGGGAAGCATTATTTTCTGTTTTCATCATTAATGGGTTATTTAAGGTCTTTGTAAAACAAAACGGGCAGCGAACATCTCCGACTGACGCCGGTATGCCCCGCTACCCGATAAAAATCAGCTTATGGTATGCAAGCACGGCGCCCGATGAGGGGCGCCGGCCATGCAATGTATTCAGTACTGGTCTGCCAATTACTTGATGCCCAACTTGGCAGCAATGGCAGCCGGAATGGCGTGCTTGTTGATCAGGATGTTCATGGTCTTGTAGGCTACATAAGGCTTAGAGGCATAGAAGATGCCGTGATACTTGCCGTAGTTACCCCAAGAGTTCTTCACCATGAAGAATTCGTTGCCGCGCTGGTCCTTGGCGATACCGTAGATTACCATTCCGTGGTCGTCGGTAGTCTCCCAGTTGTCGTAAGCCTGCTGGCGCATTTCCTGCGTAATGGTTTTCTCGGCAAACTTGTCGGTCTGCTCGGCTTTCTTGTCGTTGGTCTTGTTGGTACCCGTCCAACGGGCAGCGTCGCTGCCGGCCATGTCGCGTTCGCCCTTTTCCAGAGGTACGGTAGCTATACCGTTGCGGCCGAATCCCTTTTCGCTGACGTCAGCACCCCAGGCAAAGGTATAGCCGTTTTTGATGGCGTATTCCATGGTCTCCATCAGCTCGTCGAGCGGCAGGTTGTAGCTCTGTGCCCAGCGCCAGTTGTCCTGTACCTCAATAACGAATGAGGTATAGAAGGGATGGTGCGTAAATGAAGTGAGCGACACGTAGTCGTCAGGGTTCAGACCGAGGCTCTCGGCATAGGTTTTCGGCGTATAGCTCTTGCCGTTTACCGTGAAGGTCTGGGGCAGTTTGCCCAGATAGGCATCGTAAATGCCGGCCAAGCCGTTAATCCAGCACGGAGTAAGTTTTTTCAGACCGGTATTCTTGGCAATAGCGCCTACGTAAGCCGTCGTTACGGCATCAAGCTCGTTGTGGTTGTACAAAGAGTCACCATACAGGCTACCCTGAGCAGCCATGGCTTCCTGAGGTACCATACCGTAGTTCTTCAAACAGTAGATGACATCGTAAAAGCTGCCGCCCTGTGAGAACGACACGTCGCCGTGAGTGCGCACAGCGGCACGGGCACGGTCCATATAAGTATTGTAAACCACGAACGACTCGCACAAATCATAAGTACCCTTGCCCATACGGAGCAATTCAGCCTCAAGGTAGCTCAGGCTGGAGAAACACCAGCACGTACCGCTCTGGTTCTGGTTTTTAATGGAAGTAATCGGATTTTCCTTTACCGTAGTAAATACATAATCCTCTTTGGGTTCTGATTTCTTTTTACCTGCGGCCCACGAGGGAGCAGCAGCCAGCAGGCAGACAGCCACACTAAGAATAAATGATTTCTTCATCTGTTTTTTTGGTTTGTTTATTAATGATTAATTGAATAATATTTCAACATTATGGGTTCAAGGTCAGCCTTCGCGCTCGGCCAGGAACTGCTCCACCTCGTCCATGTGGTAAGGTATGCGCTGCTCGCCCAGGAAGCGGCATCCGTTCTCCGTAATCAGCACATCGTCTTCAATACGTATGCCGCCAAAGTCCTTGAACTTTTCAATTTCCTCAAAGTTCAGGAACTCGGCATTGTGGCCTTCGCGCTTCCACAAGTCAATCAAATCCGGAATGAAATAAATACCCGGCTCGTCGGTCACCACGAAGCCCGGCTCCAGTTTGCGTGCAAAGCGCAGGCTGGCCGTACCGAACTGCGACGAGGGGCGCACTTCGTCGTCATAGCCCACATTGGTCTGCCCCAGACCTTCCATATCATGCACGTCCATACCCATCATGTGGCCCAGACCGTGAGGCAGGAACAAGGCGTGGGCACCGGCACGCAGAGCTTCTTCCGTATCACCCTTCATCAGCCCGAGTTCCTTCAGGCGGTTGGTCATCAGGCGGCATACATCAAAGTGTACGTCCCACCATTTCACGCCGGGACGGGCCACGTCGAGCACCAGGTCGTGGCAGTCGGAAACAATACTGTAGATGTCGCGCTGACGCTGCGTATAATGTCCGCTGATAGGAGTAGTTCGTGTATTGTCGGAGCAATAGTTTTCGTTGGTCTCGGCACCGGCGTCGCACAACATGAGACGTCCGCTCTCCAACTGGCGCGGACTGGGATTGCCGTGCATGATTTCGCCATGCATCGTTACGATACTCTGGAACGAAGGCATGCAACCTTCGGCATAGGCCACGCCGTCAATGGCTCCGCCGATGGCCTGCTCGGTCACACCGGGGCGACACATTTTCATGGCCGTCACGTGCATCTTGTAGCCAATGGCGCAGGCGCGCTCTATCTCGGCGATTTCTTCGGCCGACTTGGTACTGCGCAATTTGATAACCGCCTGGATGAGCGGCATTGAGGCCGCCTCACGCTGCTTGGACGGATGTATGCCCGTCAGATCCATAATCTGAATTTGCGTATCATAGCGATAAGGCGGAAGGAAATGCACCTGGCGGCCAGCCTTCAGGGCCTTCTGCACCATATCGGACAGGGATGACATCGGAGCTGTGGCTCCCACGCCACACTCTTCGGCCATGGCTGAAACGGACTTGACCGAACCGAACCAGACAATGTCGTCAATATCTATTTCGTTACCCACCAGGGTTTCCGTATGCTGATCCACGTCGATTACTCCCACCAATCCGTCACGATGCTGGCCAAAGAAATAAAGGAATGCACTGTCCTGACGGAATTTATAGGCATTAGAGGGATAGTTGGCCGGACTGTCGTTATTACCGAACAGCAAAACAAGACCACTTCCCACCAAACGGCTCAACGCCTGACGGCGGGCCACATAAGTCTCCTTTGAAAACAACATAATAGATTTATTTTTTTACAATGAATAAAACGGCAGGCTGATTCCGCCGGCCCTTTTTCGGAAAGCAGACGGCTCGGGCCGCAGCTATCGTGAAGTTTGGGCACTTACTGACACCCCTACATTCCATTTTCCGTACATGAAATGCGGGGCGGTGTATTTTTCAGTTTCCAGCAGGCTGCCTGTTATTGATTATTAGCGGCAAAAATACACATTTTATCTGGCAAAAAAGTAAATTTGTACAGAAAATTGCTGTTAGGCTATGACAATTGACTCACAAACCGGACTTGTATTAGAAGGAGGAGGAATGCGCGGCGTATTTACCTGCGGAGCATTGGATTATCTCATGGATCGCGGACTGCGGTTCCACTACTGCGTGGCCGTATCGGCCGGGGCATGCAACGGGCTGTCCTACATCAGCCGGCAGCGCGGACGCGCCAAACAGACCAATATTGACCTGCTGGAAAAATACCACTACATCGGGATGAAATATATCTGGTCGCAACACAGCATTCTCGACCAGGACATGATTTTCTACAAAATCCCACTCGACATCCTGCCCTTTGACTTCAACGCCTTTTTCAGCCATCCGTACCCGTTTGAGATGGTCACCACCAGCTGCCTGACGGGCCGGCCGTGTTACCTGAGCGAAACGCAGTCGGCCGAGCGGCTCATCGACATTGCCAAGGCCTCAAGCTCACTGCCTTTTGTATGTCCCATTGTCCACATTGACGGCATTCCCATGCTCGACGGCGGTATCGTCGACAGCATTCCGCTCATGCGGGCCATTGACACCGGACATCCGTTCAACGTTGTAATCCTGACACGCGAGCGGGGATTTCGCGACCACAACACCGATATCAAGATTCCGAAATTCATCTACCGCCAGTACCCGCGGCTGCGGGTGGTATTAAGCCGCCGGCACGCCTGCTACAACGAACAGCTGGAAATGATTGACCGCATGGAGGCCGAAGGCCGCATACTGGCCATACGTCCGCTGACGCCCCCGCAAGTGTCACGTCTGGAAAACGACCCGCAAAAACTCATCAACCTCTACGAGCAGGGATATCAGGCGGCCCGTGAGGCGCTGAAAAACGTAAGTATCAACCTCTAAAAAGCCCTTGGGCATGACTGCCTCAAACCTGCCTTCCCGCCCTACTCTACACTGGTTTAACCCCTGGCACGACGATGCACTGGCCGTGGGGTCGCCCTACTACAACCCGTCGCGTTTTTCGGTACGCATGGAGCGGGCCCTGGCCGTACTGCCGGCATGGTGGGCGGCCGAGGGCGACATCGTACACACGCCGCAACCGCCGTCCGAAGCCTGGCTGCAACGCGTCGGCAGCCTGCTGCCACGGGTACGATATGCGGACTGCGTGTCTCCCGAAACATTCAAGCGGGTGGAACCTTGGGGATGGGATGCCCGGCTTTGTTTCCTGCTCCGGCGGATGGGCTGGCAGGGACGCCCTTACACTGACCCTGAAGCCCTGCGCGCCCTGAGCAGCCGGGCCACGGCCGTCAGGATGCTGCCCCGGCTGACCGGGCGTCACCCGATGTGGACGGGCCGCTCATGCCTCATCAAAAGTCTGGACGAGCTGCCGGCCATCTGGAAGGACACACCGGAGGTAATTGTCAAGGCACCCTGGTCGTGCAGCGGACGGGGCACGCGCTACATCACTCCCGAATGTACCGAGTCCGAACGGGGCTGGATGAGCGGCATACTGCGCCGTCAGGGCTGTCTGGAAGTGGAGCCCTACTACCGCCGGCTGGCCGACTTTGCCATGGAATTCAACCTGACGTCGCAGGGAGCCGTTTACGACGGGCTCTCCGTATTCATTACCGAAAAAGGGAACTATGCCGGCAACCGGGTATGTACCGAGGAGCAGGCCCAACAACTTTTACAGCCTCATGTTCAGCCGGAACAGCTGCAACAGCTCCGGCAGGCATGGACCGAAGAGCTCAACCTTCACGTAGCGCCCCACTACCACGGTCCGCTGGGTATTGACATGATGGCCGTTGATACGCCCGGAGGCGTCCGCCTGCATCCGTGCGTGGAAATCAACTTGCGCCGCACCATGGGCTGGGTGGCCCTGCGCCTGCGCCGCCTGTTGCCGCCGGGCAGCACGGGCCGCATGTTTGTAAGCGACAGCAGAATGCCGGCCTCGGCCCACCGTCTGCCGCTTGCTCCCGAAGAAGACGGCCCGTACATGTATCTGGAGCTGACCCACGACTGAACGGACGTTGCTCCGGATAACGGAAAAACAAGATGGCTTGTAAAACAAACAAGGTGGCTTGCAGAAAAAACTGCAAGCCACCTTGTTCCGTTTGAGCCGCCCAGCGGCACTTACACCTGCGGCAGAATAGGCACTTCCTCCCATTCGGCCGTGGGAAAATAGCGTTCAATATATTTTTGCAGATATTGACGCGTATCGTTGAGTATGGTCGTATCCTCCACCTGCGGATACAGGTTGTAGACCAGCATACTCAAACGGATATGCCTGCGCCGCATGGCCTCCAGACTCAGCAGGGTGTGGTTCACGCTGCCCAATTTGCCCGAAGTCACAAAGATAACGGGATAGTGCTGCTGCACGATGTAGTCAATGGTCAGCATATCCTCCGTCAGGGGGACCATCAGTCCGCCCGCACCTTCAAGCAACACACGGTCGTAACGCTGGCTCAGCTGACAGGTAGCGTCCTTGATATGCTGAAAATTGATGGAACGGTGGTCCAGCTTTGAGGCCAGCAGCGGCGAAGCGGGATAGCTGAAGATTTCGGGCATGGTCAGGCCCTCACTGTCCTCCGGCAGCATCCCCGTCCCCATCAACCGGCGGTGGAGCTCAATGTCCTCACTCCGGCCCACATTGCCGGTCTGAATAAACTTCTGCGTAATGGTACGTACGCCCTGGCGGTTCCACTTGTCAGCCAGATAACCGGTAGCATAACTCTTGCCGGCATCCGTATCAATACCACTTACAAAAAATACATTTCTCATGATGTTGTTATTTTTTGGCAATCATATAAATCGGACAAAAGGTCAGGGCCACACGTCCGTCGTCGCCGGCATACAGCCTGCGGTAGTCCTGACAAAAGGCCTCCAGGCGCCGCGGCGTCCAGACGTAGTGTCCGGCAGCCGTCACGCCCGTCAGCTTCAGATGGCGCAACACGTCAACGGGCTGCGCAAACGTGAGGCACTCTGTCTGCTCCTCACACACTTCCACCTGCAAGCCCGCACGCCGCAGCATCTCCTCGTATTCGCCCGCCGTCAGGTAATGAAGCCCCTGACCGGTAAGGCGGCGTATTTCGCGGAACGTGTCGGGCCCGAATGAGGTAAAGGCCACCCGTCCGCCCGGCTGAAGCGCCCGTACGCAGCGGTTAAAGAACCGCTCCGGCTCTTCCAGCCACTGTATGGCGGCATTGGCCGTCAGTAAATCAACAGCCTGCGGCAAAGGCACCTCCTCCATGTCGCCGGCCACGAAAGTAGCTTCATTCCATGCCGCATAGCGCCCGGCCAGCGAAGGGCAAAGGTCGTTAAGCCAATAGCATTCGGGACGGTAGCGCAGCCGGATTTGCCGGCTCAGCAGGCCGGTGCCGCAGCCCGTTTCGGCCACGTTTTGCCAGCGCCGCACGCCCCCTCCGTCGGCCACGCTGCAGGCGTCGAGCAGGTCCAGCAGGCGCGTGGCCATCTGGTCCTGCACCCGTGCAGCCCCGTCGTAACTATGGCAGGCCCGGCTGAAGCGAAGGGCTATCTGCGACTTCTCCATTCCTCAAAATATTGGGGGGCATAGTGGGCACCCTCGGTCATACATACCCTCACGCCGCGCTCCTGCCAGGCCTGCTGCTGGTTGGCCGTCGGCATAATAACGTCGGCCGTAGCCACCAGGGCGCGCGTCCAGGGCAAGCGGCCCTCAGGCAGGCTCAGGGCCTGGCGTCCGATGGTGGCCAGCTCGTGCTGCATGTCCTCCAGGCTGCGCTGCGGCAGGTGCCGCATAAAATAAGCATAGGTGTCGCCGCACATCCGGTGGCGGAACTTGACGAGCGCCGCCCCGCTCATGCCGCGGAGGGTCAGCTCGAATACCCGCGGCGGAATGCCGCAATGCTCGTCAATGGGGCGCGGCGTGCCGTTGACGGCCAGACAGTCGGTCAGGTTCAGCCCTTGCAGTGCCGGCGTATGCTCGGCCGCCCATACGCCCATTGACCAGGCCAGCAGGCGCACCTGCTCGTATTCCGGCCATCCGGCCGTGTGGAGCGTCAGGTTGCTGTAGTCATAGCAGACGATGAGGTCGTCGCCCGTGTCGGGCAGGTCGGCAAACAAATGTTCGTCGGCCGCCCAGCCGGCCATCAGCAGGTCGGCCCGGCGTGCACCCTCGTGTTGGTGAATATACTGATATTTCATTTTTATATGCTCGTTTAATCATGATTCAAAGCCGTCTGTGTCTATTCCGACGGACACTCTTCCACGGCCTTCTGCAGGGCCACCATAAGCTGCCGGACTTCATTGTCCGTCAAAGCAGCCGTGAGCGAAAAACGCAGGCGCGACGTGCCTCGCGGTACCGTGGGCGGGCGCACGGGCAGCACGTAGAAGCCACGGCGCTGCAAAGCCTCGGCCAGCGCCACGGCACGTCGACTGCTACCGGCCACGTAGGGCACAATCTGCGACGGCTCGTCCTCCCCATCTGGGCTGCACACTCCGGCCAGCTGCCGGGCCATCAGGTGAAGATGCTGCCGGCGCTCGGCCATGCCGGCCAGGTGGCGGCACACATACAGCGTCCAGGCCACACAAAGCGGAGGCAGCGCTGTGGTAAACACAAAGGGGCGCATGGCATTGACCAGATATTCGCGCACCACCCGGCTGCACACCACAAAGGCGCCGCTGGAGGCCAGGGCCTTGCCGAACGTACCCACCAGCAGGTCGATGTCGGCCACACAACCGACGGCCTCGGCCAGGCCCAGCCCCGTAGGGCCCTCCACACCTACGCCGTGAGCTTCGTCCACGTAGAGCAGAACGTTGTCGTACGACTTTTTCAGGCTGACCAGGCGCGGCAGGTCGGCGCGGTCGCCGTCCATGCTGTAAATGCTCTCTACCACTACAAACACCGTCTGGTAACTGCCGGCCTTGCGGGCCAGGATGTCGGCCAGACGCTCGTAGTCCTGATGCGGGAAGCGCACAAAGTCGCACCCCGCCAGACGCAGACCGTCAATCAGACTGGCATGCACCAGTTTGTCGGCCACCACCAGGGTGTGCGCGTCGCACAGCGCCGGCAGGATGCCGGTATTGGCATGGAAGCCGCAGCCCACCACCAGAGCCGCCTCCTTCTGATAATGGTCGGCAAGCCACTGCTCCAGTTCCTCGTACACGTGGAAATTACCGGTCAGCAGACGCGAGGACGACGACGTCAGGCTGCGGTCTTCCTCGCTGAGCCCTTGCCAGAAATCCTCCCGCGCATACCACGGTGTGGCCGCCAGACCCAGATAGTCGTTGGACGACAGATTCAGCATCCGTCGCCCGGCGGCGCGAATATACTTGCCCTCGTGACCAATGTGCGGCAGTTGCCGCCGGTTTCCC
>FR903633.1:16464-43164 GCA_000438115.1 Prevotella sp. CAG:617 | reverse complement strand
AACGTAAGCTTATCCATCTATTTCGCGCAATATTTTCAGTAACCCGCCGGTAAGCCGGCTAATCTGTTCCTCACTGATGACCATGAACGGCGGCATCACATACACCAGGCAGCCGAACGGGCGCACCCAGATGCCTTCCTCTACAAAGCGGCGCTGCATGAGAGCCATGTCCACCGGCTCACGCGTCTCCACCACGCCAATGGCGCCGAGCACCCTGACATCTTTTACGCCCTTGAGGCTACGGGCCGGTTCCAGCTCGGCTTCCAGCTGCCGGCGGATGCACTCCACGCGCTCCTGCCACGGCTGACTGAGCAGCAGCCGGACCGAGGCAAGCGACACGGCACACGCCAGCGGATTGCCCATGAACGTGGGGCCGTGCATGAAGGCGTAGGGCGGATGGTTGCAGATGGTAGCGGCCACCTCGTGGGTGGTCAGCACGGCCGAGAAGGTCATGTAACCTCCCGTCAGCGACTTGCCGATGCACATAATGTCAGGTTCCTGCCCCGCCCATTCCCAAGCAAAAAGCTTGCCTGTACGGCCAAAACCCGTGGCGATTTCATCAAAAATAACCAGTACGCCGGCTTCGCGGCAGAGCTGCACGGCGCGGCGCAGGAATTCGGGGTGATAGAACCACATGCCGCCGGCGCCCTGCACAATGGGTTCGAGGATGAGGGCAGCCAGTTCGTCGGCATGTTGCTCAAGTACCCGGCGCAGGGGCTCGAGGTCGGACTCGTGGAACTCACCGTCAAAGCGCGACTGCGGCGACGGCAGGAAATAGCGCACGGGCAGCGCCTCACCAAAGAGACTGTGCATGCCCGTCACGGGGTCGCACACGGACATGGCGTTCCACGTGTCGCCGTGGTAGCCGCGCCGGATGGTGACGAAGTTGTTCTTCTTGGGCTGGCCGGCACCTACCCAGTACTGCACGGCCATCTTCATGGCCACCTCGACGGCCACCGACCCGCTGTCGGCATAGAAGATGTGCTGCATGGAGGGCGGTGCCACCTGCAACAACAGGCGCCCCAGCTCAATGGCCGGCCGGTGGGTCAGACCGCCGAACATGACGTGCGACATCTGCTGCAGCTGCTCCGTAACGGCCCGGTTGAGCACGGGGTGATTGTAGCCGTGAATGGCGCACCACCACGACGACATGCCGTCGACCAGCCGTCGGCCGTCGGCCAAAATGATTTCGGCGCCCTCGGCCCGCTCCACCTCGTAGGTGGGCAGGGGATTCGTTACCGAGGTGTAAGGGTGCCAGAGATGCTGGCGGTCAAATACTGTATCCTGCATGGCGAATCTGTTTTTTGTCCTCTTCAACCTTGGCGCCCACCGTAGTGAGCATGTCACCCATGATGGCGGCATTGATGCCGATGTGCAGGGCGCGGCTCACGCAGTCGGCCGAAAGTCGCGCACGGCCGCCGGCAAAGCGCAGGAAAGCGGTCGGGTTAATCATACGGAACACGGCGATGGAGGTCAGCACCTCCTCCTCGCTGAGCAGGGGCACGTCCTGCAAGGGCGTACCGGCAATGGGCTGCAGCAGGTTGAGGGGAATGGAGGATACCTCCATCTGGCGCAACGTGCAGGCCAGTTCCACGCGCTGAGCCATGCTCTCGCCCATACCGATGATGCCGCCGCAGCAAATGTCGAGCCCCACGCGGCGGGCCGCCTCGAGGGTGGCGCGCTTTTCGTCCTGCGTGTGGGTGGTGCAGAGCGAAGGGAAGTACGACGGTGCCGTTTCAAAATTGCAGTGCACGCGCTCCAGGCCGGCGTCCTTGAGGGCCTGCAGCTCCGCCTCGCCCACCAGACCGATGGAGACGCACAGGTGCAGGCGGGTCTGCTCATGGAGCATGCGCACCTGACGCACAATGCCCTCCATGTCGCGGACCGAAGGGCGGCGTCCGCTCGTCACGATGGAATAGCGGCGGATGCCCAGGGCCTCATGGTGGCGGGCCTGGCGCAGGCATTCCTCGTCGCTGACCAGCGGATAAACGTCGGCCTGCGTGTGATAGTGGGCCGACTGCGCACACCACTTGCAGTTTTCGCTGCACCGCCCGGAGCGGGCATTGATGATGGAGCAGGTGTCAAACTGTCTGGAGGCGCAGGCCACGGTCACCTCGTGGGCGGCCTTGTACAGCGCCTCACGCGGTGCCTCGGTGGCCAGCCAGAGTCCCTGCTCATAAGTCAGGGGCTGATTGCGCAGCGAAAGCTGCCTGATTTCGTCAAGTTGATTCATGATATCCTTTGGTTATTGATTTTTCTGTGTTCTGCAGGCCCATACAAAAAATATGCGCTGGCCTGCCGCGGCAACTTCAGGCAGACCAAGTCCGCCCGTCGCTCGTCAGCAAACCAGCGCATACGCCCTGCATCCCGGCCTTTCAGCCGGCACGCACAAGCCTCTCCGGCTGCACCCTCACGGATGTTGCCGGAATAAAGAGTCGTTCCGCACCCGGCACTACCGGCCACGGAAATACCGTCACGTACAAGCCCTATATCAGGCCCCACATCGGGCGGATAGCCGCTCCCGTCGTCACCAGCGGTGCGGGCCATGCCGCAACCTCCGTCGGCATGCAGGTGATGCTTGAGCTTGAGCATGGAACAGTCGGCCACGTCGCATCGCAAGTGTCCTATCAACACTTCACGACCCAACGACACAAAGGCAGCATAATTGCGGCGGCTCCAGCGACGGAACCTCAGGCTGCATCTTCGGTATTGAAAACTCGGACTGTGCATACGGTTGGGCAAAATTACAATTTTCCTACCGAAACAGTTGTTTTTTATTCCCGTAAATCCTAAAAAAAACGAAGTGAAAACCTTTTATTTCAATTTTTCTTCGTACTTTTGCACTCGGTTTGGTTCCGTAGCTCAGTTGGATTAGAGCAACGCCCTTCTAAGGCGTGGGTCTTGGGTTCGAACCCCAACGGAATCACGAAAAAGCGCAACGGCATTTTACCGTTGCGCTTTTTCGTATATCTATCTCCCCCTACTTTTGCCGGCAGGACGTTCCGGCATGATGGTCCTCACCTCAAAAAGAAACACAAGGTGCCGGAAAAGAAATTGCAGGTCGGACCCTGATTTTCTTTCCCGGCACCTTGTCTGAAAAAAAGTCCCATGCAGTTGAGGCCGCAGTGAGGCACTGCCCCGACACTCAACGGATACGGACGCTCTCAATAGCGGTTGTAGTGTACCTTTTCGGGCATCCACTTATCCTTGGGCTGCGGATGCTCGGCCGGCCAGCCTATGGGCACCATGTTCAGCGGTATGATACTGTCGGGCAACTGCAACACCCGACGCCCGCCGGCCACCCGCTCGCTGATGGGATATACCCCGCACCACACGGCTCCCAGCCCCATGGAATGGGCGGCCAGCAGGAGATTCTCGGTAGCCGCCGAGCAGTCCTGTATCCAATAGGAAGAAGCTTCGCCCGACAAGGCACGGCTCATGTCGCCGCACACCACCACTACGGTTTGTGCCTGCGCCGCCATCTTGCCCGAAGGCATCACCTCCGAGAGGGCTTTCATTTGCGACTTGTCGGTCACCACCACCAACTGCCAGGGCTGCTGGTTACGCGCCGTGGGAGCAGCCATGGCGGCCCGCAAAAGGGTGTCAATCTGCTCCTGCGTGACCGCACGGTCGGAATAGGCCCGTATGCTGGTGCGCGACATGATGTGATTCCACGTTGTGTTGGCCGGAGCGGCGGCCTCCTTGGGAGCGGACGTTTCGGTCCATACCAGACGGCCTACCAGCAGGAGCACGGCCGCCGAAAGCAAAATGTTCAGGAAATGTGCTGTTTTCATATACATAAGGAATAAAGGAGGAAAGCGGATTCCTCCGGTATTAAAACTGATTTTGCGATACTTTAAACAGGGTTCCGGTGGGACAGACGAAACGGCAATAAGGCCGGTCGACAAAGAAGGAAAGGACAAACACCACTCCCCCCAGCACCACCACAATCATGGGGGCACTGCTCAGCATAAACGAGGAGAACAGCTCATAGTCCATCCACCCGAAAGCCACACCGCTCCACATGAGCAGCATGAGCACGCCCCACAATATGCGACGCACCCACGTGAGCACCTGCAGCGTGCGCCGCCCCAATGCCACATGCCGATAGGACGCCATGCCGCAAAGAGCCTGCAGCGACCCGAACGGACAAAGCCACGTACAATAGTGATTATGCCGGCCGAAAAGCGGATAGACAAACGCCACCAGCAGGAGCAACACGGGCACCAGCGCCGCCGACCACTGCACACCGCCCGACATCCAGCCTACCATGAGCCCGTAGGAAAGGAAAAAGCCGGTCCAGCAGCCCAACACGGCGACGTTCAGCACCAACTGTACAATGCGATACTTGCGCGAGCGGACAAACAACGGCACCACCGCCCCCAGAATCACGACAACCAGCGCCAGCCAAACCTCCGGACTGCTCCAGGCCTCGGCCCACGCACTGCCGCCCGAAATCCGGCTGCTACTGGCCGCATACTGTGCCGCCGCAGCTACGTTCTGCAGCACGGCGCGCGAGGAATAGGTGGCCCCCGAAACGGCATCAACCTGCAGCGAGGCAGCCTCGGCGGGAGTCAGCCCGTCCCAGCTCTGCCACAGGCCGGCCTGCGCCAGGCGGTCGAAGAATCCGGGCGATTCAGCATTGGGCAACGGCGCTACCTGCACGATACGTCCTTCCAGAATTTTCATTTCCAGAGGTGTTGTGCCGCCATAGCCGCGCACGTCGGGAGTTAACTGGGTGGTGTTGATAACCAGCGTGTCGCCCCGCTCACTCAACACGGGCTGACTGTCGGCTGCAACCGGATTCAGGTTCCACACGCCCCACAGGCTGTGGTCCTTTTGCAAAGCTACGGCCGCCATCATCAGAAAACAGGCAATCAGACAGCACAACTGTGCCACACGCTTGCGCCAAACCGGACGGAGAGACGAAGAAGAGGATGATAAAGTCTTTTTCATATCGGTATTCGTTTTTCTACAAAAACTCCACCGGCCACTACAGGAAAGACCGGCAGGAACAGGTGTTTTCAAGATGCCACAAAGTTAAAAAAAATCGGAACAATCCATTTTCAACTCTCCCGATTTTATTTTTTCGCGCCTCCAACACGCGCCCAACCCCTCTCCTTACGCCCCCATCAGCAAGATATATGCTGCCAAATCGGGCCATTACGCAATAATTTTGCTAACTTTGACGCGCTTTTACTTAAAATCAGATACGAAAACCTTATCAACTCATGAACAAAAAAGTAATAATGACTGCTATTTTAGGAGCCATGACCATGGGAGTGGCTTCGGCTCAACAACTCACGCCCAATGATGTAAAGGAGATTCAGTCGTCGTTCGTGCAGGACGGCGCAACGAGCGGCCTGCAAAACGCCCTGACCCAGGAAACCAGCCTGAAGAAACTGGCTCTCAACCGCCAGCTGCAGGGAAAGGTGGATCATTACTTCAAATACCGCGTTGACGTAAAAGGCATTACCGACCAGAAACAGTCGGGCCGCTGCTGGATGTTCACGTCAATGAACGTACTGCGTCCGCGCGTCATGAAACAGCTGAACATCGGCGAATTCGACTTCTCACACAACTACAACTATTTTTGGGACATCTTTGAAAAGAGCAACCTGTTCCTGACCAATGCCATCGCCACGGCCGACCGTGAAATGACCGACCGCGACGTGGAATTCTACTTCAAGAATCCCGTAAGCGACGGCGGCGTATGGAATCTCTTCTTCAACATCGCCCAGAAGTATGGCGTAGTGCCGCAAAGCGTCATGCCCGAAACGGCTCATTCCAACAACACCGGACAGATGGTATCGCTCATCAACCAGCGGCTGCGTGCCGGCGGCTACGCCCTGCGTCAGATGGTCAATGAAAAGCAGGACGCCGCAACCGTCAGCCAGGCCCGCAAGGATATTCTGAAAGACGTCTACCGCATACTGGCGCTCTGCCTGGGCACGCCTCCCACCGAGTTCACCTGGCGCTACGAAACGGCCGACCACAAGATTAAGACCCTGCACACCACGCCGCAGGAATTCTTCAAGAGCATCATCCCCAACGATTATGCTCCCGACACTTACGTCATGATTATGAACGACCCTACACGCCCGTACTACCAGACATATGAAATCCAGAACTACCGCAACACGGCTGAAGGCATCAACTGGATTTATCTGAACCTGCCCAACGACGTCATCAAGAAGGCTGCCGTGGCTTCCATCAAGAACAACGAGCCGATGTACGCCTCGTGCGACATCGTGCAGTACAACAGCGAAACGGGCATCTGCGACTCAAAGATGTACGACTACGAAGCGCTGCTGGGCGTGAAGATGAATATGGACAAGAAGGCACGCATCCTGACCCGCCTGAGCGGTTCGGCCCACGCCATGACCCTGATTGCCGTGGATACCGACGACAACGACAAACCGCTGAAATGGCAGTTTGAAAACAGCTGGGGGCCTTCGGCCGGACACGAGGGCTACATGACCTTTACCGACCAGTGGTTTGACGACTACATGTTCCGCCTCGTCATCCGCCGCCAGTATCTGGACGGCGAATCGCTCAAGGCGCTGAAGACTACACCGGTACAACTGCCGGCCTGGGACTATATGTTCTGACCATACGTCCGCATTTACTCCATAAGCCAAACCCTCCCGCCACGGCCCTGCGGCCGGCAGGAGGGTTTGGCTTATCCGGCCCCCATTCCCCACCCGGCTCTGCCGTAGTTCATGCGGCTGGACGCCCAACAAGTTTTTTTAAGTTTTACAAAAGAAAAGAAACAATAAGGGCAGCTGTTTTTTAGTATCTTTGTAACTGCATTTTATTCACTACTACCACACACATCATGAACATACTGATGCTCAATGCCAGTCCGCGACGCGGAGGCAACATCGACCGCATGCTCAGCGCCATGCACCAGGAAGCGCAGAAAAGAGGAGCGGAAGTCACCTACTTCCGCCTTGACGAACTGCAATATGCCCCCTGCCGGGGATGCATGGCCTGCCGCAGCCGCCGTCACTGTGTCATGCCCACTGACGATGCCCCCGCCGTATTGCAGGCCCTGCAGCAGTGTCAGCTGCTCATTGTGGGAGCTCCATGCTACTGGAGCAGCATGCCGGGCACCCTGAAAATGCTGTTCGACCGTATGGTCTACGGCATGATGGGCGAAAACCGATACGGCATGCCGCGCCCCCTGCTGCGGGGAGTAAAATGTATGGTGGTAAGCACGTCGACCACGCCCTTTCCGCTCAACCTGCTCCTGGGGCAGACCTGGGGCGTAGTGACTTCGCTGCGCAAGATTTTCAGATGGAGCGGCATCCGCATCATCAAAGTATTCCAATACGGCGGAACCCGGCAGCACAGCCTGACCGCACTGCAAATACAGCAGGGGCGACACTACCTGCGGCGCTACATCAGCAGACATAGCTGAGAAACGGGAGGCAGCACAGCCCCTTCCTGAAAAACAAGGTATCGGGAAAAATTTTTCAGGTGTCTCCTAAAAGAAACAAGATGCCGGGAAAAACAAAAAAAGTCCGTCCCTTTCCAAAAGCCTTGCACATCCCGCCTTCTCAAACGGCTGGAAAATACAGAAAAAGCCCCGGGTGACTGCTGTAAGGTCATTCACCCGGGGCTTTTCCGTAAGTATAAAAAAAAGATGTCGTTCACCTAAGAATCATGCCTGAAGCACCTGATAAGCCTTTTTAAGCGGCTGTCCGCACTTGATAAACTGGAAAATATTGGTTACCAGCCACCCGAGGCCACCCAACGGCCCCAGCAACAACGTCAGCAGAGCCCTCAGGTAAGTGGAAACATTTGACCCCCGATGATGGTCGGCATCAAGCATCGTATTATGGAAAATATGGTCTACGGTTGTTGCATGTGAGCCAAAGGCCGAAAATGCCGAAACAAAACCGGCAAGCAGCCACACCAGGAGCAAATGCTCACTGACATAAAAAGCACCTCCCACAACAACCAATACGATGAGCAATGACTTGATCAGCAAATTCCGGCGCATTTTTCCTATCCGGGAAATTTCGGCTTGGGCCACTTTGATGTTACAGTCAGGACAAAGCGGACGGTTGCCCACCATATATGAAGACGAAGATGCACAGTCCTCACAGATACCAGCTCCACAATAAACACAAGAGACGACAGCTGGTTCAACAGTATGTTTGATACAATTATAAGCCATTTATTCCTTTATCACTTATAAACTATTTTCACACTTGGACGAATCAGAAAAAACAAAAAAAGTACCCCGAAAAAGGTACATTCTCACTTCCGTTAGTTTTTAGTCAGCAAAAAAAGAGCGGAGAGAGGGGGATTCGAACCCCCGATACCCTTTAGGGGTATACACGCTTTCCAGGCGTGCCTCTTCAGCCACTCGAGCATCTCTCCTGATTACGGGATGCGGCATAACACCGCTAGCGTGTGCAAAGATAGATTTTTTTTCCCAAAGCGCCAAGCTTTTGTCCCGTAATTAAGCCAAAAGGCTGATTATTGTTCGATTTTCTTACCTTGCTTCACCACAATTTCCTGACTGATTCCGGCCGAGGTAAAGGTAAGTTTCACTTCACGTTCCTGAGCGGTATTGTTGGTGCGGTAATTCAGCTTCACCACGTGCATGCCCGTAGAGGCGAACGTAGTGTCGATGGCATCGAACCATTCGTTTCCTGCCGCAGTAAGACGCGCGCCGGGCTGGTAGTTATAAACCTTTACGGAGTCGGTCTGCGATACGGCCAGTACACCCAGGCTGCAGCGCATCTGGGTAGCTTCGATGGCACTGACCTGATAATTGTCGGCATTCAGGAAAACAGGTTCCGGACGGCTTACGCGCAACCACGGCAACTGATAAACGGGAAGTGCAATTGAATTTTCGGTATTGACATTGATTACGGCATTGCGCACACTGCCGGTGGTGTTGGTTTCAAATACGAAATTCAAACGGGTGTCGGAAGAAATCTCCGAGCCGGTAGGCTGATCGCTGGTCGGCGTAAACGTAAACCAGGCAGCCGATGATGAAGCGGTCCAGGGATCGGTAGAAACCAAATGAATGGTATCCGTCTGCTGGTCGGCATAGAATACTTTCGTACTTGTCGGGGTAAAATACGTGAAATGAAAATCCTGTGATGCTTCAGAACAGGCCGTAAATCCCAATACGGCCAAGAACAGGGGGCAAATGTGTTTGAATCGCATAGTAGTGTTGTTTTTTTATGGATAAATAATTGTTTTTCAATAAATATCAACTGATTAATACCACTCTACGTTGGAACTGTATGAACTGCGCTTTTCCCAACGCAAGGCATCGGCCAACTCGGAAGCACGGGCCTGGAACGTAAAGTTGAACGAGGAGTACGGCCGCAGCACAATGGAGGCCGACATCGAGAAACAGTGCAAATCACGCTGCAACGAGGCTGTGGTCATGGAAAGTTCGTGGTAATTGAAATCATAGCCGGAACTGAAACTGATGTTCCATCCGTCGGCAATGCGGATAAAGCCCGAGAAGTTGAGCGTCTGCGTCAGAGCATACGGATAGCGCATACGACGCACGTTGAACTTGCTGCGGTCGCGGTTTTCACTCATCGTCACGCCGTAGGACACCGAAAGCGACCAGGGTATGGAAAATGCCAGATAGCCGTCATCGTCCACCTTGGCCTTAACCTTCTGTTTGACACCGCCTTCGCGGGCAGCCTTAATGTCGGGGTCAACGTTGGCCTCCTCCAGATCATCACCCGAAGCGGCATCCTCAGCCGCATTGGCGGCATTCACTTCAGCCTGCGTCTCATCACCCTTTTTGCCCGTAATCCAGTTCCAGAGTTTCTTGAAAGTCTGATTATTGAATGTATAGGACAAATTCTGCGACATACCCTGGAAACGTCCGAAGCGGCCGTAACTCCACTCCGTACGGTCACTCTCAACGATATTGCCGTTTTCATCAAACTTGTAGGCATAGGTTGCAAACTGTGCCGCCAGCGAAAGGGTATAGTTCTTGGTCAGTTTCAGTCGGATGTTGGTCGTCAAATCGCTCCAGGGGCGCACCTTGTCGGCAAAGTTGTACGAAAGATTCGCGCTGAATTCGTCAATCAGACTGATCTTGCGTTCGCCGGTAGAGTCTGATTTGCTTTTTACCTTCATCTCCAGATTATTGGAAATGCTCATGTCCACACGTCCCTGCATGGTAGAACTGGGATAGCCGTAGAGGGCGTTCTGATAAGGCGAATAATAGACCGTACTGACGTTACCCTCGGCATCAGTCTTGACATAGCTCTTACGGTAACCGTAACGGCTCTGCGTAAAGTCGGGAGCATAATTGAACGAAACCGACGGCTTGAACACATGGCGCACGGCTATGATTTTTCCGCCAAAGAGCTTGGGCAGCGGCTTGAACATACCATAGAGCGTAGTGTTGGCCTGCAAGCTGGTGTTCCAGTCATACACGTTGTAAAAGCCGTAAATGGTATCGGTCTTCTCCTTCTGCTCATTGCGGTCCCACGACTTGCGCAACTTGTTGGTGTACATGCGGTCGGTAAAGGAGAACGACGGCGTAACATTGATATACTTGAACAAATTGAACGTAGCGCTTACCGGAATAGAATGCTTCATGCCGTTACGCCAGTCCTTAATCAGGTTACTGTGAAAGAGCTTACCCTCCTGCGTCGTAATGCTGTTGCTCAGCTGTCCGGTATAGGTAAACGAAATTTTCTCATACCAGCGTTCGTTTCCCACCTGTTTTTTACGCTTAAAGGGGTACACACGCGCCAGGTTGATGCTCAAATCCGGCAAAGTAACCGATACCGACGAGTCGCGCATGCTCTGCGTCAGGTTGGCCGAAGCGGCAATACTCAATCCAATGCGTGAAAAGGTGTGCGAAAAGCTTACACTACTGGCACGGGTGCTCTGAGTGTACGAAAGCGGGTCGTAACGGCTATCCAGATTGTTGCGCTCGTAACTCTGCGAAGCAAAGTTCACACGGGCTGAAAAAGAAGTATTGGGAGCCGCCTTGGCATCCATAGTATGGGTCCACTGCACTTTCAGACTGTTCTGCACCGAATAGTCGGGCATATTCTTTTCACCCTCCACCGTCTTGATAAAACTGACATAAAAGTTTCCGCTAAAACGGTAGCGCTTGCGATAATTGGTCTCGCCGCTCAGTCCCCACGACCCTTTGGTATAAATTTCACCCAGCGCCTTGAGGTCAAAATAGTCGTTGATGGCAAAATAATAACCACCATCACGCAGGTAAAAACCGCGCACGGTTTCATCACCATAAGAGGGCATGATAAAACCGCTTGAATATTTCTTGTTAAAAGGGAAAAAGCCATAAGGAACGCCAATGGGCAAAGGCACATCAGCTACCACCAGATGGGCCGGACCGAAAAAGGCTTCCTTACCGGGGCGCACCTTGGCCCGCGAGAGAGCCAGATAAAAATGCGGATGCTTGGCATCACAAGTCGTGTATTTGGCATGCTGCAGATAAAGAGTACCGTCGCTGGCACGCTTGGAGTCCTCACTCTGCAGATAACCGTTGCCCTGCGTGGTATATACGTTGTTGATGTATCCCTTCTTGGTCTTGAAGTTAAAGGTCATCAACTCGCTCTCATACTTGTCGGCCCCCTGAGTATAAACCGGCTCTCCCACCTTGCGGCCAGAAGTGTCGGCCCGTCCGTTGGCATGCACCAGACTGCTGTCAAGGCTCATGGCTATTTCGGCAGCCGTCAGCTGCATGTCCTGATAGTTCACCTGACTCTCGCCATACAAGTAAGCCAGACTGGTGTTGGCGTCGTACACCATGGAGTCGGTAGCCGTGTATTTTACGGGAGCATCCAGACCGCTGTCTTTCTTTTTCTTTGCCGTATCGGCCTGGAGCGAGTCCTGCCCGAGCGTATCCGCAGCGGAAAGGCGCAGGCTGTCGGGCAAGGCAGCCCGCAGTCTGGCCGAATCGGGACGCAGGCTGTCAGCCGAAGGCTGGCTGTCGGGCAAAGACAAAGAGTCGGCCGACACCGTCGCAACAGACGGCGCCCTACCCGACCGGGACGGCCTGCTGATAAAGGCCGAACATGCCAGCGTAATGACAAACAGGCTGATAAATATCTTTGCTCTCAAAAGCTCTCTGCTACCTTATTTTTCGGAAACCGACTGCAAAAGTACAAAATATCTGCGTCAGATACGTGCACGAACACGCTTATTATATTTTTTTGGGACAGATATTAACCAAACATCTTTTGCCAGGCTTCAAACTGCTCCACACATGCACGGCCATACTTCTGCAAACTTTTGACCGTCTGTTCCACGGTACGCTCCCGCTCGAGATGTGTTTTCGAAAAGAATTTGTCGGCATAGCAAATTACCTGTTCCTCAAGTGTTTCGGGCCTGTAGTCACCGGGTGGCAGAGGAAGATTCTGCGCACGTATGATGTCCTCGGTCAGCCCCGTGCCGGTATGGCGCTCACAAACCCGTGCAATGTCAGGCAGACCTTCCTTACGCATCAAATCGGCTCCCAGCTTGCCATGAAGCAGATAAGGCTCTGTGCCCATGCAGCAGATGGCCGGAGCATTAGTAAGGAAGATACCGATGTCGTGAAGCATGGCACCGTCGTGCAGGAACTGCTCGTCGAGTTGCAGCTCAGGGTGCTGCCGGGCCACCTCAACGGCCTTGCGGGCCACGTCGCTACTATGACGCATCAGGATGCGCCGCAATTGATTATCCTCAGGATAATATTTCTGAATAACAGCTGTCACATTCATTTTGAAAGGGCTATATTTCCGGATGCAAAATTAAGTTTTTCAATCTGTTTCGGCAAATATGCCGAAGCCTTTTTGCGGACAAAGAACAACTTATGCCCGCCGTTACGCCATAAAAAAAACAACGGGCCACACTCCGCTGTGCGAAGTATGACCCGTTATGTATGCAGGTTTCCTGATGGAGGCTGATTACATCATGCCGCCCATACCGCCCATGCCGGCAGCACCGCCCATAGGCATTTCAGGTTTTTCTTCTTTCTTGTCGCAGATGACACACTCGGTGGTCAGGAACATGCCGGCTACGCTGGCTGCATTTTCAAGTGCCACGCGGGTTACCTTGGCAGGATCAACCACACCGGCTGCACGCAGGTCGCCGAAGCTTTCGTCCTTGGCGTTGTAACCAAAGTTACCCTTGCCTTCGCGTACCTTGTTGACTACCACTGCACCTTCAACACCGGCGTTGCGGCAAATCTGGCGGAGCGGTTCCTCGATGGCGCGGCGGATGATTTCGATACCGGTCTGTTCGTCGCCGTTGTCACCCTTGAGGTCTTCAAGAGCTTCCTGAGCGCGGATGTAGGCTACGCCACCACCGGTTACGATACCTTCCTCAATGGCTGCACGCGTAGCGCAGAGGGCGTCGTCGCAGCGGTCTTTCTTTTCCTTCTGCTCGGTCTCGCTGGCTGCACCTACCTCGAGTACGCAAACACCGCCTGAGAGTTTGGCCAGACGCTCCTGCAGTTTCTCCTTGTCGTATGAAGAAGTGCTGTTGCTGATTTCGCTCTTAATCTGGCTGATGCGGCTCTGGATGTTTTCCTTGTCGCCGGCACCGTTTACGATGGTGGTGTTCTCCTTCGTAATGGTAACCTTTTCAGCCGTACCCAGCATTTCCAGGGTTGCCTGCTCCAGTTTCAAGCCCTTCTCCTCGCTGATAACTACACCACCCGTCAGTACGGCGATGTCTTCCAGCATGGCTTTGCGGCGGTCGCCGAAGCCCGGAGCCTTCACGGCACAAATCTTGAGCTGTGAGCGCAGGCGGTTGACTACCAGAGTGGTCAGGGCCTCGCTGTCAACGTCCTCAGCAATTACCAACAGGGGACGTCCGCTCTGTACGGCCGGCTCGAGGATAGGCAAAAAATCCTTGAGGTTTGAAATCTTCTTGTCGTAGATCAGGATGTAAGGTTTCTCCATTACACACTGCATCTTCTCGGTATCGGTTACGAAGTAGGCTGACAGATAGCCGCGGTCGAACTGCATACCCTCAACCGTTTTCAATACGGTGTCGCGACCTTTGGCGTCCTCGATGGTGATTACGCCGTTTACGCTTACGGCACGCATACCGTCGGCAATGAGTTTACCGATTTCGGCATCGTTGTTGGCTGAGATGGTAGCTACCTGCTCGATTTTCTCATAGCTTTCCTCTACCTGCTCGCTCTGGGCCTTGATTGACTCAACCACCTTGGCTACGGCCTTGTCGATACCGCGCTTCAGGTCGAGCGGATTGGCACCGGCAGCTACGTTCTTCATACCTTCGTTCAGGATGGCCTGGGTCAGTACGGTTGCGGTTGTCGTACCGTCACCGGCGTCGTCACCCGTTTTGCTGGCTACGCTCTTGACGAGCTGTGCACCGGCGTTTTCAAAAGCGTTGTCCAATTCGATTTCCTTGGCTACTGAAACACCGTCCTTGGTGATGCGCGGAGCACCGAACTTTTTGTCGATTACCACGTTGCGGCCTTTCGGGCCCAGGGTTACCTTTACAGCATTGGCCAGCGCGTCAGCACCATTTTTCAGCATTTCGCGGGCATCTACATCGTATTTAATATCTTTTGCCATGATGTTTTCTTGTTTTTTTGAGTTTGTTTTATCTGTTTGTATATTAGCTTAACGGAATCAAGACGGATTAACCCAATACGGCCAAAACGTCGCTCTGACGCATGATCAGGTATTTTTCGCCGTCCAGCTCAACCTCTGTGCCGGAATATTTTCCGTACAATACGGTATCGCCTTCCTTCAACACCATCTCTTCGTCCTTGGTGCCGCAACCTACGGCCAACACACTGCCCTGCAAGGGTTTTTCCTTTGCGGTGTCAGGAATAATGATTCCACCTACTGTTTTCTCCTCAGCGGGAGCCGGTTTAATCAGCACTCTGTCTGCTAATGGTTTAATTGTCATAATCGTAATAATTATTGTATTTTACATGTTTATTCGTATCGGAAGTATGCCCTGCGCCTTTGGGGCTTTCGGGCTTCCGCCATTATATATGCCAAAACCGTGCCAAACCCCGAAACTTCCGCTCAAAAATAAGAAAAACGGTCTTTCCCATGCCTCGTGTGTCAGTCGGATGTCTGCCATTCTGTCAGCATCGTGACATGAAGCCTGTCATATCCCTTCCCCGCACGCCAGATGCCGGCCCGTTTCCAAAAGAGTCCGACCTGGCGTCCGCAAGGTGCCGACCTGTCGGAAAAAGGCCGGATGCGTTTCCGCCCAAACCGCCGCATTGTTTTCCGCCCTCCGGCGGGACATGACAATTCCCACCCCCGCAAAAAAATCTGCCGCCCCTTTTCAGCGGGGACGGCAGACAAGAATATCACATAACGGGAGACGCTACACCTCGCAGAGCGCAGGTCAGTTCTGGTCGTAAGCGTGTTTCGGATAGTCTACGGTGTAGTGCAGGCCGCGACTCTCCTTGCGCTCTATGGCGGCACGCGTAATGAGGTAGCCCACGTTAATCATGTTGCGCAATTCGCAGATGTCGCGGGTGGCCTTGACGCGCTTGAAAAGCTCTTCGGTTTCCTCATAAAGCAGGTCCAGACGGGTCCAGGCGCGCTTCAGGCGCAGGTCGCTGCGCACGATGCCCACGTAGGCCGACATCACCTGACACACCTCGCGCACGTCCTGGGCGATAAGCACCTTTTCCTCGTTGGTCATGGTGCCCTCGTCGTTCCATTCGGGCACCTTGTCGTTGAATCCGTACTTGTCAAATTCCTCCAGCGTATGTTTGGCCGCTGCCTCGGCATAGACCACGGCTTCAATCAGCGAGTTGCTGGCCAGACGGTTGCCGCCATGCAGGCCGGTGCAGGAACACTCGCCGATGGCGTAGAGGCGATGGATGCTCGACTCGCCGTTGAGGTCAACCTTGACACCGCCACACATGTAGTGAGCGCAGGGGGCTACGGGAATGTACTGCTTGGTGATGTCGATGCCGATGCTCAGACACTTGGCGTAGATATTGGGGAAGTGGTGCTTGGTCTCTTCCGGGTCCTTGTGGGTCACGTCCAGACAAACGTGGTCGAGTCCGTGAATCTTCATTTCCTTGTCAATGGCCCGGGCCACAATGTCACGCGGGGCCAAAGAAAGGCGCTTGTCATACTTCTGCATGAACTCCTCGCCGTTGGGCAGGCGCAGGATGCCGCCGTAGCCGCGCATGGCTTCGGTAATCAGATAGGCCGGATGCGTCTCCTTGGGGTTGAAGAGCGCCGTGGGGTGGAACTGCACAAACTCCATGTCCTTTACCGTAGCCTTGGCCCGGTAGGCCATGGCTATGCCGTCGCCCGTGGCAATGTTGGGGTTGGTGGTTGAGGAATATACGGCTCCCGTACCGCCGGTGGCCAGTATGGTAAAGCGTGACAGGAAGGTATCCACCTTTTTCGTGTCGGGGTCGATGATGTAGGCGCCGTAACACTCAATGTCCTTGGTGCGGCGCGTTACCTCAATGCCCAAATGGTGCTGCGTAATGATTTCAACGGCAAAATGATTCTCCAGTACCGTAATGTTCGGATGCCGTCTCACGGCTTCCATCAGCCCGCGCTGGATTTCGAATCCCGTGTCGTCAGCATGATGCAGGATACGGAATTCCGAATGGCCGCCCTCACGATGCAAATCGAAGTCACCCTTTTCATTCTTGTCGAAGTTCACCCCCCACTTCACCATATTCTTAATGCCTTCAGGCGCCCGGCGCACCACCTGCTCTACGGCCTGCCGGTCACTGATGTAGTCACCGGCAATGATGGTGTCCTGAATATGTTTGTCAAAATTGTCAACCGTCAAATCGGTGACAGAGGCTACTCCGCCCTGGGCCTTGGCCGTATTGGCCTCGTCCATGGTGGTTTTGCATACAAGGGCCACACGTCCCTTGCCGGCTACCTGAAGCGCGTAGCTCATGCCGGCTACGCCCGAGCCGATTACCAAAAAGTCAAATTTACGTATCATCTGCTCAATACCTTTAATCACTTGCAAAGTTAGCAAAAAAGCGCAGCATGCAATCAGGCTGCCATCTTTTTTGAACAAAAAAGCCACGGCCCTGCTTTCGGAGGAGCCGTGGCTTTATGAAGCATTACTGCTCAAGCCTTCTTGACAAACGTGACGCAGGCCCAGCGGTCCTGCTCGTGCTCGTGGTCGTAACACCAACCGAGCGATTCGGCTTCTTCGCGAATCAGGCACACGTCCTCACGGTAGAAACCGCTCATGAACACATGGCCGCCCGGTGCCAGACAAGCATCGTAGGCACGCATGTCGGCCAGCAGGATATTGCGGTTGATGTTGGCAATAATATAATCAAACGGCCCCTGACCGGCAAGCGACGAAGCGTCGCCCAGCTGCACATCAATACCCTCAAGATGATTGAGGGCAATATTTTCCAGTGAATTCTTTACGCACCATTCATCATTGTCAATAGCCACGCAAGCCGCAGCTCCCTTCATGCGGGCCAGAATAGCCAGGATACTGGTACCGCAGCCCATGTCGAGCACGCGCTTGCCGGTAAAGTCATGACTAAGTATCTCACTGATCATCTGGCTTGTAGTGGCGTGATGACCGGTTCCGAACGACATGCGCGGGTCGATAACAATGTCGAACTCGGCCTGCGGCACATTCTTGTGGAACGTGCTGTGAACCACACAGCGTCCGTCCACCACCAACGGCTGGAAGTAGTTTTTTTCCCACTCCTCGTTCCAGTTCTTGTCCTCTGCCTCGCGCTGGGTGTAGCTGACCTGCACGCCCGGCATGGGGAAGTTCTGCAGGGCAACGTCAAGGGCGTCCTGATTGAAAGCATCCTGACGCACATAAGCCCGCAGCGGCGACGGACGTCTCTCGTCGCCCTCAAAACTATCAAATCCGGCCTCGCCCAACACGGCAGCCAGCAAGTCGGCCACATCCTGCGTGGCCGGTTCAAAAGTAAAGGTGAATTCTAAATATTTCATATTGCAGTAATGAATGGCCGGCAGCCTTGTAAAGTAACCTGCCGGCTATATTCGGTTTCAAGCATAATCAGCATCATCATAAGCCGCGACTGCCGCCTCAAACGAAGCGGGCACATAACTGCTGCGTATGCGCCACTGGGCAGGATAGAGGTTGTTGGCCCGCGCTCCCAACTGGTTAACAAAGCCCAGGGGACGGCCCTCATAGGCCACGCGCACATAGCCACGGGGCACGCTGCCCTCCAATACCAGACTCTCATGGCGCAAATAAGCCAGAGCGGCGGCATAATCCAATTCGGTCTGCGCAAAAACATCTCCGGCCGCCGCGCGCGACAGAGCCAGGGCATGAGCCGGAATAACCTTGCGCCCTTTTTCCTCAGCCACTTCCACACCGCACAGCAGGGTACGGATGTTTTGCCGCAGGCGACAGGCGTCGTCCTTCCACCAGGAATGTACGGCTGACACGCGTCCCTCGTCGGTATACATAAACGTCCATGCCTCCGGCTCGCGCAACCATTGGCGGAAAGGTGCATTGCGGGGCACGGAAAGCTGCTTGTCGGAACGTATCTTCCGGAACTGATGCAGAGGCTCGTCGGCCGTTTTTCGAAGCAAAGCCAGGAAAAAGCCCTCGCCCCGCGCACGATGGGGAAAGAAGTGATAGACGGGCAGGTCGGTGCCGGCCGTATCGCCCTCGATGCCCCACTCCTCCGGCACGTCAATGCGGACGGGCTCGGCACCAAGCTCCTGACAGATGAAGCGAACGTTCTCCTCGTCCTCCTGACGGTTGAACGTACAGGTACTGTACACCAGAAAGCCGCCGGGGCGCAGGGCGGGCCACACGTCACGTATGATGTCGCGCTGACGGGCAGCACACTGCGCTACATTCTGCAGGCTCCACTCGCCTACGGCTCCGGCATCCTTACGGAACATGCCTTCGCCGGAACAGGGTACGTCGGCTGCTATCACATCAAAATAGGCCGGCAGGGCCTGAAACGCGGCGGGCCAGGCCGAAGTGACCACTACGTCGGGATGGCCCCACTTCTGCATGTTCTCTGCCAGCACGGCTGCACGCGGCCGCAGGGGTTCGTTGGCCACCAGCAGCGACAGCTCGGGCAGCAGGCTGCGCCAAAGGGTACTCTTGCCGCCCGGAGCGGCACAGAGGTCGAGCACGCGGCGCGGCTGCTCCTCGGCAGTAATGCGGCGGTAGGCCTGCTCGATGAACATGGAAGAGGCTTCCTGCACATAGTAGTCGCCGGCATGAAAGAGGGGGTCAAACGTAAAGGCAGGACGCGGCGGCTGCAGATAGCGGCCCGAAGCGCACCACACCACCTTACCCCCGTCGGCAAAATGGCGGTGACTTCCGTCGTTATAGCGGATACTTACGGGCGATGGCTCCTGCAGGGCCTCAATCAGGCGGGCGGCAGCGCCGCTGCCGAGGGTATCCTCCATCTGGCGGACAAAATCTTCAGGAAAGGCACTCATGGCATTAATCGTCAGTATCGTCAGTGTCGTCGTAATCGAAATCAAAGAAGGCTTCGGGTGCCGTAAACTCGTCGAGGGCGCGGCGGTCCTTCTTGGTGGGACGGCCCGTACCCTTGGCCCTACCGATAAAGCCGCTGATTTTACTCATTTCGAGCACTTCCAGCTGCGAGGGGTCGGTAATGTTTTCCAGGATGTCGGGCAGCAGTTTGGCCCCCACGCGTTTCTCAATAGGCTGAATTACGCGGAAGGTATAGATGACGGGCGGTTTTTTCACCCCCACCTTGTCGCCGGCCTTGACGGTACGCGAGGGTTTGGCCTGCGCACCGTTGATGGTAATGCGCCCGTTTTTGCAGGCGTCGGCTGCCAGCGTGCGGGTCTTGTAGATACGGGCCGCCCAGAGCCATTTGTCCAAGCGGGCCTCAGCTGAAACGGTATTTGCCATAGAATAAAACCTGAGGCCATTAATTGACCTTTAATAAAAACGGATTATTTTTTGTTGTACTGGTTCATCGTAATCTGGATGCCGGCCAGGCAGAAACTCTTGATGGCCTCGCACGCCATACCCACACGCTCGTCCATGCGGGCCAGGTCTTCCTCGCCAAAATGCCCCAATACGAAATCCACCTGACCGCCCCGCGGAAAATCGTTGCCGATGCCAAAGCGGAGGCGGGCATACTGCTGCGTGCCCAGCACCTGGGTGATGTGGCGCAGGCCGTTGTGGCCGGCTTCACTGCCCGAAGGCTTCAACCGGATTTGCCCGAACGGCAGCGAGAGGTCGTCCACCACCACCAGAAGGCGCTCGATGGGTATGTTTTTCTCCTTCATCCAATAGCGCACGGCATTGCCGCTGAGGTTCATATAGGTGGAGGGTTTCAGAAGGGTCAGCGTCTGATTTTTGACCGGCAGGGTGGCTACAAAGCCGTAACGCCGGTCGTCAAAAACAATATTGGACGCCTTTGCAAGGGCGTCCAATATTCTAAATCCTATGTTGTGGCGGGTGCCATCGTACTCATCGCCGATGTTGCCCAACCCTGCAATCAAATAATTCATGCACACTTACAATGTTGAGGATATTCAGAGAAATTAAGCCTCAGCAGCAGCGGCGGCAGCACCACGGGCGGCACGAGTCATCTTGACGGTCAGCACAACCACCTCTTTCGGGGTTACGAGTTCCAGACCCTCGAAGTGCAGGCTGCCGGCCTTGATTGATTTGCCAAGACCCAGGCTGGTTACGTCGATTTCCAGCTTCTCGGGGATAGCTGCATACGGAGCACGTACTTTCAGTTTACGTACCATGGCATTCAGACGACCACCGGCGCGTACACCCTCAGCCAAGCCCTTAGGAGCAATAGGCACAGCCATTACGATAGGCTTCTCGGCATTTACTTCGTAGAAGTCAACGTGCAGCACGTTGTCCTTAACCGGGTGGAACTGGATTTCCTTGATTACGGCCTTGTGATCGGTACCGTCGATGTTGATGTCGATGAGGTAGATATGCGGAGTGTAAACAATCTTGTTGATTTCCTTTTCGCTTACCGTAAAGTGAATAGCCTCGGGCATGCCGTTAGCATCTTTCTTTTCACCGTAAATTACGCAGGGAACGCTGCCGTTTCTGCGGATTTCGCGAGAGGCTTTCTTGCCCAAATCGGTTCTCGCAGTACCACTAATTGCAATCTGTTTCATTTGTGTTACTCTAAATTAAGTTATTGATTATCGCTTAATTCGCCATCACACGAGGGATTTTTCATACCACCCGGGGACAAATCGGATGCAAAATTACAACATTTCATCCTTACCGCCAAGTTTTTCCAACATTTTTTGAAACTCCCCGATACTTATATAAAAAGGTATCCCATGCGGAAAATCCAAATTCCCCCTTCCCCGGCTTCAAGCCGCCGCGGCATCCGAGGCCGGCCCGGAGCATTTGTACAAACAGGGTGGCTTGTCGGTAAAACGGCAAGCCACCCTGTTTATTTTCCAAGCCACCCTGTTCGGGCAAGTTCCCACCTGTTTTTTCATTATTCCCGGAAAAGCACACTTTCCGGCTGCACTCCGCATTCGCGCATACGCACAATTACAGCAAGCACGGACAGACCGTCAGCCAACGCCCCTGCCGCACCTGCCAAGAAAAAAAAGGTGAGCACCGCTTCAATTCCGGCCGCGAACGACCTTAAAACTCTATTTGCAAATCAATGGGATCCACATTTTCGGCCGGCTCCTCAGCCTGACGCACCGGATGCTGGCGAGCATAGGCAAGCACCTCTTCAAACGCCCCCTTGAATTTGTCAAAATCCTCCGGGTAGATAAAAATCTTATGTTTCTCGAACTGAGCCGTTTCCGAATCAGGACGCATCACACGCTTGCTCTCGGTCAGCGCCAGATAGGTCTCACCCCTGCGGTCCGACTTCACATCCAGATAATACACTCTCTTACCTGCTTTCACCGCCCGCGAAAACAAAATTTCAGCATCGGCCGAAAGCTCATTTTTCTGTTTCTCCGTCATAGCTTTATTCTTAATCATAACAAAGTTACGCTCAAAATTGCTATGTTTTTTTGAATCAGCAAAAAAAATGACCCAAAAATTTGAATTATACGCACGTTTTTTCGTACTTTTGCATTGTTGTGCCAATGTGGGCAGACAACATTTTAATATATTGCTCATGATCAACAGAGAACTCATCCGCTTAAAAATCGTTCAGCTCGTGTACGCCTATTATCAGAACAACGGGAAGACGATTGATGTAGCAGAAAAAGAATTACGTTTCAGCCTGACAAAAGCGTACGATCTTTACAATTTTTTACTGCAGCTCATGGTGGAAACCCGCCATTACGCCATCCGCATCTGCGAGGCCAAACAGCAGCGTGCCGAACGCCTCAACAAGGAAAATACGGACTGGATTGACCGCAAAATAGTCAACAACCGCTTGCTCAAGCAACTGGACGAGAACAAGCAACTGCAGGAAAACATTTCCAAGGCCAAACTCAGTTGGGTTGAACAGGAATCCTTCATCAAGAAACTGTATAACACCATTCTGGACAGCGAGACGTTTGAGCACTATATGAAACTGGACGCCCCCACCTATGCCGACGACAAGGAAATGGTGCGCCGCCTTTACAAGACACTCGTAGTAAACAACGAGGAGATTGACGGCATTCTGGAAGAAATCAGCCTGTATTGGAACGACGACAAACAAATCGTCGATTCGTTTGTCATGAAAACCATCAAGCGTTTCACGGAAGAGAGCGACGAAAACCAGCCCCTGCTGCCCGAATACGACAGCGAAGACGACTGCCGGTTTGCCATCACCCTTTTCCGCCGCACGCTGGAAAACGCTGACGAATACCGCGAGCTCATCAAGAACAACACAAAGAACTGGGAATTCAACCGACTCACGCTCATGGACGTTATCATCATGCAGATAGCCCTGGCCGAAATCATCAACTTCCCCACCATTCCGCTCAACGTCAGCTTCAACGAATATCTGGACATAGCCAAGGTGTACAGCACGCCCAAAAGCGCCTCATACATCAACGGCATGCTCGACAATATCGTCAAAAAACTGAAAGCAGCAAACAAAATCCTTAAATAAGCACATTCTCACATTAATTCATTATGATGACAACCACATTGAACGTAGCCTTCTTACAGGCAGCCGGACAAGCAGGCGGAAGCTCATGGAGTTTCTGGATTATGATTATTGCCCTGTTCGTAATCATGTATTTCTTCATGATTCGTCCGCAGAACAAAAAGCAGAAAGAAATACAGAATTTCCGCAACTCCCTGAAAGTAGGCCAGGAAATTATCACCATTGGCGGTATCCACGGCGTAATCAAGAGCCTTGATGACACCACAAACACCGTACAGGTAGAAATTGCAACCGGCGTAAAAATCACATTCGACAAGAGCGCCATCATGCCTAAAGGCACTCCCGCCGGCGACAACAAGAAATAAAAAGCCGTGCACTGGGTGCAGGTTACATACAAAAAGGTAAGGAACTGTTTGTCAGCACTGCTGAACAGACAGTTCCTCACCTTTTTGTTTTTTCTCGGCCTCTCGGCCTCATTCTGGTTCCTGCTGGCGCTCGACCGCGAGTACGAATTTGAAGTAGAAGTACCCTTGCAGCTGACCAACGTGCCCAAGAACGTCATCATCACGACCGACCCGCCCAAAAGCGTCAAGCTCACCCTCAAGGGGAAAGGCAGCGACATGCTGGTCTACCGCTATCTGAAAAAAATACAGCCGGCAAACTTTCCGTTCAGCAGTCTGAACACGTCGAGCCAGCACGTAATCATTTCGCGCACCGAGTTGCTCAAACTCATCACCCCCCGCCTGTCCAGCAATGTGCGCATTGTGTCGGTACACCCCGAGCAACCGGATTTTTTCTACAACAACGGACTGAACAAGAAGGTTCCCGTACGCCTCACCGGCAAGATCAAGGCCAACAAGCTCTTTTACATCTCGGCCATCAGCGTTGTGCCAGACTCCGTACAGGTATATGCTTCCAAGGAAATACTGGATACGCTGCGTTTCGCTTACCTTGAGCCCGTGTACTACCGCAGTCTGCAGGACACGACCCGCATACGCCGTAACTTCAAGAGCATACGCGGAGCCAAGTTCGACCCCGCGTCCGCGCAAATCAACGTCTACGTTGACCAGCTGACGGAAAAGACCGTGCAGGTGCCGGTACAGTGGGTCAACTTCCCGGCCACAAAAATCTTGCGCACCTTCCCCTCAAAAGTAAACATCACCTTCCAGGTCGGAGCCTCCATGTACCGCCGCATTACGGCCGACAATTTCGTACTGGTGGTCAATTATGCCGACCTCATCAACAACAAACAGAACAAATGCAAGCTGCAGCTCAAGAGCTTGCCGCAAGGGGTGTCACACGTACGCATCAGCCCCAGCGAAGTAGATTATGTCATTGAAGATGTCTCCGAAAACTAAATTCATCGGCATCACCGGCGGCATAGGCAGCGGAAAGAGTTACGTATGCCGCCTGCTTGAGCAAGCCGGTATCCCCATTTTCTATACTGACGACGAAGCCAAAAAGCTCATCCGCCACCATCGTCCGCTCCAGCAGCAGCTGACAGCCATTGTGGGCCCCGGCCTGTACGACGCCGAGGGCCGTCTCGTCAAATCGGTCATGGCCGCCTTTCTGTGCCGGGGTGAGGATTATGCCGAACAGGTCAACCGCGTAGTTCACCCCTGCGTGGCCGAAGCGTTCCGAAAGTGGGCCGGCTCACAAACAGCCCCGCTGGCCGGCATGGAATGTGCCCTGCTCTTCGAGTCCGGCTTCAACCGCCTGGTCGACCGCTCCCTGCTCGTTGCCGCTCCGCTCGAGTTGCGCATCAGCCGTGTCATGCAGCGCGACCGCCTCAACCGCCAGCAGGCCCTGCACTGGATTCAGCTGCAGATGACCGAGGAGGAAAAGCGCCGGCTCGCCGACTACGTGATTGAAAACGACGAAGTGCAGCCCCTGGAGCCGCAAATCAGCGACTTGTGCCGGCGTTTAAGTTTTTTTGATACCCCTTAAGGCGGGCAATCCGGCGTAAAAAAGTATCTTTGCGCGCAGAAAAACTTGTAAACAAACAGCAATCTAAAAAAGTATATGGAAAAAACAATTTTAGCCATCACCGGCAAGCCCGGTCTCTACAGCCTCGTGCAGCAAGGTCGGGGTATGCTGATTGTAGAAACCATTGACGAAAAGAAACGCCGCTTTCCGGTAGGCCCGCGTGACCGTGTCACCTCTCTGAACGACGTATCAATGTACACCGAAGGCGACGACGTATCGCTCAACTCCGTGTTCCACAATATTAAAGAACTCTACCAGGGTAAAACGGTCGACATCGACCTGAAGAAGGCCAGCAAGGACGAACTTGCCGACTTTATGGCCAAAGCCCTGCCCAGCTACGACCGCGAGCGCGTACACCTTTCAGACATCAAGAAGCTGATTCAGTGGTACAACCTGCTCGTATCCAACGGCATCTCCGACTTTGAACCCGCCGAAGAACCCGCCGAGGAGCAACCGACCGAAGCCTAATCAAGCCAGCCTCATGGCATGAACCCCATGAAGCGGGCCCCCGTCAATTTTTATTCAGCCTTGTCCGGCCCAGCCGGATGAGGCTTTTTTCTGTAACATACAAAAGAAACATGCCGCCGGAATGTCTCGTCTGCTCCCCCTCTGTTTTCGGCCATACTCCCCGCTTGGGCCAAGGCGCCGGCAAGGCAGACAAGAAAATCACTCCCCCGCCGCCCGAAAAGGTGGCTTGGAAAAAATTTTTTCCCGGGAAGTATTTTATTTTACAAGCCACCTTGTTTTTTCTGCAAGCCGTCTTATTTCACTCCTCCCCACGCTGCCGCCGGACGCCCCGGCCTTTTATTCCCGCCGCGCCGTGGCGCATCAGCCCCTCGCCATGCCCGATGCCCACGGCCTTCTGATGCCGGAAGAGGCCGCAGCACGTAACATGGGAAACACAAAACCGGCGTTCGGAAAGAAAAAAGTCAGCATTGCCATAAAAAAAATATCAAAAATGTTTGTTTGATAAAAAAAAAAACGTACTTTTGCCATATCTAACAACAAATAAAAACGATAAAAAAACATCCTCATCATGCGCAACAACGTATTCTTTTACTTTTATTTTTACTTTACCACTCCGGTGAAGCGGGACGTTGTGTGCTGAAAAAGATGAACCAAAAACATATGAATCCCGCTCCAAAAAAGCGGGATTTTTTGTTTCAGAACTATATACACGTACATGAAAAGAATAGCAATACAAGGTATCAAGGGCTCATTCCACGACATCGCCGCCCACCAGTATTTTGAGGGTGAGGAAATAGAAATGGATTTCTGCAACACGTTTGAAGACGTGGTAGCCCACATGCAGCACGACAATACGATGCTCGGTCTGATGGCCATCGAAAACACCATTGCCGGCAGCCTGCTGCACAACTACGACCTGCTGCGCATGAGCGGCATGACCGTGGTGGGCGAACACAAGCTGCACATTGAACACAGCATCATGTGTCTGCCCGAAGACGACTGGAGCACCCTCCACGAAGTCAACTCCCACCCCGTAGCCCTGATGCAGTGTCGCGAATTCCTGCAAAAGCACCCCGACCTGAAAGTAGTGGAGGCTGAAGATACGGCCGGCGCCGCTGCCGACATCAGCCGCCTGCACCGCACGGGCCATGCCGCCATCTGCCACAAGCATGCGGCTTCGCTCTACGGCATGAAAGTGCTGGAAGAAGGCATTGAGGACAACAAGCACAACTACACACGTTTCCTGCTGA
>FR903633.1:0-16447 GCA_000438115.1 Prevotella sp. CAG:617 | reverse complement strand
TGATGTGCGACCCCTGGAACGCCGACAGCCTGCGCGACCTGCACCAGGTGGACAAAGCCTCGCTCGTCTTTGCCGTACCGCATGAGGAAGGCCAGCTGTCGCAGATACTGAGCATCTTTTCGTTCTACAAAATCAACCTGACCAAGATTCAATCACTGCCCATCATTGGCCGCGAATGGGAATACCTGTTCTACGTCGACGTAACCTACAACGACTACATCCGCTACCGCCAGAGCATCGACGCGGTACGGCCACTGACCAAGGCACTAAAAATACTCGGAGAATATGTTGCAAAAAACTAATTTTGACCCCGCCATCCGGCCGGCCGACCGCCTCTCGACCGTCAACGAATACTACTTCAGCCGCAAGGGCAAGCAAGTGGCCCAGATGAATGCAGAGGGAAAGAACATCATCAGTCTGGCCATCGGAAGCCCCGACATGCCCCCCTCATCCGCCACCATCGACACCCTGTGTGAGCAGGCCCGCCGGCCCGACGCCCACGGCTACCAGCCCACCGCCGGCATTCCCGAACTGCGTCAGGCCATGGCCGACTTCTACCGCCGCTGGTATGGCGTCAGTCTGGACCCTGCCACGGAAATCCAGCCGCTCATCGGCTCAAAGGAGGGTATTCTTCACGTAACGCTGGCCCTGGCCAACGTAGGCGACGAGGTACTTGTGCCCAACCCGGGCTACCCTACCTACACCTCGCTCAACCGTCTGCTCGGCACCCAGGTGGTCAACTACAACCTGCGCCCCGAAAACGGATGGCAGCCCGACTTTGACGAACTGGAGGCAACAGACCTGAGCCGCGTGAAAATCATGTGGACCAACTATCCCAACATGCCCACCGGAGCAGCTGCCCAAATACGCACCTACGAACGTTTGGTTGACTTTGCGCAGCGCCACCACATCGTAGTAGTCAACGACAATCCTTACAGTTTTATCCTTAACCACAAGCCGCTGAGCCTGCTTCAGGTAGACGGCGCCAAAAGCTGCTGCATCGAGTTCAACTCCATGAGCAAAAGCCACAACATGCCGGGATGGCGCGTGGGTATGCTGGCCACCAACGCCGAATTTGTCAGCTGGATTCTGAAAGTCAAAAGCAACATCGACTCCGGAACATTCCGCCCCATGCAGCTGGCTGCGGCCACGGCTTACCGGAATTCGGCCGAATGGCACGAAGAGGCCAACTACCAGGTATATGCCCGCCGGCGCCGCCTGGCCGAACAAATCATGGACACCCTGGGCTGCCAGTACGACCCCACGCAGGTAGGCATGTTCCTCTGGGGACGCATCCCCGACAGCTATGCCGACTGCGAGGCACTTACGGAGCGCGTGCTGCACGAGGCACGGGTTTTCATCACTCCCGGCTTCATCTTCGGCAGCAACGGCAACCGCTACATCCGTATTTCGCTCTGCGCCAAAGAGGAAAAGATGGCCGAAGCGCTTGAACGCATCCAACAGGTATTTGCCCGCTGAGCCTTGAAGGCGCAGCAATTAAAACATAAATCAACGCATTCAATAACACCGTAATACTAAAAACTATGGAATTAACCTTATCGCCCCTGAACCTGCCGGGCATTGACAACAAACGCCCCATCGTAATTGCCGGTCCGTGTTCTGCCGAGACCGAAGAGCAAGTGATGAACACCGCCACCCAACTTTGTAAAAAAGGCATCAAGATATTCCGCGCCGGCGTATGGAAACCGCGCACCAAGCCCGGAGGCTTTGAAGGCGTAGGCACACTGGGCCTGCCCTGGCTCAAACGCGTGCAGGAAGAACTCGGCATGCTTGTGTCTACGGAAGTGGCTACGCCCAAACATGTTGAAGCCTGCCTGGAAAGTGGTATCGACATTTTGTGGATTGGTGCCCGCACCACGGCCAACCCCTTTGCCATGCAGGAACTGGCCGACTCGCTGCGCGGCGTGGACATCCCCGTCCTGGTCAAGAACCCCGTAAACCCCGACCTGGAGCTGTGGATCGGCGCACTGGAGCGCATCAACGGAGCCGGAGTCAAGCGCATGGGAGCCATTCACCGCGGTTTCTCTACCTACGACAAGAAGCTCTACCGCAACCTGCCCATGTGGCACATCCCCATTGAGCTGCGCCGCCGCATTCCTAACCTGCCCATGTTCTGCGACCCCAGCCACATCGGCGGACGCCGCGAACTGATAGCCCCGCTCTGCCAGCAGGCCATGGACCTGGGCTTCGACGGACTGGTGGTTGAGAGCCACTGCAACCCCGACGCTGCCTGGAGTGATGCAGCACAGCAGGTAACGCCTGAAGTGCTCGACTTTATTCTCGACAAACTGGTCATCCGCAACATTACGCAGACTACCGAAAGCCTCGAAGCGCTGCGCCGCCAGATTGACGAATTCGACAACAACCTGCTCGACCTGCTCTCACGCCGTATGCGCGTATGCCGCGAAATCGGTCAGTACAAAAAGGAACACAACATGACCGTGGTACAGACCGAACGCTACAACGAGATTCTCGACAAGCGCGGCGCACAGGGCGTACTCTGCGGCATGGACGCCGACTTCATCAAGACCATCTTCGAAGCCATCCACGAGGAAAGCGTACGTCAGCAAATGGACATTATGAACAAATAAGAAAAACATCCGGAAAATTCTATAAACCAATATGCGAATACTGATTCTGGGCGCAGGCAAGATGGGGTCGTTTTTTGTGGACCTGCTCAGCTTTGAACACGAAACTGCCGTTTACGAAGTTGACCCCAAGCGTCTTCGCTTTATGTACAACACGCTGCGTTTTACCACGCTGGAAGAAATTGACGACTTCAAGCCCGAACTGGTCATCAACGCCGTCACACTGAAATACACGATTGACGTGTTTCGTGAGGTAATTCCTCATCTGCCCAAGGACTGCATCCTGAGCGACATTGCCTCGGTCAAGACTCACCTGCAGGGATTCTACGAGCAGTGCGGCTTCCGCTACGTGTCCACCCACCCCATGTTCGGCCCCACGTTTGCCAACCTGGGCATGCTCTCCAACGAAAGTGCCATCATCATTTCCGAAGGTGACTACATGGGCCGCATCTTCTTTAAGGACCTTTACAGCAAGCTCGGACTGAACGTGCGCGAATACACCTTTGACGAACATGACGAAACCATGGCCTACTCGCTGTCCATCCCGTTTGTGTCGACCTTTGTGTTTGCGGCCGTCATGAAACACCAGGATGCTCCGGGCACCACCTTCAAGCGTCACATGAACATTGCCCGCGGCGTACTGAGCGAGGACGACTGCCTGCTGCGCGAAATCCTCTTCAACCCCCGCACCAGCACCCATGTCAGCAACATACGCACGGAACTGAAGGAACTCATCGACATCATCGACCGCAAAGACGAGGATGCCCTCAACGGCTACCTCAAGAAAATACGCAGCCACATCAAATAGCCGGCTGCGCCGCATGCCGGCACTACGGCATGCCGTTTCGGAAAAACAAGGTCGGAACTAAAAGAAACAAGTTCCGACCTTGTTCATTCTGTAAGCCTCCCTGTTTTCCGACCGGAAAAACTCTTTGCCCCAAGCCGGCTGAAAAACCGCGTCTTCCCCACCCCGTAGCATGCCGAAAAGTATGCCATTTTTCCATACATTTCATTTTATCCTACTGATTGTCAGCCTCTTTTTTCAGCTGTAACATTTTTGTAACATATTTGTAACACCCGCGCAACGACATGTAGCGAAATTTGCAGTCGAAAACTGCTAATATCTATCAACTGTATGGAACTAATTTATCTTGGAATCGTCGTATTCCTGTTCATGCTGGCCGTGTTCGACCTGCTGGTCGGTGTCAGCAACGATGCCGTGAACTTTTTGAATTCGGCCGTGGGAACCAAAGTAGCGCGTTTCCGCACCATCCTGATTGTCGCCTCAATCGGCGTATTTATCGGTGCGGCCACCAGTAACGGAATGATGGACATTGCGCGCCATGGCATCTTCCAGCCACAAATGTTCACCTTCCACGAACTGATGTGTATCTTCCTGGCCGTCATGGTAACGGATGTCGTATTGCTCGACATCTTCAACACGCTGGGAATGCCCACCTCCACGACCGTTTCCATGGTGTTCGAGCTGCTGGGCGGTACGTTTATCCTGGCCTGCCTCAAGATTCTGGCCGACTCACAGGACGTGCTCACATTCGGAAACCTGCTCAACACGGAAAAAGCCCTTCAAGTAATTCTGGGTATATTCCTCTCCGTGGCCATCGCCTTTATCGTAGGTGCATTCGTGCAGTGGGTGGCCCGTATCGTGTTTACCTTCGGATACACACGCCATCTGAAATATACCATCGGCATATTCGGCGGCATTGCCTGCACCTCACTGACCTATTTCATTCTGATCAGCGGACTCAAGTCGTCTTCATTCATCACAGCTGCCGACAAAGCCTGGATTGCCGACAACACCATGATGCTGGTAGGCATATGCTTTGTCATCTTCACCGTACTCTGCCAGATTCTGCACCTGCTTAAGGTCAACGTGTTCAAGATTACCGTACTCCTGGGAACCTTCTCGCTGGCCCTGGCCTTTGCCGGAAACGACCTGGTCAACTTTATCGGTGTGCCTCTGGCCGGCTATTCTTCCTACCTTGACTTTACAGCCAACGCCCACGGCCTTGGCATCAACGAATTCATGATGGGCTCGCTCAACGAAGAGGCCCGCACCCCCGTACTCTTCCTCTTCCTGGCCGGTGCCATCATGGTGTACGCCCTGGCCACCTCGAAAAAAGCCCACAACGTAATCAAAACCTCCGTTGACCTGTCCCGTCAGGAAGAGGGCGACGAGATGTTCGGCTCCTCAGCCATGGCCCGACTGATTGTACGCAACACCCGCTCGGCTGCCGAAACCATCAGCCGCTTTATCCCCAAGAGTGTAGGCCGCTGGGTGGACAGCCGCTTCCAGAAGGACGAAATCATTCTGGCCGACGGTGCAGCCTTCGACCTGGTACGTGCTTCGGTCAATCTGGTACTCTCAGCCCTGCTCATCATTTTCGGTACGAGCATGAAACTGCCCCTTTCAACCACCTACATTACCTTTATCGTAGCCATGGGTACAGCGCTGGCCGACCGCGCATGGAGCCGTGAAAGTGCCGTTTACCGCATTACGGGTATGCTCTCCGTCATCGGCGGATGGTTCATTACGGCCTTCGTAGCCTTTATCATCTGTGCCTTCATTACGGCAGCCATGTACTACGGCGGCACCGTGGTGATGGTCATCTTCATTGCCGTGGCCGTGGTGCTGCTCGTGCAGAGCAACATCCGCTTCAAGAAGAAAAAACAGACCGAAAAGAAGGACGACCTGTTCCAGCAGATTCTGCGCTCCAAAGACCGCGTGAAGAACTGGGAATTGCTCCGCCAGCACGCTGCCGAGAGTCAGGCCGCACTGTTGCAGTGTACCCTGCAGGAGTATGACAACGCCACCGATGCGCTCTGCCACAACGACCTGCGCCTGCTGCGCAAGACCGACAAGATGGTGCGTCAGCACAAGGAAGACCTGCGCCGCAACCGTCAGCGCGAAATGGTGGGTATGCGCCGCATTGACAGCGGAATTGCCATCGAGAACAACACGTGGTTCCACCTGATGTCAAACAGCGCCCAGCAAATGATGTACTGCGTACGCCGTATCGTTGACCCGATAAAGGAACACATCGAAAACAACTTTACGCCGCTCTCGCAGGAATGTGCTGAAGAGGCCATCGCCGTACGCCGAAAGGCCGACAGCATGATGCACGAGGCATTTGAAATGATACGCGCCAACGACTACGCCAACGCCCAAACGCTGCTGTTGCAGATTGACCATTACAAGGAAGACCTGTCAAGCCTGCGCAAAAAACAGCTCGACAAGATGCAGAAGGAAACCGGAAGCGTGAAGATTTCGCTGCTCTACCTCAACTGGCTGCAGGAAACCCAGGAGCTGCTCTCCAGCCTGCGCCACCTGGTACGTGCTACCGAAAAACTGACTGACTAAGTTTCAGTTCCACATACATTCCTTACTTTTCATCCTTAATTTTGAAAAATCAGGCCTTGTTCCCGATACGGGACAAGGCCTGATTTTATATTTACTCCTCCCTCCGGGGAAAAGGAAAAAAGCCGGCACCTTTTTCCGCCGAGGTCGGATGAAAAAATTCAAGGTCGCTTCCTGTTTTTATCTTCCGCGCTGAAACGTGCAGACAACAGCCGCAGACACACACACCACACCAGCCGCAGCCCCCCCCCACAATGCAGCCGGCCCCGGGGGCCTAACGCTCCAGCTCAATCAGATGACCGTCGGCCGTAAATCCCTGCACGGATACGGCCAGCCGCTGTGTGGGCTGCGAATTGGAATAAAAGGTCAGTGTAGCCTCACCCCGGCTGTCGAGCTCTACGTCGGGATTCCAGTAGAGCGTACGGCGGAAATCGGTTGTCGTAGGCATTTCGGTTTTCCGGTAATTGGGCGAGTAAAATTCAACGGGTGCACGGTATCCCTCAAGCCGCGTAATGCGCTCGCCCTTGCGGTGGTCAAAAATATTCATGGCCGGGTCGGTATAAAGAAAAAGTACACACCCTATCCTGTGTGACTGCCCCACCGGAGCACGACGGCTGATTTCGGCCGCGTCGGTACACACCATCATGGAGCGCAGGTCGTCGAGCCGGTCAACCGAAAGCAGCTTACTCGCTCCGTTGTCAACCACCGTAATGACTTGCTTGCCCATAAAGCGCAGGCGCTCGCCGCCTTCGGGCGTCACATCCAGGGTAAAGCGCCGGTCCTTCTCGGCCAGCCACTCATAGGTGCCGGGCACGTCGAATCCCTGGTCCATATATTGCTCCACCTCGTCGGCCACGTTATAATAGGTTTCGGAATATTTCTTGCCATATTCCTCACCGCCCATCCAGGTGTAACGCCCGCCGTAATAGTCATCATAGCCTTTTTCGCTGACGGTCACCTCGCGCAGCTGAATGTCGGTACGAATGGTATCCTGCCAGCTGAAAAGCGGCGTCTCGGTCAGTCGGGCAGCGGTATAGTCCAGCTGCGGCGGCACAAGGCGCAACTCCTGCTTCCAGTAGGCCCGGGGCTGCGGCGCCAGGTTGCGATGGAGCGAAATGATGCAGTACTTACGCTTGTCGCGGGCATTGCGCGCACTGAACACGCCCATGGCCGGCCCGTAGAACGAAGGCGCCATGAAACTGAAATTGCCCAGCGAGTCAGTACGGGTTTCGCCCTTGAGCTGATTGCTGCCCGGCAGGACGATACGCACCGAGAGGCTGTAGTCAGGACACGTGCGCCGCCGGCTGCTGCCGTCGTAGATGGTGCCGTCAATCAGCATCCCCTCCTCCACGGGATGCCGGACCCGCATAGGCTCCAGACCGGCCATCTGCTGCCAGTTATGGCTGCGCCAGCCCTGCACCTGAAGCAAAAGGTCGAGGGCCGCACGATGGGCCGAATCGGCCGACTCAAAATAATATTCCGGACGATCTACGTATCCCCTTACGGAGGACGAGAGAAGCAGCTGCTCGCGTATGCCCGGCGCGCGGCGTACTATATCAGAACCGGCCTCGCGCACGGCCATCGAAAAGCGCACGTTGCTTCCGTAATCCTCATAGCGGGGCACACTGACCTTGAGCACCACCGGGCTGCAGGCTCCGTAGTGCGCACGGTTCTGCTGCACGTCAACCCGGGCCAGGCTGTCGGGCTCATGCCAGAAAAGCCGTTCGGCCAGAATACGCCCGTCGGGAGTAAAGAGGGTCAGCTCGTTCACGCCCTGTCCGGCATAGTCGGCCGGAAGCGTCAGCATCTTTTGTGCCGCGCCCATACGGAGCGTATCCAGATAGTGGGCCTCGCCGCGACACGTGATGCTCACGCCCAAAACCATGCTCACGCCCAGAAGCTGCCGGCGCAGTGAGGGCGTAGCGCTGATTTCAAAGCGCAGTGAGTCGTCGGCAGCCTGAGCATTGAAACAGATGGCAGCCCCCTCGCGATGAGCCTCAGGAAGACTGACGCTGACGGTGTGTCCCTGCTCGTCGGTCAGCTCCGCCCGCACGCGGCTCCAGTCGGGCTGTGCCTGAGCGTCGATATGCCCCATGCCCATATACCGGGTTGCGGCACGGCCCACTTCACGACCGTCGGCCGAAAAAAGGCGCAGCGTGGCCCGTTGCGAAACGCCCTGCCCGTCGGTCACCTTAAAGGCGGCATGCAGGGGCTGACCGTCAACCAGCTGACCGCCTTCGGGATAAAAGCCTACCTGCAGCCCGCCGGCCTCAACGGCACCATGCGGCAGACTGACGGCATCAGCCGGACGGTTACGATGGGACGACACATTGCTGCGCAGCTCCAGCTGCCGCGGCGCTCCCTCCTGCTCCGGACGGACAAACACGGGCACCACGCGCGAAAACACTCCGGCCTCGTCCCAATTCAGCATGGGGCGCGTATAGGCGCGTATTTCGTAATAGCCCGAATGGCAGGTTTCGTCGAGCTTGAAATTGCCGTCGGCTCGGCCGTCCTGCACCCGCAGCCGATGGCGCTGCACCACATTGCCCGACTCGTTGAGCAGCTCCACGTAGAGCACACGGCTCATGCCCGTAGGGCGCAGATTGGAACCATACACCACGTAGGCGCTGTACCAGATGTCGTCGCCCGTAAAATAGGCATTGTTGTCCAGATGAACAAACACCTGTTCCCGCGTATAAGCCACGTTGTAACGCGAGAGATGGCTGAAACAGCTGTACAGGCTGTCAAACGAAGTAGGCCGCTGCCCCTTTGCCGACGGAACGCCGGCAAAGGCCAGTAAGACGGACAGAAGAAAAAGGCGTTGTCTTGTTGTCATAAATCCATGTTTAATCTTACAAAAGTAGACATTCCGACACGGCTGGCCAAACGGCAGTGCGCCAAAAAAGTATAACAGCGGCGCTACGTCCCGATGCAGCGGCACCACCGGTCATGCAGCAGCCGCACGGCAGGCGGAGGTCGGCCCGGAAGGTGCATTCGCGCAGCCCCTGTCCGCAACAAACCGGCAGGCTTTTTCATTTAGCCGGGAGCAAAGATTTTTTACTTCCCGACTTTTTTATTTTCCGCGCCACGTCCTTTTTCACGAATCCACACAAAAAAGTGCGGAGAACCACGTCCGCGCAAGCGCGAAAGGCGTAATTCTCCGCACACAGCGGGACTGATGCTCAAGCAAACATCCCGCAACGGGCCACTGGCTTATCCCAGATACTTGGCCAGAACCTTAATGTTTTCCGACTCACGCAAATGGCGCAAGGCGCGTTCCTTAATCTGACGCACACGCTCGCGCGTCAGGCCCAGATTGGCCGAAACTTCCTCGGCGGTCATTTCGTTTTGTCCGATACCGAAGAGCATTTTGATGACCTTCTGCTCACGCTCATTGAGAATGCTGGAGAGCGCCATGTCGAGGTCGGACGAGAGAGATTCCTGCTCCATGCGGTTGTCGGTGGTAGGCGCCGAATCATCGCTCATCACGTCAATCATACAGTTGGAGTCGTCGTCCTGGAAAGGAGCGTCAACCGACACTTTCTTGCCGTTGGCGCCAATGGCTTCGCTCACCTTCTCGACGTCCGTATCCAGCAGGTCGGCCAGCTCCTGTACTGACGGGCGGCGTTCGAACTCCTGCTCAAAGCTGACAATGGCCTTGTTCATCTTGCACTGGAAGCCTACCTGATTGAGCGGCATGCGCACAATACGGCTCTGCTCCGAAATGGCCTGTAGAATACTCTGCCTGATCCACCATACGGCATAACTGATAAATTTGAATCCGCGGGTTTCGTCAAACTTTTTGGCAGCCTTGATCAGCCCGACGTTGCCTTCATTAATAATGTCGTTCAGTGCCAGTCCCTGATTCTGATACTGCTTGGCCACACTCACCACAAAGCGCAAGTTGGCGCGCGTCAGTTTGTCGACGGCCTCCTGGTCGCCACGCTTGATGCGCTGGGCCAGTTCTACTTCCTCCTCAGTAGAAATGAGTTCCTCACGTCCAATCTCTACCAGATACTTGTCAAGAGCCGCACTCGAACGGTTAGTAATACTTTTATTAATTTTCAGCTGTCTCATACTATGATATATAGATGGCTATTTAGAATTATATACACCAACAAAACGTGCCCGGCAACTCCAAAAGCTGTCGGCACATACGGTAATCCCATAAAATAAACGCTTCACGCTCTGTCATTCAACATATAGTGGCGTAAGCCTTTTGTTTCAGTCGGGGCAATCGGAATATCCGGTATCCACAATCGCTATCCGAGATATTTGGTTAATACTTCAATGCACTTTGCTTCACGTAAATGCCGCAACGCCCGTTCCTTGATCTGACGCACGCGCTCACGCGTCAGTCCCAAAGTGGCCGAAACCTCCTCGGCTGTCATTTCGGGGCGGCCTATGCCGAAAAGCATTTTGATAACGTCCTGCTCACGCGGATTCAGCACCGTGCGCAAGGCTGCCTCCAGATCGGTGGAGAGTGATTCGTGCTCCATCTTGTTATCCGTTCCGGGCGCCGACTCGTCGGTCATGATATCAATCATACTGTTTGACTCATCGTCCTGAAACGGTGCGTCAACGGATACTTTCTTTCCGTTGGAGCCGAGAGCCTCGCGTATTTTCTCCACATCGGTATCCAGCAGGTCGGCCAGCTCCTGCAACGAGGGGCGGCGTTCGTTTTCCTGCTCAAAATTCACGATTGTTTTGGTCAGCTTGCTGTGGAACCCTACCTGATTGAGCGGCATGCGCACAATACGGCTCTGCTCCGAAATGGCCTGTAGAATACTCTGCCTGATCCACCATACGGCATAACTGATGAACTTGAATCCGCGGGTTTCGTCGAACTTCTGCGCGGCTTTAATGAGACCTAAATTACCTTCGTCAATCAAATCATTGAGGGCCAGACCCTGATTCTGATATTGCTTGGCCACACTCACCACAAAGCGCAAGTTGGCCCGCGTGAGCTTTTCAAGTGCTTCACGGTCGCCTTTATGAATACGCTGCGCCAACTCAACCTCTTCGTCTGTGGATATCAGTTCTTCACGGCCTATTTCCACGAGATATTTATCCAACGCCGCACTGGAGCGGTTCGTGATGCTCTTGTTAATCTTTAGCTGTCTCATTTTCTCGTGCCTATTCTGTTTGAATATGCAAAAATAATCATTTCCTTCCAAACATTTGCCAACTTTTATGCTAAATATTTTTATTATCACGCAGTTAGCTCAAGAAAATCACATTTTTCCGTCCACGACAGGCCGCAACAGCGCCGCTGTAATATTTATGTAACATTTCTGAAACATCGGCATCATGCAACGGCCGTACTTTTGCAGCATGAAATTTACGTATTTTCTCTTAGGATTAGTGCTGGCCATGAGCCAGGGAAATCTGGTTCACGCACAGGAAACATCGGACTCTACACAAAAGGAAAAACGGTTTGAAGTACACGGAACACTCCGCGGCAAGTATGAATACCAGCCGGAAATCAACGAAAGCCGTTTCCAGGTACGAAACGCCCGCGTCAGTATTGAGGGGCAGGTCATCAAGGCCATCGGATACAAGGCCGAAATTGACTTGAGCGACCAGGGACAGATGCGCATGCTCGACGCTTACGTAAAAGTAACTCCTGTCAAGAATCTGGACTTTCAAATCGGTCAGATGCGCGTTCCCTTCAGCATTGATGCCCACCGCTCGCCTCATGTGCAGTATTTTGCCAACCGTTCCTTCATCGCCAAGCAGGTAGGTGACGTACGTGATGTGGGCGCCATGCTGGCCTATGACATCAAACCGGCTCGCATGAAACTCAGTGCCGGTATCTTCAACGGCGCCGGCCTGACCGAGCAGAAGGAGTGGCACAAGAATGTCAACTACTCAGCCAAAATGGAGTGGAACTTTGCCCCGAATTTCAATCTGGAGCTCAGTTCTCAGACGGTCTGCCCTGACTCCACCCGCATCTGGCTGTACGACGGCGGCATCAACTTTGACAACGGACGCTGGCACGCCGAAGCTGAATACCTCTACAAGCACTATGCCGACCACGCCTTCGACGATGTGCACGCCTTCAATACGTTTGTAACCTACACGCAACCCGTACGCCGCATCCTGAAAGGTATCCAGTTTCTGCTGCGTTACGACTTCATGACCGACCACAGCGACGGAACCGTTTACCAGACCACGCCGGGCAAAGAACACCTGCTGGCCATTACCGACTACCAGCGCGGACGTCTGACAGGCGGCGTTACGCTGATTCCGCAAAAGATTCAAAACACGGCCATCCGCCTGAACTACGAAAAATACTTTTACCGCAACAGCGGTATTCCCAAGGAAAGCGAACAGGACAAAGTTGTAGTGGAGTTCATGGTTCACTTCTGATTACCCGTCGTCAGCCGGAATCAAAAAAACGACGTACCGTCCATGACCAACGCCGCATTTTTCTTATCTTTGAACCTGGAAAGACAAACTGAAAAAGGACTCAACAACATCAGGGGGTCTGCAAAGAATAGATAAACAACGTTTTACCCCAATTATAACCAGCCATTATGAACGAAAAGATTTTAGTAGTTGACGACGAAGAGGATTTATGCGAAATTCTCCGCTTTAATCTGAAAAACGAAGGCTACGACGTAACCACCGCCTATTCGGCTGAAGAGGCACTTCAGCTTGACTTGCCCAAATTTCAGCTTATCCTGCTGGACGTCATGATGGGTGAAATTTCAGGTTTCAAGATGGCTTCAATGCTCAAGGAACGCAAGGAAACGGCTCACATCCCCGTCATATTCATCACTGCCAAGGACACCGTCAACGACACCTGCACGGGTTTCAGCATCGGAGCCGATGACTATATCTCCAAACCGTTTTCCATCCGTGAGGTGATTCTGCGCGTCAAAGCCGTGCTGCGCCGCACTGCCGGCGTAGTGCCTGCTGTCAGTCACAACCTGCAATACGAAGACCTCACCATCGACTTGGAGAGCAAAAAGGTAAAAATCGGCGACCGCGAAGTGGCTCTGACCAAAAAGGAATTCCAGATTCTGCAACTGCTGCTTGAAAATCCGGGAAAGGTATTCTCACGCGAAGAAATCCTCAAAAAGGTCTGGACCGACGAGGTCTACGTACTCGACCGTACCGTAGATGTCAAAATTACCCGACTACGCAAAAAAATCGCTCCCTACGACAGTCACATCGTAACCCGACAAGGCTACGGATACTGCTTTGAGTAAAACAACCGTGCCCCCGTGACTTATACCCCATCATGTCCAGACAATTCAAAATTCCCTTCAGCTACCGGATATTCATCTCCGTAATGTCCATCTTCGTGGTGTTTGCCGCCTGTTTCATCATTTATCAGCACCACCGCGAACTGGTGTACAAAACCGACTCGCTCAACGATCGCCTGCAGGACTACAACGCCCTCATTGCGCAGGTCGTCGACAGCAACCGCGTGGACAAACAGCGGCTGGACCGCTTTCTGCATTATCACAAAACCAAGGAGCTGCGCATCACCATCATTACCGACCGTGGCGACGTACTCTTTGACAACCGGGCCGACTCGGCCGAATGGACCAACCACCTGAGCCGCCCCGAAGTGCGCCAGGCGCTGCGACACAAACAGGGCTTCGACCTGCGCCGCTTTTCGCATACCACAGGACTCGAATACTTTTACGTAGCCACTTATTTCCCCGAAATCCATCTCATTGTCCGTTCGGCCCTGCCCTATGACGACAACCTGATGCAGATTCTCCAGGCCGACTCCAACTATTTCTGGTTCACGCTGGTGCTCACACTGCTGCTCGTAGGGTTGTACTTCTTCTTCACCCAGCGCATCGGCAAGAGCATCAAGCAACTGCGCCAGTTTGCCAAGAAGATGGAGGCCGAGGAAATACCCGACCCTGACTCACTCAACTTCCCCCACAACGAACTGGGCGACATCTCACGCAACATTGTACACCTCTACGCCCAGCTGCAAAGCAGCCGCCGCGACAAGGAGCGCCTCAAGCGCCAGCTGACGCAGAACATTGCCCACGAGCTGAAAACACCCGTGGCCAGCATACAGGGATACCTGGAAACCATCGTCAAGACGCCGGACATCGACATGGACACCTGCCGCATGTTCCTGCAGCGCTGCTATGCCCAGAGCTGCAGACTGACCAACCTGGTGCGCGACATTTCAGCCCTGAACAGCCTGGACGATACCCACGACAACTACGAACGCGCCACCATCAACCTGCTCGAACTGGTCAAGGGCGTGCAGCAGGACGTACACCTGCAACTGGAGGAGAAACAGATGAAAATGATGCTCCACATCTCACCCGAGGTAACGATCAACGGTAACTCCGGTTTGATTTACTCCATCTTCCGCAACCTGACGGACAACGCCATCTTCTACGCCGGACAGAGCAAGGTCATCACCGTAGAGTGCGAGGCACAGGATGCCGACTGGTACGTCATCCGCTTCTCCGACAACGGAAACGGCGTCAGTCCCGAACACCTGCCCCACCTCTTTGAACGCTTCTACCGCGCCGACAAGGGACGCTCACGCAAACTGGGCGGAACAGGTCTGGGCCTGGCCATCGTAAAGAACGCCGTGCTCTATCATGGCGGACAAATCCAGGTAGAAAATGAGACGGCCGGCGGCCTGCTCTTCACCTTCACCCTCCCCAAGGACCACACGCCGCTTCAGCCTGAAAACAACGATGAAGAGGAGGACGACGAGGATTAATTCGCTCCTTTCCCTACATATATAATACAAAAGGCCGGTTTACCATCAGAAAGGTAAGTCGGCCTTTTGTATTGTCATATTACTGGGCTAAAGACTGCGTATGCGGTCGTCGAAATCCTTTGCTCCCCCTTTCACGCCGAATATTTTCTGCAGCAGGCGTGCCCTTGTGTTGGTGACCGATTGTGACGACATGCCCGTCAGTACGGCAATCTCCGTAGGTATGAAGCGCAGGCGCGTCAGTATAATGACGTTGATTTCGTTGGGCGAGAGGTTGGAGTGATTGGCAAACAGGGCGCACAGGTTGCCGTCGTAACGGTTGGTCAGCTGATGCAGCGCGTTCCAGTCCTGCGGTTCGGCCAGACGTCCGGCAGAAGCCCGGCGGTGGAGCGCATACACGCGGTCGTCACTAATCAGCCGGTCTTCCATGTCCCACTGCTCCGGCTTGCGGCGGTCGTTCTGGTAGGTGGCCAGCTGCGCCTGCATCTGCTCCATTTCATGTGTTTTCTCTTCAATCAGTCTGACATCCCTTTCCCGTGCCTGCTGCAATGCTTCGAGCCGCTGTTTGAGGCTGCGGTAGTTCTCCAGGTCACGCGTGTAGCCGGTGTTCAACTCCTCGAGCGTCATGTTCTGCCGGCTGATTACACGGCCGTAATGGCCTATTTTGCGCCGGTGATAAATGATGACCCCCGCCATCACCATCAGCAGCACGACGGCTGCGCCGCCCATGCGCATCAAATTGGCGTGATAAAGACGTTCGCCCCGCCTGCTGTCATAATCTTTTTGCAGTTCGACGAGCGAGCTTGCCGTTTCGAGCGGGATGTCGTTGTCATACACGTCGTTGAGCCTATCGCTCAGAAACAGCCTCGCCTTGTTGTCGCCTCTGGTGCGGGCCAGGGCAATAAGTTTTTTCAGGGCACTCTTGCTGATGGCCGGTGCGTCAGAGCCGGCAGCGTCGTACCACATGCGCTCGGCCTGCTGCACGCGGCCCGTGGCCGCGTAAATGTCGCCCAAACGGAGCGACGCCATGCGGTCGGGGCAACCTATGTAGGCCTGCGTGAGCAGCCGAAGGGCGCGGACCGTATCGCCACGGTTAATGTGGTAGCAGCCCAAATTGGTGCGTATGACGGCCTGCACCTTCGGACCGGCTTTTTCAAGCAGCGGCCGGCAGTGGTTCATGCACACCATGAAACTGTCGGTGCGATTAATCCGCAGATACTCCGTGGCCATGTCGTTCCAGGCCAGGGCCACATGGTCAGGGCTTCCGGTGCGTTGCGCCGCGTCGAGTTCCATGCGCCGGTATTTCATCACCAGATCGTGATGCCCCGTCAGCGTGTTCATCAGGGCCAGAGCCGCCGCCAGTCGGAATTCGAGGAAGTCGTCATCCGTACCGGCAGCCACCTCCTCCGCCGTTTTGGCCAGCAGCATGGCGCCCCGCCAATCGCGGTTGTCATACCGGCATAGGGCCGTCTGCACCAGTGCCCTTGCCCTGCGCCGTCTGTCGCCGCATTGGCGGAAGTAGTCTGCGCTGCGGTCAATGTATGCGCTGTTGGCCAGCGTCACCCCGAGGTCGTGCACCGCTTCGGTATAGACCAGTTCGTAGAGCGCACTGTCGGCCGGACCGGCGCACAAGCTGTCCTTTCGACCGTTGAGCAGCGTCAGGGCGCCGTAAGGATTGGTGTCGGTCAGGCGCTCGGCGCGCATGATGGTGCGGTCGTACGTCTCCTCCGTGGCGTGCATGCCGCCACA
>FR903632.1:44500-45512 GCA_000438115.1 Prevotella sp. CAG:617 | reverse complement strand
TCCAGCTGCGGCAATACCATGTTGCTGCGCTCGCTTGTGGGGCGGCGCACCACAATGAGCTGATAGAGCATCTGGTTGAGAATCGTATCAGGGGGCACCTGCACGTATCCGTCAATAAATTCCTCACGCTCACCCTCGTAAACAAAGCCGTGAATCGGCTCCACAGCCTTCAGGAAAGCCTCGCGCCCACCTACAAAATACTGGCTGGCTGCATAGTTGAGCGAATCGCCAAAGGAGGCCTGCCCGTCGGACATACGCCGCTGCAGCAGCGAGGCGGCGCGCTCAAAGGCCTGACGGCGGCCGTCCATCTGGCCGCGGTAGTGACAGATAAGCCCCTTCAGAAAGGCTGCGCCGGCATCGTTGCGGTCGTCTTCAATCAGCTGCCAGGCCTGCTCCACGCTGTCGTTGGCCAGCAGAAGCATGGCATATTCCGTACGGCAGAGCGTATAGTCGGGGTCAATGGACAGGGCTTTGCGGTAGTGCCCGGCAGCGGCCTGCACGTCGCGCCGCGACACATCGCGGAACAGACTGTCGCTGAAAAGCAGGTTAAAGGCTTTCATATATTCCGCTTCGGCCTCGGGCTTGGGCGGTTCGGGCTCACGGTGGCGGCAGGAGGTACTGACCACCACGCCGAGCAAACAAACACACAGCAGGGTAAACAGGTTTTTCATCTTCTTTTTCTCGTTTAGCGGTTTTTTACGCACAGGCAGGCCGGAAGCATCATCAGTAAGTCTAAGCCGGCACACTCCTGTGAGCCACAAATATAGCGAAAGCAGCAGGCCGGGACAAACAAAAAGTGATTTTTCTGCCTCTCCATGCCGCACAACATACTCCCGATGTGCGCTGACGGGCATGGGGAAAGCCCTTCCGGCCATTTCTCCGCAACCTCATTACGAAGGTAAGGGGCAGGAAAAATCCGACAACGGGTTGCTGGCAAAACGGGACGGGACTTTATTTTAACCAGGCGGGACGTTGTGAAAAAAAGGTCCGGCCCTGTTTTCCCCGCGCGGGC
>FR903632.1:40082-44414 GCA_000438115.1 Prevotella sp. CAG:617 | reverse complement strand
GAATGTCCGGGCGCAACCGCAGGCCGGAAGCACAAGACGAACGGCCTACCGGCGCCAGCACATCATCTGGGTGAAGTCGAGCACCACATGGCCGTCATTTCCGGCCAGCCAGGGCCACGACACGCAACCACAGCTGAAGGCGTCGGACTCATGGGGCGACTGGGGGAAACGCGCGGCGTCGAGCACCACATTGCCGATACGCAGGTTGCCCTCAAGGGGCACAGAAAGGTCGTTGGCCGTGGAGGTTACCTTCAGCACGTGCTCCTCGCCCTGACTGCTGCGCGCCGACACGTAGAGGTGGCCGTTGTCCAGACGCATGGGGGCGCTGCGCGTGCCGTCGTAGGGCGACTCGCTGTGCATGACCAGACGCTTGCCGTCGAGCTCCAGGGCTCCGAAATGGCGCCACAGGTCGTGACCCAGCACCAGGGGCTGTTTCTTTTTTCCCGGCACCACTACGCATACCAGATTGTTAACCTCGATGGCGCCGAGGTGCAGACTCGGAATGACGACCAGACGCGCCGTCTGGCCCTGCCACAAGTAGGGCTTTGAAAAGGGATGCAGCTTGAGGCGGCGGGCGGCCTTGTCGGTAATGACGCAATACTTCTCGGTGGGGTCGAACAGGAATTCGGCCTGACGTCCGTTCACCGTCACCTCACCTGCGGGCAGAGAGCGGTTGTCCTGCTCAGGCAGCCACTGCAATTCGGCCGCCTGATTGCCCATGTTGATGCTCAGGGGCTGCACGTGGGCCATTTCGGTGGTGTAGAGGTTCATTCTGGCCACCAGCGTGTCGCGCGTATCGGGGTTGTAATAGCCGTGGTCGAGCATGTTGCGGATATGGCTGCCGGCTTCGGCCCAGCGCCCCATGTCCTCCAGCGCCTGCAGGCGCATCATGTTGAGCGTAGAGGCCTCGCGGCTGTTGCTGTCGCTGCTGAAAAGCTCGTCGATGGCCTCGCAAAGCTCCTCGGGAGCATTCTTGCCGTAGAGCGAAAAGATTTCGGCCATCTGGCAGCCCACGTCGTCGGTCACTACGGAAATGGCGTCGAGGTTACGGTCGAGGCAGAAGAGGTTGCCGTCGTTAATCCACTGCTCAATGTCGCGGTAATGAAAGGGCTGCACGCCCGAAGCCGTCAGACACATGTGGCGGAAGTCCATGCGCAGCTTCTTGAAACTCTTCAGGAAGGGCACGCCCAATACGCCCTCGTGGTCGTAGGCGTGCATGTCCGTCAGTTCGGCGTAGGGCACGCGCAGCGTCTGTCCGGCCACGGTGAGCTGAAGTTCGTGAACGTCGGTCGTGGCTCGCGGATAGCTGTAGGTAGAGAATATGCAGGCACTCTGCCCCGTGTCGAGCGCAAAGCGCTGGCGGCGGCCCTGATAAAAAGCTTCAACCTGAAGGTTGCCGTCGCCCGAAAGGCGCATGTTGGGTTCCGCAGAAGCGCCGGCCTCGGCCCAATAGGGAAACACCAGGCGCTCCGGCTCAATGTCAATTACCCCCAGACGCGCCAGGGCCGACGTGCCGAGCAGCCCGGAAAAGCTGGACGCGAGCGAGGGGTTGTCGGCCGTAGCCACATATACGGGCACGTCGGTCAGCACAATGTCGCCCAGGCTCAGGCGATCAATCAGGGCGGGACGCACCTTGAGCGGGCCGAACATACTGCCCACCAGGAGCGTATCGCTCAACACCCGCAGGCCGCAGCGGTCGGCCTCGGCCTGACTGATCATCGTGACGGGATAGCCCGTCTCCACCACCATATCGTCAAAAGTGTGGCCGTTAACCTCAATACTCGTCATCATGGGCCACTCCAGTGTGGTAGGCAGATAGCAGTTGCGGGCCGGACGCTCCACACGCACGCTGTCGTGCCCCTCAAACTGCATGGCTATGCGGGCATAACGCTGCAACCAGCCCGAAAGCCCCTCACTGACCGGCTCCCAGCGCCGGCAGAAGTCAGCCAGCTGCGACCAGCATCCCTGCCAGAAGAGGGCATGCACCCCGGCACGCAGGCAGCGCTCGCGCCCCTCGCGGTCGAGAGAGTCGGCCTCGCAGGCAAGCAGGCTGTCGGCCACCGCGGCCAGACGCCCGTCGGGCACACCGGCCTTGAGCAGCGTAAACTGTGCCATACGGCAGGCATAGGAATCGAGCGCACCGAGCGAATCGGCATAGGCCCGCAGGCCCAGCGCATCGTCGGCCTCAACCAGACGCATTACGCGTCCACGCACACTGACGGAATCGAGCAGACGGCGGGCCTTTGTGCGGAAATAGTCGAGCGTCTGATATTGCGTGCGGTATTTGCGACGGTTGCGGTAGCGCTTCATCTCATGCGTGCAGAACGACTGCAGCTCGGCAAACTCCTGCAAATGGACCAAGGCCCCGGCCTTGACCACCGAGAGCGTGTAACGGGTATTGACGGGAAGGGTACGCGGATACTCCTCGAGCAGACTGTCAACACACTCCAGCAGGCGGCGGTCGTCATGCCGCTCGCGGGCAAAAGCCAGATTGCAGAACAAACGGGCCGAAGGCACCAACTGAGCGCCATACTGGCGGTAGAGCGGACGAAGCGCCTCGGTATCGTCACGGGCGGCCAACAATGTCATTTTTCGTACGATACTGTCGGGCACTGCGGCCTGCGCGGCGGAAAAAATACCTAAAAACAGGGTGAAAACCAGTAAGATTCTTTTCATACATTTTACGTTCTGAATGAATAAAGAGGGGGCCGGAAAAACTGCCGGCACCTACAAAAAACAATGCAGGCCAACGTCCGCCCGACATGCGGCGGAACATTGGCCAGAAAGCATATTTTTACGATCAGAAATCGGACGGAAGCACCAGCACCTTGATGTAGTCGTACAAATGATAGATGCGGTTGCCCGCCCCGTTCTGCGAATCGCTGATGAGCAGCACCGTTTGCCGGCCGTCGTTGAGCTTGGCTCCCAGACACATGCCTTCATAATTGGCCAGGCTCTTGTTGAACGGCGAGAGGGTGGTTGAAAAATTGGCCAGCAGGTGCTTGACCATAAACTTGTTGTTATCCAATCGGGCCAGGTTGGTCGTACCGTCAATGGGCCAGCTTTGCTGCGGATTGACCATGAACACCTTGCAAATTACCTCCGACCCCATGTATCCCGAAGTAATGTTGGCCTCACGCTCCAACACCAGCAGTTTTCCGCTGGGCAGCATGGTAACGTCCGAAACGCCATGCGCGTAAATGCGGCCAAAGTCCTCGGTACGGCCGCGGTCCATGCGGTAGGCATACTGTCCGGCCGGCTGAAGATTATCACCGAACTTCAGCAGGCGAAGCAGGTTATGCGCTCCCGGATTAACGGGCGAAGAGCCCTGACCGTCGGCCACGAGCATCGACTCCGTCATGGTCCAGAACGCATGTTGCTGCGGACTGTAAGTAAGCGCCTCGAAACCATAATTGGATACTATCTTGTCGAGCCCGAACTGCTCCGGCACGTTCAGACGCCGGCCGGTAAGCTCACCTTTCAGGTTATATTCCAAAATCTGCTGGTCGCCCTCGCCACTAATGAACACGGTATTGGTGGCAGGAACGTAGGCAATGCCTTCACAGTCGCGCAGATTGACGCCGTTGGCGTCGACGTGCATGTCAGGATTGCCATAAAAACCATCCATGCTGACACTTTCAATTTCTCCCGTCTCCATATTCTGAGCTATGCGGAACACAAAAAAACCGTCCTGCGGCTCTTTGTCACTGACAACGGCATACCGCTGGTTGCCCAAGGGAGCCATTCCGCTGAAATTGCCGGTACCGATGCCCCACTTGCTCAGCCGCTCCTGCTTGAGCTCAAGCGCCTGCTGCGCCGACAAATTAAAAACCACGCCCAAGAGACAGGAAAATATCCAGATAAAACGTTTCATAATTTGCATAAGATTAGAATGATACAGCGTCAAAATTACGAATTCTTTTTGGAATGGGCGGCGCCCATATATTGAAAAAAACAAAAAGCCCCCGGCGGGCCACTTCCTGCCGCCGGGGGAAAAATCCGTTTGCAGCCTTACAAAAGACCGCGAAAAACGCTAATATTTATGTTCCGTCTCTTCCAGTTCATCTGCTGTAAGCGGCCGGCGGTCAATGGCCCGCCAGGCGTAAAAGATATAGGCCAGAACAAAAGGTATAACCCACGACACGTAGGTCATGACCCGAAGCGTATAGTAACTGGATGAGCTGTTGGCCAAGGTCAGTGAGCTTTGCCAGTCGGTTAAGGACGGATAATAGGACGTATGGCAGTAGCCGGCCAGCAGGAAGAGGGCAAGTACGGTGAGCACGGTGCCGGTGCCGCTGAGCCAGATGCCCCGCATGAAGCGGCGGTTACGCA
>FR903632.1:37315-40043 GCA_000438115.1 Prevotella sp. CAG:617 | reverse complement strand
CACCACCCGCACCCCCCCCCCTGCCAACCCCACGCCTACCGCCGGCATGGCCAGCAGGTTGTGAAGATACTTATAAGGCTCCGGCTGCACAATGCCCTGAGCCGTAACGGCAAATCCCGGCTGTACCATAAGACGAATCAGGAAAGGGACAAAAGCAATCAGGAAAGGCCAGAAGTCGGCTTTAAGCTGATAGTGCAGACGAAGCTGAAGCTCGTCGTGACGTACATTGTTAATCAGATAGAGCGCTCCCAGCACGCGGGCCAGGAACAGCACGGCTATGCCCAGCACCAGATTCCAGGCATCGGTCACAGCCTCCAGGCCGTGCCAGGAACTGGTCCACTGACTGATGACGGGCTGCACGCCCGTGCCCATGGCAGCCTTGTTGACCACAAAATTGGCACCGTTGAAGAATGTGCCCACGGCAATGCCGACCAGCAAGGGGCCGAACACGCCGTTGATGACCAGAAAACGGCGATAGACGTTACGTGAGAACACGTGGCCGGGCTTTGACTGGAATTCGTAGGACACGGCCTGAAGCACAAACGTTACCAGAATCAGCATCCACACCCAGTAGGCCCCGCCGAAACTGGTGCTGTAAAATAGCGGAAAGGAGGCAAAAAACGCCCCGCCGAAGGTTACGAGGGTGGTAAACGTGAACTCCCACTTGCGGCCGGTGGAATTAACCACCAGCTGACGTTCCGTTTCGGTGCGCCCCAAACTGAAAATCAGCGAATTGGCGCCCTGCACAAACAGCAGGAACACCAGCAGTCCCGCCAGGAGGGCTATGACGAACCACCAATATTGTTGTAAAAATTCGTAGGTCATAATGATTGAGATTTGTCGGTTCTTTTATTCATGTTTCTAAGGATTCAGGACCAAGGGCCGCAGCTTCAGTCGGCCATATCGGGGCCTTTGCGGATGGCACGGCAAAGGATGCGCACCTCGGCCACGAGCAACACCGTAAACAACACCAGGAAGAGGCAGAAGGTAGTAATGACCGAGGCCGAACTTACGCCCGATACCGACACCGACACGGGCAGCAAATCCTGTATGGCCCAGGGCTGACGGCCCACTTCGGCCACAATCCAGCCGCACTGGCCGGCCAGATAAACCAGCGGTATGCTCCACAAACCGGCATACAGCAGCCAGCGCTGCGAGGTGAGCTGCTCACGGCGCTCAAACCAGAGCATGAGCAACAGCACGAGCATGAGCAGCATGCCCGCCCCTACCATCACACGGAACGACCAGTAGACCAGCGGCACGAGCCGGTCGGGCACCAGTTCGGAGGGATGCTGAATGTATCCGTAGCCAAAATAGGGCATATACTTTTCGAGCGTGTCGCGGGCGGCCTGCCGCTTGTCCACATCGGTATGCGGCGTATTGCGGAAGGTGCTGAAAGCCTGCAGGGCCACGCGGCCGTAGGCCATCTTCTGCCGGGCCGAAAGGTGTGTCTGGCCGTCGGGCGTGGTGTAGCCTTCAATCAGGTCGGTCATGCCGGGCACGTAGCCATTGATGTCGTGGGTGGCCAATACGGAAAGTACGCCGGGCACCTCGACGCCGGGCACGATGGAGAACGGCGCCCGCGTGCCGCCCCGCTCCAGTCCCTCGGCCATGGCCAGCTTCATGGGCTGGTTGCGGGCCACGATGATGCCCGACTGGTCGCCCGTAAACATGACGCCCAGACCGCCAACCAGCCCGATAACGGCAGCTACGCGGATGCTGGCACGCGAAAGGCGCTCATGGCGCCCCCGCAGCAGGAACCAGCAACTGACACCCACCACAAACACGGCGCCCGTAAACCAGCCGCTCAATACGGTGTGGAAAAACTTGACCACCGCCTCGTGCGAAAAGGCCAGCGCCACAAAGTCGGTCATCTCGTTGCGCACGGTTTCGGGATTGAACGTCATGCCCACGGGATGCTGCATCCAGCTGTTGGCCACCAGAATCCACCAGGCCGAAAGCGTGGCGCCCAGCCCCGTGAGCCAGGTGGAAGCCAGATGGAACCCGCGGCCCACCTTGTTCCAGCCAAAAAACATGACGGCTATAAAAGTGGCTTCCATGAAGAAGGCCACAATGCCCTCAATGGCCAGCGGCGCCCCGAAGATGTCGCCTACAAACCAGGAATAGTTGCTGAAGTTGGTGCCGAACTCAAACTCCAGAATGATACCCGTGGCCACACCGATGGCAAAGTTGATGCCAAAGAGTTTCATCCAGAACTTGGCGGCCTGTTTCCAGAAGTCGTCCTTGCGCACCACGTAGAGCGTTTCCATCACCGCCATCACCACGGCCAGGCCGAGCGTGAGCGGGACGAAAAGCCAGTGGTAGCAGGCAGTGAGCGCAAACTGCGCCCGCGACCAGTTGATTAATGCTAAGTCCATCATAACAAGAATTTTATTTTTTTCGTAATGTAATAATCAGGATGTGTGCGGCTTTCAGCCGGCTCACGGACTGGCCGGAACGGTGAGGTGACGGCCCACGGTTTCCTGCTTTTCATGCTCATCCATGCCGGCCAGCGCGGGCTGGAAAAAGAACACGCGCAACACCAGGAACATGACCAGCAACTTGACCAGGACTATCGCCCAGAGGACACGCCCCCAGGTCATTTGCCGGAATCCGTCGACATACAGGGCCCATACTCCCCTGAAAAAGCCACTCAGTTTGTTCATAAACGCAAATATAAAAGTTTTTTCGATAAGGGCCCCACGTGCCCGACTTTATTTTTCGGCCA
>FR903632.1:30681-37267 GCA_000438115.1 Prevotella sp. CAG:617 | reverse complement strand
GCCGGACAGAAACGAAACACGGCCGGCTTCCGTTTCTTTTTCCCGGCAGGCAGTTTGATTTACCCGGCGGATAATTCAAACCACCCGGCACCTTTGTGGCTCCTCCGGCCGAGGTAAGAAAAATGCGGAAGTCCGACACATGCCGGCCCCCGGCTGAATGCAATGAAAATTAGCATGTGTTATCATTATTAAGAACTTTAATCGCCACATATTTCGTACTTTTGCAACCATAAAAAAGACAAGTCATTGCTTAACACGACAATCTCTGTATCATGAAAAGACTGAAACGACTTTGCATCCTGGCGCTGTGTGCCGCAGGCATAGCTCTGCAGGCCGAAAACGCCCGCCCCTACCGGGTGGACAGCGTGGCGGGCGACCCGCTGAAAGCCCGGATCTACACCCTGAAGAACGGACTGAAAGTATATCTCACCGTCAATCACGAAAAACCCTATATCCAGTGTTACGTGGCCGTCAGGAGCGGCAGCAAGAACGACCCGGCCGAAACCACCGGCCTGGCGCACTACTTTGAGCACCTCATGTTCAAGGGCACCGAGCAGTTCGGCACCACCAACTACCAGGCCGAACGGCCACTGCTTGACGACATTGAACGCCGCTTCGAGGCCTACCGCCACACCACCGACTCACTGACCCGCCTGCACATGTATCACGAAATAGACAGCGTGTCGCAGCTGGCCTCGCGCTACAACATTCCGAACGAATACGACAAGCTCATGGCCGGCATCGGAGCCCTCTCGAGCAACGCCTACACCTCGTATGACGAAACGGTGTACGAGGAAAACATACCCGCCAACGAACTCGACAAATGGCTGATGGTACAGGCCGACCGCTTCATGCACAACGTCATCCGCGGATTCCACACCGAACTGGAAGCCGTATATGAGGAAAAGAACATGTCGATGGCCAACGACAACAGCAAACTCATCGACAACACGTTTGCCCTGCTCTTTCCGCACCACCCCTACGGCACACAAACCGTAATCGGCACGCAGGAAGAACTGAAGAACCCGTCCATCACAAACATCAAGCAATACTACAAAACGTGGTACGTGCCCAACAACGTGGCCATCTGCATGTCGGGCGACCTTGACCCCGACAGCACAATAGCCGCCATTGACCGTTACTTCGGGCAATGGCAACCCAACCCGTCGCTGCCCCAACTGAAGTTTGCCGCCGAAGCCCCCATCACGCAGCCGCTTGAACGCACCGTGTGGGGACAGGAAAGCGAGAGCGTCATGCTTTCGTGGCGCATGCCGGGCTATGCCAGCCCCGACTACCCGAAAGCCATGTTGCTCTCCATGCTGCTCTACAACGGACAGGCCGGCATGCTCGACCTGGAGCTCAACCAGCAGCAGCGCGTACTGGGAAGCATGGCCTTCCTCTACGGCCTGCAGGACCACTCGGCCATGATTCTGATGGGCATGCCCAAACGCGGACAGAACCTGCAACGCGTGCGCCAGATCCTGCTGGAAGAGGTAGAGCGCATACGCAACGGCTCGTTTGACGAACGCAACCTGGAGGCCATCGTCAACAACCTGAAACGCCAGCAAATGGAAATGCTCGACGACAACGAAAACCGGGCCTCCAACTTTGTCAATGCCTTTGTACACCGATTGCCCTGGAAAGAGGCCGTCAGCCGACTGAACAACCTGGGCAACATCAGCCGCAAGGAACTGATTGAATACGCCCGCCGCACACTGGGCCCCGACAACTACGCCTGCGTGTGGAAACGCCAGGGCATTGACACCACGGAAAAGAAAATCCCCAAACCCGCCATCACCCCCATTGAGGCCAACCGCGACACGGCCAGCGTTTTTCTGAAAAAGGTACTGGCCATGCCGACAAAACCCGTAAACCCCGTGTTTGTGGATTTCCAAAAAGATTTGCAGCAACTCAAAACCAAGAACGGTACGCCCGTACTCTACAAACAGAATACGCAGAACGACCTCTTCTCCCTGACCTATCTCATCGAACGGGGCACCAACGACGACAAACGCCTCAACACGGCCTGCACTTACCTGAGCTACCTGGGCAGCAAGGACATGTCGCCCAAAGCCCTGAAAGAAGCTTTCTACCGGCTGGCATGCTCGCTGAACATCGTATCGACCAAAGAGCAGACCTACATAAACCTGCGCGGACTGAACAGCAACCTCAAGCCGGCCCTGAAACTGCTGGCACAGCTGCTGGAATACCCGCAGATTGAAGAAGGCATCTACCAAAACATGGTGAGCGACATCATCAAGCAGCGCGACGACGACAAAGCAAGCCAGGCCCGTAACTTCAGCGCCCTGAAAAGCTATGCCATCTATGGTCCGCACTCGCCGGAAAACAACGTAATGAGCACGGAAGAGCTGCAGCAGACCTCACCCCAAAGCCTGGTGGACCTGATTAAGGAACTCCTGAAAACGGAACACACCATATTCTATTACGGACCGGATTCCGAAAAATCCATACTGGACATGCTCAACCGCAACAACAACGCCAACGTGACGACAGCTCACGAAAAGTCAGCCTTCAGCATCCAACCCACCACAACCGACCGCCTGCTCCTCTCGCCATACAAGGCTAAGAATACGCTCATGCAGCAATATGCCAACTTAGGCATGACCTACAATCCGAAAATCGAACCGCTGCGCGTACTCTTTAACGCCTATTTCGGCGAATCGACCAACGGAATCGTATTCCAGGAAATGCGCGAGACAAGAGGCCTGGCCTACAGTGCCCAAGCCCAAATGGTAAAACCCGAAAGACCGGAGGATCCCTACATCATGATAGCGCACATCACAACGCAGAACGACAAAGTGGCCGACGCAGCCGACGCCTTTGACGACATACTCAACAATATGCCGGCCAGCCAGCCGGCCTTTGAACTGGCCCAGCAGGCTACCCTCTCGGAACTGCGCAACGAACGTATCATCAAGGAAGATATTCTGTGGTACTACTACAACAACCACAAACTGGGGCAGAACACAGACCCGCGCATCCGCCTGTATCAAACCATTCCTTCCCTGAAACTGAAAGACCTGGTTGAATTCCAGGAAACATATCTCAAAGACAAACACTACACGCGTTTCCTGACCGGCGAAGAAAAGGAACTCGACCTGAAGCGCCTGGAAAAATTCGGACCGCTGCAACGGGTTTCACAAAAGGAGATATTCGGCTACTGATTCCCGGAAATATTTGTTTCCATAAGCCCACATCTTATATCACAGTTTCCCATCCGCACTACCAACAAGGCGGAGAGACTGTGATATAAGGGGATTGTTCAATGATATCCAGCGTACAGCAGTCATCAGAACTCAAAAAATCCATAACTCCACATAAGGAAACGCTTAGAGTTCTTATGAAAGTCCAATATGATGCTATATATTTGTAAGTAAATACAATATACATGGAATCACTTCCGCAACACCGGGCCTATACGTTTTCAGAATTCGGCATTCGCATTCGCAGAATCATTCCCACACAGGACAATGATGCCCCAATCACGTATGCTCATCAAGATGACTATTACATTATTGGATTGGTTGAAGAAGGCCGGGGACGTTGCATGATTGATTTTAAAGAAATTACGGTTTCTCAAGGAGATTTGTTCCTGATTCAGCCAAGACAAGTGCATCGCTTTGTCGATTCAGAGAGAGCAAAAGGCTGGATTCTTTTTGCTGAAAGCAGCTTTGTCGGACATAAAGCCAAACACATTTTCGACAGATTTCAACTGTTCGCTTCATCTGTAAAAACGGACGAACGAAGAATCAACGAATTAAAACACATTGCTTCAATCCTCACTGCCCGAATAGGCGACATCACGGACGAACTGAAAAAGGATACGATAAGAAAACTTACAGAAGCATATATTAATGTCGTAGCTGAATCCATACAGGAAATCGGGCTACAGCAAACAAAATACAGCCCCAGACATATTGAAATCGTATTATCATTTTTCAAACTGCTGACCGAGCATATCTCCATAAGCCGCCCCCCTTCCTATTATGCCTCCTTGCTACATATTTCACCCGTCTATCTGAATGAAATAGTCAAGGAAATTACAGGATTCAATACTACTTCATACATAAGAAACGAACTTATACTGCAAGCCAAACGCTTGCTGGTTCATACGGACCTTGCCATAAAAGAGATTTCCAACAGACTCGGCATTGACGATTACGCCTACTTCTCGCGCGTGTTTGCCCAAACAACAGGAACAAGCCCAAGCGAATTCAGACAGAAAAACCTTAGATAATCCAAGTAGCACCTGATTCCGTCCATGTTCTTTTACAGCCTTACTGCTTAACTTTGCAACAAAAAGTAACGGCTATGAAAATAAAAAGAACAGCAACAGCATACGTCTGCATGAATCCATACCAATGCACGGCGTGTTGGAAATGTATAAAGAATTGCCCACGAAAAGTAATCGGAAAGACTGGTTTTCTGTGGCACCGACACGCAATATTCAAGAATCCTGACGCCTGCATCGGCTGCTGCAAATGCATAAAAACATGTCCGAACAGCGTGTTCTTCAAGACGAACGCAACAACTCCTACCCGCAGGATACATGCGTCTGTCCACATGGAGCGGCTCCTGCCGATAGCTTTCATAGCATCTGCCATTACAGGATTCGGTCTGCACACTGCCGCCGGACACGACACCAGCCATGAAAACAGGCTGATGTGGAGCGTGGCTCACACCATCGCATCGCTCCTTTGGCTACTATCGGCGACGGCCCACATAAAACGTCACAAACTCTGGTACAAAGACATTGCCTCAAAAGGTATAACCCATAAACGCTGGATTACCTTTTTCCTGTCACTACTTTTTCTAATGACCGTTTGCACGGGTATCGTGCTGATTACCTACGTAACGGGAGCAAACTCTTCCCTCGGGCTGATGCATTACAAACTTGGGCTGCTGCTATTGACTTTTTCCTTGATTCACATTCTCTGCCGGAAATAATCAACATGACCACCTGCAACAGGGCAGTAAACTGTTCAGTATTCCCAGACAGTTTGCTGCCCTGTTGCATATCCTCGTTTTATGCGATATTTCCAAATATTTTTGTACCTTTGTATAACTGACGGCTGTCTCCGAGCTGACGGCTGCGGCACAACCACAGCTTGCCGTCAATTCTTCCCCACACCAATACTTTCATATCTAATCCACAACTTAAATTCATGACCATGTACATTACGCTTATCATCCTAGTGCTCACGGCCATCTGCTTTGTCATTGGCAAAATCCGGGCCGACCTCGTGGCGCTCTGCGCGCTGGTCAGTCTGCTCATATTCCAGATTCTTACTCCCGAAGAGGCGCTGTCGGGCTTTTCCAACTCCGTCGTCATCATGATGGTGGGGCTGTTTGTGGTGGGCGGCGCCATCGTACAGACGGGCCTGGCCAAGATGATTGGCGCACGCCTGCTGCGCCTGGCCGGAAACAGCGAAACGCGCATGTTTGTGCTCATCATGCTCGTCACGGCCGGCATCGGGGCCTTCATCAGCAACACCGGTACGGTGGCCCTGATGCTGCCCATCGTGGTGAGCATGGCTGCCGGGGCCGGCATCAGCTCGTCGCGCTTCCTGATGCCGCTGGCCTTTGCCAGCAGCCTGGGCGGCATGATGACACTCATCGGTACGCCGCCCAACCTGGTCATTGAGGAAACGCTGCGCAAGGCCGGTCTGGTACACCTGGGCTTCTTTTCGTTTCTGCCCGTAGGTCTGATATGCGTAGCCACGGGCATTGTTGTGCTGCTGCCCCTGAGCAAGTGGTTCCTGGACAAAAAAAATTCCGGAAGCGAAGAAAACCGAAGCGGCAAGAGCCTCAAGGAGCTGGTCAAGGAATACAAACTCTCGGACACGCTGTTCCGCCTGCGTGTGCCGCGCCAGGCCAAGGCCTGCGGCATGAGCATCAGCAGCATCAACGCCGGTCAGCAATACAAACTGAACATTCTGGAGATACGCCGCGACGAGGCTTCGCAACACCGCTTCCTGAAAACCGTCAACCAGCGCCTGGCCTCGCCCGACACCGTGCTGCGGCCGTCGGACGTGCTTTACGTAAGCGGTGAATTCGAACAGCTGGAACTGTTTGCCCGCGACTTCGGACTCGACATCATGGACACCCACACCACCGAGGACACGCAGGCCCCCGCCATCAACTTCTACGACATCGGCATTGCCGAAATACTGCTCATGCCCAACGCCTCCATCATCAACCGCAGCATCAAGGAAGCCGGATTCCGCGAGAAATACAACCTGAACGTGCTGGGCATACGCCGGAAGTCCGACTACATCCTGCAGGAGCTGGGCGACGTGCGCACCGCCAGCGGCGACGTGCTGCTGGTGCAGGGACGCTGGAGCGACATTGCCCGACTTGAGCGCAAAAGCAGCCAATGGGTAGTGTTGGGACAACCGCTGGAAGAGGCTGCCAAGGTGACGCTTGACTACAAGGCCCCCGTGGCCGCACTCATCATGCTGCTCATGGTGGTGATGATGGTGATTGACGCCATACCCATAGCCCCCGTCACGGCGGTCATCATAGCCGGCATACTGATGGTGCTGACGGGTTGCTTCCGCAACAT
>FR903632.1:15302-30626 GCA_000438115.1 Prevotella sp. CAG:617 | reverse complement strand
CGTCGTACTCATTGCCGCCATGCTGCCCATGTCGATGGCGCTGCAAAAGACGGGTGCCTCGTCGGCCATATCGGAAGCCCTGGTGGGCGCACTGGGCAACATGGGGCCCATGGCTCTGCTGGCGGGCATTTACCTGACCACTTCGGTCATGACCATGTTTATCAGCAACACCGCCACGGCCGTACTGCTGGCCCCGATAGCGCTGCAGAGCGCGCAGCAGATGGGCGTCAGTCCCGTGCCGATGCTCTTTGCCGTAGCCGTAGGCGCCAGCATGTGTTTTGCCTCGCCCTTTTCCACGCCGCCCAATGCGCTGGTCATGCCGGCCGGAAACTATACCTTCATGGACTACATCAAAGTGGGCCTGCCCCTGCAGGTAGCCATCGGCGTCATCATGGTGCTGACACTGCCCCTGCTCTTCCCTTTCTGATTCGCAAAGCCCGGGGCATAAAATCCCGACTGCATACGAACTGCAACGCCATGCGCGCCGCTTACTCCTCATGGAAACAGCGACGCGCATGGCGTTTACACGAACAGGCTAAACGGAACATACCGCACGGACCGAAAGGAATGCAGCAGAAACGGAAGAAAATCATGACGCCCCCCTGTCTGTAAACATGGCGCTTGATTCTGCCAGCACTGCCCCCGCCCCCATCACACCGGCCGCAGCCTTATCACCCACGCCGCACGCCAAAGCCGCAAAAGGTTGGCACCTTTTTCCACCCAAGTCCCGACTTTTTCTTCCCATGTGCCTCCTTGTTTTTTCAAGAAGCCATACCGCACGCCCTCCAGCCATTGTCCGGCCCCCGATCATTGCACATGCGTATCCCCACAAGTCGCGCCGGAATGCACATCCCCCCGAAGCGCTCCCCGAAGGAGTTGCCCCGACAGATTCGCGACCAGCAACGCCTGCGCCAGCACTACCGGCACGGCAAGCGCCATGAGCATGCCCACGGCCAACACCGGATACGAGCTCGGATGCAGCTGTACAAAGCCGCCTTGCGCAGCATTTCATACACTTCGCATAGAAATCATTTATGCTCAGGTTCAGATGGTCACCGCACATATCATAATGCAAAAATCCCGCCGACGCAGATACGTCAGCGGGATTTTGCTATAATCTGTGCAGCGCAGTGTGCTGCTTTCGTTCAATTACTTCAGGTTTTTCAAGGCACTCATGATTCGCGTAGCCAAATCATCGGTCGGGTCGATTTCCAGAATCTTCTGACACCATTCCTTGCACTGCGGATACTGGTCTTTCTGCAAGGTGTAGAAAGCGAAGTAACGCAAAGCTTCGGTTTTGAGATAATTGTTGCCTTCCTTATCCTTGAGACGGTTGAAAGCCTCCATGTAATAGCCGTACACCGTATCGTCGGGTTTGTTGCCCGTCAGCACGTTGTTGATACGAGCCTGCCACATCGGACCCCAGAAACTGGGTGAGTGCTGGGTGATGAAGGCAAAAATCTTGTTACCCTCGGTCAGATATTTCTGCTTTACGTCCATTGAAACGGAGTCGCCGGCACCCTGCAGAGCCATCTGGTAAAGTTTACCCATGTCGAGGGAGTCAACCATGTTGGCCTTGTTGCCAATAGAGTCCATGTAAACTCTGAAACTCTCGATGGATTTGTCATACTGGCCGCTGTTCTTATAGCAGTTGCTCAGGTTCTTGTACACGGCAAATGACTCCGGACTGATTTGAAGCGCTTTCTTGAAGCACTTTTCGGCGGTTGCGAAATCAGAATTCTGCATTTTCACCTTACCGAGGTTGTCATAGTCACCGGCGGTCAGTACGCTGTCGGCAAACTGTCCGTTTTCGATATAGGCAGCAGCCTGAGCAGCCTCGTCAAAGCGTTTCAGTTCGCACAAATTATAGAACTTCATACGCAACATGGAAACGTCGTTGGCGTCGCGACGCAAGGCGGCATTGGCAAATTCGAGTGATTTTTCGTGCTGTTTTACGGCAAACAAAGACAACACGTAGTTACGCATGGCTGAAATGTTGGAATCCTTGGCTGTGGTAAAGTATGTTCCGTAATATTCAGCGGCCTCTTTATACTCGTCCAGGAAATAGGCGATGTCACCCAACATGCGGTCGGCATCCGTAAAGTTAGGGTCCTGCGCTTTCAGCTTGTGAAGCATCTGCTTGGCAACCTCGGGATTTACGTATTTGTAAACCTGCGCGTTTTTCAGCATCGCTTCGGTCAGCGTTGAATCCACGAGCAAAGCCTCGTCGAACTTCTGTCCGGCACCACCCCAGTCTTTGCGCAGGATGCAGACTTCGCCGCACAGCATCAAAGTAGGAATGTAAGTAGCGTCAATCTCATAAGCTTTGTCGCCGCAAAGTTTGGCATAAGGATAATTCTTCTCCTGTACCAGGTACTGTCCGAGAGCTACCAACTGCTCCTTGTCCTTTACCTTGCGGAGCATTTTCAAGAAACTCTCATTGGCTTTTTCAGGATTTTCTTTAAACAACTGACTGATTTCAGTAATCTGCTGCTTTACTTCCTCATCCATGGGAGGAACAGCAGTTTTGCTGCTCTGAGCATGCGCGCTGCATACACCAAAAACAAAGGCCATAAAAAAGGCCACACGCATAATCCATTTTTTGTTCATCTGTCTTTCAATTATATTATGTTTTTTTATTCCAGTTGTTACTTATCAGACATAACAATGCAACAAGGCGAATTTCTCCACAAAAGTAAAAAAAAGATTTCACTTTTATGGAGAATAGGAAAAGAATTATTCACTCGTTCAAAATTATTATGAAATTACGAGTTTTATGTCTGCCCCAACGGCCTCACTACTCGTCTTCACTGATGCTGACGTCCTTTACCATAACCGGCATGTAAGGAAGCATTTGCGAGGACTTGCAAATAATCAGCTGCCCGCTCTGTCCGGAAAGGAAGTAGAAGAAAGTTCGTGTCGTTGAGTCCGTACGGGGGTCGGTGTAGGTAATATAAACACTGCGGGTCAGCGGATACTCTCCCGTGGCGATGTAATACTGGAACGGCTGCACATAGTTGGCGCCCTCGCCGGCAAAACGGCTTACCCACATTACCTTGAAAGGCAGATGGTCGAACGAAGCCAAAGCCGTATCACGCTGGTCCTTGAGCCAGTTAGCCCCGACCACCCCGATGATATCCGGATTGTTCTTCACGGCTTCAATTACAGCCAAGTTGTTGCCCTGGGCATAAAGATTGCCCTGGAACTTGCTTCCCCGGCAAATGGAATCCTGCATATAACGCACCGTGCTCGAGCCGGCATTGTCGAAGACCAGTTTGAGCGGCCCCTTGCGGGTAGCGTGCTTGAGCTGCTCCCACTTTGTTATTTTTCCGGTCACAATACCCCGGATTTCGTCAACCGTAATCATGGTATCACGGCTGGACTTGTTAACGATCAAAGCAAGCGCATCGGAGGCAATCTGCTTTTGATGAATAGGCAAGTTGAGATTATGCTCTATCATGCTGCGCTCGTTGTCATTGAGCGGACGTGTAGTCAGCGCCATACGCACACTGTCCTTTACCAGCAGACGGATAGCCTCGTTCTCACTGCAAAATACGGGCTTCATCGTCGCTTCCGGATACCGCTTGCTATACACATCCATCTCATCCTGCATAATGGGGCGGAACGTTTCGTCAATGGCTATTCTGACGTCATCCGAATGCAGCCAGTCTGCTGCAGGCTTCTTATTCAGCCCGCATGACGACAACATCAGCAAGCCTGCCGCCAGCATACAACTGAAAAAATTCTTCCTCATAAGTTCATGATTTTAATTAATGGTACACTTCCCTCACATTGCCGCTTCATTTGCTTATCCGACAATGAACAAAGAAGTACTTCGGCACAAAATTAATCAAAGATTCAGACAATAAACCCAACAGCCGTCAAAAAATAACAAAATTATAAGCACATGATGCCGACACTTATGCGCGCATACGGCTCCTTACTCTCGCAGCCCGGCACCCAGCCTGAACCATCAAGCCCAAGCCAAGACCAACAACCGACAAAACGGATTCTCCCTTCAGCACGGCCATATCAAGCCTCTGGCCAAGGCAATCCACCCCCCCTCTGCCGGAATTGACGACAGTTCTTTTTTCAGGAAAGACTCCTGCACGATGCTGAAAAGCAAAACAAAAGAGGGCCGACAACTTAAAATTGTCGGCCCTCTGCAAATGTGTGTATCAGTATAAAATTACATGATTACGAAACGGATAGGCAGTGAATACCATACGGCTACCGGTTTACCTTGCTGTTTACCCGGAATGAAGCGCGGCAAAGACTTAACGACTCTGACAGCTTCCTTGTCGCAATGGCTTTCCAAGCCCTGCTGTATCACTACGTCACCTACGGTACCATCAGGCATCACAACGAAACGCAGCTTAACAACTCCCTGAATTTCCTGCTCCAACGCAACCTGCGGATATTTCAAATGCTTTGCGATATAAGCAATCAAAGCATTTTCACCTCCGGGGAACGTAGGCGGCTGTTCAACCACGGTGAACACACCGTCGCCACCGCCTTCTTCACCACCGCCGCCTTTACCGCCGGCGCTCTGGTTTTCCTTCAAGTCATCAATATTAACGGTACCACCGATATCACCCTTGTACGTAGCTGAGGCAATGGCTGCTTTGGTGTTCATCAACTCATCCATGGTTTTCAGCTCAGAGTTTTTATCTACCTGGTCGTCGCTCTTGATAACCGGAGCGGTAAACTGGATTGAAGCTTTTACGGCCACTTTCTGCTCCTGCGGCTTTTCGTATTTCACTTCAATTTTTTCCTGTTTCTTTTCAGGTTTCTTTTCCTGTTTCAGTTTTGACATCTGCGTAACTTCCGTAAACTTGTCTTCCGTACGGGTTGACTGCACAACCTGATTCAGGATAAAGAGTACGGCAATTACTGCAACAACGATTAAGATGATAATCACAGCACGCAACTGACGGCGACCTGCATTGGCACGAATTCTATAAGCTCCGTACTGCTGGTTCTTACCTTCAAATATAAGGTCGCACCATCCGCGTGACAATAAATCGAGTTTCGACATATTTCTACTTTGCTTATAGTTTCATTATTTTGCGGCAGCAGGATTTGCCTTCAATGCCTTGATTTTGGCAATGTCAGCGTCTGCTATCTTATCAATCACATATTTACCGATGCAGCAAATCTGCATCTCGTCCAGTACGTCGATGAGGTTTTTATACGTAGCCTTATCAGTAGCTTTGATAATTACGCTTGGGGTAATATCGCTGTTCTTGATTTTGTTCAGCTCCGTTCTGTACTCATCCATAACTTGTTTGTCCTTGCTCGGATTGGAACTGCGCTTGAGTTCATATTTTCTCTTGAGTTCCTGAACCTGCTGCTGAGCTACGCTGTTGAGTCCCAGCAATGCGGCACGAATACCGTCTTTTCCGTAAGTTACCGGATGCAACTTTGCGGTATCAGGAAGACCGGTAAAATAGTAAAGCGTATTATTCTCGTCGAGAAGGATCGTAATAGCTTTTGATGCTGCAACCTGGCTCTTCTGCTCTTCTTTCAAGTCCTGCTTGTTTGAAGGCATGGAGATTTCCATGGTCTTCGGTTTAATCAGAGACGTACAGAGCATGAAGAACGTTACGAGCAACATGATCATGTCCACCATCGGCGTAAAGTCGACGCGGGCATTCATCTTTTTCTGCTTACTTCCACCTTTTTTTGCCATAACATTAGAATTTATTAATCTTTATCCCCGCCCTTAAGTGAAGTAATCAGGTTATACCTATTCTCATCAAGGTCGCGCAAAGAGTCCATTACTTTTTTAATCACTGCATACGGAGTGCTCTTGTCTGCCTTAATGGCAATGCGCATATTTTCTCCGCAGGCTACGCGGGCTGCTTTGACCCAGGTCTTAAACTCATTATTAAGGCTATCGGTGGGGATACCAGGATTGGCGGCGCTCTTGAGGATGTCGGCTCTTTCAGCCTCGCTACCTAAATCAAGCCATCCTTGCATGGCATCCAACGGAGTTCCGAAAGTCGGCGTGTTTGCAAACGTCTTCTTTTCAGCGGCGGTTACACCGGGAAGACTTCCGTTCTTTTCCATCTCATCAATCAGTTTCGTCATGTTGTCAGGAGAGTCAAGCGTCATGAACACTTTTCCTGAAGGTTCCACGAAGATGGTAAGCAAGTTCTTTTCAGGAATCTGAATATCCGATACAGAACCCGGGGTTACCACTTTGATGGGTTCGTCCTTGACGAAAGTTGCCGTAAGCATAAAGAAGGTAAGCAGCAGGACCATGACGTCGCTCATAGGCGTCATGTCTATGAACGTGTCTTGTTTTTTAACTTTAAATCGTCCCATGTCTTATAACCTTTCTTTAATTAGTGAGTTGAAGAGAAAGACTGTACAATTGAGAAACCTACTTCGTCGATGCAGAAAGTCAGACGGTCAATCTTGTTAGTGTAATAGTTGTAGAAGATTACGGCGAGAGCACCGGTTGCGATACCAGAAGCGGTATTTACAAGGGCCTCAGAAATACCGGTTGACAGAGCGGCTGAGTCACCACCACCTTCACCAGATGCCATAGCAGAGAAAGAACGAATCATACCGAGCACCGTACCGAACAATCCCATCAAGGTACCCAAAGCGGTGATAGTACCGATAATCGGAAGGTTTTCCTGAAGCATAGGCATTTCAAGAGCGGGTGATTCTTCGAGCTCTTTCTGGATAGCCAGGATTTTCTGTTCTTTGGTCAAACGGGTATCAGCATCCATTTCCTCGTATTTTTTCAGGGTAGCCAATACTACGTTAGCTACTGAACCGCGCTGTTTGTCGCAAAGAGCCTTGGCACCGGCAAAGTCCTTGTTTTTCAGGCAAGCCTTGATGTCAGCAACGAACTTGGTCAGATTGGTACGACCGTAAGCGTTGCGGATTGCGAAGAAACGTTCGATGGCCAGAGCCAAAACCGTAAAGAACAAAGTCCAGATGATAGGTACAACGAAACCTCCTTTGTAAACGGTACCCATCAGGTTAGCGGGTTCCAGGCTTACACCACCAGGAGCCAGGAAAGAGAAAGTTACGCCGGCAGCTTCACCACCGCGGAAGTTGCTTACGTGACCGAAGCCGAACAGATATAAGCATACTGCAATTACAGCACATGCGATAATCACAGAGAAGCCGGACTTAATACCGGTAAATCCTTTAGACTGTTGTTTTTTTGCACCCTTAGGCGCAGTAGCACTTGTTGTTGCCATTTTGTTTTGAGTTTTTAGTTGATATTAAATGAAATATTTGTTTTATTTAGTAATCGTCATGTATTTTTTTCGGAAGGCAAAGATAATCATTTGATGTTTCAAACCCGTTTCAAACTATAACATTTAACGTTTGAAGGTACGCTTTTCATGTTAAGGTTTCTATCCGACTGCTGTATTTTCACTCTTTCCGATATTTGGATTCGTCCTGCAAATATAGTCAGTTCCTTTGTTTCGGCAAAGCATATTTAAAAAAAAGTTATTGCACGCCCTATATTCCCCGCCGGGCGCCGTTTGCTTACCCTCTCCGGCATCAAGCGGCAAGGTGAATGGCGGGAGGTCAAAACAGGGCGGCGGGATTTTTTTTCAAGGTTCCGGCTGTTTTGTTTTTCCCGGCACCTTGTTTTTTTCCGAGCCGTGGGGCGGTCTGCCTCCTCGGACATTTGATTTGCGCAAAGGTAAAGCGCGGCATTTTCCCGCCTCCTTCCGGCCTGGCTCCACTTGCGGACAAGCACGGCCGGCAACGGAGCACAGTGCGCTGCTTATATAATATAAATATGTATGACCGGTATGTTACCGGAACACGTCATGCGTTTTTTTTACAAAAGGCATTCCAATCTATCTCAGCCAAAATTCGTAAGTTTGCAGTTCAAAAACCATGATTTTTCATCAAGACATGAACACGATAAAGAACCTACTTTTTGATTTCGGCGGCGTTCTGGTCGACCTCGACATGCAACGCTGCAGCCGGGCGTTCCGCTCGCTGGGTATTGACGTGAGCCAGTTTCTGCACAGCTACCGGCAGGAAGGCACGTTTCTGGAATTTGAGCGCGGCAACGTAAGTTTTGCACAATGCTGTCAGGAAATCCGTGACACGCAACACGTGCCCCACGTTACCGACCAGCAGATGGCCTGGGCCTGGAATGCCTTTCTGCTCGACGTGCCTGCCGAGCGCCTTGAATTCCTGCTCCGGCTGAAATCACGCTACCGCCTGTTCCTGCGGAGCAACACCAACCATATCCACTGGCAGCTGGCTGAGGACATTTACTTCCGCCACAAGGGGCTGCAGATTGGTGATTTCTTTGAGCAATGTTTCCTCTCGTTCCGCCTGCATCTGGACAAGCCTGCGCCGCAAATCTTCCACGCCGTAGCGCAGCAGGGCGGCATCAAGCCGGAGGAGACGCTCTTTTTTGACGACAGCGAGAAAAACTGCGAGGCCGCCCGCCAATGCGGGTTCCAAGCCCTGACAGCCCCTCTTGAGGGCGGCTGGATGAACTTTTTTGACAGCGAACTGAACCTATGCAAATAATTACACTCCACACTCTGCCCGCTGAAGTTTACTGCACAGCCACCATTGGCTTTTTCGACGGTGTTCACTCTGGCCACCGCTACCTGCTCGACCAGCTCAAGGCTGCTGCTTCAGAGCAGAAGCAGGCTACGCTTGTTGTCACCTTCAGGCGGCATCCGCGACAAGTGCTCGACACGAACTACCGGCCGCTCCTGCTGCTGGACTATGATGAAAAAATCGAGCATCTGGCCCAATGTGGCATTGACTATTGCCTGCCGCTCGACTTCACCCCCGAACTGGCAGCCCTGACAGCACGACAGTTTATGGAGCAGTATCTCTATGCCCGGCTACACGTCAGGCAACTTCTGCTCGGCTACGACCACCACTTCGGGTCCGACCGCTGCAGCTTCAAGGAATATCTGCAAATAGGCCGCGAAACGGGCATCCGGATCATCAAGTCGCACGCCTTCACGCCGCAGGACACCTGTATTTCCTCGTCGGCCATACGGCGTTTTCTGCAGGCCGGCAATGTAGAGTCCGCCCGCTGGGCTTTGGGATACCCATTTGCCCTGTACGGCACGGTGGTTGAGGGCCACCGGCTGGGGCGGCAGCTGGGTTTTCCTACGGCCAACATCCTGCCGGACTCGCCAGAGAAAATCATCCCGGCCGACGGAGTCTATGCGGTACGGGCCGAAACAGACGGCCAACAATACGACGCCATGCTCAACATAGGCCGGCGCCCCACCGTTGACAACGGAAACGACCGCACCATCGAAGCCCACCTCTTCCACTTCAACGGCAACCTCTACGGGCAGCACATGCAACTGCACTTCATCGGCCGACTGCGTGAGGAAATCCAGTTTGACTCCATCGGTCAGCTGCAGGCACAACTGCAGCATGATGCGCAGCAAGCCCTTCAAATCCTGCATTCCTAACCCACTCAGATTTTATGAAAAAGTCATTTTATATTCTGCTGGTATATCTCGGCTGCCAGTTCGTACTGTATGCCCTGTTCCTGCTGATTTATGCCCTTTTTGCTCCCGACCACAAAATCCACTACGAGCTGTTCGGCCAGCAGCCCGAAGCCATGGGCTACTACCTGCTGGCTACCGACGTGATTCTCTACCTCGCGCTACGCAAGCTGCGTCTCATCCGCACGCCGCTCTGGCCGGCCAAGTCCGTCCGCCCGCCGCTTCGCGGGGGCATATGGGCCATTGTCGGGGTGCTGCTCTTTTCCATAGGCATCTCATCCGTAGGCAGCCTGCTCCAACTGCAGGACAACGGCACGACCGACCAGTTCGGACAAATGATTGACAATCCGATATGCCTGCTCACCCTTTGTCTGGCAGGACCGCTGATTGAGGAAATCATCTTCCGCGAAGGCATCCTGCGCAAACTTTCGGAATCGGGCACGGCTGCCTGGGCCGCCATCTTAGCCAGCTCGGTGCTCTTCAGCGTGGCTCACAACAATCCGGCACAAAGCCTGCCGGCCTTGCTGACTGGCGCTCTGCTGGGCGTACTTTACGTAGGCATAGGCGACATCCGCCTATGCGCCACAGCCCACGTTCTCAGCAATATCCTGGCGGCAGCACTGCTGCTGGCCAACCGCCACGCCCCGCAGAGCCTTCCCCAGCTGACCGGCACGCCGCTCATACTGACGGCTTCGGGCTGTATCATACTGGGCCTGCTCTTTATAGTGATATGGTGGAAGCGCCGCGCTCCCTACTCGTTTTTGTCTGACTGCCGGAAATCACCTGATTATCTATGAAAATAGGAAATATTGAACTGGGCCAGAACCCCGTGTTGCTGGCCCCCATGGAAGATGTGACAGACATCGGCTTCCGACTGCTTTGCCGCCGTCTGGGCGCCAGTATGGTCTATTCTGAATTTGTAGCGGCCGATGCTCTGGTACGTATGGTCAACCGCAGTCTTGAAAAACTGACGGTATGCGACGAGGAGCGCCCCGTAGCCATACAAATATACGGCAAAGATCCCGCTGCCGTGCGTGACGCTGCCCAAATCGTGGTGGAACGCGCCCATCCGGACGTGCTCGACCTGAATTTCGGCTGCCCCGTCAAGCGTGTGGCCGGCAAAGGAGCCGGAGCAGGCCTGCTGCAGGACGTGCCGCGCATGCTCGAAATTACGCGCAGCGTGGTTGACGCTGTCAACCTGCCGGTTACGGTAAAGACCCGCCTGGGCTGGGATCACAACCACCGTATCATTGAGCAGCTGGCCGAACCTTTGCAGGACTGCGGCATTGCCGCGCTTACCATACACGGCCGCACGCGCTCACAGATGTACACCGGCGAGGCCGACTGGAGTCTGATTGGCAAGGTCAAGCAAAATCCGCGCATCCACATCCCCATTATCGGCAACGGCGACATTACTTCGGCCGAAAAGGCCGTCGCTGCTTTCCGCGACTATGGTGTAGATGCCATCATGGTAGGCCGGGCAACCTTCGGGCGGCCATGGATATTCAAGGAAATTCACGATGCGCTCTTCCCCGACGAGCCCCACGAAGCACAACACGCCATTGAAAGCGAATACCCCGTACTTACGGCCGACTGGAAACTGGACGTGCTGAAAGAACAGGTACGCCAGAGCGTACAGCGCATTGACGAATACCGCGGCATCCTGCACATACGGCGCCATCTGGCGGCCACTCCGCTCTTCAAGGGCATCCCCAACTTTCGCGAAACGCGTATCCGCATGCTTCGGGCCGAAACGGTTGACGAGCTGTTCGAAATCATGGAAAGTACCCGCCCGCTCATACGCCAGGAAGGCTGAAAAAGAAGCCCGGGCCCGGCTCCGCACCCCCTCAGGAGAGGGCTCTGCCTTCAGCGGGGAAAGAAGTTTCGCCGTTTTTTAGCATTATTATGATTTCGGCCCTGCGTTAATGATTTATAAACAGCATGTGCCATAGGCTTTATTGCCTATATTTGCCACTGATGTATTACCTTAAAAATCATTCTATCATGACCGAAAAAAACATCTCTGCCCCTCAGCGCAGTGCCGGCATTATGAGCGTCGGTATTGCCCTGCTGATTGGCCTGGCCGTGCTGGGCCTTTGCATCTACTCCGGCCTGAAAAGCATTTCGCAGGGCGAGCGCGTAGTTACCGTACGCGGCCTGGCCGAGCAGGAAGTTAAAGCCGACCGCGTTATCTGGCCCATCAGCTACAAGACAACCGGGTCGAACCTGCAGGACGTATATGCCAAAACCAATCATGCTTCTCAAAAAATCAAGGAGTTTCTGATGAAAAACGGCATTCCGGCCCAGGATATTACAACGGCCTCGCCCGAAATCATCGACCTGCGCACGGACCGCTATACGCGCTTTCAGGGCAGCCAGCCCTACAACGTGACCCTCGTGACCACCGTTACGTCAAGTCAGGTTGACAAGGTACGCCAGCTCATGCCGCGTATGGGCGAACTGCTCAAGGAGGGCATCGCCATATCTCCCAACGAATACGGCAACGCCGTGCAGTATCAGTTTACGAGCCTGAACAAGATTAAACCGAAAATGATTGAAGAAGCCACGCGCAACGCCCGCGAAGCCGCAGAAAAGTTTGCCAAAGATTCCGACAGCAAACTCGGAAAAATCAAGACGGCGCAGCAGGGGCTCTTCACCATTGAAGACCGCGACAGCTATACACCTTATATAAAGAAAGTAAGAGTGGTGACCACGGTCGACTTTTTCCTTGAATCATAACCGACTGGCCTTTATCACGGCTTTAACCGCGCGGTTTGGAACTGCGGAACACAAGCCTCACCAACAAGAAATTAACCGGCACCGCTACGGCAAACACCGGCAGCGGTGCCCACTTTTCGGGTATGCCCAGCCAAAGAAAAAGGCTGAGCAGCGAAATATGAAGGCCATAATTAACCGCATGCGCCCCCAGAAAGCCCAAGCCGCGCCTTGCCGTGGCCTGCGCCCGAAACGTCAGCGAAGCATTAAGCAAGAAATTGACCACCAGACTCACGCCGTAGCCCAGCGTATAAGCCCAGCCGGGGCGCATCACCCCCAGCAGGCACCAGTAAATACCATAGTGCAGGCCCGTAGCCACTACACCTATCGTACCGAAAATCAAGGCTTCACGCAATATTCTGCGCGTCATGAACTGACGAATACATAACTTCATTGTCCGCAAAAATAAGACTTTTAGGGCAGAAACGCATACTCATGCAACATGTTTTTGCCACTCCGTCAGACACACAACCCCCGCCAATCCTCCCCCCCCGAGAAGACCTGAAGAGAAAAAAGCGCCACGAAAAAAGATTTTTCCGGCACCTGTTTTTGTTTTCAAGAGACCTTGTTTGGTTTTCTTCCCGATTTGTTTTAACCACCCGCAATGCCCTACAACCATACTGGCAGCTCCACAAAGCCCCGTTCGGCCTTTTCAGCACAAGCTGACACAAGAAAAAAACAAATTCAACCTGCTTTTTTTTGCTAAGTCTGCTTCGCAACCTGCCGAATAAGTCGTATCTTTGTAGTCGATAAAAAGGATGTAGAAAAATGGAAATTGAGAAATTCTTTCAGACTCATGTCTACCTGATAGAGCACACCCATGTTCCGGTACGCCGGGCCCTGATGGATACCATCGACTGGAGCTACCGCATGATAGGCATCAAAGGTCCGCGCGGCGTAGGAAAAACCACCTTTCTGCTGCAATATGCCAAAGAAAATTTTGACGTCCGCCTGCGCCAGTGCCTCTACATCAACATGAACAGCTTTTATTTTCAAGGCAGAGGCATCGTGAGCTTTGCCGGCGAATTTGTAGAAATAGGCGGCCAGGTGTTACTGATTGACCAGGCCTTTAAACTCCCGAACTGGAAAGAGCAACTTTGCGAATGCTACCGGCGCTATCCGCGGCTGCGCATCGTATATACCACATCCTCCGTTGAAGAGGGTGACGGCCCCGACGATAGCGAACTCTCACAACTGAGCCGCTGCTACGTGCTCCACGGATTCTCGTTCCGCGAGTTCATCAACCTGCAGACCGGCAACGACTTCCGCCCCTACACCATGAACGAAGTGCTGCACAACCACGACGTGATTCTCAAATCCATCCTGCCCAAAGTAAAGCCCTGGGAATATTTCCGCGACTACCTGCACCACGGATATTACCCGTTCTTTCTGGAAAACCGCAACTTTACGGAAAATCTGCTCAAAGCCATGAACATGATGATAGAGGTGGACATCCTCTTCATCAAGCAGATTGAACTGAAATACCTCTCACGCATCAAGAAACTCCTCTACCTGCTGGCCAAAGAGGGCGGCACGGCTCCCAACGTGAGCCGACTGGCTGAAGACATCGTAACCTCACGCGCCACGGTAATGAACTATCTGCGCAACCTGGAGCAGGCCCGCCTGATTAACATGGTCTACCGCGAAGGAGACTCCTACCCCAAAAAGCCGGCCCTGGTCATGCTGCACGACACCAACCTGATGTATGCCGTATATGCCTCAGGCATAGCCGAACAGCAAGTGATGGAAACATTTTTCGTCAACTCCCTCTGGCGCCATCATCAGGTAAACAAGACCCGTCGCGACGGCGTTTACCGCATAGACCAGACCATCGAAATATGCGTGTGCGACAGGCCCAAGCGCTTCAAGTCCTCACCCGACATGATTTGCGCCAACTACAACACCGAAGTCGGTCAGGGCAACCAGATGCCCCTCTGGCTCTTCGGCTTCCTCTACTAAACAAACCTGAAGCCCGGCGGCGCCCCGTGCCTCCCGCCGGGCCAACAACAAGCATACTTACAAACATTGTTTTATCATAACAACAACATTATGGCAAAAGAAAAGAAATTCATTACTTGCGATGGTAACCAAGCCGCAGCACATGTAGCCTACATGTTCTCCGAAGTGGCCGCCATCTACCCCATTACTCCGTCATCTCCGATGGCTGAGCATGTGGACGAATGGGCCTCACAGGGTCGCAAAAACCTCTTTGGCGATACCGTATCCGTACAGGAAATGCAGTCGGAAGGCGGTGCAGCCGGTGCCGTTCACGGTTCATTGCAGGCCGGTGCCCTGACCACCACATTCACCGCATCACAGGGTTTGCTGCTGATGATTCCGAACATGTACAAGATTGCCGGAGAGCTGCTTCCCTGCGTGTTCCACGTATCAGCCCGTACCTTGGCCACCCATTCACTCTGTATCTTCGGTGACCACAGCGACGTAATGGCCTGCCGCCAGACCGGCTTCGCCATGCTCTGCGAAGGTTCCGTACAGGAAGTGATGGATATGTCAGCCGTAGCTCACCTGGCCACCATCGAGAGCCGCGTACCGTTCATCAACTTCTTCGACGGTTTCCGCACCTCTCACGAATACCAGAAAATCGAGGAAATCGACCAGGAAGACATCCGTCCGCTCCTGAACCAGAAAGCACTGGCAGAATTCCGCAGCCGCGCCCTGACACCGGAGAACCCGGTTGCACGCGGTATGGCCGAAAACCCCGAAACCTTCTTCGCACACCGCGAAGTTTGCAACCCGTACTACAACGCCGTTCCCGAAATCGTGGAGAAATACATGAACGAAATCTCCAAGATCACCGGTCGCGAGTACAAACTCTTCAGCTACTATGGTGCTGACGACGCCGAACGCATCATCATCGCCATGGGTTCAGTAACCGAGGCTGCCCGCGAGGCCATCGACTACCTCAACAGCAAAGGCGAGAAAGTCGGCATGATCAGCGTTCACCTGTATCGTCCGTTCTCTGTCAAGCACCTCTTGGCTGCAGTGCCCAAGACCTGCAAGCGCATCGCCGTGCTCGACCGCACCAAAGAGCCGGGAGCCGTTGGCGCAC
>FR903632.1:0-15285 GCA_000438115.1 Prevotella sp. CAG:617 | reverse complement strand
AACCGCTCTATCTCGATGTTAAGGAAGCATTCTACAACGAAGAGAACCGTCCGCTCATCGTAGGCGGCCGTTACGGTCTGGGTTCATCCGACACTACGCCGACCATGATTATCTCCGTATTCGACAACCTGAAGCTGGCTACTCCGAAAGACCACTTCACGCTGGGTATCGTGGACGATGTAACGTTTACCTCACTGCCTCTTGAAAAAGAAATGGCTCTGGGTGGCGAAGGCATCTTTGAAGCCAAATTCTACGGCCTCGGTGCTGACGGTACGGTAGGTGCCAACAAGAACTCCATCAAGATTATCGGTGACAACACCGACAAGTACTGCCAGGCTTACTTCTCTTATGACTCCAAGAAGTCAGGAGGTTTCACCTGCTCGCACCTGCGTTTCGGCGATCACCCCATCCGTTCAACTTACCAGATTAAGACTCCGAACTTCGTGGCTTGTCATGTTCAGGCCTACCTGCACATGTACGACGTCATCCGCGGTCTGCAGAAGAACGGTACGTTCCTGCTCAACACCATTTGGGAAGGTGACGAACTGGTGAAGAACCTGCCGAACCACATCAAACGTTATTTTGCCGAGAACAACATTACGGTTTACTACATCAACGCTACGAAGATTGCTCAGGAAATCGGTTTGGGCAACCGTACCAACACCATCCTGCAGTCTGCCTTCTTCCGCATTACCGAAGTAATCCCGGTTGATCTGGCCATCGAGCAGATGAAGAAATTCATCGTGAAGTCTTACGGCAAGAAGGGCCAGGATGTAGTAGACAAGAACTATCAGGCCGTTGACCGCGGTGGCGAATACAAACAGCTGACCGTAGATCCCGCATGGGCTAACCTGCCTGAAGATGAAAAGATTGTGCGCGACGAACCGGCCTACATTTCCGACCTCGTTCGCCCCATCAACGCACAAAACGGCGACCTGCTGCCCGTATCGGCTTACCAGTGCTCGGTTGACGGTACTTGGGAACAGGGTACTGCTGCCTACGAAAAACGTGGCGTAGCCGCTTTCGTTCCGGCATGGAACTCTGAGAACTGTATCCAGTGTAACAAGTGTTCATTCGTCTGCCCGCACGCTTGTATCCGTCCGTTCGTACTCGACGAAAACGAGATTGGCGGCTTCCAGGACGCTACCATCGAAATGAAGGCTCCGGCTGCCATGAAGGGCATGCACTTCCGTATGCAGGTTGACGTACTCGACTGTCTGGGTTGCGGTAACTGTGTTGACGTATGTCCGGGCATGAAGGGTCAGAAGGCACTTTCCATGCAGCCGCTTGAAGGCCAGCTCAAGGAAGACGCCAACTGGTCATACCTCATTAAGAATGTGAAGACCAAACAGCATCTGGTTGACGTGAAGGCCAATCCGAAGAACTCTCAGTTCGCTACTCCGCTCTTCGAGTTCTCAGGCGCCTGCTCAGGTTGCGGCGAAACGCCGTACGTCAAACTGGTCAGCCAGCTCTTCGGTGACCGTCAGATGATTGCCAACGCTACCGGTTGTTCTTCCATCTACTCCGGTTCAATTTCCATCGACTCCGGTTCAATTCCTGCAACTCCCTACACGAAGAACGAAAAGGGTCAGGGTCCTGCATGGGCCAACTCTCTGTTTGAGGACTTCTGCGAATTCGGTCTGGGTATGGTATTGGCCAACAAGAAGATGCGCAAACGCATTCAGGACATCCTCGAAAAATCAATTGCCGACGAACACGTACCCGCTGCCTTCAAAGAGGCTGCACAGGCATGGATTGAAGGCAAGGACAACGCTGAAGCCAGCCGCGCTGCTGCCGACAAGCTTATCCCGATGATTGAGGAAGGAAAAGCACAGTGCCCGGCTTGTGCCGAACTGAGCCAGCTTTCTCACTACCTCACCAAGCGCAGCCAGTGGATCATTGGTGGTGACGGTGCTTCATACGACATCGGTTACGGCGGTCTCGACCACGTACTGGCCAGCGGTGAAGACGTTAACATCCTGGTACTCGACACCGAGGTTTACTCCAACACCGGCGGTCAGGCTTCCAAGTCAACGCCTATCGGCGCCATTGCCCAGTTTGCTGCCAGCGGCAAGCGCATCACCAAGAAAGACCTTGGTCTGATGCAGACTACCTACGGCTACATCTACGTGGCTCAGGTTGCCATGGGTGCCGACCAGGCCCAGTGCCTCAAAGCCATCCGCGAGGCCGAAGCCTATCCCGGTCCTTCACTCATCATCGCCTACGCTCCGTGTATCAACCACGGCTTGAAGATCAAGGGCGGTATGGGTCGCTCACAGGCCGAGGAAGGCCGCGCCGTTGAGTGCGGTTACTGGCACCTGTGGCGCTTCAACCCGGCACTCGAGGCTGAGGGCAAGAATCCGTTCACACTCGACTCCAAGGAGCCCGACTGGAGCAAATTCCAGGATTATCTGAACGGTGAGGTCCGCTTCCTCTCATTGAAGAAAGCCCTGCCCGAAGAGGCTCAGGAGCTCTTCGACAAGACGGAAGAAGCTGCCAAGCGCCGCTATGCGTCATACGTACGCAAGTCTAAGGAAGACTGGAGCAACGAATAATTGCTGACAGCGGCCTGAAGCCGCATACATATTTGGCGAGGCATTGTGTCACCTGCGGGTGAACAATGCCTCGCCTGCTTTACCGGCGCCTGCGCAAACATCTGCCACAACCGCACCACCCCGCACAGCGCGGAAACGAAACAACATGGGAGCTAAGATTTTTTACCCGGCCTGTAAAAAATCTTAGCTCCCACTTTAATTGAACCATACAGGCCCTTATTTTCCCCTCAAACTCACCGCCGCCTGCGTAGACCCCCAAACCCCGCCGCCGCCTGCGTATCGCTCTGCCGGTCCGGAAAAAAGCGCCACGGCGCAAAAAAAGGCAGCAGCCGTTACCGACTACTGCCTCACACAGTAAACTTATGTAAAAAACAATACTAACTTTCCTTGTTTGATTCCTCAAACTCCTTGATCAACTGGTTCTGCAACTCGGCAGGTACCAGCTCGTAGCTGGCAAAGCGGGTAATGAACGAAGCCTGACCGGCGGTAAGCGAACTGAGCGTGGTAGCATAGTTACTCATCTCCTTCAAAGGCACTTTGGCCTGCAGTTTTTCATAACCGTTTTCGCTGCTCATGCCGACAATCAGTCCGCGATGACCCTGAAGGTCGCTCATCACGTCGCCCATCTTGTCCGAAGGCGTAAATACCTCAACGTCGTAAATCGGCTCCAGAATCTTCGGGCCGGCCTCCTTGAAGGCCTGGCTGAAGGCCTGACGTCCGGCCAGCATGAACGAAAGTTCGTTCGAGTCAACCGGGTGCATCTTACCGTCGTACACCACCACGCGCACGTCACGGGCATACGAGCCCGTCAGCGGCCCCTGCTCCATGCGGGCCATGACACCCTTGAGGATAGCCGGCATGAAGCGTGCATCGATGGCTCCACCCACTACGGAGTTGATGAACACGAGCTTGCCGCCCCATTCCAGCGGAATTTCCTCCTTGCCCTTCATCGTCACGCGGATTTCCTGATTACCGAACTTGTAAACCGTCGGGTCGGGCATGCCGTCGCTATACGGCTCCACGATGAGGTGTACTTCGGCAAACTGACCGGCTCCGCCGCTCTGCTTCTTGTGGCGATAGTCAGCGCGGGCCGCACGCGTAATGGTTTCGCGATACGGAATGCGCTGCGGGGCAAACTCTACCGGAATCTTGTCGATGTTTTCCAGACGCCATTTCAGCGTACGCAGGTGGAACTCGCCCTGACCGTGCACCAGAATCTGGCGCAACTCCTTGCTCTGCTCCACTTCCCACGTGGGGTCTTCCTGACGCATACGGGTCAGGGCAGCCATCATCTTCTCGGTGTCGGCCTCGTTAACGGCCTTGATGGCACGCGTAAACTTGGCATTCGGGTATTTAATGAAGTTGAAACGGTTTTCACAATCCTTGCCGTTGAGCGTATTGCCCGTGCGCACATCCTTCAGCTTCACGGTGCAGCCAATATCGCCGGCCTCCAGCTGCTCAACCTTCTCACGGTTGGCACCGGCACACACAAACAGCTGCGACATACGCTCCTTAGAGCCACGGTCGGCGTTGGTCAGGTCGTCACCCTCGTGAACCGTACCGCTCATCACCTTGAAGTACTGCACCTCGCCGATGTGCGGCTCCACCCCCGTCTTGAAGAAATAGAGCGACGTCGGTCCGGCGGCATCGGGCTTGACAGCCTCGCCACGGGTGTTGTGAACCTCGGGCATTTCGTCCACGAAGGGCACAATGTTGCCCAGGAACTCCATGAGTCGGCCCACGCCCATGTTCTTGTAAGCACATACGCAGAAAATGGGGAAGATGCTGCGCGTCACCATTCCCTTGCGGATACCTTCGCGCATCTCGTCCTCGGTCAGGTGTTCGGTCTCAAAGAATTTTTCCATGAGCTGCTCGTCGTTCTCCGCTGCAGCCTCCACCAGGAGTTTGTGCAATTCCTGCGCCTTGTCGGCTTCCTCGGCCGGAATATCCTCAATGGTCGGTTTTCCTCCGTCGGGGCCCCACGTAAGTTTCTTCATCAGCAAAACGTCGATGAGCGAGTTGAAATCAGGACCGGTCTTTACGGGATACTGCACCACTACGGCTTTCGTACCGTAAATGCTCTGCAAATCCTCTGTGACCGTGTCGTAGTCGCAAGCCTCGTCGTCAAGCTGGTTTACCAGGAAAACAACCGGTTTACCCAACTTTTCGGTATAGCGGAAGTGGTTCTGCGTACCTACCTCGGGGCCTCGGCCACCGTTGATGAGCAATACGGCCGTATCCGTTACGTTCAGCGCCGTCAGGGCGGCACCTACAAAGTCGTCAGAGCCCGGACAGTCAATGATATTCAGTTTCTTGTTGTTCCACTCCACATGAAATACGGTGGAGAACACGGAATAACCATAATCCTGCTCCACCGGGAAATAATCAGAAACGGTATTTTTGGCCGTGATGCGGCCGCGACGTTTTATCACCCCACTCTCAAAGAGCAAGGCTTCAGTGAGAGTGGTTTTACCGGAACCGTCATTACCCAGAAGGGCAATGTTTTTAATTTCGTTTGACTTATATACCTTCATAGTTGGGTTAATTTTACGTTGTGTTTTACATATTGGTTTTTCAAAACCACGGCAAAGTAGCTATTTCTGCCGAATTATCAAAATCGGGGTGGTATGTTTTTCAGCATAGTTTTGCCGGCGCCGCCCGCCTCAGACCCGGCTGCGGGCCACGGTTCACCTTTAGGACAACGGCCGCAATTATGCCGCAAACACCCCTGCCGTTAAAGAGAAAAGGCGTAACTTTGCCGCATCCACAAGCCAGCGGCGTTATGCCGCCAGGCGAAAAAGAAACATCACACCATGTCCGGAGTCTACCTACACGTCCCCTTCTGCGCCCGCCGCTGCGCCTATTGCGCCTTTTATTCCACCACGGCCGGCCCCGACAGCCGACAGGCCCACCTGCTGGCGCTGCAAGCCGAGCTGCACGCCCGTCTGGGCGAACTGCCGCCCGGCCCGCTGCACACCATATACTGGGGCGGCGGAACCCCCTCGCAGCTGCCGCTTGAGGGCATAAGTGACGTGTTCGACGTCATCCGGAACGAACGCGGCTGGCTGCCCGAAGCCGAAATTACCCTCGAAGCCAATCCCGACGACGTCAGTCAGCAATGGGCCGAAGCGCTCTCCCGGCTGCCGGTCAACCGCGTCAGCCTGGGCGTACAGACGTTTAGCGACGACCTGCTCCGCCTGATTGGGCGCCGCCACACGGCCCGTCAGGCCATAGAGGCCGTACACACGCTGTACGGGGCAGGCATCCGTAACCTCAGCATTGATCTGATGTATGGCCTGCCGGGGCAGACGCTCGAGGATTTTGACCGCGACATCCTGACGGCACTCAGCCTGCCCGTCAGCCACCTTTCGGCCTACGCCCTCAGCTACGAACCGAATACCCGACTCACCCGACTGCTGGAACTCGGGCAACTGCAACCCACCGACGAGGAAACGAGCCGCCGGATGTACGAACGGCTCATGGACCGCTGTCACGAAAAAGGCCTCCGCCACTACGAAATATCGAATTTTGCCTACCCCGGGCGCGAGGCGCGCCACAACACGGCCTACTGGACCGGGCTCCCCTATCTGGGCTGCGGCCCGGGCGCCCACTCCTACTCCGGCCGGCGCCGGCGCTGGAACCTGTCGGACCTGGCGTCCTATCTTGACCACCCCGGAGAGCCACCCTTTGACTTTGAAGAGCTGACGCCCACCAGCCGCTACAACGACTACGTGATGACGGCGCTGCGCCTGCCGCAGGGCATGGACCTCGAAGCCGTGGCCCGACAGTTTGGCCAGGAACGCCGGCAATATGCCCTGCGGGCGGCCCACACCTCACTGAACTCCGGCCACCTGCAACTGACCGATGGGCGCCGGCTGAGCCTGACACGCGAAGGACTGTTCATTTCCGACGAGATAATGAGCGACCTCATGGCGCTTGACGAATAGTCACCTCCCCCGCCCGCAAATGCCGACGCCCACGCGCACAAAAAAAGCCGGCACCCTGCTTAAAAAAGTTCCGACCTTGTTCAAAAAAAGCGGCACCTGATTCCCACAAAGTCCGCACAACATAAAAATGACCGCTGCCCGTACCGGCACATCCTCGTCAGACGTTTCGGTACGGGCAGCGGCTATTCTCTTCTTACCGGCCCATGCGTCGCCCTTTATCGCGAGCGCATGTACGTAATTTCATAGAAGCAGGGATAAACATCGCCCAGAGCAGCCTGCTGGCCTTCGGTGCTGGGCACAATCAGGCGAACCTTGGCTATGGGGTTGCCGTCCTGGCGGCCCAACTTGATGTAAGGCATCGGCACGAGCCATCCGCCGGGCACGGTGGTTGACTCATAAAGCGACTTCATCAATCCAGAAATAAACGAAGCCGAATACGTTCCGCTGCTGTTGCTCACGGTCATCACTTCGGGCTCGTTGGCATACGAACTGTTGTTGTTGGTCGACTGGATACTGTCGCTGCTGATGTTCAGCTCCGTATAGCGTGACAACACCGTGCGCGTATCGCCGTCCTCCAACTTATCGCCGCTTCCCTTTTCCATAATCTGCATATACACGCCACGGCTCTCGAAATAAACGTACTCGTTTTTCGACACGTCGGTCGTGCTGTCCTGCGCCTCAAACTGCTCTTCCGAAATCACCGTAATCGGCGCAACATATAATAAGGTGTCGCCATCCTCACTAATCTGGCAGGTTCCGTTTTTCACAAAACTGCTAATCTGACTGCGCTCTCTGTCGCGACGCTCTGCATAGGAATCGTCATCGCTGCAGGCCGTAAAGGTCATCACCCCCAACAGGCCGACGGCCATCCATGCCGTATACTTTTTGGAAAAAATCATATTTCTGGATATAACAATTTAAGCGCGACAAAGTTAGCATAAAAAAGTGAGAAACAGGACCCCGTACGTCTTAATTAACCTTAGCAAATAAACAAAGAAGCTCCGGAGAATAAAAGGAACCACAAATGAAAAACAGTAAAAATCAGGATTTGCATTGAATCATTTTTCTTATTACATATGCCTTTAGCCGTCAACAAAGAGCAAACATGATTATTTTGTCATTTAATCTTTTTTTTGTACCTTTGACTATGCAATATATCTATCTAACAATAGACGCATATAAACATACATATATGGAGGAATAGAGATTCCATCCGACTCTTTTATATAAAGAAAAACGAGCTTATAGCTTATATTCTCTCTGTCTGAAAACCGCCAAAATCAAGAATCAGGGAATAAGCTACTGGAGGTTCGCGTCCTTATAGGGCGTGAACTATCCGTGCTTATTGGTGATTCGGGGTTACTTGGCGGTACCACAGACAGACAATAAGTTTCGGATGGTTTACGCTTTTTTATTATGATACACATCGGACATATCATCGAACAGGAACTGCGCCGACAACGACGTTCCATATCGTGGTTCGCAAAAGAACTCTATTGCGACCGGACCAATGTGTACAAGATTTTCCACAAAGCAAGTATTGATACTTTATTACTTTATCGCATATCAACTATTCTCTCACATAATTTCTTCCAATACTACACAGAAGCCTTTACTAAAGATTACAAAATGTAGAGAATAAGTCCACAACATGTAGCCAAAACATCTACACTCAACAATCATCTCAGTAAACAATAAGCTGTATTTTTGCAGAACTTAAAATTGTTTAACATTCCTAAAATTCAAGACATTATGAAGAAAACCTTAAAACTGATGAGCATGCTATTAATGATGCTCTTATTTACTGTTCCTTTCTCAAGTTGTTCAGACGATGACGAAGATTCCAATCCTTATGCAGGAACAACATGGACTTACGAAGATATTTTTGACGATGGGACATTAACAACACGTATCCGTTTCGCAAACGAAACAAATGCATATTACGAAACAGAAATAAGAAATGCGGGAGGAACTATCATCAGCAACACCTCTTCACCTTACTCTTACACATATTCAGGAGACTTAATTGTTTTCAGACCTCTCCAAACTGGTAAAGCCAATTTGGAGGGAAGGGTTAGCGAAGGTGTAAAAATGACACTCACTAATACTTCAAACAATATGCAAATTGCTATCTTATATAGAGAATAAACTAAGCAAAGTGAATATATAAAAAATCTTTGGTGTCAATGGAATGAATATATCATCGTTTGTCTGGCGCTAAAGATCAACATGAAACAATACGAGCAGTGAAATAAAACCTGTTCGTATTGTTTTTTATAATACCATCATACACATTAAAAAATAAAGACTAATCACTAAAGACAAAAAGTGTCGTTTTTTTATTTACGAATAAGAAGCATTGCACAATCAAATACACTCAAGCTTCTACTTTCACTTACTATTTTTATACTACCATACCGCTGATTTTTCGGCAGATATCCGTATTTTTGCACACTGAAACTAAATAAAACATCTGTCATGGAAACGATTTCCACTGAAAAGATATATGACCTCTTTCGCCAGTACGGCGCTATCACTACCGATACGCGCAACTGCCCGAAAGACTCCATTTTCTTTGCCCTGAAGGGCGCCAACTTCAACGGAAACGCATTTGCCGGCCGCGCCCTGGAAGCCGGCTGCGCCTATTGCGTGGTGGACGACGCCGACGTAGCGTCCACCGACAACCGTATGCTCTACGTCAACAACGTGTTGCAAACCTTGCAGGACGTAGCTGCCCTGCACCGCCGCACGCTCGGGCTGCCGGTACTGCAGATTACGGGTACCAACGGAAAAACAACAACCAAGGAACTGACTGCCGCCGTGCTGGAGCGCAAATACCGCGTGCTCTACACCGCCGGCAACTTCAACAACGACATCGGTGTGCCCAAAACGCTGCTCCGCCTGACGCCGGAACACAACTTTGCCGTCATCGAAACGGGAGCCAGCCATCCGGGCGACATCAGCACGCTCTGCCGCATGGTAAAGGCCGACTTCGGACTGATTACCAACGTGGGCAAAGCACATCTGGAAGGTTTCGGCTCGTTTGAGGGCGTTATCCGCACCAAGAGCGAACTGTATGACGACCTGCGCACGCGCCCCGACAGCCTCGTCTTCCTGAACGGCGACGACGACATCCTCTGCCGCCAGGCTCAGGGGCTGAAGGCCTATCGTTACGGACAGAGCGGAAAGGGTTATGACATAGAGGGCGAACTGCTCGACGGCGGCCCCTTCCTGGCCCTGCGCTGGCGCCGCCGCGAAGGCGAGTGGCACGAAGTACGCACGCACCTCATCGGGGCCTATAACCTGCAGAACGTACTGGCCGCCGCGGCCGTGGGCGCCCGCTTCGGCGTGAGCGACGACGACATTACCTCTGCTCTTACCGCCTACGTGCCCACCAACAACCGCTCGGAACTGCAACAGACGGCCCACAACAGTCTGATTATCGACGCCTACAACGCCAATCCCACCAGCATGGCCGCCGCCATCGGCAACTTCAGTACGCTTCAGGCTCCCCACAAAATGGCTATTTTGGGAGATATGCGCGAACTGGGCAAAGCTTCGGCCGAGGAACACCAGCAGGTGGTAGACCGCATCAGCCAGGCCGGCTGTGAACGCGTATGGCTGGTGGGCCGCAACTTCGAAGCCACCCGACATGACGGCATCCGCTGCTTCGACACCGTGGACGACGTGAAAGCCGCCCTGAAAGCCGAGCCGGTGGAAAACTTTACGATTCTCATCAAGGGCAGCAACGGCACGCGCCTTTTTGAACTGCCCGAATTCCTATAAGAAACGAATATCCTCACTCCCACGACATGGCCAAGAACAAAACGGTTTACGTCTGCGAAAACTGCGGGCAGGAGTCGCCCAAATGGATCGGGCGCTGCCCTTCATGCGGCGAATGGAATACGTTTAAGGAGCTTCACGTAGCGCCGGCCCAGCCTGCCGGCCGTCAGAGCACACCGGCCTGGCATCCCGCCACGCCGGGAAATACCGAAAAGAGTCGCCCCGTGGCTCTGACAAACATCGAAACGGGGCGCGAACAGCGCTTTGACACCCACGACCATGAGCTCAACCGTGTGCTGGGCGGCGGCATCGTACCGGGGTCACTCATCCTGCTGGGCGGCGAACCCGGTATCGGCAAATCAACCCTGCTGCTGCAAACCGTACTCCGCATGACCGACCGCCGCATCCTTTACATCAGTGGTGAGGAAAGCGAACGACAAATCAAGTTGCGGGCTGACCGCATTGCCCCGGCTGAGGATACGGGCCACTGCCTGCTGCTCTGCGACACGGAGCTCAACAACGTGTTTACCCACGTGGCTGATGTGGCTCCCGACCTCGTTATCATTGACTCCATACAGACAATGTCGCTGAGCGAGGTCGACAGCGCGCCCGGCTCGGTCACGCAAATCCGTGCCTGCGCCTCCGCCCTGCTGCAATTTGCCAAGCAGAGCGGCATTCCGGTCATCATCATCGGACACATTACCAAGGAAGGAACCCTGGCCGGCCCCAAGGTACTGGAACACATCGTCGACGCCGTCCTGCAATTTGAGGGCGACCGGCACTATCTCTACCGCATCCTGCGCTGCATCAAGAACCGTTTCGGCTCCACGGCCGAATTGGGCATCTACGAAATGACGGGCGACGGCTTGCGGGCCGTTGAGAATCCCTCCGAGCAGCTTCTGGGTGAGGGTAACGAAGGCATGAGCGGTGTAGCCATTGCGGCCGCGGTTGAAGGTGTCCGACCTTTTCTGATTGAAACGCAGGCTCTGGTCAGCACAGCCGCCTACGGAGTTCCCCAGCGTTCGGCCACGGGTTTCGACCTGCGCCGCCTGAACATGCTGCTGGCCGTGCTCGAAAAAAGAGTCGGCTTCAAGTTGGCCCAAAAGGACGTGTTTCTTAACATTGCCGGCGGCATTCGCGTAACAGACCCGGCCATTGATCTCTCGGTCATTTCGGCCGTACTCTCCAGCAACGTCGACACGGGCATTGAGCCCCTGACCTGTATGGCGGGCGAGGTGGGTTTGAGTGGCGAAATACGCCCCGTCACCCGCATTACGCAACGGGTGAGCGAGGCTGCCCGACTGGGATTCCGCCGCATCATCATTCCGGCGTTCAACAGCAAGAGCCTGGACGCCTCAAAATACGCCATCGAAATTATACCTGCCGCCCGCGTGGAAGACGCTTTGCGGCATTTATTCGGATAGTCTGTCCGAAAAAAACAGAATCTTTACCAAATCATGCAGAAAACCATACAAATCCGGGTAACCCCCGACGTGGCCTACCGCAGCGACGCCCTGCGCCGCTACGTAACGCAGGCAGAGGGAATGGATGCCCGCACACTGACGGATATGCGCATACGCCGCCGAAGCATCGACGCCCGACAGCGCACCATATACGTCAACCTGACCCTTGACCTCTACATCAATGAGCCGGCTCCGGCACTGGATTACGAGCCAGTAAGCTACCGCCCCGTAGACAAGGCGCCACAGGTCATTGTAGTCGGGGCCGGACCGGGCGGACTGTTTGCTGCCCTGCGCCTGATTGAACTGGGCCTGCGCCCCGTGGTTCTGGAACGCGGAAAGGACGTACATGCGCGTCGTCGCGACATTGCCCAGATTTCGCGCACCCACAAGGTGGACCCCGAGAGCAATTACTCCTTTGGCGAGGGGGGAGCAGGAGCCTTTTCCGACGGCAAACTTTATACGCGCAGCAAAAAACGTGGAAACGTGGAAAAAATTCTGCGCGTCTTCTGCCAGCACGGGGCCTCGACCGACATTCTCTGCGACGCCCACCCTCATCTGGGCACCGACCGCCTGCCGCACATCATTGAGCAGATGCGCCACACCATTATCCAATGTGGAGGAGAGGTTCGCTTCGAGACACGCGTTGACGGTTTCATTCAGGACGCCGATGGCCGCATTGCAGGCGTAACGACGCAGCAGGGACAAACGTTCCGCGGCCCCGTAATCCTGGCCACGGGCCACAGTGCCCGCGACGTCTACCGCCGGCTCTACCAGTCGGGCATAGCCATCGAGGCCAAGGACCTGGCGGTTGGCGTACGTCTGGAGCACCCTGCCGAACTCATCGACCGGCTGCAATATCACAACAAAAACGGGCGCGGGCGCTACCTGCCGGCTGCAGAATACAACTACGTATGTCAGGTGGAGGGGCGCGGCGTGTACAGTTTCTGCATGTGTCCCGGCGGCGTAGTTGTTCCGGCCGCCAGCGGACCGCAGCAAATTGTGGTGAACGGCATGAGCAATTCCGGCCGCAGCTCGGCATGGAGCAACTCCGGCATGGTAGTGGAGACTCACGTTGACGACCTGCAGGGCGAACTGGCCGACTTCATGAAGGAAAGCATGACCGACCCCGACTTTGCCGACCGCCATGCCGACTATGACAACCCCGATAATCCGCTACGCATGATGTACTTCCAGGAAGCCCTGGAGCGCCGCTGCTGGCAGCAGGGCAACTACCGCCAGAGTGCCCCGGCACAGCGTATGAAAGATTTTGTGGAAGGGCGCCTGAGCTACGACCTACCGCCCTCGAGCTATACGCCGGGCGTGGTGTCATCGCCGCTGCACTTCTGGCTGCCGCAGTTTGTCAGCCGCCGCCTGGCAGGCGGATTCACCGAATTCGGCCGCCGAAGCCCGGGGTTCCTGACCCGCGAGGCTACCCTCATTGCCGTCGAAACGCGCACCTCGGCTCCGGTGCGCATTCCGCGCGAACGCGACACGCTGCAACACGGCCAGACGGCGGGCCTCTTTCCCTGCGGCGAAGGTGCCGGATATGCCGGCGGCATCGTGTCGGCCGCCATCGACGGCGAGCGGTGTGCCGAAGCCGTGGCCCGATGGCTGGCTGAGGGACATACCCTTTAGCCCCCGGCCGGACACTTTTTCAAACCGAAAAATCCAATTCAATTTTTATTCATTACAAACCAACTTATCATGATTAACGAAAAAAGAGGTAACATATACCACGGCATTCTGCTCATTGCCCTGTTCTCATTTTCAGCCTGCTACATCAGCAGCTTCCAATGGGTAAAAAGCCTGTCGCTGAGCCCGCTCATTGTGGGTATCATTCTGGGTATGCTTTACGCCAACAGCCTCCGCAACTTCATTCCCGAAACCTGGGTGCCCGGCATCAAGTTCTGCACCAAACAGATTCTGCGCACGGGTATCGTGCTCTACGGTTTCCGCCTTACCTTCCAGCAGGTAACCGAAATCGGACTGCCGGCCGTACTGATTGACACCATCATCATTTGCGGCACCCTGCTCGTAGGCTACATTGCCGGCAAGCTGCTGCGCATTGACTCCGACACCACCCTGATGACCTCTACGGGTAGCGCCATTTGCGGTGCGGCTGCCGTACTGGGTGCCGAACCGGTCGTCAAGTGTGAGCCGCACAAAACGGCCATTGCCGTATCCACGGTAGTCATTTTCGGTACGCTGTCAATGTTTCTCTACCCCATACTCTACCGCGCCGGCGTCATTGACCTGCAGCCTGAAGCCATGGCCATCTACACCGGCTCGACGCTGCACGAGGTGGCCCACGTAGTAGGTGCCGGAAACGCCATGGACCCCGACGGCCTGCTGCACCTGGCCGACCAGGCTACCATTACCAAGATGATCCGTGTGATGATGCTGGCTCCGGTGCTCGTCATCATGAGCTTCGTGCTGGCCCGCACGCGCCGCGGCACACAAACCGAAGGCAAGCGCAAGATTACCATTCCCTGGTTTGCCTTTGGCTTCATCGTGGTCATCGGCATCAACTCCATGCTCGACCCCATTATCCCGGCCGACATCCTGGCTGACGGCCGCGACATGATTAACGGATTTGACAACTTCCTGCTGACCATGGCCATGACGGCTCTGGGTGCCGAAACCAGTTTCGACAAGTTCAAGCAGGCCGGTGCCAAACCTTTCTACCTGGCCAGCATCATCTACCTGTGGCTGCTGTTCGGCGGATACGCCCTCTGCAAGTGGATGCTGCCCATGATGCAGTAGAACACCGCCGTTTTTTTCATTTTCCGGCCGGAGCGCCACGAGAGACTCTCCGGCCGGAAAAAAATACAGCGGGACTTTGAAAAAACAAAACGGCATGAAAAAAATTTTTTCCGCCGGAAAAACGTAACAAGGCCCGACCTGTTTCATCCAACCCCGCAACAAGCCTCCGGCTGCACCGGCACACCCGCTGCCGGCAAGCCCCTGCACCGAACAAAGCCCGGCACGCCGGGCTTTTACTCCACCCACACGCCTCTCACTGACCCGGCCGGAAACACTCCCCTCCGCCCACAATTCTACTATACGGTAACATGAAAAAATTCCTTCACACGCTTTTCTTTTTGCTCGGCATCCATCTGGGCGGCCTGCTGCTCCTGTCGGTATTCCGCTTCGTCAAGTTTGCCGCACTCCACGACATGCTTTCGGCCGCCGCCGAACAGACGCCGGTATGGCCGGCCTTTCTACGCGGCCTGTGGTTTGACAACGTAGTGGCCTGCTACGTGATGATTGTTCCGCTCACCCTGCTGCTCCTTCCGGCCGTAGCGGGATACACACCACGCTTGCTGCGCCGCTTTGCAGCCATATTCATGAGCGTTTGCTACTGCATACTGTTTCTCATATCGGCGGCAGACATTCCCTATTTCGACTACTTTTTCAAGAATATCGATGCCTCGATATTCAACTGGTTCGGCTATACCACGGCTACGGCCGGCATGATATTCGGCGAACTGTCGTTCTACGTCTACATCATACTCTTTCTGGCCGCATGCGCCCTGT
>FR903631.1:100226-102582 GCA_000438115.1 Prevotella sp. CAG:617 | reverse complement strand
AATATAAAAAGAAAAGAGCTAAATATTTGATTTGCAAATACTTAGCTCTTTTTCTTGTACCCAGAGCCGGGGTCGAACCGGCACGGGTTGCCCCACTGGTGTTTGAGACCAGCGCGTCTACCGATTCCGCCATCTGGGCATTGTTTTACTCGGGCGTTCCCGAACAAATGCGATGCAAAGGTAGCGTTTTTTTTGATAACCGCCAAATTTTTAGGGCGGTTTTTTGTTCCATGAAGTTGAGGGAGCGTAATGGGATGCGCAGGACATGGGGAAAAGGCACGGACGGTTACTGTAACAGTTTGCAGGAGTGCCGTGGAAAAACAGTTGCAACCGCATGCTACGCGTCAAGTTCCGAAAAAATATGTTGATACTTTTTTAAACATTTTATAGGCGGGTTGGCGGGGGAATATGGAAAAAAAGTCTTACCTTTACCCCTACTACAACCAACTTTTTCATTACTATGAGAAAAGAAAATGACTATTGCGTAATTCTGGCCGGCGGTCAAGGACGCCGCCTCTGGCCTTACAGCCGCAAGAAGGAGCCCAAACAATTTATCGACTTTTTCGGTAACGGGCAATCGCTCTTGCAGCAGACGTACAAACGCTTTGCCCAATTCATACCCGAAGACCATATTTACGTATCAACGTTTGCCGAATATGCCGACATTACCTATGAGCAGCTGCCCAACCTGCCCAAGGACAACGTGTTGCTCGAACCGGTACAGCTGTCGACGGCGCCGGCCGTGGGTATGGCCCACTGCACCATAGCCCTGCGCGACCCTAACGCCAACATCATCATTTCGCCCTGCGACCAGTTTATCATGGACGAAGAGCGCTTTACCTCGCAGCTCATTCAGGGTCTGGCCTTCGTGGAGCGTAACCCCGACTTCCTGGCGCTGGGCGTGAACCCCGCCTACCCCAACACGGGCTACGGCTACATACAGATGAGCAACGAGACGAAGGGACAGGGCTACGCCCGCATCAAATCGTTTACCGAAAAGCCGGAGGCTGAATTTGCACAGATGTTTGTGCAGAGCGGCGAGTTTCTGTGGAACACGGGCCTCTTCCTCTGGAACGTGCAGACCATGGATGCGGAGCTGCCCGCCCTGTTGCCGGCCGGGTCGCTCTTCCTCAGTCGCTCTTCCGCAGTTCGTCGAACCACGGCGCCGGCCTGGCCGAGGAACTGGAGGTTATCAAATCCACGTATGCCTCCAACCACTATCTGGCCATCGACCTCTTTATCCTTGAGCGCTGCCACAATGTGTACGTACAGAAGTGCGACTTCGGATGGGCCGACATGGGATGCTGGAACGTGCTGCACGAGGTGGAGCGCAAGGATGTGGACGGCAACTCCGTCACGCCCGAAAACCAGGTGCTCATGTCGGGCTGCCGCGACAACCTGATACGCCTGCCCCACGACATGAAGGCCGTGCTTCAGGGCCTCGACGGATACATGATTACGCTCAAGGACAACCTGCTGGTCATCTGCAAGAATGACGACCCCAACCGCCTGCGCCGCATGAACAACGAGACGCAGATGAAGCTGGGCGACGACTGGGTTTAACCCCCCGGAATACCGGACACACCGGCACTGGATTTACGCAGCCGCCACGGCCTGCCCCGACGAAGAGGGCACAGCGGGCGGCTGCTTTCGTATTCTTTCCGCACTTTATCGAACCGGCAAGCCTGCCGCAAAAGGAAAGGCAGAACAAGGTGCCGACTGTTTCCAATAATCCGGCACCTTGTTCTTTTCAGGCGCCGGGTTGTTTTTTCCAAAACCCGCTTTGTTTTTCTGAGCCGGCTACACGGCCATCTCCGCCCGGAAAGACGAACATCCCCGCATCCTGCTACGGCAAGATACGGGGATGTTCGTCTCTTTTCCAGCCCCGGCGCGGGGCTATACGGGCCTGTTTCAGGCCTCCTGCTCAAAGGCCGAAAGGATGTCGGCAGCAATCTGCTGCATCTGCTCCGGGCTGAACTGCTTTTTGTTTCTGAAATCCATGTCGCCTTCCGACTGAAGCGGAATCAGATGCACATGGGCGTGGTTTACCTCGAGCCCCAGCACGGCCACTCCCACCTTGCGGCAGGGAACGACGCTCTTGATGGCACGGGCCACCTTTTTGGCAAACACCATCATGGCGGCCAGTTCCTCGTCGTCCATATCGAAAAGATAGTCGACTTCCTTCTTGGGCACCACCAGCGTGTGTCCTTTGCCTACCGGATTGCTGTCGAGAAACGCATAGAAGCGTTCGCTCTCGGCGCACTTGTATGAGGGAATTTCACCCGCAATGATTTTACTGAATATCGTCATGGCATATTCTTTTTAACAGGTCATCTTACGTTTTTCCTGTTGAAGA
>FR903631.1:90291-100219 GCA_000438115.1 Prevotella sp. CAG:617 | reverse complement strand
TTTTTCCTGCTGAAGATGCGCTTACTCAATGGTAATCTTCAGCACCTCGAGGCTGACCACGCCCTGCGGAATCTTGACGTCAACCACGTCGCCCACCTTCTTGCCGAGCAGTCCCTGCGCAATGGGGGTGGTTGAGGAAATCTTGCCTTCACGCAGATTGGCCTCGCTTTCGCTCACAATGGTGTATTTCATCACCATGTTGTTCTTCACGTTGCGCATCTCTACGGTGGAGAGAATCTGCACCGTGTCGGTACTCAGCTTGCTGGCGTCAATGATTTTGGCTTCGGCAATGGCTGCCTTGAGCTTGTTGATTTTCATTTCCAGCATAGCCTGCGCCTCTTTGGCGGCGTCGTATTCACTGTTTTCCGAAAGATCGCCTTTGTCGCGTGCCTCTGCAATGGCAGCCGAAGCAGCGGGGCGGTCAATTGTCTCCATGTGACGGAGCTGGGCCACCATCTTGTCGTAGCCCTCTTGAGTCATGTAAGCCATTTCTTGTTGATAATAAAAGTTTATATAAAATGCTGCGTAGTATCAGTTGAAAAAGTAGTAAAAAAGAAAAGGAATCCTACCTTACCAGGCAGAAAACCTTTCATACACAATCTAACTGCACCTAAATACTTTCGAGGCAAAGGTAGGAAAAATTTCCATAACGCCAAAACAAAAGGGCACAAAAAACCCACCGCCCCGACAGCACCCCGAAAATAGCGGTAATTCAAGCCCATTAACCGCCGCACAAGGTTGCTGAAGTCGGAAAAAAAACTTAACTTTGCTCTATTTCAACCGGAAAAATCCGGCTTTCTGACACCAAACAACCATGAAACCGCGCACTCATGGAAGCACTATTACACTATACCTGGCAACATCGGCTCATGCCCCTGCGCCCACTGCTCACCACACAGGGCCAGACACTGGAAATCATTGACCCCGGCCTGCACAACCGCAACGCCGGGCCCGACTTTCTCAACGCCCGCATCAAAATAGGCGACACGCTATGGGTAGGCAGCGTGGAACTGCACACCCGCAGCTCCGACTGGCAACGCCACAGGCACCACCTCGACCCGGCCTACAACAACGTCATCCTGCACGTGGCCGAGCAGATTGACGCCCCCGTACTGACCGAAGCCGGACAGGAGCTGCCGCAGCTGCAGCTCGACGTGCCCGAATACGTGCGCGACAACTACCGGCAGCTGACCCAGGCGCCGGGCTACCCGCCCTGCGCCCATATCCTGCCCCGGGTGTCCGGCCTGACCTGCCACAGCTGGCTGTCGGCCCTCACCACCGAACGGCTGGAACAGAAAACGCAGCGCATCAGCCAGTGGCTGCACCACACCACCGGCGACTGGGAGCGCGTATGCTTTATCAGCCTGGCCCGCAGCTTCGGCTTCGGCATCAATGCCGACACATTTGAAGAGTGGGCCACGGGCTTCCCCCTGCACGACGCCGGAAAGCACCGCGACAACCCGTTTCAGATTGAAGCCCTGTTTTTCGGGCAGGCCGGCCTGCTGGACCCCGACGCCATGAGCGAAAAGCGCCGCCGCGAAGCCCTGGCCGACGACTACTTCAACCGGCTGCGCGAGGAATACCGCTTTCTGGCCCACAAATTCAGTCTGACCCCCATCGACGGGCGCCGCTGGAAGTATATGCGCATGCGGCCGCAAAACGCGCCCCACATCCGCCTGGCCCAGCTCATGGACATCTACCTGCAAGACACCGCGTCGTTCAGCCAGCTCATGGCAGCCGGCACGGTAGAGGAAATGAGGCAGTGCCTCAGCGCCTCAACACGCGGCTACTGGCTGACACACTACCACTTCGGGGCCGCCACGGAGCCCGTCAGCAAACGGCTGCGCCCCGAAACCATCAATCTGCTGCTCATCAACGCCCTGGCCCCGCTGCTGTTTGCCTACGGCCGCTACCGCCTGAACGAAAAACTGTGTGAACGCGCCTTCAACCTGCTGGAGCAGCTGCCGCCTGAAAGCAATCACGTGGTCAAGGCCTGGCATGAAGGCGGACTCAAGGCGCAAAATGCGGCCGACTCGCAGGCCCTGCTCCAACTGCAGCAGGCCTACTGCCAGCCCAAGGACTGCCTGCGCTGCCGGTTCGGCTACGAATATCTGCGACATCCGAAACCCTGAAAACAAGTCTCACTATATCTATAAACTATGGCAACCCACTACGATTTTGAACTGCGCATGAAGGTGCGCGACTACGAATGCGACCTGCAAGGAATTGTCAACAACGCCAACTACCAGCATTACATCGAACATACCCGCCACGAATTTCTGCTTTCACGCGGCATCAGCTTTGCCGCGCTCCACGAGCAGGGCATTGACGCCGTAGTGGCCCGGCTGAACATGGCCTTCAAGCAACCCCTGCGCAGCGGCGACGAATTTATCTCGCGCCTGGCCCTGCGCAAGGACGGCCTGCGTTACGTGTTCCAGCAGGACATTTACCGCTACCCCGACGAAAAACCCGTTATCAAGGCCACGGTTGATGCCGTATGCGTGGTCAACGGGAAGCTGTCGGACACCTCGGCCCTCGACCCCTACTTCAAAGACCTGCTGGAGCACGCCTGAGCCATGAACGACGAAGCTGTATTGCTGCTGGCCCTGCTGCGCACGCCGGGCATCGGGCTCATCACGGCCAACCGCCTTTGCCGGGCGGCAGGGTCGGCCGCGCGTCTGTGGGAGGAGCGTGCAAACATTTCCCGGCTGCTGCCGCAGGCCACCGACCGCCTGCAACAGTGTCTGACGAACTGGGACAAACAGCTGCCGTAGGCCGAAGCCGAAGCCGACGAGGCCCGCCGGCGCCACATCAGCCTGCTGGCCCTGACGGAGACTGACTATCCGACATGGCTGAAAAGCCTGCCCGACGCGCCACCCGTACTTTTCTATAAAGGGACGGCCAGTCTGAACGCGCAGCCCATGATCAGCATTGTGGGCACGCGTCATATCAGCGAATACGGCAAGGACCTCTGCCGGCACATCGTAGAGCAGCTGGCCGAAAGGCTGCCGCAGGCCACCATTGTAAGCGGCCTGGCCTACGGCGTTGACGTACATGCCCACCGCGCCGCACTGGCCTGTGGTCTGCCCACCATCGGTGTGCTGGGACACGGGCTCAACCACCTCTACCCCCCGAGCCACCGCGACACAGCCAACCGGATGACGGAACAGGGCGGCCTGCTGACCGAATATCCCTGCGCCACACCGGTAAGCCGTGAGAACTTCGTGCAGCGCAACCGCATTGTGGCCGGACTGTCGCAGGCATGTATCGTTGTCGAAAGCGCCCGCCGCGGCGGGGCTCTGATTACGGCCCGCCTGGCGCAGGACTACGGGCGCAAGGTGTACGCCTGCCCGGGACGGCTGACCGACCTGCACAGCGAGGGCTGCAACCGGCTGATTGCGCGCCACGGCGCCGCCATATTCACGTCGGTTGACGACCTGATGGACGACATGGGGTGGGCTCCCCGCCAGCCACGCCCGCAACAGCTGGAGCTGTTTCCGGCCCTGACAGCCACCGAAGAGCAGCTGCGCAGCCGGCTGGTGCAGGCCGAGCAATGCTCGGCCGACGAACTGGTAACGGCCACGGGGCTGAAGGTGGCCGAAGTAAACGCCGCCCTCATCCAACTGGAAATGAAAGGATTGGTCAGACTGCTGGCCGGCAACCAATACCGCTGGACCGGAACCTTCCCGGCAGCCGGATGCCCGCAAAAAAAATAAAGGCTTTTGCTAATTTTTGTTGGATATTCAATAATAAATGCTTAAATTGCACACCAAACAGTTACCTACACTTAATAAAAACAAGACGATGAAAAGATTTATAACCCTTATGATGTCCGTGCTTGTGGGTATGAGCCTCTTTGCCAAAGAGCCCAAAGACATGAGCAAATACAAATTATGCGGAATCTGGCAGAACTGCTACATATCCATAGAGAAAAACAAGCCCGTGGTTCACTTTACCCCTTACATGAAAGCCCTGAACAGCGACGGCAAGTTCGTCAACATGGGACTGGAAACGGGCTCACGCTGCTGTTTCATTGCCACCATGGGCGAATGGTCAATAGTGTCGGACTCCGTCTACGTGGAGCACATTGACCGCTCCATTACCGACCCGGGTATTACGGGCCGCGACAACAAAATATACTTCCGCATGCAGGGAGATGATTTCGTGGTACTCAAATACAAGATTCCCGGCAACAAGAACTGGGGTACGGAATACTGGGTGCGCGTAATCCAGCCCGACCGCATCGAACCGGGCAGTGCCCTGCCCCGCATCACCGACAAGGACCTGATGGACACCATGGCCAAAATGTATGAAGAGGAGATGCAACCCACGGAATAAGCACACGTAACAAAGTTTGGCAGACACACGGCCGAAGCCCGAGTCGCCAAGCTGCACCGCCACATCCCCACCCGGCCCACCGCCACATGCGACTGACCGGATGGGGCAATTTTATGCCCACCCACTAACATAAAAAAATCAACCCGACCTATGCACGCTATTTACACCATACTGCTACTGATTGTATCCAACATTTTCATGACCTTTGCCTGGTACGGCCACCTCAAGCTTGAGGAAATGCACAAGATTGACAACTGGCCCCTGTTTGGCATCATCCTCTTTTCGTGGGGCATTGCGCTGGCCGAATATTCCTGCCAGATTCCGGCCAACCGCATCGGCTTTGTAGGCAACGGCGGCCCCTTCACGCTGATGCAGCTCAAGGTCATACAGGAAGTCATCACCCTGATTGTGTTTACCGTGTTCACCACCGTCCTGTTCAAGGGCGAGGCGCTCCATTGGAACCACCTGGCCGCCTTTATCTGCCTTATTCTGGCCGTATTCTTCGTGTTCATGAAGTAAAATCCGGCCCCCTTCCGGGCACAGGGCGGCACAAAAGAGCAAAAGAGTGCCGGCCGTTTTTTTCAAAGCGCCGGGAAAAGATTTTTTCCCGCCTACTTTTTCGGAACTCCCCCGAAGCAGACAAAAGGGCTGCCGGACAAGCACACTGCGCCCCGCCTTCCGCGCCGCACAGACCATAAGAAAACCTCCCGCACGAGCCACGCTGCACCGGCAGCCTGATGACTCATGCGGGAGGTTTTGCAATCTGTCAGGGGAAAGGGCCTATGCCCCTCTATGCGGATAAAGGATACCCAACACGCGGTTGAGCACCGTGCGGGCCTCAATGCGGTTAAGACAGGCGTAATCGCCGCGCGCGCAGGGCTTGTTGCCGTAAATTGAGCAGGGACGGCAGGGCAGGTCAACCTGGATGGCATTTTCAGGCAACTGGTTCCACCCCATAAATCCGGCCAGCGGATGGGTGGCCCCCCATACCGACACCACCGGCGTGCCGGTGAGCGACGCCAGGTGCATATTGGCCGAATCCATCGACACCATCACGTTGAGATGCGCCATGAGGGCCAGCTCGTCGGTCATGGAGCCAAAACGGCCGGCCACACATACAATGTTGGGCCGCTTGCGGCTCCAGTTCTGCAACACCTCCACCTCGCGGCTGCCGCCGCCAAAGAGAAACACACGCACACCTGCCTGCTCGGCCAGCCTGTCGACCACCCACTCCATCTGACGAAGCGGATAAATCTTGCCGGCATGGGCGGCAAAGGGAGCTATGCCCACCCACTTTTCAGCACCTTTAGCCATACAGGCTGCCGGCAAGGGGGGCAAACCGCCGGGCATACGGGAAAAGATGGAACGGAACTCCACCTCGACGGGGAAGCCCAGCTGGGCAAATACCCTTGCATACTTCTGGAACGACGTGGGCTGCTGCTCAAGCACCTTGTGGTGCGGCCGCGTCAGGGCCTTGCGCCCGCGGCGCCCCTTGTCGATGTGTGCCACCTTCACGCCGCCCAGCCCGAAGCGCCAGCGCAGGAATTTGGTGCGCAACACGTCGTGAAGGTCGGCCACGGCCGTAGGGCGCAGCGGCGCCACGCCGGCATACAGCCGCATCAGCCCCGACAGCCCCTTGTACTGCTGCTTGAGGTCGACGCCCACAAAGCGCACGTTGGACGGCAGCTGCGCAAACATCGGGCGGAAGGCCGCCCGGCTCAACACGGTCAGCTGCACGTCGGGATAACGGCGCGCCACGGCGTCGACAACCGGCACCGTCATGGCCACGTCACCCAGGGCCGAAAAACGTATGACAAGCAAATGTTCCAAAACAGAGGTTTGCGGGATTCTTGGAAATGGTTCTACTTCTGACCGTACAACACGGGGTTCGTGTCAGGGTCGTTATACATCTTCATCTGTTTGTAGACCTTCATGTATTTGCGGCCGGCCTGAATGTCGTCCAGCAACTGGTCGATGGCCGTCGAAAGGTCTTCACGCTGCTGCAGGAGCACGTCGAGTTTAGCCTGACACTGCGCCACGTGCTGCGGCGTGGCGTCGGTGCGCTCGGTCTGCTCACGCATGTGATAGATTTTAAGAGCCAGGATGGAAAGGCGGTCGATGGCCCAGGCCGGACTCTCGGTATTGATAGTGGCATCCGGCTGTTTTTCCACATGGCCGTAGAGCGTATAGAAATAGCTGTCGATGAGTTCTACCAGGTCCGTACGGTCCTGGTTGCTCTTGTCGATGCGGCGCTTGAGCAGCAGGGCCTCAACGGGATCAATCTGAGGGTCGCGTATCAAATCCTCCAGATGCCACTGCACCGTATCAATCCAGCACTTGCGGTAGAGGTCGCGTTCAATTCCTTGCTCGGGATACGGATTGGCAATAGGCGTATCCACATGGTCGCTTTTGTGATAATCGCTGATCACCTGCTCGAATATGGGCCAGCAACGTTCTGTAAATTTCATCTTCTCAACGTGTATAGGTTATTGATTGCAAAGGTAGTGTAAACCGCGCGAAGAGAAAAACGAAACGCCAAAGATTTTCATTTTTTCTCTTCCGCCGGCCGCACGGCAGACTGACCGGCCATCCGCATTCACACCGTATCCGTCTTTTTTTTTGAAGCTTCCGCTTCTTTTTACCTCAAAAAAAAATCGTAAATTTGCCCCATTAATCCAAGGTAGGCCCGCATGTGTTATTTTTTAGCCCCACGCCACGGCCTCCGCCCCTGTTCACGGATTTTACCTTTTCCTGCCGCCGGCTTGCGACACAGGAAGAGGCGGACTTAAAAAAGTAGCAAAATGTCTGCAATTGAAATTGTAAAAGTAACTGACAAGAAGGGGTTGAAACAATTCATCGATTTCAACCACCAATTGTACAAGAAGAGCCCTTATGCCGCGCCCGAAATACGGGAAGACATGCTCTACACACTCGATCCCAAGCAAAACGAAGCTTTCGAATTCTGCGACTGCGAATGCTATCTGGCCAAACGTGACGGCAAGGTGGTAGGACGCGTAGCAGCCATCATCAACCGCAAGGCCAACCAGAAATGGGATGTCAAGGTGGTACGCTTCGGGTGGATTGACTTTATTGACGATGCCGAAGTAGCCCGCAAGCTGCTGGAGCAAGTAGAGGCCTTTGGACGCGCCCACGGCATGGAAAAGATACAGGGTCCGCTGGGCTTTACGGACTTTGACCCCGAAGGCACGCTGATTGAGGGTTTTGACGAACTCGACACCATGGGCACCCTCTACAACTACGACTACTATCCCCGCATCTTTGAGCAACTGGGATTTGAAAAGGCCGTTGACTGGGTAGAACAGATTATCAAGATGCCGACCCACATCCCGGAGAAGCACAAACGCGTGGCCGAACTGATTTCCAAGCGCTACAACCTGACCGTGCGCAGCCTGCGCAACAAAAAAGACGTCCAGGAATTCGGCCCCAAGATATTCGGTATCATCAACCAGGCCTATTCCAAACTGTTCGGCTACTCCGAAATGTCGGCCCGGCAGGCCGCCCATTACATCAGCGAATACCTGCCGTCAATCGACCTGAACATGGTATGCATCATTCAGGAAGCCGACACGGGCGAGCTGGTGGCCACGGCCATCTCCATGCCGTCCATGACACGGGCCCTGCAGCGCGCCCACGGCCGCCTCTTCCCGCTGGGATGGATTCACATGCTCGACGCGCTCCACTGGCACCGCCCCGAAATCGTTGACCTCATGCTCATCGCCGTGCGGCCCGACCACCAGAACCGCGGTCTCAACGCCCTGCTCTTCAGCCACCTCATCCCCATTTACCAGCAAATGGGATTCAAATATGCCGTGGTCTATCCGCAGCTCGAAACCAATTCGCGCGGCGTAGGCCTGTGGGACGACCTCTCGCCCCGCACACACCGCCGCCGCCGCTGCTATACCAAACCCCTTTAATCTTTTCTACCCAAGCCCTTATCTATGACCGACGAAACGCAAAGCCAAAATACCGCCGCCGTACAATATACCGAAGACAGCATACGCCACCTGAGCGACATGGAGCACATCCGCACCCGCCCGGGTATGTACATCGGACGACTGGGCGACGGCTCACACGCCGAAGACGGCATTTACGTGCTGCTCAAGGAATCCATCGACAACAGTATTGACGAATTCAACGAAGGCTTTGGCAAACGTATCGACGTAGACATACAGGACGACGGCACGGCTTCCATCCGTGACTATGGCCGAGGGATTCCCCTGGGCAGTCTGGTGCAGGCCGTATCGAAACTGAATACGGGCGCCAAGTACGACACCTCGGTATTCACGGCCAGCGTCGGACTGAACGGCGTGGGACTGAAAGCCGTCAATGCCCTGAGCGAGCGCTTCGTAGCCCGCAGTGTGCGCGACGGGCAGGCACATGAAGCCATATTCGAGCGCGGTAATCTGATAAGCGATGAAACCACCGAAACTCAGGAAGAAAACGGAACTTACGTCTGCTTCAAACCCGACGACCGGCTCTTCCTGAACTTCAGATTCCGCAGCGAATTCGTGGAAGCCATGCTGCGCAACTATACTTATCTGAACACCGGGCTGGCCATTTACTACAACGGCCACCGCATCATCAGCCGCAACGGACTGGAGGACCTGCTCAACGACAACATGACCGCGCCGGGACTCTACCCCATCATCCACCTCAAGGGCGAAGGCATCGAGATAGCCTTTACCCACACCTCACAATACGGCGAGGAGTACTACTCGTTTGTCAACGGGCAGCACACCACCCAGGGCGGAACGCACCAAAGCGCCTTCAAGGAGCATCTGGCGCGCACCATCAAGGAATATTTCGGCAAGAACTTCGACTTCCAGGACATCCGCAACGGACTGGTTGGCGCCATCTCCGTCAGAGTGATTGAGCCGCTCTTTGAAAGTCAGACCAAGATTAAGCTGGGCTCACTCGTCATGGCGCCCGAAAAAGACCGTAATGGGCAGAAATTCCCCCTCTCGGGAGTCAGTGTCAACAAGTTCGTAGGTGATTTCATCAAGGAAAACGTAGACAACTATCTCCACAAGAACCTGGAGGTTGCCGACGTCATCCTGCAAAAGATTCAGGAGAGCGAAAAAGAGCGCAAGGCCATTGCCGGCGTTACCAAGCTGGCCCGCGAACGTGCCAAGAAAGCCAATCTGCACAACCGCAAGCTGCGCGACTGCCGCATCCACCTGAACGACGCGCCCCCCAAGACCAAAAAGAAAGACGATGACGACGCGCCCGACCCCCGCTACGAAAGTTCCATCTTCATTACCGAAGGCGACTCGGCCAGCGGTTCCATCACCAAAAGCCGAGATGTCAACACGCAAGCCGTATTCTCACTGCGCGGAAAACCGCTCAACTGCTTCGGCCTGACCAAGAAGGTGGTGTACGAAAACGAGGAATTCAACCTGCTGCAGGCAGCGCTCAACATTGAGGACGGGCTCGACGGACTGCGCTACAACAAGGTCATCGTGGCTACGGATGCCGACGTGGACGGCATGCACATCCGCCTGCTGATGATTACCTTCTTCCTGCAATTCTTCCCCGACCTTATCAAAAAAGGACACGTCTATATTCTGCA
>FR903631.1:44989-90222 GCA_000438115.1 Prevotella sp. CAG:617 | reverse complement strand
CGCCAATGCTCCGCAAAAACGGCAGCAAGAAGCGGGCGAAGCCATACTGGCCCGCACCCGTCGGTCCGATCGCGCGGAATTTGAAACGCGCTACTGCTATACTGAAGAGGAGCGGCTCTCGGCCATCAAGGCTTTGGGCCCCGACCCCGAAATCACGCGATTCAAAGGTCTGGGCGAAATCTCAGCCGACGAGTTCCGCAACTTCATCGGACCCGACATGCGTCTGGAACAGGTGACGCTGCACAAAAACGACCAGGTCAAGGAACTGCTGGAATACTACATGGGCAAAAACACCATGGAGCGGCAGAACTTTATCATCGACAATCTGGTTATCGAGGAAGACCGCGTTGAAAAAGACCTGGAATAAACGGTTGGCGAGCCGCCCTCACGGCCTGTCAGCAACGTGATGTTCCAGGCATCGTTCAAACAACCTAACCTTTACATGGAAACTTCAGAAAAAAGCCTCAAGAACTGTGCCATTTTTCCCGGCTCGTTCGACCCCTTTACCATTGGCCATGCCAGCATCGTGGAGCGCGGCCTGCCCCTGTTTGACCGTATCGTCATCGGTGTGGGCGTCAACGAGGGCAAACGTGCCCTCTACTCACTGCAGGAGCGCGTGACACGCATACGCAGCCTCTACCGCAACGAACCGCGCATACAGGTGGAGAGCTACACGGGCCTGACCATCGACTTTGCCCGCTCCGTAGGTGCCGGCTACATTCTGCGCGGCCTGCGTTCGGTCAAGGACTTTGAATACGAGCGCGACATCGCCGTCATGAACAAGCGGCTCTCGGGCATCGAAACCATTCTGCTCTTTACGGAACCCAACCTGCAGAGCATTTCCTCAAGCGTCGTGCGCGAACTGGCTTCCTACGGCAAGGACATCACCGAATTCCTGCCCTAAAAGCGCCATGCGCCGCCTTTTTCCTTCTTTTTTAAATTTCCAAACCCCATGAAACAAATACGACACCATCTCCTTCTGCTCATCCTCTGCTTCACGGTCTCGGGCCTGATTTGGAGCGTAGCACAACCGGCCGCCCCCGACGACCGCGTTGAGGTTGACCCGCTGCAACTGCAAAAACTGCAGATGGCCGAAGTAGCCATTGCCAACCTCTACGTAGACAGCGTGGACCACGCCAAACTCGTGGAGGACGCCATTACGGGCATGCTCTCCAAGCTTGACCCCCACTCGTCATACACCTCGGCCAAGGAAACCAAGAAACTGAACGAACCGCTCGAAGGCAAGTTTGAAGGCATCGGCGTACAGTTCAACATGCTGCAGGACACGCTGGTGGTGATTCAAACCGTAAAGAAAGGCCCCAGCGAAAAGGTGGGCATTCTCAGTGGCGACCGCATTGTGCGGGTTGACACCATCAACATTGCCGGTGTCAAGATGAGCCGTGACTCCATCATGAGCCTGCTGCGCGGCAAGAAGGACACCAAGGTGCGCCTGACCATCGTGCGCCGCGGCGCCGTCAGCCCGCTGGAGTTTACCGTCACGCGCGACAAGATACCCCTCAACACGCTCGACGCGGCCTACATGATTGCCCCCAAGGTGGGCTACATCCATCTGGGCAGCTTCGGCGCCACGTCGAACGACGAAGTGGCCAAAGCCATTAAGGACCTAAAAAAACAGGGAATGACCAAACTCATCTTCGACCTCCAGACCAACGGCGGCGGCTATCTGGGAGCCGCCACACAAATAGCCAGCCAGTTCCTGCAGCAGGGGCAGCTGGTGGTCTACACCGAAGGACGCAGCCAGCGGCCCGAGCGCTTCACGGCGCAGGCCGGCGGACAGTTTACGAGCGGCGCACTCGCCATCCTGACCAACGAATACACGGCCTCGGCCGCCGAAATCGTGTCGGGCGCCGTGCAGGACCACGACCGCGGCATGATTATCGGCCGACGCACATTCGGCAAAGGCCTGGTGCAGCGCCCCCTGTCGCTGCCCGACGGCTCCATGATACGCCTGACCACGGCACACTACTACACCCCCTCGGGGCGCTGCATCCAGAAACCCTACGTCAAGGGCGACCGCAAGGACTACGACATGGATGTGGTCAACCGCCTGAACCACGGCGAGCTGACCAGCATTGACAGTATCCATCTGGACTCTACCAAGGTGTACAAAACCGACCTGGGACGCACCGTGTACGGCGGCGGAGGCATCATGCCCGACATCTTCGTGCCGGCCGACACCTCGCGCTACACGGCTTTCTATACGGCCCTCTCACGCCAGAACATCATCCGCGAGCAATCGTTGCGCTACATTGACCAGCACCGCAACCAGCTGCGCAAGAAATACGCCACGTTTGCCGACTTCAACCAGCACTTTGAAGTGCCCCAGGCCCTGGTGGATACGGTGGTTTCGGTAGGACTGAAAAAGGGCATCAAGCCCAAGGACGACGCCGAACTGCAGAAAACCCTGCCCGACCTGCGCTTTACGCTCAAATCACTCTTTATTGTCGACCTGTGGGACACGTCGGAATATTTCCAGTTCTACAACCAGCGTGACGCCACCGTAAAACGCGCCCTCGAATGGATCAGCCGCCAGCCCGACTGACGCCTTGCGCCCGGGGGCGGCACCAAGAAAAAACAAGACGGCAACTTCATCAGAAAAGGTCGGAACTTATTCCAAAAAGTTCCGACCTTTTTTCTCCCCGGCCCGATAACACCCTCCCGACTTCGGCCGGCATACAGATTGGCGCGGGCCGCACACAATGCCCTTCAGCAAAAAACTTTTACCTTTAAAAAAGTTTTTTATACTTTATTCGGGCAAATTCAGTTAAAAAAAGAAGAAAAGAAAAAACACTGAAATTTAGAACACAAAAACCGAACTTTGTATCACCGGCATTTCGTAAACTTTCTGTTTTTTCGCGCTAAAAAAGAAATATAGACCATGAATAAGCGATTTATAGAAGGAAATTTAGACAACAACACCAAACTGGAACATCTGGCCGCCTACCACGACGACCGGATAGCCCTGATACACCAGATCTGCGATATCAGCCGCGTACCCATACGCATGAAAGTATATACCTCCATCCTGTGTCTGAAAGGCACGGCGGTGGTTAACCTCAACAACCAGGAATACCAGGTGAAGCCCAACGACATGCTCATCTGCCACCCCGACGTGATGCTTCAGCATTGCATGGTGAGCAATGATTTTGATTTTAAGGGTATCCTCATGTCGCCCGACTACATGAAACAGCTTTCCGTCATCACGGCCGGAAGCTGGGACATCAAGTTTTTCCTTGAAAAGCGGCCCGTACTGCAACTTACTCCGGAAGAGAGCAAACTCTTCTGCCAGTACTACGACCTGCTCATGAGCAAGCTGAAAGGCTCTCCCCGCCATCATCAGCGACAGCTCATCAACGCCCTTCTGCTGGCCTTTATGTATGAATTCCACGATTCGCTCGAACGCTTCATCGCCATTAAGCCACGCCCCTTCAACGCATCGGAAAAACTCTTCAAGGAATTCATGGACCTGCTCATGTCGGCCTATCCCAAGCCGCGCTCGGTCAACTACTACGCCAACCGGCTCTGCATCACCCCGAAATATCTGACGGCCGTATGCAAAAAGATAACCAACCACACGGCCTCGGAACTGATTAACCAATATGTGGTCAAGGATATTGCCTACCTGCTCCACAACCCCAGCATCAGCATCAAGGAAGTATCCAACGAAATGGACTTCCCGAACCTGTCGTTTTTCGGCAAATACGTCAAGAAACACCTGGGCTGCTCACCCAAGCACTACCGTGAGAAGATTGTGGAAAAAATTTCCTCCTCGTGCATCCTGCAGCCCGACTTGACCATTAATCTCAACGCCGTATAACCGGCGCCCCCGGACAACGCTCACCCAGCAGGCCGACGAAATAATGACGGAAGGGCAAAGGCTTTTCGGAAGAATTCATTACCTTTGTTCAAAACCGACACACCGACATGAAACAAAACAACCTGCTGAGCGAACAGCTGAAATACACGGGAAAAGCATCCACTCCCACCCACCTGCACCTTTACAGCTATGGCTGCGAGGGGGTCGAAGCTTCCTGCTGCCAAAACCTGCAGGCACTGCAGCCCCTGCTGAAGGATAATGCCGTCAACTGGGTACAGATTCACGGGCTGCAGGACGCCGAAACCATCAGGGAACTGTGCCAGCACTTCGGGATTGACTTCCTGACCACTCAGGACATACTCAATGCCGACCACCAGACAAAAATAGAAATTCACGACACCTACAACCTCGTCATCATCAAGCAGCTCATTCCCCTGGACGACGATGAATACCAGCCCCAACAGCTCTGCATCGTACAGGGAACAAACTACGTGCTGACGTTTGCGGAAACCGACACCGACTTTTTTGAAGACATCCACACGGCCCTGGAAAGAAACGTGCTGAAAATACGCAGCCGGCAGTCGGACTACCTGCTCAGCGTCATCCTCAACAGCATCATGGCCGGCTTCATGTCGGTCATCACCCAAATGGAAGACTCCCTGGAGGATATGGAGGAGCAATTCCTCTCGTCAGACGACGACCAGCTGCCCGGAATCAAGGACATACAGCACCACCGGCGCAACTACCGCCTGATAAAGAGAAGCATCTTTCCGCTCAAGGAACAAATCAGCAAGCTGCTACATGACGACAACCCCCTGTTGCACAAGGTTAACCGCCCCTTCTTCAACGACGTGAACGACCACCTGCAATTCGTATTGCAAACGCTTGAGGGCTGCCGTGACCTGCTCTCGTCGCTGATTGACCTGTACCTGTCGAACAACGACCAGCGCATGAACGGCATCATGAAACAGCTCACCATCGTATCGACCGTATTCATCCCGCTGACCTTCATGGCCGGAATATGGGGCATGAACTTCCAGTGGATGCCCGAGCTGAGCTGGAAATACGGCTACCTGATGGCCTGGGCGCTGATGGCCGTAGTGGCCGCGGCGGTCTATGTCTACCTGAAATACAAAAAATGGAACTGAACGGGCCCGGCTCTCGTACACCCGTTTTAATACGTTTTCAGCCCGTGAATGTCCGGCCGCATAAAAGGCCTCATTCACGGGCTGAAAACGTCTGACAGCGCCTTAAAAGGCCGCTGAAGGAGCCGGAAAGAAACATCAGTACCACTCTCCGCCGTCGTCATCCTGCCCACCGGTGTCGGTATCGTCCGTACGGCTGTCGTCCGTCTGCGACTGCCCCGACGGGTCGGCCGGCGTTTCCTCCTCATACTGCGGCTCGGCGGGCGCAGCCTGCTGGTCCAGACGCAGGTTGTCCTCAACGGGCAGCGGCGCAAAGTGTTCGTCATAGAATTTCCGATAGTCATCAAAGCTGTAAGCCGTGCCCAGCAGCGGCAGGTTGTCAGCAGAAATCAGCACTACCCGGCCTTTGCGCACATGGGCAGCCAGAGCCGCGTCGGTCATTACCTTCTGCGCATAGGCATGGGCTTCGTCATAATTGTTGAAACCACTGATCTGCAACTCACGCAAAGGTCCGTCATCAACGAGCTGAAGGTCAAAATTACGCACATAGAAACCGCTGAAATTAAAACGGGCCAAATCGTAGAGCACCTGATCGGCATTGAGCGAATCACGCACAAAGGCCAGTACGTACACGAACGGCGTATTGCGCTCGGCCGACAGCTGACGCCCGCGCTTGAGCGAATCGGCCTCCTCGCTGGCCTCGGCGGTGCGGCGGTCCCAGATGGAACCCAAGTTAAACGTGCCCGACCCGATGGTGCGCCCGCTGCGCAGTCCCTTGACAATCATTCCGGCCATTTCGCTCACATCGCTCTCGGGATAATTCTTCACCAGGTCTTCCAGCTCGTTGACCAGACTGTCGCGCTCGCCGGTGAGCAGACGCGTCAGGGCATGCAGGAAGATAAACTTGGGACGGTTGATGCCATCGGCAAACTGGCGGGTGGAAATATCGTAACCGCGGGCCACTCCCTGAACGTCGTTGCGCCGGTAGGCTTCGTAGGTGGACTGATAGAGCGAATCCTCCATGCTCACACCGTAGCGGGCCAGATAAAGATAGTTGGGGTCGTTCACCTTACGCGAAAGGATACTGCCGGCATATTGCTCGCGGAGCAGGCGCTTCATTTCCTCGGCCTCACTCTGACGCCCCCAGCGCATATAAAGCAGGAAACGCTGGTAGAGCAGCTCGTCCATCGGTTCGAAATCGGGAAAGTCCTTGTACAGGCGGCGCAGCGTTTCGTCGGCCAGGGCAAAGTCCTGCAGCTTGTCCTTCTCTATCAGACCGGCCTGATAGAGCGAGGTTTTCAGTATGTCGTAGGCCGCAGCTTTCTGCTCCGGCGTAAAGGGAATGTCCTTCAAGTAATAAGCCCGCTCGTGAGGGTCGTTCTGCGCCGAATCGGGCACCGCTTCCTGCGCCTCGGCCAGACTGTCGGCTGCCGCCTGGGCGGCCAGCAGTGAATCCTCCTTCTCATAATCCACTTCGCCGCCGCCATCCTCAAGGGCCAGCACGGTGCGGTTGGAGCGCCGCCAGTTGTCCTCAAGCTTTCGCTTGCCCCACTGGCGCTGGAAGAGCTGTTTGCCCTGTGCGACCAGCGTTGGGTTGTAGAAATACCATTCCTTGCTGTCCGACGTATTATTTGTCGGCAAGTTGGTCGCAGGACGGTTGGCTCCCTGCTGCTGGGCTATGGCGTCGGCCAGCGAGTCACGCTTGGCCTTGCGGGCTTCTTCCTCCTTTTTCTTCAAATCGGCAATCACGCGGTCAATAGCCGCATTGCGTTCGGCCTCGGGCATGTCGGCCAAAGCCAGCAGGCTGTCCTGCAGATGAATGGCTGTGGTGTGGGGCACCAGTTCGTCAAGCACTTTGGAACGCAGCTCCACCTCGGCATATTCCTCACGCTCGCGGTCAATCAGTCCCACGGCCTCACGATAACAGGCCTGCGCTTTTTCGTAATCTTTCCGAATCCAGTAGAGCTGGCCCAGGCGCAATACCAGGAAGCCTTTCTCGAAACCGCTTCGCTTGGCCTTGGAGCGGCCCTGCTCATAGGCCGAAATGGCCTGTAGCGTGTCGTACTGACTGAGATAGATGTTGCCCATGGCATAATACACCTGGTCCAGATATTCGGCATTGTTCTGCGAACGGCTCATGCGTTTGAGGCGCTTAATCATGCCACGGGCGCTGCGGCCGTCGGCCAGCACTTCCGTCTGCCGGATGCGGGCGTTGAAGCTCATCAGATAGGGCGGATGCTGCCGGATACATTTGCCATAGGCCTTATAAGCATCGGCAGGGCGGTCCAGATATTCATTCACCTGCCCCAACAGGAAATAAAGCCGGGCTTTCTGCCGCTTGCGGCGCTCCTGCCTGACAGCCCGCTGCAAATGAGGCAGTGCTTCGGCAAAGCGCTCCTGCGCCAGGAGCAGGCTGGCCATGGTCTGACTGTTTTCGCGCTGCAAGTGGCTATTGACGGAATCACGCTGAAAACGCTGCAACACATCCTCGGCATCATAATACCAGCCCAACTCCGTATAGCAGCGGGCCAACCAGGTGCGTGCCTCCTGTGCCACCAAAGGCTCGGCAGCATAATGACGGGTGATATAGGAAAACGTGGCACTGGCTTCCTCAAAACTGCCTTTCTGGAACTGGGCCTTACCCATCAGCAGCCAGGCGTTCTTCAAAAAAGGATTGAACTCCGTGCGGTTACGATAGGCCCGCTCCTTGGGCGTAAGTTTCTTGTTGTTGTTACGCACAGGTTTGCGCTTGATGGAATGCAGCTGGATGGCTTTCTGACATTTGGTAACGGCGGTTTCATAATTCGACTTGCCGATGGACGCCGCCTTGCCGTTGCCGGCCATGAAAAAGGGCAACAGCTGGGTATAGTCGTCCTCAATACCTTCCTCCTTGGCGCGATTCCCCTCAATATAGGCCTGCTCACCGTTATAATAGGTATTGAAACGAGCGTTGAACGCATGCCAGAAGCGCGAGCCGGGCGTATTCTTCTTGGTTGAGCAGCCCGTCAGTACCGCGGCCACCAACACCAAACACCCTATGAAACTCCACTTGCAACTCAAGAATATCCTACTGTTATGCGTTACTTACTATGAAAAACGGGAATTTTGGATTTTATTGCTTTGCACACAAAATAAATCACGATGGCACACAGAATAATACTGGCACCGCTGGGCACGTCGAACAGACACGACAAAGCCAGCCCCAACAGAAAGCTGACCAGCCCGAACACCATGGCCCCCCAGATCATCTGACTAAACGATCGGGCAAAGAGGGCTGCCGTCATTTGCGGCACAGACAGGAGCGAAATCACCATTACGATGCCGGCTATATGAAGGCAGCACACTATGGTCAGTACGGTCAGTGCCGTAAGCACCGTTTCCAGCCGCTCCACGTGAAGCCCCTGCGTACGGGCAAAGTCGGCATCGTAAGCCAGCGTTACGATGGCCTGCAAACGCAGACTGAACAGCAAAGCTACCACAACGGTCAACACGCCCAAGGCCAATAAATCCGTACGCCCCACGGCCAAGATATTGCCAAACAGGTACGACGGAAGGTCGGCCATGAACCCCTCGGCCGCATAGGCACACAACACGCCGATACTCATACCCAGCGTCCAAAGCATGGCAATGGCCGAATCCTCACGCACATTGCTGCGTCGGCCCAGCCACTGAATGCCCCAGCCCGAAAACAGGGCAAATCCGGCCGCTCCCAGCATGGGCGGAAAACCCAACAGTGCTCCCAGCCCTACGCCGCCAAGCGAAGCGTGAGCAATGCCTCCGCTTACAAACACCAGGCGTCGCGTCACGACATACGTGCCAATCATGGCGCAAAGTACGGCTGCCAGCACTCCAGCCAGCAAAGCATTCTGAAAAAAAGTATATTGTAAAAGATGAAGCATAACGTATGACTCTCTACGGTTCGTCCGGACCAAGCTACTGCCGGATCATCATAAATATCTCATCCTTGATGCCGTTGGGTATTTCGATATGACGAAGTTCGAGCGAACGCACCCACTCCACAACCTCACCGGGACGCATGGTGTAGAACACCTCGCGAAACTCATCCTCGTCAGCCGGCAAATAGGCATCAGCCGGCACTCCGGCAAAGCGGTCGAGCTCCTCGTCGTCAAAATAGACAATATCCTTGCTCAATCCGGCCAGCAAAGCTGTCTTTTCACACACAATATGCTGCCCGCAGCACCCCGAATCGTCAGGTTGCTTAACGGTCGGCAGGGCTTCAATTTCCCCTTGTTCGAGTTTCCGGCCCAACACACGGTTGCGCCACCACCCCAACAGGGCGGCCAGCAAGCCCAGCACGAGCAACGAAATCAGCAATACCCACATATCTCTATCGATGTAAATTATACTTACTTGGCACACTCAAGGTCATTCCAGAACTCGGGATACGACTTGGCCACGACTTCCGGATTCAAAATGCGCAGCCCGTCAAAACGATAGGCACACGGAGCAAAGGCCATGGCCATACGATGATCGTCGTACGTATGTATGCCGCCTTCATAATGCGGCAAATTACGTGCGCCGTCCCAACGCAACACGTCGTCGCCCTCCACGGTCAGCACATAACCCAATTTTCCCAATTCGCAGGCCAGGGCCTCCAAACGGTCGGTTTCCTTGATGCGCAGGCTGTGCAGCCCTTTGATGCGAAACGTCCGGTTGAGCATTGCTGCCGTAACCACCAGCGTCTGTGCCAGGTCGGGCTGCTGTTCCAAGTTCAGTTCGAGCCGTTCCACAGTAGCCGGACATTTGGTCAAAACGGCACCTTCCGGCGTAAACTCAGTATGCACGCCCAGCTGCTCAAACCATACGGCCACGGCCGAATCGCCCTGCACACTTTCTGCCGAAAGCCTCGGCAATACAATCCGTGCCTCGGCATCGGGCGAGAGCGCCACCATTTCATACCAATAGGAAGCGCCGCTCCAGTCGGGTTCCACGTCAAACGCCTCCGGCGCCACGTAGGGTTTCGGCGCCACCCGCAAGGTGTGTCCGTCGGCCTCCCAGTCGGCCTCAGCCCCAAAGCGCTGCATCAGGCGCAGCGTCATGTCGATGTACGGGCGCGAAGCCACCGTGCCGTCCAGATGCAGCCGCAAACCGCGCTCCAGCATCGGCCCAATCATGAGCATGGCCGAAATATACTGCGAGCTGACCTGCGCCGGCATCGTCAGCTCACCGCCCACGGGGCGCCGTCCATAAATACGTAACGGAGGATATCCCTCTACGCCCTCGTACTCAATACATCCCCCAACGGCCCGCAAAGCATCGACCAGAATCTGTATGGGCCGCTGCTTCATACGCGCCGAACCGGTCAGCACATGGCTGCCTCCGGGCCGCAATGTCAGCATGGCCGTCATAAAGCGCATAGCCGTACCGGCAGCCCCGATGTCACTCACTTCTCCCTCGTCCGTCAAAGCCCGCTGCAGCGCTGCCGCATCGTCACATACGGCCATGTGGGTCAGCCGGCAGGTATTGCCCGACAGGGCCGACAATACGCCGACCCGGTTGGTGATGCTCTTGGAGCCGTTCAGTCGGATACAGGCCCTCAACAAAGGTCCGAAATGAAGTTCCTGAAACGTAGTTTGGGACATGAAAAAACTTTTTTAAGGGTTTACCCCACAAAAATACTCAAATTATTTGGATAGTTCAAAAAAATAATCTACTTTTGCACTCGCAATTCGGGGTGTAGCTCAGCCCGGTTAGAGTACGCGTCTGGGGGGCGTGTGGTCGCTGGTTCGAATCCAGTCACCCCGACTGGAAAAAAGGAGTTAAGTCATCGGCTTAACTCCTTTTTTTGTTTACTTCCCCTTAAACGCTGCGGTCGGATAACTGCATATATCTATACGGCCGGCGCAGCTTTATCTTTCTGATGTCTGCGCACAATCTCCATGAATTCTTCACCGGTTATGGTTTCCTTATCCAGCAAATAAGCGGCTGCCTCGTACATGATGTCCAGATGGCCGGCAATGAGTTTGCGGGCCATCTGGTGGGCCTCGCCAATCATTCGGAGCACTTCGCGGTCAATGTCTGCCGCCGTCTCCGACGAACAGGTCAGCGAGGTGTCGCCACCCAGATAGGCATTATTCACCGTTTCCAGCCCCATCATGTCATATTTCTCACTCATGCCGTAGCGGGTCACCATGGCACGGGCCAGGCGGGTGGCCTGCTCAATGTCGTTTGAGGCTCCCGTGGTCACGCGGCCCAGCACCACTTCCTCAGCGGCCCGGCCGCCGGTCAGTGTCACGATGCGGTTGAAAAGGTCCTCGCGGCTCATCAGCACCTGCTCGCCCTTGTCCACCTGCATGGTGTAGCCCAAGGCTCCCGAAGTGCGGGGGACAATCGTAATCTTGTGAACCGGGGCCGAATGGCTCTGCAGCGCTGCCACCAGCGCATGACCTATTTCGTGGTAGGAAACGGTCTTCTTCTCCTCGTCTGAGATTACCTTGCCTTTTTTCTGAGCACCGGCAATCACGGTTTCCACGCTTTCTTCCAAATCGGCCGTAGTAACCTTCTGGCGCCCCATGCGCACCGCCCGCAAGGCCGCTTCGTTGACAATATTGGCCAACTCGGCCCCCGACGAGCCTGCCGTGGCGCGAGCCACCACATCCATATCAATCCTGTCGCACTTTACCTTTTTAAGGTGTACGCCGAGAATGGCCTTACGCCCTTCCAGGTCGGGCAGTTCCATCTGAATGCGACGGTCGAAACGGCCGGGACGGAGCAGCGCCTTGTCCAGACTCTCGGGCCGGTTGGTAGCTGCCAGAATCACCACGCCCTTGCGGCCGTCAAAGCCGTCCATCTCCGTCAGCAGCTGGTTCAGGGTCTGTTCGCGCTCGTCGTTGCTGCCCATTCCCGTATCACGGCGCTTGCCGATGGCGTCTATCTCGTCAATAAAGATAATGCAGGGCGCTTTCTCACTGGCCTGCCGGAAGAGGTCGCGCACCTTGGCGGCACCCATGCCGACAAACATCTGCACGAACTCCGACCCCGAAATGGCAAAGAACGGCACTTTGGCCTCGCCGGCCACGGCACGGGCAATCAGCGTCTTGCCGGTTCCCGGAGGGCCCACCAGCAGGGCACCCTTGGGCAGGGACGCACCGATTTCAAAGTATTTGCGGGGATTGTGCAGGAAGTCCACGATTTCGGTCAGGGCCTCCTTGGCCTCGTCCTGCCCGGCCACATCGGCAAAGGTAGTCTTCACGTCCGAATCGGCATAAATTCTGGCCCCGCTCTTGCCGAACGACATGAAGTTGCCGCCTCCGCCGCCCATACGCGACTGAATGGCTTTGCTGGTCTGCCGCCAAATCAGGTAAAAGATAAGTCCCGGCAGCACCCACATCAGTATAAAATCGAGCAACGGTGAATTCTTCTGCGGCATCTCCTGATTAAAGGCAATCTTGCCGCCCGGGTTGGAGCTCTTTGCCTTCAGCAGGCGGTCCACCAGTTGCGGGTCATTGATGGCTCCGGTCTGATAGACAAAAGTCTGTCCGTCTTCCTGCGTCGTAAAATAGATTTTTCCGTCCTTAATGACCACATCCGTAATCGGGGTATTTTTGTCCGCTTTACGGGTACCGGCGACTACGGATAAATCGTCTAATTTTGCCACAGAAACCATCATCACCATGAAACAGAAAAAATTTCTCGCCCTGGCTTTCCTCGGCCTGTTGGGACTGACGGAAAGTCCGGCACAAAACCACACAAACGACAGCCTTATGGAAAAACTGACACTCACCACGGAATGGGACAAGACTTTCCCGCAAAGCGACAAGGTAAGCCACTGCAAGGTGACCTTCTGCAACCGCTACGGCATCACGCTGGCCGCCGACCTCTACAAGCCCAAAGGGGCCACGGGCCCACTCCCGGCCATTGCCGTCAGCGGACCGTTCGGCGCCGTCAAGGAGCAGGCCTCGGGCCTGTATGCGCAGACACTGGCCGAGCGCGGCTTCCTGACCCTCGCCTTCGACCCGTCGTTTACCGGCGAGAGCGGCGGACAACCCCGCAGCGTGGCCTCGCCGGACATCAACACCGAGGACTTCAGCGCCGCCGTAGACTACCTGTCCACCCGCGACGATGTCGACCCGGCACGCATCGGCATCCTGGGCATCTGCGGCTTCGGCGGCTTTGCCCTCAATGCGGCCGCCATGGACACACGCGTCAAGGCCACTGTGGCCTCCACAATGTACGACATCTGCCGCAACTCCGCCAACGGATACTTTGACGCCAACAACAACGCCGACGCCCGCTACGCCATGCGCCAGCAGCTCAACGCGCAGCGCACCGAGGACTACCGGAACGGCACCAGCAAGCGCACCGTGATGAACCCGAAACCGGCCGCCGACGAGCCGCAGTTCATGAAGGACTATTACGACTACTACAAGACGAAGCGCGGCTACCACCCCCGCTCCATCAACTCCGGCCTGGGCTGGAACGTCACCTCGACGCTCTCGTTCATCAACATGCCCATCCTGGCGTATGCCGGCGAAATACGCAGCGCCGTCCTGATTGTACACGGCGAAAAGGCCCACTCCCGCTACTTCGGCGAGGATGCCTTCAAGAAACTGAAGGGCGACAACAAGCAGCTGCTGATTGTGCCGGGCGCCAACCACACCGACCTCTACGACAACATGAAAAAAATCCCGTTTGACCGGATTGAACAGTTCTTCCGCAATTATCTGAAATAAAACCCGCCGAACATGACTTTCCGACTGCTGCACGGAGCCCTCTTCCTGCTCCTCTTCGGCACGCCGCCCGCGCTGGCCGCCTGCTCGGACGACGTCGCGACAGACGACGAGCCCGCCGTCACGGTTCCGCCGGCCGGCAACGACGATAAAGAAAAAGAAGAAAATACCGAAAACAACGACTCCATATCAATGAGCAGAAACATTACCCTCACCATCAACGGCACCACGTTTGCCGCCACCCTCGAGGACAACGAGGCCGCACGGGCCTTTGCCGCCCGACTCCCCCTGACCCTGGAGATGAATGAACTGAACGGCAACGAAAAATATTCTTATCTCAACGAGAGCCTGCCCACGGACAGCCACCGCGCAGGCACCATCCAGACCGGCGACCTGATGCTCTACGGCTCGTCCTGCGTGGTGCTCTTCTACAAGACCTTCACCTCGGGCTACAGCTACACGCGGCTCGGCCGGGTGACAAACCCCGAAGGGCTGGCCGCGGCCCTGGGAAGTGGCAACGTAAGAATCCGTTTTACCCCATAGCCATCTGTTGCGCCAGCACCGGCAGCCTGAAATCGTCATCTCATCTGTTCCCCTATTTTTTTCAGGCAACCCCCAAAGGCACACAGAACCGCCCGGCAGGCCGTCTGCCCAACAAAACCGGCACTTATTTTCAATCAGGTGGGCGCTAAAAAATCTTTTCCGCCACCTTTTTTCTTTTTGGTGCAGCCCTCAGAAACAGTATGCTGACGTCCGTTTTCAGGAATTCCCCTTTCCTCCGGCGGCATACTGGTGCGGGGCTGCACCTTTTAAGGCGTTTTTCATCCGCCGAACAACCGCCGCCATAATGCCGCCCACGACGGGAACGGAAGAGAAAAAACATTTACAATTTTTCAGGTTTAAAACTTTTCTACCCAACAAAAACTTTTTACTTTTGCGCAAAACTGACACAGGTGTAAAACATAAATGTTCAAATAGACGGATATGCTTAGAATAGGTATTGATGTAGGTTCAACAACGGCAAAGATTGTAGTTCTCAATGCAGATAACGAAATTGTTTTTTCCGACTACCGGCGTCATCATGCCAAGGCGCGCGAGGTGGTGACCGACATGCTGCAGCGCCTGCAGCAGCAAACGGGCGGACAACCGGCCCGGATGCAGGTGACGGGCTCGGTGGGCATGGGCTTCTGCGAGCAGCTGGGCCTGACGTTCATTCAGGAAGTCATGGCCGCCACCAAGGCCATACAACACCGCTACCCGCAGGTGCGCACCATGATTGACATCGGCGGCGAGGACGCCAAAATCGTATTCTTTGAAAATGCCGAAGCCACGGGACTGCGCATGAACGGCAACTGTGCCGGCGGCACGGGGGCCTTTATCGACCAGATGGCCGTCATCTTGGATGTAGACGTGACGGCTCTTAACGAACTGGCCCTCCAGTCCGAACATACCTACCCCATTGCCTCGCGCTGCGGCGTATTCTGCAAGACCGACATCCAGAACCTCATTGCCAAGAACGTCAGCAAGGCAGACATTGCCGCCTCCATCTTCCATGCCGTGGCGGTACAGACCATGGTGACGCTGGCCCACGGCTGCGACATCCATACACCCGTACTGCTGTGCGGCGGCCCGCTGACGTTTATTCCGGCCCTGCGCCGCGCCTTTATGGACTATCTGCACCTGCAGCCGCAGGACTTTGTCGTTCCCGAACACAGCACGCTGCTGCCGGCCACGGGAGCCGCCCTGGCCTGCACCGACGGGCAGGAGGCCCTGACGTTGGAGGAATGGATTCGGAAACTGAACAGCCTGAGCGGAAAAATACGCCTGCAATCGTCGATGAAACCGATATTTTCCGACGAAACCGACTACCGGAAATGGCAAACGCGCATTGCCGCCCACCAAATTCCGCGCGCCGCATTCAAGGCCGGCGTGCAGGAAGCTTTTCTGGGCATCGACTCCGGCTCTACCACCACGAAAATTGTGGTAACCGACGAGGAGTCGCGCCTGCTCTTTACCTATTATACCGTCAACGGGGGCAACCCCATCGAAGCCGTAGAGCAGGGACTGCGGCAGCTGCGCGAGGCCTGCCGCAGCCACCATACCGAGCTGCGCATCAAGGGCAGCTGCTCTACCGGCTACGGCGAGGACCTGATACGCACGGCCTTCCAGCTGAATGGCGGCATGGTGGAAACGGTGGCCCACTACGTGGCCGCCCGTCACCTGAACCCCGACGTCTCGTTTATCCTGGACATCGGCGGGCAGGACATGAAGGGGATTTTTGTAAACGGCGGCGTCATCAACCGCATTGAAATCAACGAAGCCTGCTCCTCGGGCTGCGGTTCGTTTATCGAAACCTTTGCCCGCACGCTGGGCTACTCCGTGCAGGATTTTGCGCAGGCGGCCTGCCGCGCCAAGGCACCCTGCGACCTGGGCACGCGCTGTACGGTGTTCATGAACTCAAAGGTCAAGCAGGTGCTGCGTGAAGGAGCCGGCGTGGAGGACATTGCGGCCGGCCTGGCCTATTCGGTGGTGAAGAACTGCCTCTACAAAGTACTCAAAATCAAAGATACCGACGTATTGGGCCGGCACATCGTGGTGCAGGGCGGCACCATGCGCAACGATGCCATCGTGCGCGCTCTGGAGCAGCTGACCGGCGCCGAGGTGGTGCGCTGCGACATTCCCGAACTGATGGGGGCGCTGGGCTGTGCGCTCCATGCGCGCCAAATGGCCCGGACCCCCGTGTGTCTGGACGACATCATCGCACAGGCTCACTACACCACGCGCCAGCTTCACTGCCACGGATGCGACAACCAGTGCCTCGTGTCACGCTATACCTTTGACAACGGCCAATCGTATCACGCCGGCAACCGGTGCGAAAAGATCTTTACCAACGGTGAGAGCCGTACCCCGGGCCGCAACGCCTATCCCTACAAGCTCGACCAGCTCTTCAAGCGCGCCGAAAAGCAGCCGGCCAACCCGCGCGGCACCATCGGCATGGCGCGCTGCCTGAACACGTACGAAAACTTTCCGTTCTGGCACACGCTGCTGACGGGCTGCGGTTTCCGGGTGTGTCTCTCGGGCAGCTCAGACTACGGACACTACGAACAAAGTGCCCGCATGGTGATGTCGGACAACATCTGTTTCCCGGCCAAACTGATGCACAGCCACATTCAGGAGCTCATCGACCGCAGGGTTGACCGCATATTTCTGCCTTTCGTCATCTTTGAACGCAGCCAGAAGGAGCAGAACAGCTATAACTGCCCCATCGTGACGGGCTACTCCGAGGTCATCAAAAGCGTGCAGGCCACCGACATCCCCATTGACTCGCCGGCCATTTCCTTCAAGGACAACCGCCTGCTTTACCGTCAGTGCCAAACCTACCTGAGCCGGCTGGGCGTGAGCGAGAGCGAAATCAAGCGGGCCTTCCGTCGGGCACTGGAGGCGCAGGATGCCTTCCAGCACGACCTGGTGGTGCACAATCAGGAAATTCTGCGCCAGGCCCGCCAATCAGGCCGCTTCGTGGTGATGCTGGCCGGCCGTCCATATCATGCAGACCCGCTGGTGCAGCACAAAATATCGGATCTTATTGCCCAAATGGGCGTAGACGTAATTACGGACGACCTGGTGCGCGAGGACGAGAGCCGAATCTCGGAGGTCCACTACCTGGCCCAGTGGACCTATCCCAACCGTATTCTGAAAGCCGCCCGCTGGTGCGGCCAACAGGATGCCGGCGTGCAGTTTGTTGAACTGACCTCCTTCGGCTGTGGCCCCGACGCTTTCCTGACCGACGAGGTGCGCGACCTGCTCATGCGCCACGGCAAACCGTTTACGCTGCTCAAAATGGACGACATCAACAACGTAGGCTCCATGAAGCTGCGCGTGCGCTCGCTCATCGAGAGCCTCAGGATTTCGCAGGCGCAACACGAAACACCGCAAACGGAACAAGCCTTCCGCACCGTGCCGGTTTACGGCGACGACTTCCGCGGACGCAAGATTCTGGTGCCCTATTTCACGCCGTTTCTCTCACCGCTCATTCCGGCCATTCTGCGCCGGGCGGGCTACGACGTGGACAACCTGCCGCTGAGCGACACCCGCTCGTGCGACTTCGGACTGAAATATGCCAACAACGAAGTGTGCTACCCCGCCACGCTGATTGTGGGCGACGTAATCCGCGCCTTCAAGAGCGGGCAGTACGACCCCGACCGCTGCGTGGTGGCCATGTCGCAGACGGGCGGACAGTGCCGCGCCAGCAACTACCTGGCCATCATCAAGAAGGCACTGGTGGACGCCGGCTACACGAACACGCCGGTCATCTCGCTGACCTTTGGCGGAACGGTGGACAGCGAGCAGCCGGGCTTCAAGATTAACTGGACCAAAATCCTGCCCGTTGCGCTCCGCGCGATACTCTACACCGACTGCCTCTCCAAGTTCTATTATGCCTCGGTGGTGCGCGAAAAACAGCCCGGACAGGCCCGCGAACTGACCGGGAAATATCTGAAAGAAGCCGAAGCCCGCATCCTGCAGAAACGCACCCGCGAGCTGCTGCCCCTGCTGGCCAGGGCTGCCGACGAGTTCAACGCCATTTGCCGCGACAAGACATGTCCGCGTGTAGGCGTGGTGGGCGAAATTTTCCTGAAGTTCAACCCCTTTGCCCAGAAACATGCCACCGACTGGCTCTCGAAGCAGGGCATTGAAGTGGTGCCGTCGGTCATGACGGACTTCTTTACGCAAAGCTTCGTCAACCGAAAGATTCGCGTAGCCACCGACATCGAGAAGCGCGTGCTGCCGGAATTTCTCTACCGCCTGGGCTACAAGGCTGTGAGCAAACAGATTCAGAAGGCCAACCGCATGGCCGGCCGCTTCCGCTACTTCGTGCCGCTGAGCGACATTTTCGAGGAGGCCGAAGAGGCCCGCAAGGTCATTACCCTCAACGCGCAGTTTGGCGAGGGCTGGCTGCTGCCGGCCGAGGTGCTGGGCTATGCGCGCCAGGGCGTAAAGAACGTCATCAGCCTGCAGCCCTTCGGATGCATTGCCAACCATATCGTATCGAAGGGCGTGGAAAAGCGCATCAAGCAGCTCTGCCCCGACCTGAACATGCTCTCACTCGACTTTGACAGCGGCGTAAGCGACGTAAACATCATCAACCGCATGCTGCTCTTTACCGACAACTTAAAATAACGGCCCATGCCCAGACGCAAAACCTTCAACGAAGCCGAAGCCCGCATCATTGCCGAGGCACAGGCCCTGTTTATCCAAAAGGGATATACCGAAACGAGTATGCGCGAAATTGCGGCGGCAGCCCAGATTAACCGCCCGGCCCTGCACTACCACTTCCGCACGAAAGACCGTATGTTCAGGGCCGTATTCGGCGCTACGCTGCAGAAACTGGCCCCCCAGGTCCTCTCCATCGTCATGAATCAGGACGAATCCATCGGCCACCGCACGGAAAAGGTGGTGGACACGTACTACGACCTGTTCCGGCAATGGCCGGACCTGCCCCTGTTTGTTGTCCGCGAAATCAACCGCGACGCCGACTTCCTGCTGCTCACCCTGCGCTCGCTACACACCAGAGCCGGATTCGGCAGCATCGTCAAGAGCCTGCAGCAGGAAATGGACGAGGGCCGGATACGCAAGGTGCCGCTGCGCATGGTGTTCCTGACGTTCTACAGCCTGCTGACGTTTCCGTTTCTGACCCGCGGGCTGAGCATGCGTATCCTGCGTAAGGAAAACGAGTCGTTCGACGACATCCTGAACGAATGGAAACCCAACATCACCCGGCAGATGCAACACCTGCTCAGCCTGGAGCCCGCCGGCTGAAAATAAGCCGGAACCGGGCGGATAGTGCCGAAAAGTACCATTTTTGTGCCGATTTTGTCAGACGCGGAATCAGGAATAAGCCCGAATTTTGCAATTCCGTTCGGGCAACGACTATTATACAAATATCATATAGCGTATGACAAATTTGAATTTAATCAAAAGGTATTTAGTTTTTATTTCCGGCTTATACTTTCTGGCCATGGGTATTGTGCTGATTGTTCACTCCGGCCTGGGTACGACCCCCATTTCGAGCCTCAACTACGTGTGCAGCATCAACACTCCGCTTACACTGGGCACATGGACCCTGCTGACCAACCTGATTATGATAGCCCTGCAGCTCTGGCTGGCCCGCGCGCCCTACGGCGGCCGCAAGGACGTGGCTGAAATCCTGCTGCAGATTCCGCTCTCGTTTGTTTTCTCCGCTTTCATCGACATCAACATGCAGCTCATGCAGCACGTCACTCCTCAGAACTACGCCATGTCGGCCGTACTGCTGCTTATGGGCTGCCTCTCGCAATCCGTTGGCGTAGTGCTCGAAATCAAGCCGCGCGTAGCCATGATGAGTGCCGAGGGACTGGTCAAATACATTGCCCGCCGCCGACAAAAGGAATTCGGCCACATTAAGGTAGGCGTTGACATCACCCTCGTAGCCCTGGCTGCCACCACTTCGCTGCTCTTCTCACACCGCATTGAGGGCATCCGTGAAGGCTCGGTAGTTGCCGCATGTCTGACCGGATTCATCGTCAGTTTCCTCAACCGCCACATCATGACACGCCGCATGCTCTACCGCGTCATTCCTATACTGGCCCGCTAAACGGAGCCACCGGCGCAAAAAGAAAAAGGCTGGAAGAAAACGAAATCAGGTCGGACCTTAATCCAACAAGGTCCGACCTGATTCCGTTTTTCCGCCTCCTGCGCCGCGGCAGGTCAGCTCCCGACAGTTTCGGGCTCCGCCTGACCGGCAGAAGAATCGGCTGTCTTGCTCTTTTCGCCGGCATTGAGCATACACAGGCCGGCTACCTGCTGCTCGAAATGCTCGCGGTCGCGCGCCATCTTGCGGATGGCGGTACGATAGTTGTAGATGGTCTGGGGCGAATAGAACAACAGGGTGGCAATGCGCGAGCTGTCGGAAATGCCCAGCCGCACGAGTGCAAAAATACGCAATTCGGTGCCCAATATCTCACCGCGCTTGGGACGCACCTCGCAACCGTCCGTGAGCAGTTGGTTGAAAGCCTCGATGAAATCGGGATAAAGCGTCAGGAATGCCGTATCAAAACGATAGAAAAAGTCGCGGGCATCGGTAGCCGAAAGGCGGGTCACGTTGTTCTGCTTGAGCAAATCCTCGCTCTGGTGGGCCTTTACCTTACGCTTCACCAGATTTTCATAACGGTTGAGCTTGTCGATATAGGCCGCGCAGAGTTCCAGAAAAAGACTGACATAATGCTCGCGCGAAAGATTGGTGTTCAGCAGCGACTGGTTGAGCACCCGCAACTGCTCATTGGCCTCCTCCAGCGCCTGCCGCTGAAGGCCCAGCTGCCGGAGCTGGCGGCGGATGTAGTACAGACTGACCAGCAAACCCACTACCAGAATGCTGATGCAAATGAGCATGCCCCGCAGCGACGTATTCTTCTGCTGCATCTCAACCTGATAGGCCTTGTAAATATCCGGGAACTTACGCGCAATTTCCAGCATGCGCAGGCGGTTGGAATTGAAAAACTTGGCATCCTCGAGCGAAATGCTCAAATACTGGTTGGCCCGGCTGGCCTCGCCGTTGTTCTGCTTGAAAATATAGAGGGCCAGCTCCTGCATGGCCAGATTCTCCTTCAGCGGACAGGTCATGTCGGAAATGGCCGCCCGAATCAGGTAGTGAAGATAAAGGTCGTAGTCGTCCAGCTGCTTATAGACCAGCGCCAGGCTGTAGGTCGTCATGGCATAGAGGCGGCGGTCGACACTCGTGCCCGCCAAAGCCTCCTTGAAATAGTCGGCCGCCTCACGATAACGCCCCTGCGTATAAATCTTCACTCCATATATATACTTGTAATAAGGCGTACCGGGCTGCAGCACCATCAGAAGCGAATCACGATAGGCGCGCTCCAGGCGGCTGTAAACCGGAGCATACACATCGTCGTCGGTATATTCGGCCCATTTGCCGTAGGCCCACTCACAGGCAATGAAATAATCCGTACGCAACTTAGGCGACAGCCGGGCCGCATCGATACTCTGCAAAACATTGACCGACTCACTGAAATAGCCGGCCGTGGTAAGCATGAAGCTGCGGTGAATCTTGCTCTCAAGCAAGTAATGACGGCTTCCCACCTGACGGGCCAACTGGGCCTGCAGGTTAATGTATTTCATGGCCGAATCAAATCGGTAAGTATGATATTCCTCATAAATCTTGTTGGTAATGAGCAATTTACGCCGCACGTCGTCGGTAGCATGCAGAGCCTTCACCCAATGGGCTATGCGCCTCTCCTTCTGCTGCGAGAAGTAGGACCTCAGCCGTATGGTATCGTCAAGCGGACGGAATATGTCATTCCAACCCCGCGCCGCCCCCATTCCCGACACGCCTGCCCACAAACACAAAACCACATATAGCCATTTCATATCATCAAGTGTTGTTAAGTTCTGAAAAAATGTGTTTTCTGCAAATATACAAATAGTCTTTGAGATATTTGTCATTCTACTTTGAATACCCTAAGATAAAATAGTAAATATCTGATTATAAACAGTTTGTATTTTAATGTTTTCTACTTTCATCTACTTTCCGTTTACTTTGGCATACACCCGTCGGAAATACGATATAATTTTGCGATGTAGTCAGGCAGAAACCGCGGCCTGCGCCACAAAACATTACGAACAACAGTCACAAATTAATCTATATAATCAGTATTATGAAACGTTATTATTATACACCATCCATCCTGGCTTTGCTATTGAGTGCCGCTCCGGCCTTTGCCGACGATGCCGACACCACAGCCACCAAAAAGGCAGCCGGCAGCGAACGCAACGTAATGCTCAACGCGTCGGACGCCAACAAACCCCGCGAAATACAAATCGGTCTGCCCAGCGAGGACGTTACCGTGTACGAAAACGGCCTGCCCGCCGTATATTCCTCATCCGTGCATAAACTTCAGGCACACTGGCGCAACGACGCCAGCCTGGGCGAGGTGGGACTGATGACGCCGTCGCAGTCGGCCATCGAGACCGGTAACATTGCCTACTCCGTCAACTCGCTCACGCGCTTGGGACAAAAGGAGTTTAAGGGCATCCTGAACTACCGCGCCAACCACTACGGCATGCAGCAGTTCGACTTGAACCTCTCGGGCGGCATCGGCGACCACTGGCTCTACACGGCCAGCGTGTACCAGAACTTCGACCCGGGCTACTTTGACGTGAAGTTCGACAACTTTTTCGACCGCACACAGATTTACCACGGCGGCCTGACCCGGCTCTTCAACAACAACCGCGGCAAGGTGAGCCTGCTTTATAAATTTGCCCGCAACAGCAACCCGGGCAACATGCTCAACGCCGCCCCGTTCATCTACGTAGGTGACGGCTCGGTGAAGGAATTTCCGGGATTCGCGCTCGGAACAGCCTCATACGGCCCCAAAACGGGTACGGTACGCTACATGGATATTATGGACGGCAAGATGAAAACCGGCGACCTGGCCGACCTCTCGGAAAGCTACTCGCACGAAGTCACCTTGCTGACGGACTACACCTTCAACAACGGACTGAAGTGGAACCTCGACATGAAATACATGAACGCCCCCAAGGCCGACTACGTGGACTTTGGCGGCAGTACCATTTCGGAAGTTGACGCCAGCGCCGGCTACCTGCACCCCGACGGCACCCCGTTTGAGGGATACATTGACGGCCGACGCACGTGGCTGCACTTCGGTAAGGTGCAGAACTTCCTGGTAACCTCTGAGCTGGAGAAGCAGATCAAGAACCACGGCCTCCGCCTCGGACTGAACGAATGGTACTATCACTTGGACTACCACTCTTCATCACTGCAATGGACCGGCTCCGTACAGGAATATCCCGAAATCCTGATTGGCCCGGACGGCGAGCAGTTCCGCGGCTTCAACGAGCTTAGCCCGGAATACACCGTGGGTATGGAAAACAAGCTGGCGCTCTACCTGACCGACAACTGGCAGATTAACCGCAAGCTCAACCTGTATTACGGCGGCCGCGTAGAATACTACCGCATGTCGGCCGACCAGATACCGTACGCCCGCTATTCCGGATTCTACATCGGCGATACGCATACCTACGACGTTACGGATGCCAACGGCAACGTCATCGGAGCCAACACGGTGACCATTGAACCGCACCGCGTAACGAAAAACAAAATCAACTATGCCGCTACCGTACAGCTGACCTACAACGTGGGCCGCGGCTTCGGACTGACGGCCGACGGAACCGTAGCCACCCGCTTCCCGCGCATCAACGAATACGCCGGAACAGGTCCTACCGAAGAGCAGTATAAACGCGTAACCATCCCCCTGATTCGTGGAGGACTCTTCTACAAGAACAGCTGGCTGGACCTGACGTCCATGGTCACCTACATTGCCAAATCGAACAACATCGACCAGCAGAACATCACCAAGCCCGGAACCACCGAGTCAAAGACAACTCTGCTGATTTATAACATCCAGACCCTGGGCTGGACCACCACGGCCGAAATCGACCCGTTCAAGGGCTTCCACCTGCACGCCCTCTTTACTTACCAGCGCCCGAAGTACAACAACTACAAGGCCACGGTAACCTTTAACGACGGCAGCACCCAGACACTGAATGCCAACGGCAACATCGTGCAGAGCATCCCGCAGATTCTCGTAGAGCTCGACCCGAGCTACAACATCACCGACGATATCCGCCTGTGGCTGAGCTTCCGCTACTTCGGCAAAACCTATGCCAACCTGACTGACGCGCTCTACTTCAACGGCCACTGGGAAACCTTTGGCGGTGTGACCTGGAACGTCAACAAGCACTGGACTCTGGGCGCCAGCGTCGTCAACTTCCTGAACCAGAAGGGCGCCAGCGGAACCATCAGCGGTGCCGAGCTGATTTCAAAGGACGAAGCCTCAAGATTCAACAACAAATACATGAGCGGAAGCTACCTGCGTCCGTTTACGGTTGAGTTCTCGGCCAGTCTGAAGTTTTAAGATGAACAGATAAAGCCATTCCATCCGGGCAGGACGGCCACAGGGCCGACACGAACCGAGGCCGTCCTGCTTATTTACCTACTAACCCTGAAAATTATTGATTCGCTAATCTAAAATTACTATGAACAAAAAAATAATGACTTCATTATGCGCACTGGCTCTGGTGGCCGGCGCCGGAAATGCGGCCGAAAAGAAAATCATCCGCGTCTCCACCAATCATACCGACCTGATACTGCAGGTAGGTGACAACGGACGTCTCTATCAGACTTACCTGGGCGACAAGCTGCGCCACGAACAGGAACTCAGCCAGATGAACTGGGCCATACATGCCGGCTCTGACGGCAGCGTCACCAAACGCGGCTGGGAAGTGTACAGCTGCTCGGGAAATGAGGACTACTTTGAGCCGGCTCTGGGCATTACGCACGCCGACGGCAACCCCACCACCTACCTCTACTACGTTTCGTCGAGCACCAAATCGGTAGCCGGTGGCACGGAAACCACCATCAATCTGAAAGACGACAAATACCCCGTCAGCGTAACGCTCCACTACGTGGCCTACCCGCAGGAAGACGTCATCAAGACCTGGAGCGAAATCAGTCATCAGGAGAAGAAGCCCATCAAGCTCTCGGCCTACGCCTCCACGATGCTCTACTTCAGCAACGCTTCCTACTACCTGACGGAGTTCAGCAGCGACTGGGCGCGCGAAGCGCAAATGTCGAGCCAGCAGCTCCAGTTCGGCAAAAAAGTCATCGACACCAAACTCGGCAGCCGCGCCGCCATGCATACGCACCCCTTCTTCGAGCTCGGACTCGACCAGCCGGTGCAGGAAAACCAGGGCCAGGTGCTCATGGGTACCCTGGGCTGGACGGGCAACTTCCGCTTCACCTTTGAGGTGGACAACGTAGGCAACCTGCGTGTCATTCCCGCCATCAACCCCTACGCCTCACTCTACGAGCTGAAGGCCGGCGAGGTATTCACCACCCCCGAGTTCATCTTCACCCTCAGCAACCAGGGTACGGGCCAGGGCTCACGCAACCTGCACAACTGGGCGCGCCTCTATCAGCTCAAAAACGGTCAGGGCACCCGCATGACCCTGCTGAACAACTGGGAGAACACGGGCTTTGACTTCGACCAGGACAAACTGGCCGAACTGATGAAGGAGGCCAAGCACCTGGGCGTTGACATGTTCCTGCTGGACGACGGATGGTTCGGCAACAAATACCCGCGCAAGGACGACCACGCCGGTCTCGGCGACTGGGAGGCCACCAAGGCCAAACTGCCCGGCGGCGTACCCGCACTGGTCAAGGCTGCCAAGGAAGCCGGCGTGAAGTTCGGCATCTGGATTGAGCCGGAAATGGTGAACCCCAAGAGCGAACTCTTCGAGAAACACCCCGACTGGGCCATCCGCCTGCCGAACCGCGAGACCTACTACTACCGCAACCAGCTCGTGCTGGACCTCAGCAACCCCGAGGTGCAGGACTACGTGTACGGCGTGGTAGAGAAAATCATGAAGGAGAACCCCGACATTGCCTTCTTCAAATGGGACTGCAACAGCCCGATTACCAACATCTACTCACCCTATCTGAAAGACCGCCAGAACCAGCTCTATATTGAACACACGAAGGGAGTGTACAACGTGTTCCGCCGCGTCAAGGAGAACTACCCCAACGTACCCATCATGGTATGCTCCGGCGGTGGCGCCCGCTGCGACTACGAAATCCTGAAATACGGCGACGAGTTCTGGTGCAGCGACAACACCGACCCCGTAGAGCGTGTCTACATCCAGTGGGGCTTCTCACAGTTCTTCCCGGCCAAGGCCATGTGTGCCCACGTAACCAGCTGGAACAAGAACACCTCCATCAAGTTCCGCACCGACGTGGCCTCCATGTGCAAACTGGGCTTCGACATCGGTCTGAAAGGCATGTCGGCCGACGAACTGACCTACTGCCAGCAGGCCGTGGCCAACTGGAAACGCCTGCAGCCGGCCATCATGGACGGAGAGCAGTACCGCCTCGTATCGCCCTACCAGACCAACCACATGGCCGTCAACTACGTCAGCTCCGACAAAGCCAAAGCCGTACTCTTTGCCTACGACGTGCATCCGCGCTTCCAGGAAAAGCTCCTTAACGTGAAGCTGCAGGGCCTCGACCCCGACAAGATGTACCGCGTGGAGGAAATCAACCTGATGCCGAACACCGCCTCCACTCTCGAGGCCAACGGCAAGACCTTCTCGGGCGACTACCTGATGAAAGTAGGCCTCAGCGTTTTCAGCTGCAACTCCACCGAGAGCCACGTGGTTGAACTCACAGCCGAATAACAACCGACGGCGTACATCTCTCCGCCGCGCATAAACGGTCTGACGACCAACCATACAAAAAAATAAGTAGTTTTTACTTGAGGGATGATTGTTCATGATTAACAGCAAGCCGGACGGCACCGCGAGGTGCGGCCCGGCTTTTTTTCATGACGTCCCGCCGGACTGGAACAGGGTCGGACCCTGTACCGAAAAAGTCCGGCCCTGTCCGTTTTTCCCGCCGGGCCGTATTTTTTCCGAGCCACCCCGAGGCGGCCGGACCGGCACGGCCACTTCCCGCCCGGCGCGAACCGCTCTCCGCCCCGCCTCCGGGCACTGGCCGCACACTTTTTTCAGTCAAAAACCACCGTATAAAAAAAATATAAGTATCTTTGCCCTATCACGCAGACTATTAAGTCCAGAAAAACCGATATGACCACAACACCCGGCTCCAGCCTATGGCTGACGGAAACGGTGGATGCCCTGTCGGACATCACCGATATCCGGCGTTTCTTCCATCGTCACCGCTCCGGCGACCCCCTGCCCTCAGGGCGCAAGCTCAAGGAGGTGATGGAGCTGTGCCGTGCGGTACTGTTTCCAGGATACTTCGGGCAGTCGGATCTCGACTCCCAGCTGGCTCCCTACCACATCGGCGTAGCCCTGGAGCGCCTCCACAAGCTGCTGACCCGCCAGATTGAGGCGGGCCTGCTCTTCCTGGCCGACGACGACAGCCTGGCCGGTCTGCCCATCAGCCGTACGGATGCCGCCACGGTGAGCCAGCTCTTCATCAAGCGCCTGCCCATGGTGCGCAAGCTGCTGGCCTCCGACGTCGAGGCAGCCTATCTGGGCGACCCCGCGGCACAGACCTACAGCGAGGTCATCAGCTGCTACCCCGCCATCCGCGCGCTGACCAACTACCGCCTGGCCCATGAGCTCCACCGCCTGAACGTGCCGCTCATTCCACGCATCCTCACCGAGATGGCCCACTCCGAAACGGGTATCGACATTCATCCGGCCGCCCAAATCGGGCCGAGCTTCACCATCGACCACGGCACGGGCGTCGTCATCGGCGCCACCTGCATCATCGGCAGCCACGTCAAGCTCTATCAGGGCGTTACGCTGGGCGCGCGCAGCTTTCCGCTCGACGCCGACGGCAACCCCATCAAGAACATCCCGCGCCACCCCATTCTGGAAGACCGCGTGGTGGTTTACTCCAACGCCACTGTGCTGGGCCGCATCCGCATCGGTCACGACGCCGTCATCGGCGGCAACCTCTGGGTCACGTCCGACGTGCCGCCCGAAGCGCGCCTGGTGCAGTCCAACCGCGCTTCCCAATAACGGGCCTTCACCTCACTGAAACTTACACTCAAAAAACAATATTTTTATTTACATACTCTAACACAATTCATGGAACAGCAATTTGAACTCATCGCCAAAACCTTTCAGGGACTGGAAGAAGTACTGGCCACTGAGTTGACCGAACTGGGCGCCGACAACATCAGCATAGGCCGACGCATGGTATCATTCACAGGCGATCAGGAAATGATGTACCGCGCCAATTTCTGCCTGCGCACCGCCATTCGCGTGCTCAAACCCATCAAACATTTCAAGGCCAAGGACGCCGATGAGGTGTACGCCGCCGTCAAGGAAATCAACTGGAGCGACTATCTCGACCTGAGCAACACCTTCTCGGTTGATTCGGTCATTTTCTCACAAGAGTTCCGCCATTCTAAATTCGTAGCATACAAAGTAAAGGACGCCATTGTCGACTATTTCCGCGAAACCACCGGAAAACGCCCCAACATCGGCATTACCAACCCCGACATCCGTCTGAACATCCACATAGCCGACACCGACTGCACCCTCTCGCTCGACTCCAGCGGCGAGAGCCTGCACCTGCGCGGCTACCGCACCGGCAGCGTCGAGGCCCCCATCAACGAAGTGCTGGCCGCCGGACTCATCAAGCTCTCGGGCTGGAATTTTGACTGCGACCTGATTGACCCCTTCTGCGGCTCCGGCACCATTCTCATCGAGGCCGCCCTCATGGCCCGCAACATCTATCCGGGCGTATTCCGCCGCGCCTTCGGTTTCGAGAAGTGGAAGGACTTCAACCGCGACCTGCTCGACCGCATCTACAACGACGACTCGCAGGAGCGCCCCTTCAGTCACCACATCTACGGCTACGACATCAACAACCCCGCCCTCGAGGTGGCGGCCCGCAACGTCAAGAGCGCCGGCGTGGCCGACTGCATCTCACTCAAGCAGCAGGACTTCAAGAAGTTCACCCAGCCGCAGGAAAAGGCCGTCATCATCACCAATCCGCCCTATGGCGAGCGCATCACGGCCCCCGACCTCATGGGCCTGTACCGAGCCATCGGCGAGCGCCTCAAACATCAGTTTGTGGGCAACGAAGCCTGGATTATCTGCAGCCGCGAAGAACTGTTTGAGAACATCGGTCTGAAGCCCAGCTTCCGCATTCCGCTCATTAACGGCTCACTCGACTGCGAATTCCGCAAATACCAGATTTTCGACGGCAAGATGCAGGACTTCCGCGAAAAGGGCGGCATCGTCAAGACCGACGAAGAGCGCAAACGCATGGCCGAGAAGCGCCGCTTCAAGGCCGACCGCGACTTCAAGAAACGCTTTGACGACCCTGACAGCCGTGACGATGAGGACGAAGACGACATCATTCCCGGCTACATGCGCCGCCTACACCGCGAATTCGAGCGCAACCACTCCGCCCGTTCACGCCGCGAAGGCGACGAGGCAGGCGACCGCCACGAACGCCGTGAGCGCCGTCACACACCGGCTGAACGCCGCCCGTCGGGCTCACGCCGCGACAACGGCCACAAAGGCAGCGGAAAAAGACGTGACCGCCGCGGAAACTAAGTGAACGCCACATCCCATAAAGACAAAGATGCGAACCGCCCGACGGCATACGTGCGCATCTTTGTCTTTTCCACATATTCCACCAAACCTCGAAAATCAACATCATCAGAACCGATATGAAAAAATTGAGTTGGACAATAGCCGCCATGCTGCTGTTGTCAGTCATGACCACTATGGCACAAAAAAGTTTTACCTTAGACGATTTGATGTCGGGCGGTTCCAATTTCTGGAACCTGCAACCTAAAAACCTCTACACCGCATGGTGGGGCGACCGTCTGGTACGCCTGGACGTAGACCAGTGCACCGTGCAGGGCGAAAAGAAGCCTTTTCTGACCACCACAGCCGTCAACGCCACGCTTAGCGAGGCCGACGGCCGCGTGACGAGCCTGCTCTACGCGCGTTTCCCCTACGCCGACCGTACGCAGGCGCTGCTCTACACGGGCAAGGCCGAGCTGCTCTACGACTGGAAAAAGGGAAAAACCGTATGGAAGCGGAGCCGCATTGCCGGTGCCTCACATACGGATTTGAACATGGCTTCGAAGGCCGAAGCCTACGTGAAGGACTGGAACCTCTACGTACTGACGGCCGAAGGCAAGCAGCTGCAGGTATCTGCCGACGGCTCACGCGAGCTGGTGTACGGACAGAGCGTTCACCGCGACGAATTCGGCATCAGCAAGGGTACGTTCTGGAACCCGCAGGGCACACTGCTGGCCTTCTACCGCATGGACCAGTCGATGGTGACGGATTACCCGATGGTCGACATTGCCCACCGCGTGGCGCAGCCGGCTCCTGAAAAATACCCCATGGCCGGCATGACCAGCCACAAGGTGAGCGTGGGCGTGTTCAACCCCGCCACGCAGCAAACCGTTTATCTGAAAACGGCTGACCCCACCGACCGCTACTTTACCAACATCGCCTGGAGCCCCGACGGAAAGACCATCTACGTCAACGAGGTCAACCGCGACCAGACCCACGCACAGCTCATCAGCTACGACGCCGCCAGCGGCCAGAAAATCAAGGTGGTGCTCGAGGAGCGCAACAGCAAGTACATCGAGCCGATGAACCCCATCGTATTCCTGCCGTGGGACGACTCCAAATTCATCTATCAGAGCCGCAACGAGGGCTACAACGCCCTCTACCTCTACAACACCGACGGCAAGCGCCTGAGCAAGCTGACCGACGGCAAGTTTGAGGTAATCGACCTGCTGGGCTTCAACCGCAAGACCAAGAGCGCCATCTACACCTCAACCGAGGTATCGCCGCTGCAGCACAACGTGTTCAGCGTACAGATAGCCAACGGCAAGCGCCAGCGCATTGACGACGGCACGGGCGTACACTATCCCAGCCTCTCGACCGGTACGGGTGCCTACGTGGTGGACAACTACAGCTCGCCCCAGATTCCGCGCAAGATTGACCTGACCAACACGGCAAGCGGCAAGCGCCAGAACCTGCTCACGGCCGACGACCCCTGGAAGGGATACAACGTGCCCGAAATCACCTGCGGCACCATCAAGGCCGCCGACGACTCCACCGACCTGTACTACCGCATGGTGAAACCCGTCAACTTCGACCCCAACAAGAAGTACCCCACCGTGGTCTACGTGTACGGCGGCCCGCACGCCCGCAACGTGATGGCCTCACGCAACTACCTGACGCGCGGCTGGGAAATCTACATGGCCCAGCGCGGATACCTGCTCTTCATCCTCGACAACCGCGGCAGCAGCGAGCGCGGCCTGGCGTTTGAAAACGTTACCTTCCGCCACCTGGGCGAGGAGGAGATGAAGGACCAGATGCGCGGCGTGGAATTCCTCAAGAGCCTGCCCTACGTGGATGCCGACCGGATGGGCGTTCACGGATGGTCGTTCGGCGGATTCATGACCACCAACCTCATGCTGACCTACCCCGACGTGTTCAAGGTAGGCGTGGCCGGCGGTCCCGTCATCGACTGGAAATTCTACGAGGTAATGTACGGCGAGCGCTACATGGATACGCCGCAGAGCAACCCCGAGGGTTACAAGAACTGCAGCCTGCTCAACAAGGCCGGCAACCTGAAGGGCCGCCTCCAGATTATCGTGGGCTACAACGACCCCACCTGCGTCATGCAGCACAGCCTCTCGTTCCTGCGCGCCTGCGAGGACGCCGGAACGCAGCCCGACTACTTTGTCTATCCGGGCGACGGCCACAACATGATGGGCAAGGACATGGTGCACCTGCACGAACGCATCACCCGTTATTTTGACGATTATCTGAAATAACCTCCCATAAAGCGGCGGGCCATACGCCTGCCAACCATTTTGCCGTGGAGCGCTGCGCGCCGTGTCACTCTCCCTCCCCCCCGACCGGCCGCACTGCTCCACGGCTTTTTTTCTGCACCCGGTTTCCCCCTTCCGGCCGCGCTGCCCAACAGGGGTGGCTTGCCGGAAAAACAAGCCGGGAGCTAAAAAAACTTTCCCGGCAGGAAAAAAATCTCAGGCGGGACCTTTTTGGGCCGCCTCAGCCACACGGTCATCCGCCCGCATGTGAGCGTACGGACGAGCCGACGCAAAAACATCGGATGTTTGTTTCCTTTCCCCCGCGTCACGCAGAAAAACAAACCGACGCCCTTACTGCCCTAACGACAGACCCGAACGCCGGCTGTACGCAGATTTATGCTCCTTCCTCATCCGCACAGAAAAAACAAAAAGGGTAAAGCCATTCCGACATAAAAAAGCCCTTGCCGTTGCAAGGGCACCAAAATCGGAGAAACTGTTTGCTGATAAAGGAAAAAATCTGCTCTTTGAGTATATGGAATGTAAAAAAATAAACCTAACCTTCTCCGCTTTTTTTATCTTCAGCCGTCATACCCCTGCACAAGCCTACCAGGCCTCTTCAGCGCCGTAAAGCATGCGGTGGCAGTCGTCAATTTTCTCTTCAAGGGCCCCCATGGCCTCTTCCTCGGTAGTGCCAAAGGCGGTCAGGTCGAAACCATCGCCGGCCCAGGCCATGTAAAAACCTTCGTCCGTGGGCTCCACGTGCAAATAGCCGTCGCCCGAAAAATTATTGGTTCCCCACATCATTTTCTTAATTGCTTTCTGTTTGACATGTGCAAAGGTAAGTTCACGAAATGACAAAAGCATGACACATCCGTTACAAAGCCGCTACACTTCCTCGCCGGCACACACGACTCAAAATACACCCGGCACAACGAGGTTTAGGCAAAGTGAGAAAGTTTTTTCAAAAAATTCTGCGTATCTTTGCCTTTGGTACAGGCTGTGCCGGCCACAGCTCCCCCACGTGCTGCAGCAGGCCGGCCTGACAGACAAATCAAATCTGAAAACCTTGAAAAAATTCCAAATTGTTTATGAAGAAGATTAGAGCCGCCGTAGTGGGATACGGCAACATCGGACACTACGCCCTCCAGGCGCTTGAAGCAGCCGATGACTTTGAAGTAGCCGGAATTGTGCGCCGTCATGGCGCAGAGAACTGCCCTGAAGAACTGCAGAAATACGACGTGGTAAAAGACATACGCGAACTGAAAGACGTTGACGTAGCCATCCTGGCCACCCCCACCCGAAGCGTAGAGGCCTACGCCAAGGATATCCTCTCGCTGGGCATCAACACCGTGGACAGCTTTGACATCCACACGCAGATTGCCGACCTGCGCCGCAGCCTGGGCGAAACCGCCCGCGAGCACAAGGCCGTAGCCATCATCTCGGCCGGATGGGATCCGGGAAGCGACTCCATCGTGCGCACCCTGATGCAGGCACTGGCCCCCAAGGGCATCAGCTACACCAACTTCGGCCCCGGCATGAGCATGGGCCACACCGTAGCCGTAAAAGCCATTGACGGCGTAAAGGCCGCCCTGTCGATGACCATCCCCACCGGCACCGGCATTCACCGCCGCATGGTATATATTGAAGTGGAAGAAGGTCACGACTTCCAGACCGTAGCCGCCGCCATCAAGGCCGATCCCTACTTCGTACACGACGAGACGCACGTGGTTGAGGTGCCTTGCGTTGACGACCTGCTCGACATGGGCCATGGCGTCAACCTGACCCGCAAGGGCGTGTCCGGCAAGACACAGAACCAGCTGTTCGAATTCAACATGCACATCAACAACCCGGCCCTTACGGGTCAGGTACTGGTATGCGTAGCCCGCGCCTCAATGAAGCAGCAACCGGGCTGCTACACCATGATTGAAGTGCCCGTCATCGACCTCCTTCCGGGCGACCCCGAAGAGATTGTACGCGCACTGGTATAAACACCCCCTCGCATCATGGATAAGCTAACCGTTGTAAAAGTAGGCGGGAAAATCGTAGAAAACGAAGCCTCGCTCCAGCAGCTGCTCGACAGCTTTGCCGCCATCGGCGGACCCAAGGTACTGGTACACGGCGGCGGACGCACCGCTACCGACCTGGCTACCCGCATGGGCATTGAGACACAGATGGTGGACGGCCGGCGCATTACCGACGCCGACATGCTGAGCATCGTAACGATGGTCTACGGCGGACTGGTCAACAAGCACGTGGTGGCCGCCCTGCAAAGCCGCGGCATACAGGCCCTGGGACTGACGGGCGCCGACATGGACGTAATCCGCTCACACCGCCGCGCCCCCAACCCCATTGACTTTGGTTTTGTGGGCGATGTCGACCGCGTCAGTGCCGACGCACTGTGCAGCCTCATCAGCCGGGGCATCACCCCCGTCATGGCCCCGCTCACGCACGACGGTCAGGGACAGTTGCTCAACACCAACGCCGATACCATTGCCGGCGAAACGGCCAAAGCCCTGGCCCCGCACTACGAGGTGACGCTGGTCTACTGCTTTGAGCACGCCGGCGTACTGCGCACGCCCAAAGACGAAGCTTCGGTCATCAGTCACATCAACGCAGCCTCGTTCGAGGCACTCGTGGCCGACGGCATCATATCGGGCGGAATGATACCTAAAATCCAAAACAGCCTGCAAGCCGTGGAGGCCGGCGTAAAGCGCGTCATCATCACCCGGGCTGACCTGCTGGGAGAAGACCGCGGCACCGTAATTGACTGAAAACGCATTTTAAGCGCCTTACAGGCCGTTCATACACTCGTCGCGCCACATGGACGCGACGAGTGTTTTATGTCCGCCAACGGCCTTAAAACAACTCCGGCACACGACGCAGAAATGCACCACCCCGCACAAACGACGCCGCTCCGGGCAGCAACCATTCCTTCACTTTCTTTACGGAAGAGGGTTGCCGCCCGGAGCGGCGGTTATTATCATCATCATAACCTTTTGCTACGCACCCACAGCGCGCAACAAGAGGAAACCAAATTTACTTCAGGGCTGCCAGCGCCTTTTCGTAATCGGGTTCGTGGGTAATTTCGTCCACCAGTTCTTCATAAACAATATTTCCCTGCTCGTCAACCACCACTACGGCACGGGCCAAAAGCCCGCGGAGCGGACCGTCGGTAATTTCAATACCGTATTTCTCGGCCAGGCAATGACAGCGGAAGCTGGAAAGGGCAATCACGTTGTCAATGCCCTCGGTAGTACAGAAGCGGCTCTGCGCAAACGGAAGGTCCTTGGATACGCAAAGCACCACCGTATTGTCCAATCCGGCAGCTGCCTGGTTAAAGCGACGCACGGAAGCGGCACAAACCGGCGTGTCGAGACTTGGGAAGAAGTTAATCACTACCCGTTTGCCCAGGAAGTCGGGCAAATGGGCTACACTGAGGTCGCCGCGCACGCCACCGAAACGCGGAGCCGGCTGACCTACCTGAGGGAGCTCACCCGAGAGGGTGACGGGCTGACCCTGAAATGTTACTGTTGCCATAATCAATCGATTTACAAAAAGTTTTTGCTTTGACCTCCGCAGTGCACGACACAGGCCGCATCCGCACAGGTCTTCTGAATTCAAAGATACGATAAACGGCCGTACGGGCCAAATGGCGCACGACCGTTTTAAACAATTTTTAGAACACACGCGGCGCGCTTCAAATCAAACGCCCGTCGGCATACAGCCGGAGCAGGCGCTCCACCCCAGCACGCACCGAACTGAGCCCGAAGGCTTCAGCCTGCACCGACCGGAGCGGCACCCACTGCAGGGCGGCCACGTCGTCGGCAGCTTGCACGCATTGCCCGTCGGCACGACAGAGAAAGAACGCATCGGTGGTATGCACCTCGAAGCCCGAATAAGGATAAGTGTTGGGCAGCGAAAACAGGTAGCGCTCCAGCGGGAAAGCCACACCGGTTTCCTCCACCAACTCGCGCTGCAGGCAGGCCTCGAGCGTTTCGCCGGCATCCACAAAACCGCCGGGCAAATCGAGCGTGCCGGCCGCAGGATTGAGCGCCCGCCGCGCCACGAGCAGGCGCTGCGCGCCGTCAATGACCACCGCCACCGTAGCGGCCGAGGCGTTGTGATAATAGGTAAAGCCGCAGTCATCGCAACGTTTCGACTTGAAGTCGTGTTCGCGGAAACGGGCACTGCCGCACGCGGGGCAGTAGCGGAACAGGCGCAGCGGATGCGCCGGGCTGTCAAGGTTCATATATCAGGGTATTCAGTTTGTCGGGATGGAAAAATTCGGCGGCCACCTGCTGCACGTCCTCCGGCTGCACGGCGTCGAGCCCGGCGTACAGCCGCGCCAAATCGTTGGTGGTATGATAGTGGGCATAGGTTCGGGCCATGCCCAGGGAATAGCTCTCAAAATTGTCACGGCTGATGCCTACCTGCCCTTTGAGCTGCTTGCGGGCGGCCTGCAGCTGAGCCGGCGTCAGGGGCTGCTGCACCAGGCGTCCCAGCTCGCGGCGCACGATGCGCAGGCAGCGGCCGACGTCGTGCGGGTCGCACCCGAAGTACAGGTTCCACGAGCCCGTGTCGGGATACGTGCCCAGCGAGGTCTCCACCGTATAAACCAGGCCGGCCCGCTCGCGCAGCGCCACATTCAGGCGCGAGTTCATGCCCGGCCCGCCCAGCAGGTTGTTGAGCAGAAACAGGGCATAGCGCCGCGGGTCGGCTCCGCCAAACGTGCGGTTGCCCAGCAGCACGTGGGCCTGATGGATGGGTTTGTGCACCACCTGCTCAAACGGCTCCACGGGCGGCAGCTCCCCGGCAGCGGCCGGCAGGGCATCAGCGGTCAGTCCTTCCTGCGACTTCTGCAGCAGGCGCAACACGCGGGCAAAGTCCAGCTGGCCGCAGGCGTAGAACACGCAGTTGGCCGGCCGGTAGTAGCGCTGCGTAAAGCGCAGGGCGTCGGCCGTCGTGTAAGTGCGCAGCCGTTCGGGGCTGCCCAGAATGTCGCGCCCCAGGCCGTGCCCCCGAAAGAGACGACCCTCGAATTCATCGAAAATCAGTTCGGCCGGCGAGTCCTTGTAGCTGTCGATTTCATCGCAAATCACCTCCACCTCGCGGTCAATCTCATGCTGCGGGTAAGTGCTGTGAAAGACGACGTCGGTAAGCAAATCGACGGCCCGCGCAAAGTCTTCGCGCATCACGGCGGCATAATATACGGTCTCCTGCTTGGTGGTATAGGCGTTCAAGTCGCCGCCTACGCGCTCCAGCCCGTTGGTGATGTGGCAGGCACGCCGGCGGTGCGTACCCTTAAAAGTCATGTGTTCTATAAAATGAGCCATGCCGCTGTCGGCAGCCTCCTCGTGGCGTGTGCCGGCACACACCACGTATCCGCAATACGCCACCCGCGTGGGCAGCGGATGGTAAATCACGCGCAGCCCGTTGGGCAGCGTGGCGGTTTGAAACTCGCTCTGTGGCGATGGGTTCAGGTCCTTTTTCATCATGCTGCAAAATTACGAAATTCAATCAGTACGGCCCAGCCTTGCTGCCGCAAAAACCTGCCCCGCCCCGCCGCCGGAAAAAAACTCCAAGCCGCCTGTTTCGTCCAAGGTCCGACCTGAAAATTTTTCGGCGGCCCGGAAATGAGCCTCCGTTTTCTTATGCCGGAAAAAATTGCATATCCCGAATTTTATCACGAAATTTGCATAAGACCGTGCCCCGGCCCTTCACACCCGGGCCGGCCGTCAAACAGGAAGACGCTCATTTTAATTTTTAATAAAAACACAGAATCATGAAAAAACGTATTGAAACCTCAAAGGCTCCGGCCGCCATCGGCCCCTACAGCCAGGCAGTTGAAGCAAACGGTATGGTATTCGTATCCGGCCAGCTCCCCGTTGACCCGGCCACGGGCGAATTCGTACCGGGCGGCATCAAGGAACTCACCCACCGCTCACTGACCAACATCAAGAACATCCTGGCCGAAGAGGGCCTGACCATGCAGCACATCGTCAAGACCACCGTCTTCCTGGCCGACATCAACGACTTTGCCGAAATGAACGAGGTCTACGCCACCTTCTTCGAAGGCGTGGCTCCGGCCCGCTCGGCCATGGCCGTAAAGACCCTGCCCAAGGGTGCCCGCGTGGAAATCGAATGTATCGCCGTTAAATAATTCCGCGCCATGAACGTCAAGAGCATCGGCGTGTTTCTCTCCTCGCGCCAGGACATTGCGCCCGTTTACGCAGAAGCCGTCAAGGCGCTGGGACAATGGATCGGGCAGCAGAAACTGACACTGGTCTACGGCGGCTCGAAAGCCGGCATGATGGAACTGCTGGCCGCCACCGTCAAGCAGCACGGCGGACGCGTGATTGGCGTAGTGCCCGACATCGTGCGCCAGCGCGGAATGGAAAGCCCGCATTGCGACGTCACAATCTACTCCGCCGACCTGGCCGACCGCAAGGCCATCATGATGCGTGAGGCCGACGTGCTCGTAGCCCTGCCCGGCGGCGTAGGTACGCTCGACGAAATGCTCACCGCTGCCGCAGCCGACACCATCGGCACGGCCCGGCAAAAGGTGTACGCGCTCAACATTAACCATTTCTGGGACCCGCTCTGGCAGGTGTTCGGGCAGATGCAGCGCGAAGGCTTCCTGAGCGCCGCCACAATGGAATGGCTGCAACGCGTCGATACGCTGGAGGAACTGGAGCAGAAGCTCCAATCGTGCTGACCGCACCCGCACACGGCCCCTGCTGCCCCATGACAGACAAACCACATTCGCCCGCAGTTTTCATTTGGGAACTGCGGGCGAATTCTGTATCTTTGCAACAAGGAAACAAATCAAAAAAAACAACAAACCGATATGAATACTGTATTCAATTACGATGTGGTGGTCGTCGGAGCCGGTCACGCCGGTTGCGAGGCAGCAGCGGCAGCAGCCGGCATGGGTGCAAAAACCTGCCTCATCACGATGGATATGAACAAAATTGCCCAAATGAGCTGCAACCCCGCCATCGGCGGCATTGCCAAGGGCCAGATTGTTCGCGAAATCGATGCGCTGGGCGGATTCACGGGCCTGGTCACCGACCGCGCCTCCATCCAGTTCCGCATGCTCAACCGCTCCAAAGGACCGGCCATGTGGAGCCCGCGCGCCCAGTGCGACCGCATGCGCTTCATCCAGGAATGGCGCAAGATTTTGGAAAACACCCCCAACCTGAACATCTGGCAGGACGAGGTGGCCGAGCTGCTCACCGAGCAGGGCCATATATCCGGCGTTCGCACCGTATGGGGCGCACAGTTCAACGCCCGCAGCGTAGTCATCACGGCCGGCACCTTCCTCAACGGACTGATGCACATCGGACGCAAAAAGGTTCAGGGCGGCCGATGCTCCGAACCGGCCAGCACGTTCCTGACCCGTTCCATCGAAAGTTTGGGCATTGAGTCGGCCCGCATGAAAACCGGAACGCCCGTCCGCATCGACGCCCGATCGGTACACTTTGAAGAAATGGAAAAACAACCCGGTGAAACCGACTATCACCGCTTTTCCTACGCCTCTCCCCAGCGGATATTGCCGCAACTGCCGTGCTGGACGTGCAACACCAATTCCAAGGTCCACGAAATCCTGCGCAGCGGATTGCCGGATTCACCGCTCTACAACGGCCAGATTCAAAGTATCGGCCCGCGCTACTGCCCGAGCATCGAAACCAAGTTGGTCACCTTCCCCGACCGCGAGCAGCATCCGCTCTTCCTGGAACCCGAAGGCATCGATACCAACGAGATGTACCTGAACGGATTCTCCTCGAGTTTACCGATGAATATCCAGATTGAAGCCCTGCGGCAGATGCCTTGTTTCCGCGACGTCGTAGTCTATCGTCCGGGCTACGCCATCGAGTACGATTTCTTCGACCCTACACAATTAAGACATTCGTTGGAATCGAAAAAAGTTGACGGACTGTTCTTCGCCGGACAGGTCAATGGAACCACAGGATATGAGGAAGCCGCCGGCCAGGGTCTGGTAGCCGGAATCAATGCAGCCCTGAAATGCAGCGGCAGCACTCCGCTCACACTCCATCGCGACGAAGCCTATATTGGCGTACTCATCGACGATTTGGTAACGAAAGGCGTTGACGAGCCCTACCGTATGTTTACCTCGCGCGCCGAACACCGCATTCTTTTACGTCAGGATAATGCCGACATTCGTCTCACGCCAATAGGAAGACGTCTCGGATTAATCAACGACGAGCGCTGGGCGCGCTTTGAATATAAGAAGCAGAAAATCGATGAAATCATCCAATTCTGCCAGACAAAAAACATCAAGCCCAAATACATCAACGATTATTTGGAAGAAGTCGGTTCCTCTCCCATGACCATCGGATGTAAACTCTCCGCCTTAATCAATCGTCCTCAAATTTCACTTCAGGGAATTCGTCACAAGATACCCGCCCTCAACACTTTATTGAAATCTGTTCAAACAGATTCCGATGAAATCATCGAGGCAGCCGAAATAGAAATCAAATACAGCGGCTATATTGTTCGGGAACGTGAGCAAGCTGAAAAAATGAAGCGTCTGGAGTCTATCATCATTAAAGACCACTTTAATTACGCAGAAATCACGCAACTTTCTACTGAGGCCCGACAAAAGCTCACCAAAATTGATCCTGAGACCCTGGCTCAGGCCAGCCGAATCCCCGGCGTATCGCCCAGCGACATCAGCGTATTGCTCATTCTGATGGGACGATAAGCACTTTGCGTTCCACGTGAAACAAACACCCTCAAAACCTCTTAAAATTAGCTTCTTATGAATTCAAAATTGTTACTACAGAATTTACGAAACATTCCCGACTTCCCAAAACCGGGTATACAGTTCAAGGATGTTTCCACCCTTTTCAAAAATCCGGATTGCCATCAGGAAATGCTTGATGAGCTGGTGCGCCTCTATCAAGACAAAGGCATTACAAAAATTGTAGGCATCGAGTCGCGCGGATTCGTCATGGGCGCCATGCTGGCCGCAAGGCTGGGCATAGGATTCGTCATGTGCCGAAAACGGAATAAGTTGCCCGGCGAAGTATATACCGTATCCTATCAAAAAGAATACGGCATTGATAAAGTAGAGATGCAGAAGGACGCGCTCAGCTCCGACGACGTTGTACTAATTCACGACGACCTGCTGGCTACGGGCGGCTCCATGGTAGCAGCCATTGAACTGGTCAAGAAGTTCCAGCCCCGGAAGATTTACGTCAACTTCCTGATTGAACTTCGCATGGAAGGGCTGCAGGGACGCGAAGCCTTGGCCGGGAACGACCTCACTACCTTACTGACCATTGAAGAATGAAAAAAACAGAAAACGACGCGCGACTGGAGCGACTCATGGGGATTGTACACAATCTGCCGGAGTCGCCCGGATCTTACCAGTACCTTGACGAAAAAGGCACTATTATATATGTAGGCAAGGCCAAAAACCTGAAGCGGCGCGTCAGCTCCTACTTCAACAAGGAGCAGCAGAGCAACAAGACCCGCCTGCTGGTATCCAAAATCATGGATATCAAATATATTGTTGTAAAAACGGAAGAAGACGCCCTGCTGCTTGAAAACAATCTGATCAAGCGCTACAAGCCACGCTACAACGTGCTGCTGAAAGACGACAAAACCTACCCTTCCATAGCCATCACCAACGAAGAATTTCCCCGCATTTTCAAAGTGAGGCAGCGCAGCCTGCGCGGAGCCACGTATTACGGCCCTTACAGCCACGTGCCCACCATGTATGCGCTGCTCGACCTCTGCAAAAAGCTCTATCATCCGCGCTCGTGCCGCCTGCCTCTGACCAAACCGGGCATTGAGGCGGGACGATTCAAGGTATGTCTGGACTATCACATCCATAACTGCCAGGGACCTTGCGAAGGGCACCAGAGCCGCGAAGATTACCAGAAAAACATTGCGGCCTGCCGCGAAATTCTGAAAGGCAACACCACAGAGCTGGCCCGCAACCTGCGGGAAGAAATGATGGCCAAAGCCGAAGCCCTGAAGTTTGAAGAAGCTCAGGTTATCAAACAGCAGCTTGATTTGATAGAAAACTTCCGCGCCAAGAGCGAAATCGTATCATCGCAGCTTACGAACATTGACGTATTCAGCATTGAAGCCGAAGAAAGCGTGGCCTACATTAATTATCTCCACGTCAAAGACGGATGCATCAACCAGGCTTTTACGTTTGAATACCGCAAAAAACTGGAAGAAACCGCCGAAGAACTGCTCGTAATGGGCATTACGGAAATGCGCACGCGCTACGGCAGCCGGGCCCACGAAATTCTTGTACCCTTCCCGATAGAGCTGCCCCTGTCGAACGTAGAAGTAAACATTCCGCAACGCGGCGAAAAGCGAAAACTGCTGGAACTTTCGCTCATGAACGTCAAGCAATACCGCTTTGACCGCCTGAAACAGGCCGAAAAGCTCAATCCGGAGCAGAAATCGGTGCGTCTTATGAAGGAAATACAGCAAGACCTGGGCCTGCCGCGCCTGCCGCTGCAGATTGAGCTGTTCGACAACTCCCATATCCAGGGTTCCGATGCAGTGGCGGCCTGTGTAGTATTTGAGCGCCTCAAACCCTGCAAGAAGGCCTACCGCAAATATATCCTTCACAACGGTCCCGACGACTATGCCTCCATGCGCGAGGTGGTGTTCCGGCGCTACAGCCGTCTGCAGGAAGAGGGCGGCCGCCTGCCCGACCTGATTATTGCCGATGGCGGCGAGGGGCAGATGAACGTTATCCGCCAGATTACCGAAGGCCAGCTGGGCCTGGACATTCCCATTGCCGGCCTGGCCAAGGACAGCCGTCACCGCACGCGCGAACTGCTTTTCGGCACGCCGCCCCGAACCGTAGGATTAAAGCCCGACAGCGAGCTTTTCAAGCTGCTCACGCACATGCAGGACGAGGTGCACCGCTTTGCCATCAGTTTCCACCGCGACAAGCGCAGCGCGCGCCAGACGGCTTCAGAGCTCGACCAGATTAAAGGCATCGGGCCGGCCACAAAGAGCCGCCTGCTCCGACACTTCGGCAGCGTCAAACGCATCAAGGCAGCCGAAGAGAGCGATTTCAAGGCGCTGCTGGGCGAAAAAAGAGGAGCCCGGCTCTACGAATTGCTGCACGCCGCAACGGCCGAATAACAAAAAAATTGGCTACCTTTGCACTACTGCCGGCTGCTGTCGGTGTGACTGCAGTCGGACATGTTTCCTTAAAAAAAAGACATTGATCAATCATGAGAGTTGTAATCCAACGCGTACAACACGCATCCGTCAGCATCAATGGGCAGGTCAAGTCGTCCATTGGCCGCGGCCTGCTCATCCTGCTGGGCATTGAAGAGGCCGACACTGCCGACGACATCGACTGGCTGGTGCGCAAAATCAGCCAGCTGCGCATCTTTGAGACAGCTTCTCATCTTTGAGTCCGAAGCGGGCGTTATGAACCGCTCCGTTACGGACGTGGGCGGCGAGGCCCTTGTGGTAAGCCAGTTTACGCTGATGGCCAGCTACAAAAAAGGCAACCGCCCGAGCTATATCCGCGCGGCCGGTCACGCCACGGCCATACCGCTGTACGAAACCTTCTGCCAACGGCTCAGCGAGGCGCTGGGGCAACCCGTAGGCACGGGTGAATTCGGTGCCGACATGAAGGTGGAACTGCTTAACGACGGTCCCGTAACCATTTGTATGGACACCAAGAACAAAGAATAAGAAAACATCCCCTAATCCCCAAGAATATGGCTGAAGAATCACTCACACTGGCTCAGGCACAGCAAACCGTTGACGAATGGATACGCACCTACGGCGTGCGCTATTTCAGCGAACTGACCAACATGGCCTGCCTGACCGAAGAGGTGGGCGAGCTGGCCCGCATCATGGCCCGCCGCTACGGCGACCAGTCATTCAAGGCCGGCGAGCGCCAGGACCCCTCGGACGAGATGGCCGACGTGCTCTGGGTACTGCTCTGCCTGGCCAACCAGACGGGCGTGGACCTGACCGAAGCCTTCCGCCGCAACCTGGAAAAGAAGACCAGCCGCGACGCCACGCGCCACCTGAACAACCCGAAACTGCAAAACAATTCCTAAAACAACGCATAGAGAATGACTACCGAACATTGCCACTGCGACCACGACCACGAGGCGCAAAACACCCCCTATCACGACATGTTTAAAGAGGCTTTTGCCAAGTTCGACCTCCATCTGCACGATGAAATCGTGGAAGAAGAGGTCAAGAACCTCTGCGAAAAGAACCTCGAAAAATACCGCACGCCGGAACACCTGAGCCGCATTTTCAGTTCGCTCGAACTGACCTCGCTCAAGGTGACCGACAGCGCCGAGAGCATTCTGAAATGGATTGAAAAGGTCAACGACTTTTCCGACGCCCACCCCAACCTGCCCCACATGGCCGGCCTGTGTGTCTATCCGCGCTATGCCAAACTGCTGTCTACCTCGCTCGAGGTGGAAGGCATGGAAAACGTATGCGTAGTGGGCGGATTTCCGGCCAGCCAGACGTTTCTGGAAATCAAGACGGCCGAGACCGGTCTGGCCGTCATGGACGGCGCCACCGAGGTGGACTGCGTGTTGCCCGTAGGCGCCTTCCTGAGCGAGGACTACGAAACCGTGTACGACGAGATTCACGAAATCCGCGAGGCCGCCGGCCAGGCCCGCCTCAAGGTGATTCTGGAAACCGGTGCGCTCGATACCGCCGCCAACATCAAGAAGGCTGCCATCATGGCCATCTACTCGGGAGCCGATTTCATCAAGACTTCTACGGGCAAAATCTGCCCCGCTGCCACGCCCAAAGCGGCCTACGTAATGTGTCGCACCATTCTGGAATATTTCCAGCTCACAGGCGACCGCATCGGCTTCAAGGCCGCCGGCGGCATTGCCACCGTGGACGACGCCCTGACCTACTACACCATAGCCCGCGAGGTGCTGGGCAAGGAATGGACCGACCACGGCCTGTTCCGCATCGGCGCCAGCCGCCTGGCCAACAATCTGGCTTCGGAGCTGCTGGGCGAAACGGTCAACGCGTTCTGACCGCTCCTTACGGCCTGATTCCCCCGCCGCGGGGCTTTCCGGAACAAGGCGGGAGGCCGTTTTGAACAGGGGCGGACTTTGTCAGTACAAGGTCCGACCCCGTT
>FR903631.1:38957-44887 GCA_000438115.1 Prevotella sp. CAG:617 | reverse complement strand
GAGGCCTGAGTGTAACGTCTCCGTCCATTCAACCTGCGCCACAGCGGCGCCAGGCTTTATATATCGCGCTTGACCACGAATTTCAGATACTGGCGCAGGGCGCGGCGCACCTCCTCGTCGGCATACCGGTCGACAAGCTCCAGGCCCTGCTGCAGGTAGTTGTCCATCACGCTCTCGGCATAGTCAATGCCCCCGTGGCGCTTGCTGAAGTCCACCAGCGCCTGCACGCCACCAGCGCCTGCACGTCGGCAGCCGTAGCGCTGCCTTCCTTCACGCGGCGGGCCAGCTGCATTTCGTGCTCACCGCCGCAGGCGCTCAGGGCATAGATGGCCGGCAGGGTCAGTTTGCCCTCCAGCATGTCGGCCCCGGTGGGTTTGCCCACGTTGCGGTCGAAATAGTCGAATATATCGTCACGAATCTGGAAACAGATGCCCACTATCTCCCCCAGCCTGCGGGCCTGTTCCTGCTGCTCGGGAGCAGCGTCGGCGGCAATGGCTCCCAGATGGGCGCAGGCGGCAAACAGGGCGGCCGTCTTCTGGCGGATGATGCGGAAATAAGCCTGCTCGCTGATTTGCTCGCTCTGGATGTTGGACAGCTGGAATATTTCACCCTCCGAAAGGGTCTTGCCCAGATTGGCGATAATCTCCACCATTTGCAGCTTGCCGGTCATGGAAGCCTGCAAAAGCGACTCCGAAAGCAGATAGTCGCCCACCAGCACGGCTACCTTGTTGTCGTACTCGGCATTGACTGAGAGCTGTCCGCGCCGCTCGTTGCTCTCGTCCACCACGTCGTCGTGAACCAGGCTGGCCGTGTGCAGCAGCTCCAGCGTAACGGCGGCACGCAGGGCCGTATCGTTAATGCCGCCCAGCCCCTTGGCCACGAGCAGCACCAGCATGGGGCGCATCATCTTTCCGTGGCGCGAGCGGATGTGTTCGAGTACGCTGTGAAGCAGCGCGTCGGGGTGCGTAAGGGTCTGGTCAAAGAGCCGGCGATACTGTTCCAGCTCCGGGGCTATGGGTTGTCTGATATCTGAAAGGATGTCCATGACTCATTATTCTATTTAGATGCAAAAGTACGAATTAATCACAAGTATATCATTTATTTTCCGTATTTTTACAAGTAAAATCAGTGCTCCGCTGCAGGCTGCAGCATCGCAAACTGACAATCACAGACATGAAAAAGATATTTCTACTCGATGCCTATGCGCTGATCTACCGGGCTTACTATGCCTTTATCAGTGCTCCGCGCATAAACTCCAAAGGCCGCAACACGTCGGCCATCATGGGCTTTGTCAATACGTTGGAAGAAGTTATCCGCAAGGAAAAGCCCGACTATCTGGCCGTAGCCTTCGACCCCAGCGGCCCCACGTTCCGCCACGAGGCCTACCCGGCCTACAAGGCCCAGCGTGAAGCCACGCCGGAGGACATCAAGCTGTCGGTACCCGTCATCAAACAGATTATTCAGGCCTACCGCATCCCCATTCTCGAGGTTAGCGGCTACGAGGCCGACGACGTCATCGGCACCGTGGCCCGCCAGGCTGCCGCCGCCGGACTCGACGCCTACATGATGACGCCCGACAAGGACTACGCCCAACTCGTGGCGCCGCACATCACCATGTGTCGCCCGGCACGCGGCGGTGGGGCGCTCGAAAAGCTCGGCCCCGAGGAGGTAAAGGCCAAATACTCGCTGGAGTCGCCCGAACAGGTGATTGACCTGCTCGGCCTCATGGGCGACACGGCCGACAACATTCCGGGCTGTCCCGGCGTGGGCGAAAAGACGGCCGTCAAGCTCATCGGTCAGTTCGGCTCCATCGAGCAGCTGCTCAGCCGCACCGACGAGCTGAAAGGCGCCATGAAACGAAAAGTAGAGGAAAACGCCGAACAAATCCGCTTTTCACGTTTTCTGGCCACCATCAAGACCGACGTCCCCATCACCGCCGACTTTGAGCAGATGAAACTCACCACCCCCGACGTCAAGCAGCTGCAGGAAATTTTTGAAGAGCTCGAATTTCGTACCCTTCTCGACCGTGTGCTCAAAAACCACGGACTTGTGCAAAAGCAGGAACCGGTGATGGGCAATTTGTTCGGCGCAGAGCCATCGGCTGATCAGGAAAGCGAAAACGAAACGGCTCTTGAAAATCTTAAAACCGTGCCGCATGAATACCATCTCGTTGAACGTGAGGAAGATATACAGAAACTTTGTGACAAATTATTGACAACTGAAGAATTTTGTCTGGACACCGAAACCACCGGACTCGACGTCATGACGGCCCGACTGGTGGGTTTGAGCTTTGCGTGCCGCGAATTTGAGGCGTACTACGTGCCCATTCCTCCCGAACGTGAAGAAGCCTTAAAAATTCTTCAGATTCTTAAACCGGCCTACGAGGACCCCAAAATTCTGAAAATCGGCCAGAACATCAAGTACGACCTCAACATGCTGGCCGCTTACGGCATCCGTCTTTCCGGCCCGATGTTCGACACGATGCTGGCCCACTACGTGCTGCAGCCCGAGCTGCGCCACAACATGGACTACCTGGCCGAAATCTACCTGCACTACCAGACCATCCACATTGAGGAACTCATCGGCCCCAAGGGACGCAAACAGAAGAACATGGCCGACCTCGCGCCCGCACAGGTTTATGAATATGCCTGCGAGGATGCCGACGTCACTCTGCGCCTGAAGCGCGTGCTGTCCGACGAGGTAGAAAAGGCCGGCGCCCACAGCCTGCTCTACGACATCGAGATGCCGCTCATGCCGGTGCTGGCCCACATGGAACGCAACGGCGTATGTCTGAACACCGACACGCTGGCCGAAACCGAACGCCACTTTACACAGCGCATGCAGCAGCTGGAAGACGAAATCTTCAACCTGAGCGGCCACCCGTTCATGCTCACCTCGCCGCGGCAGGTGGGCGAAGTGCTGTTTGACGAGCTGAAAATTACGGAAAAGGCCAAAAAAACCAAGACAGGCCAGTACGTCACGTCGGAAGAGGTGCTCGAGAGCCTGCGCCAGAACCACCCCATTGTGGAGAAAATCCTGGCCCACCGAGGACTGAAGAAACTGCTGAGCACCTACATCGAAGCCCTGCCCAAACTCATCAACCCCGACACGGGCCACATCCATACCTCCTTCAACCAGGCCGTGACGGCTACGGGCCGCCTCTCATCGAGCAACCCCAACCTGCAGAACATTCCGGTGCGCGGCGACGACGGACGCGAAATCCGCAAGGCCTTCGTGCCCGAGCCCGGCTGCCTTTTCTTCTCGGCCGACTACTCGCAGATTGAGCTGCGCATCATGGCGCACCTGAGCGGCGACGAAGCACTGATTGAGGCCTTCCGGCAGGGCGAGGACATCCACGCCGCCACGGCTGCCAAGGTGTTCAAGAAACCGCTCGAGGAAGTAACACGCGACGAGCGCCGCAAGGCCAAGACGGCCAACTTCGGCATCATCTACGGCATCTCGGCCTTCGGTCTGGCCGAGCGCATGGAAGTGAGCCGCACCGAGGCGCGCCAGCTCATCGACAGCTATTTCCAGACCTACCCCGCCGTGAAGCGCTACATGGACCAGAGCATTGACGACGCCCGCCAGCGCGGCTACATCGAAACCCTCTTCGGGCGCCGCCGCTACCTGCCCGACATCAATTCGCGCAACGCCGTAGTGCGCGGCTATGCCGAGCGCAACGCCATCAATGCCCCCATACAGGGCACGGCGGCCGACATCATCAAGGTGGCCATGATTGCCATCGAGCGGCGCTTCAGGACCGAGCAGCTGCGCTCCAAGATGATACTGCAGGTGCACGACGAACTTAACTTTTCCGTCGTTCCCGAGGAGCGCGAACAGGTAGAGCGCATCGTCATCGAGGAGATGGAACGGGCCTGCCCGCTGAAAGTGCCCCTCCGGGCCGACTGCGGCTGGGGCGACAACTGGCTCGAGGCGCATTAAGCCCGCAGGCCGCCCCACGCATGTGCGCATTTTTTTGTAACTTTACGCCCAAAAACATAACCACAACCCTGCAAAATGATAACAGCCGAACAACTCAAGGAAACCCATGAACGCGCCGAAGCGCTCTACCGCTATCTCGACATCGAGGGCAAGACCATGCAATATGAAGAAGAACAGCTGCGTACCCAGGACCCCGGATTCTGGGACGACAACAAGCGCGCCGAAGAGCAGATGAAAAAGGTGAAAAGCCTGGAAAAGTGGCTCAAGGGATACAAGGAAGTCAAAACCCTGACCGACGAGCTGCAGCTGGCCTTCGACTTCTACAAGGACGAGATGGTGACGGAGGAAGAGGTGGACGAGGCCTACCAAAAGGCCATCGACGCCATCGAGGCCCTGGAGTTGAAGAACATGCTACGCCGCGAAGAGGACGCCATGGACTGCGTACTGAAAATCAATTCCGGCGCCGGCGGCACCGAGAGTCAGGACTGGGCCTCAATGCTCATGCGCATGTACCTGCGCTACGCCGAGCAGCACGGCTACAAGGCCACCATCTCCAACCTTCAGGACGGCGACGAGGCCGGTATCAAGACGGTGACCATTGAGATTGAAGGCGAGTATGCCTACGGCTATCTGAAGAGCGAAAACGGCGTCCACCGCCTGGTGCGCGTGTCGCCCTACAACGCGCAGGGCAAGCGCATGACCTCGTTTGCCTCCGTGTTCGTCACCCCGCTGGTAGACGACACGATTGAGGTACACGTCGACCCCTCGAAAATCAGCTGGGACCTCTTCCGCTCAGGCGGTGCCGGCGGACAGAACGTCAACAAGGTGGAAACCGGCGTACGACTCCGCTACCAGTACACCGACCCCGACACGGGCGAGACCGAGGAAATCCTGATTGAAAACACCGAAAGCCGCAAGCAGCTTGAAAACCGCGAAAACGCCATGCGACTGCTCCGCTCACAGCTCTACGACCGCGCCCTGCAGAAACGCCGCGCCGAACAGGCCAAAATCGAAGCCGGCAAAAAGAAAATTGAATGGGGCAGCCAGATACGCAGCTACGTGTTTGACGACCGCCGCGTCAAGGACCACCGCACCGGCTACCAGACCAGCGACGTCAACGGCGTAATGGACGGCAAGATTGACGGCTTTATCAAAAGCTATCTGATGGAATTCTCAGAGCAGGAGGCCGGCTAAGGCCCCCTGCCCCCTTATAAAACACAAACATTTCCAATTTTTCAAAAACCTTAAACTCATAATCTTATGACAAGCAACAACCATAAAATCAAAAAAACGGCCCGCGACCGGAAAGAAGCCCGTCAGGCCCGCCGCATCATCAATGGCATATTTTTCGGCCTCATCGTACTGGTCGTCCTCATTCTGATTGCCTACGCAATACTGCTGGCCTAAACCTACGCTGACGGCAGGCGGCCCAACCAATCCCCACTCATACACACCACATGGCACAGGAAATTGAACGCAAGTTTCTGGTGACGGGCGACTACAAGCCGCTGGCCACCCACTGCTCCCACATCATTCAGGGCTACATCTGCAGCGCCCGCGGACGCACCGTGCGCGTCAGGCTGCGCGACAACCGCGGCTACCTGACCATCAAAGGTCCCTCGGACGAGAAAGGTCTGTCGCGCTACGAATTTGAGCAGGAAATCAGCGAGGCCGACGCCCGTCAGCTGCTCAAGCTCTGCGAGCCGGGCATCATCGACAAAAAACGCTGGCTCGTGCCGGCCGGCAACCACACCTACGAGGTTGACGAATTCTTCGGCGAAAATGCCGGCCTCGTCATGGCCGAAGTCGAGCTGCGCAGCGAAGACGAGCCCTACCAGCGCCTGCCCTTTGTGGGCCGCGAGGTGACAGGCCTGCGCCGCTACTACAACTCCGAGCTCCGCCGCCGCCCCTACGGCAGCTGGACGCCCGCCGAGCAGGCCGGCGACCCGGTATGACAACACACTACTCCCCACACGCACGGCGGGCCC
>FR903631.1:30161-38928 GCA_000438115.1 Prevotella sp. CAG:617 | reverse complement strand
CAGAGACAGCCCACCGTTTCGTTTTCCCCCCTCCGCCTCCCTTTGCAAACAACCCGGCACCTCGCAGCCACAAAGTCGGACTTAAAACCAACTACATCCCGCCCTTTTGCTCCGCCGGCCGCTCCGCTTCCATGTCGGGAGTGCATCATACGCGTTTCGCGGAAGCAGGCGACACGCAAAGCCGTAGCCAAAACCGGACAAATTGGAATTTATTTTGTAAGTTTGCACACAAATTAATTTGAACAGAAGACTATGGCATTACAATGCGGTATTGTAGGACTCCCCAACGTGGGCAAGTCCACCCTTTTCAACTGTCTGAGCAACGCTAAGGCTCAGGCTGCAAACTTTCCATTCTGCACCATCGAGCCTAACGTAGGCGTCATCACGGTGCCCGACGAGCGGCTCAACCGTCTGGCCGAAATTGTACATCCGGGACGCGTCGTGCCCACCACGGTGGAGATTGTCGACATTGCCGGCCTCGTAAAGGGTGCTTCCAAAGGCGAGGGTCTGGGCAACCAGTTCCTGGGCAATATCCGCGAGACCGACGCCATTCTGCACGTGCTGCGCTGCTTTGACGACGGCAACGTGGTTCACGTGGACGGCAGCGTCGACCCCGTGCGCGACAAGGAAATCATCGACACCGAACTGCAGCTGAAAGACCTGGAAACGGTGGAAAACCGCCTCAAGCGCGTAGAAAAAACCGCCCAGATGGGTGGCGACAAGAACGCCAAGGTGGAGTACGAGGTGCTCAAGGCCTATCACGAGGCCCTGCTGGCCGGCCGCAATGCCCGCTCGGTCAGCTTTGAGAGCAAGGAGGAGCAGGCAGCTGCCCGCAACCTCTTCCTGCTGACGGCCAAACCCGTGCTCTACGTGTGCAACGTCGACGAGGCATCAGCCGCCACGGGCAATGCCTACGTGGAAGCCGTGCGCAAGGCCGTAGAGGGCGAGGGTGCCGACATTCTGGTGGTAGCCGCCCGCACCGAGGCCGACATTGCCGAACTGGAAACCTACGAGGAACGTCAGATGTTCCTGCAGGACGTAGGTCTGGAGGAGAGCGGCTGCAACCGCCTCATCAAGGCAGCCTACCACCTGCTCAACCTCGAAACCTTCATCACCGCCGGCGAAATGGAAGTAAAGGCCTGGACCTACCACCGCGGCTGGAAGGCTCCGCAGTGTGCCGGCGTCATCCACACCGACTTCGAAAAGGGCTTTATCCGCGCCGAGGTCATCAAATACGACGACTACATCAAATACGGCTCCGAAGCTGCCGTGCGCGAAGCCGGTCTGCTGCACGTAGAGGGCAAGGAATACGTCGTTCAGGACGGCGACATCATGCACTTCCGCTTCAACGTATAGCGCCCGCGCAACCAACGAGACACCTATCCCTTTCAAATTCACATCATCCCGAACCATGTTACAGTACATCATCTGGAATCCCGACATCAACCTCTTCAGCCTGGGTTCATTCAGCGTGCGCTGGTATTCACTATGCTGGGGCATCGGTATTTTGCTGGCCTACGTCATCGTGTACCAGCTCTATAAGCAGCAGCGCATCCCGCAGGAAAAGTTCGACCCCCTGCTCCTCTACTGCTTTGTCGGCATTCTGGTGGGTGCCCGTCTGGGCCACTGCCTCTTTTACGACCCGGGCTACTTTCTGAGTCACCCGGTGGAAATGTTCCTCCCCATTCGTCAGACCGTGGAGGGCTGGCAGTGTACAGGCTATCAGGGCCTGGCCTCACACGGCGGCACCGTGGGTCTGATTCTTGCGCTGTGGCTCTACGTACGGCGCACCAAGCTCAACCTGATGCGTGTGCTCGACAACATCGCCATTGCCACGCCGTTTACGGCCTGCTGCATCCGTCTGGGCAACCTGATGAACTCCGAAATTGTAGGTATGCCCACCTCGCAGCCCTGGGGCTTCATTTTCGTGGCCAATCAGGAGAACTTTGCGCGCCATCCGGCCCAGCTCTACGAGGCCATGGCCTACTTCGTGTTCGGGCTCATCGGCTTCTGGCTCTACCGCCGCCTGCGCCACAAGGTAGGCACGGGCTACTTTTTCGGCTACTGCCTGACCACCATCTTTGTGTTCCGCTTCCTCGTGGAATTTCTCAAGGAAGTGCAGGAGCCGTGGGAACTCTCCCTGCGTGCCGCCACAGGCCTCGACGAAGGCCAGCTGCTGAGCATTCCTTTCATAATATTAGGATTATACTGCTGGGCCGGCGGCAAATTTTGTAAAAAATTAGGAGAAAAGCCCGTAAAGCCTTAATTTTTTAGATTTTATAAGAACCGCGCGGGGGTTTATTCAGGATAAATGCTTATCTTTGCCCGCACTGGAAAGAAAAACAGAATAAAATCATATCTTTTAAACATCAATTAATATGCGTACAAATCTGTATTTAGCTATTGCGATTGCCTCTACGGTAGCCCTTAGCTCTTGCAAAAAGTTAGGCGACCTCTCCGCCGACAACTTCACTGTAACGCCCTCCCCGATGGAAGCCGTTGCAGGTAAGGTTCCTGTTACGATCAATGGCCGTTTCCCTGAAAAATACATGAAGAAGAAAGCCGTTGTTACCGTAATCCCCGTTTTGCGTTACGAAGGTGGTGAAGCCACCGGTCAGAGCGCTACTTTCCAGGGTGAAAAAGTACAGGGCAACGACCAGACCATCAACTACAAGGTAGGTGGTAACTACACCATGAAGAATTCGTTCGACTACATCCCCGCCATGCAGAAGAGCGAACTTTACCTGACCTTCGACGCCAAAGTGGGCAAGAAGAACGTTAAGGTAAAAGAAGTTAAGGTAGCCGACGGTGTTATCGCTACTTCTGAACTGCTGGGCAAGACTCTGGCCAGCGCCAACGGTTCGCAGGCTGCTGACGCTTACCAGCGCATCATCAAGCAGGAAAAGGAATCTCAGATCAAGTTCCTCATCCAGCAGGCCAACATCCGCAACAGCGAGTTGAAATCAACCTCTGTAAAGGATTTCGTACAGACTTTGAAAGACATCAAGGCTGACCAGAAAGGCAAACAGCTGGAGAACGTAGAAATCGCTTCTTACGCTTCACCTGATGGTGGTTTCACCTTGAACGACAAGCTGGCTGCCAACCGTAAGGCCAACACCGAGAAATATGTCAACAAGACCATGAGCAATGCCGGCGTAAGCGGTAACGTTGACGCTAAATACACCGCTCAGGACTGGGACGGCTTCCAGGAACTCGTAGCCGCTTCAAACATCCAGGATAAGGACGTGATTCTGCGCGTGCTCTCCATGTACAAGGATCCGGAAGAGCGTGAAACCCAAATCCGCAACCTCTCTTCTGCTTTCCGCGAACTGGCTGACGAAGTATTGCCCGAACTCCGCCGTTCACGCATGACCATCAACTACAACCTCATCGGTCGCAGCGACGACGAAATCAAGGCTCAGTACAAGGAAGATCCTTCTAAGCTGAACGTAGAGGAGCTGCTCTACAGCGCTACGCTGACCAACAGCACGGCTGGAAAAGAAGATATCTACAAGACCACTACCAAGCAGTATCCTAACGACTACCGCGCATACAACAACCTGGCTCAGATTGCCTTCCAGAAAGGTGACGTAGAAGGTGCAAAGAGCTATTTGGCTCAGGCTGCCTCTAAGAAGAGCGACGCTCCCGAAGTGGCTGTAAACAACGCTTACATTGCTCTGGCTAACGGTGATGTAGCTGCTGCCGAAAGCAGCCTGGCAAAAGCCAGCAACGCCAACGGTTACAACGAAGCCCTCGGTAACCTCTACACCGCCAAAGGTAACTACGCACAGGCTGCTCAGAACCTGAGCGGAGCCAAGACCAACGGTGCTGCTCTGGCACAGATCCTGAACAAGGACTACAACGCTGCCAAGAACACGCTTGACGAAGTGAAGAATCCGGATGCCATCACCAGCTACCTCAAAGCTATTGTAGCTGCCCGCACCAACCAGAATTCTACCGCCATGGCTAACCTGCGCGACGCTATCGCCAAGGATCCGAGCTTGAAGAGCTACGCTGCCAAAGACCTTGAATTCAAAGCTTTGGCTAACGACGCTGCTTTCCAGAGCCTCGTAAAATAATCCGGTAATCAAACCAAACCCTATAAATCCCTCGGGACGCCTCGTGCGGTTCGAGGGATTTTCCAATTTATCCCGTGGCCTCATCGGGCTTTCCGCTGCCGTCAGAGGCGCCCACAGCCCCGCGCAGCGCAGCCCATGTTGCGGAAATGGCCGGCAGGCCGGCAGGGCCGGAACAACATCCGACCTTTTTGCAACTGCGAGCCGCCTTGTCTGATTTACAAGCCGCCCTGTTGTCCCCGAAAACCACCTTGCCCAGCCACCCCGCCGCTGCCGCCCCGCCAACATACGGCCACCCTTAACCCTCACTTAACGCAGTAAATATGTTGTCAAATCCCTTACGCGCCACTACCCGACGGCTTCCACGCTCCCCGTGGCTCACGCTGTGGGCCCCGCTGCTCGTACTGCTCCTGAGCGCCTGCGGTCCCGACAAGAATCATGTACGCATAAAAGGTCATTTCCGCGGTGTCAATCAGGCCGAATTCTACCTATACGACGAGATGGGTTCGCCAGCCAGTTTTGATACCATCAGGCTTGACAACGGACGTTTTGAAATTGAGAAGGAAATTTCCGAACGCCGCGTGCTCAACCTGCTGTTCCCCAACTTTGCCGAGCTCAGCCTCATTGCCGAGCCGGGCAAGACCATCGACATTGAGGCCGACGCCAACAAGCTGGGCGAAGTGGACATTGCCGGCTCAAAGGACAACGAACTGCTCACCAAGTTCAGACAAGAGAACGTAAACCGCACCGACGGCGACAAGCGCCTGGCTGCGGCCGACTTTATCCGCCAGCACCCCAATACGGTGGCTGCCCAGGCCGTGTTCATGACCTATTTCGTCAAGGCCGACGCCCTGCAGCCGCCTGCAGCCGAACTGCTCAACCTCATGGCCCGCGCACAGCCGCGCAACAGCAGCATGCGCACGCTCAGGCAACGCATACAGCCTCTCACGCGTACGGCCCCGGGCCAGCCCATGCCGGCACTCAAGCTGACCGACATCTACGGCAACCACCTGCAGCTGCCGCCCGTAGCGGGCCGCCCCACCCTGGTGGTGTTCTGGGCCACATGGTCCAAGAACGTGTACGGAATGATGCGCACGCTGCGCCAGATTCACCGCACCTACGGCCCACGCCTCAGCATGGTGTTCGTCTCGCTCGACTACGACCTGGAGCAGTGCCGGCGCCGCGTCAAGAGCGACACCATCCCCGGTCACATTATATGCGACGGACGCGCCTTTGAGTCGCCGCTCGTCCAGCAAACGGGCCTGACCAGCGTACCCACCCTGCTCATGCTCGACGAGCAGGGCCGCATCAAGGCACGCATCATCGAAACCGACAACCTTTCGCAGGAAATCGACCGTCTGATGCACTGACCGGAGCTGCACCGCCTTGCCCGCCATACGCCCGCTCCGGCTGCCCGGGCCACCATCCTGCCAACCTAAACTACCAGCATATGCTTACCACCACACTATGTGCCGCCCTCAACGGCCTCGAAGCCATACCCGTGAAGGTTGAAGTCAACCTTTCCGACGGCTCGCTCTTCTTTATGGTCGGGCTGCCCGACAACGCCGTACGCGAAAGCCGTACGCGCGTATTTTCAGCCCTCCACAACTCCGGCCACTACTTTCCGCGGCAAAAAATCACGGTCAATCTGGCTCCTGCCGACCTGAAAAAGGAAGGCTCGGCCTACGACCTCCCGCTGGCCATAGGGCTGCTGGCCGGCAACCACGTGGTAGACGCCACGCGACTGGAGCGCTGCATGATGGTGGGCGAGCTGGGACTCGACGGCAGCCTGCGCCCCATAAAAGGCGCCCTGCCCATAGCCATCAAAGCCCGCGAGATGGGACTCGAAGCCCTCATCGTACCGCAGCAGAATGCCCGCGAGGCCGCCGTAGTCAACCGCCTGAAGGTGTATGGCGCCACCCATCTGAACGACGTGGTGGCCCTGCTTAACGGCCGGGGAGACCTGGAGCCTACCGTGGTGGACACACGGGCCGAATTCTACGAACAGCAAGCCCAATATGCCTACGACTTTGCCGACGTGCGCGGACAGGACAACGCCAAGCGCGCCTTTGAGATTGCAGCAGCCGGCGGACACAACCTCATCATGATTGGCAGCCCCGGCTGCGGCAAGAGCATGATGGCCAAACGCCTGCCCTCCATTCTGCCGCCGCTCTCGCTGGCCGAAAGTCTGGAAACCACGCAGATTCACTCCGTAGCCGGCATGCTCGACCAGCAGTCCACACTGATTGCCCAGCGCCCCTTCCGCGCCCCTCACCATACCATATCCGACGTAGCGCTGATTGGCGGCGGCACACACTTCCAGCCGGGCGAAATCAGTCTGGCCCACAACGGCGTACTCTTCCTCGACGAACTGCCGGAATTCAGCCGCTCGGCACTCGAAACGCTCCGCCAGCCGCTGGAAGACCGCGTGGTCAGCATCTCCCGTGCCAAATACAGCGTCAGTCTGCCCTGCTCGTTTATGCTGGTGGCCTCGATGAATCCCTGCCCCTGCGGCTACTACAACCATCCGACGCATCCCTGCGTGTGTCAGCCCGGGCAGATACAGCGTTACATGAACCGCATTTCGGGTCCGCTCATGGACCGCATTGACCTGCAGGTGGAAGTAACGCCCGTGCCTTTTGAAGCTCTCACCACGGCTCCGGCGGGCGAACCGAGCGCCCGCATCCGCCAGCGCGTCATGGCGGCACGGCAACGGCAGCAGGAACGCTTTAAGGAGGTGCCGGGCATCCACTGCAACGCGCAAATGGATTCACGCCAGCTCCACACCTTTGTGCAGCCCGACGCCGAAAGCCTCGGCATGCTGCGTCAGGCCATGCAGACGCTCGACCTTACGGCACGTGCCTACGAACGTATTCTGCGCGTGGCGCGAACCATTGCCGACCTGGCCGGCTCCGAGCGCGTAACGGCCGCCCACATCGGCGAAGCCATAGGCTACCGGCGCCTCGACCGCAAGGGATGGGGCGAATAGATTGCCACCGCCCCCACACATAACCGAAACTTTCATTCAACCTCTGATATTTAAAACATCACATGTCACGCATTACGCTTTTTTTCCTGACCGCCCTGATGGCGCTGCCGGCTGCGGCACAAACCGGCCGCCCCGAAATGCTCGACGACGACCGCATCATGCCCCACGAAACGCAGACCCTGCAACTGAAGGTGGACAACATGTTCTTTTTCAAGGATAACGAATACGACGGCAACGTACAAAAGGGATACTCCCTGCCCGGCGTATGGATACGGCCGCGACTGACGTATCAGCCCACGCGCCGCCTGCGTCTGGAGGTGGGCCTGCACGCCCTGGCCTACCACGGCGCCAACAAATACCCCAACTATGCCTATCAGGACATCGGCACCTGGAAGGGCTCGCAATACCAGCGCGGCGCCCACGTGCTGCCCTTTTTGCGCGCCCAGCTGAAACTGAAGCACGCCGACCTGGTGTTCGGCGACATCTACGGCCAGTCGAACCACCGCCTGGTCACTCCGCTCTACGACCCCGAGCTCGACCTCACCTCCGACCCCGAAGCCGGTTTCCAGGCCATCGTACGCCGGCCCCACACACGCTTTGACGCGTGGATTAACTGGCAGAGCTATCAGTTTGAGACCGACACCCACCAGGAGGTGTTCACGCTGGGCATGTCGGACATCGTCTACTACAACGCGCCCCACTCGCGCCTGCACGTTTACTCGCCCATCCAGCTGCTGGGGCAGCACCGCGGCGGCGAGCAGGACACCATTGCCGGCAATTCCGTGCAGACGCTGGTCAACGGGGCCGTGGGACTGGGCCTGAAATGGAACGCCCGCCGGTGCGTACTGCGCAGCATGGGCCTTGAGGCCGACGTGGTAGGCTCCTACCAGCAGTCGGGCCAGCTGTGGCCCCACGATGCGGGCGTAGGCGTATTTGCCCGGGCGTCCGTACAGCTGTCGGACTTCGGGCTGCACGCCGGCTATTTCTACGGCCACCGCTTTGTGTCGCTCTACGGCAACTCGTTTTTCAGCACCCTCTCGACCAAAACGCCCGGCACGGAATTCATTGACCCGCAAACGGCCTTCTTCACGGCCGACTACGCCCACACCTTTGCCCGACACTACACGCTGGGCTTCAGCTTCAACTATTACTACACCGACCGCCGCCCCATGCGCTCGGCCGGGGGCGACGTGAGCCTGTCAAATGCCCGCAGCGCCTTCAGCGCCGGCGTATATTTCAAGGCCTCGCCCTCGTTTGTACTCAAACGCTTCGGGGCGCACCGCCGCCACGGCCACTGATGTCTGAAAACAAAAAATCGGTACATTAGCCGGCTGAAACAGTTGGCACTTTCGGTCGAATTGTGTACCTTTGCTCCCACAATTGCGGACGCGCATCGTGCCAGAGCCAACTGTTTCGCCATGCTTTTGGCCGGGACGGCCGGCCGCAATGTCGTTTTTCCGGCCGGTTCAAACAACCTGACTGCAGGTGATGAACCCACCGCCGCGCCCTTGTAGTTCAACGGATAGAACGACGGTTTCCTAAACCGTAAATATGAGTTCGATTCTCATCGGGGGTACCGACCGGGGCCCGTTTCCAACCGCGGAGACGGGCCCTTGTCGTATCACAAGCCGCGAAAACCGCAGAAAGTGCCGCCCCGGCGGAACAAGGTCGGACCCTGTGGTCTCCAAGTCCGGCCTTGTTT
>FR903631.1:17477-30151 GCA_000438115.1 Prevotella sp. CAG:617 | reverse complement strand
CCGGCCTTGTTTAAGCAGCTGCAAAGGTGCCTCCGCCAGCCTCGGACGCGGCCGAAAAAAAGAAGCCCCCACGCCGCTCTTTTCGGAAGAAAATTAGTAAGTTTGCAGCCTGCTATGCGAGTACTCATCATCAACACTTCGGAACAGACCGGCGGCGCGGCCATTGCGGCCGGACGGCTGACGGAAGCCCTGCGCGCCTCGGGCGTGGAGGCTGAAATGCTGGTGATGCACAAGAGCAGCCAAAAGCCTTACGTGCTGGAAGCCGGCACGCCGCTGCGGCGCAAGGCAGCCTTTTTGCTGGAGCGTCTCGTCATTTGGACGGCCAACCTCTTCAGCCGCAAGGACCTCTTTAAAGTGTCAATCGCCAACACGGGCCAACACATCACCAGCCTGCCAGCTTTCCGGCAGGCTGACATCATTCATCTGCACTGGATTAACCAGGGCATGCTCTCGCTGCGTGAAATAGACCGCATCATGCAGGCCGGCAAGCCGGTGGTATGGACCCTTCACGACATGTGGGAGTGTACAGCCATCTGTCATCATGCCTACCAGTGCCGCCGCTACGAGACGCAGTGTCATCACTGCCCGTTTCTGCGCCTGCCGGGCCGCAACGACCTGGCCGCCCGCGTATTCAGGCAGAAGGAGCGCATCTTCAGCCACGCGCCACTCCACGTGGTAACGGTCAGCCAGTGGCTCCGCCAGAAGGTGGAGCAGAGTGCCCTGCTGGGCAACAAGCCCGTCACGGTTATTCCCAACACGCTTTCGACCACCGAATTCACGCTCCACGAAGCCGCTGCCGCACGCCGCGCCTTCGGTCTGCCGGTGGACAAGCAGATTATCCTTTTCGGCGCAGCCCGCATTGACGACCCCATCAAGGGATTTCCGCTCCTGCTCAAGAGCCTGCAACAGCTGCTCCGGATGCACCCCGAGACCGGCAGCCGGCTCCATCTGGTGCTGTTCGGCGGACTGAAGAGCCGCGACAGGCTGCGCGACGTGCCCGTCAGCTACACCTATCTGGGCACCGTGCGCCAAACCGCCGACCTCAGCCGCCTGTATGGCGCGGCCGACGTACTGGTGTCGGCCTCGTACTACGAAACCTTCGGACAAACCCTCATCGAAGCCCAGGCCTGCGGCTGCGTGCCCGTGGCCTTCGGCGGCAGCGGTCAGCAGGACATCATCAGCCACAAGGCCAACGGATACCTGGCCGACTACCTCTCGACCCGAAGTCTGGCCGAAGGCATCTATTGGGCCATGACCGAAGGCGCACACCTTTCACGGCAGGCCCTGCGCCAGACCGTGGTAAGCCGCTATGCCACCCCCGTGGTGGCCCAAAGCTACCGGGAACTCTACCGCAGCCTGCTGCACAGGCCGGAGACGCACGAAGAAGACGCGGAATCCGGCATCGTACAACCCACAAAAAGCCATTAACCATTGACCTCAAACATGTCTGAACCACCGCTACCGAAAATTACCATTGCCACCGTCACCTACAACCCCGGAGCCCTGCTCGACGTCACCATCGACAGCGTAGAACACCAAACCTACCCGAACATCGAGCACCTCATCGTCGACGGTAACTCACAGGACGGTACGATGGCCACCATCCACCACTATCAGGAACGCAACAGCGTGGCGGCCACGCCCCACGAAATCGTGTGCCGCAGCGAACCCGACAAAGGGCTCTACGACGCCATGAACAAGGCCATACGCCTGGCCACCGGCGACTACATCCTCTTTCTGAACGCCGGCGACCGGCTCCACAGTCCGCAAACGCTGGAGCAGATGATGGCCTGCATCAAGGCCTGCCGGCCTCAGACACCGGGCGTCATCTACGGCCACACCGACATCGTAGACGGAGAGGGACGCTTTATCCGCAAACGCCGCCTGGCGCCGCCCGAACACCTGAACTGGCGCAGCTTCAAGAGCGGTATGCTCGTATGCCATCAGGCCTTCATGGCCCGCACCGAGCTGGCCAAACAAACACCCTACAACCTCGACTACCGATTTTCGGCCGACTTCGACTGGTGTATCCGCATCATGAAACAGGCCCAGCGCCTGTCCATGCCGCTGGCCAACGCCCACCTCACCGTAGCCGACTATCTGCAGGAAGGAATGACTACACAGAACCACAAAGCCTCGCTCCACGAGCGGTTCCGCATCATGACCACACACTACGGCTGGATAGCCACACTCCTGCAGCACGCCTGGTTCGTAGTACGCTCCTTCACCAAAAAATAATACCGAACATCATCACGCTTTTAGACCATACATCATGAACTTTACCGGAAAAAGCATGCTCATTACGGGAGCCAGCGGCTTTATCGGCAGCTTCATCGTCGAACGGGCCCTGGCCGAAGGCGCTGAAGTGTGGGCCGCCATGCGCCCAACCAGCAGCCGACGCTACCTGCGCGACTCCCGCATACATTTCATTGAACTTGACCTGAACCACGCCGACCGTCTGCAACAGCAGCTCCAGGCTTTCCTACAACAGAACGGAAAGGGATGGGACTACGTGGTACATGCTGCCGGCGCCACCAAATGCCGTCACGCCGCCGACTTCTTTACCACCAACACACAAGGCACGGAAAATCTGGCCAAAGCCCTGCTGACACTCCGGATGAAGCCCCTGAAATTCGTATTCATCAGCTCGCTGAGCGTGTATGGCCCGGCGCGCGAAACAGCCGTAGGCCGCGAACCAGGACACTGCTACGCCGAAATACGGGAAACCGACACGCCGTGCCCCGACACAGCCTACGGACGCAGCAAGCTCGAGGCCGAACGCCGCCTGGCCGCCCTGACGGAACTGCCCTGCGTGACATTACGCCCCACAGGCGTCTACGGGCCACGGGAACGCGACTATTTCCTCATGGCCCAGAGCATAGCAGGCGGCGTAGACTTTGCCGTAGGCTACCGCCCGCAGGAAATTACGTTTATCTACGTCTCCGACCTGGTAGAAGCCGTCATGCTGGCTCTTGACCACGGGCAGCCGGGCCGGGCCTACTTCCTGAGTGACGGACAGGTGTACTCCAGCCGCACTTTCTCCGACCTGCTGCAAAAAGAGTTGCACAAAGCCCACGTTTTGCGCATCAAGGCGCCGGTATGGTTCCTCTGGGGCGTATGCGCCGTGTCCGGAACGGCAGCAAGGCTGCTGGGGCGCACCACTACACTCAACCTCGACAAGTTTCATATTCTCAAACAACGCAACTGGAAGTGCGACATCCGTCCGGCCCGCGAAGAACTGGGCTTCAGTCCGCGAGTTCAGCTGCCCGAAGGGGTAGCCAAGGCCGTTGCATGGTATAAGCAGGAAAAATGGATTTAAAGATTCTCCGTCCGCGCCCGCTTCGTCGCGGCCTGCTGGGCATTGAAAAACTTACGTTGTTCTATGCCGCCCTGACATCGGTAGCCATAGTGATTCTGTGGCCGCATGTCAGCCATCCGGTCAGCCTGCTGCTGCAGCGCTGGCTGCTTTGCGGCGCCATGATCATTCCGTATTTTGCGTACCGGTGGTATCCTTCGCGAATGACCAAGTTTCTGCGCATCTTCTACGTCATGGCTCTGCTGGGCTACTGGTATCCCGACACGTACAACATCTGCAGCACGATGCCCTACCTCGACCATGTGTTTGCCTCGGCCGACCAATGGATTTTCGGGTTCCAGCCGGCAGAATGGTTCAGCCGGATATTCTCCTCGCGGGTATTCAGTGAGGCTTTCTACCTGGGCTATCTGTCTTACTTTCCGATTATCGTGTTTGTCACGTTCTACGCCTGGCTGCGCAAATACCAGCAACTGGAATATACGACGTTTGTCATCATGTGTTCGTTCTTCCTGTTCTACACGGTTTTCCTGTTCCTGCCGGTAGCGGGGCCGCAGTTCTACTATCCGCTGCTCAGCGCCGGGCAGCTGCAAGGCGGGGTGTTTCCGCCCGTACCGCACGACTACTTCGTGCTGCACCCGCAGATTCAGGAAAATCCCGACAGCGTGGGCGGCCTGTTCCACACGTGTGTCAGTTTCATGCAAGGGCACGGCGAACGGCCCACGGCGGCTTTCCCTTCGTCGCACGTCGGCATCAGTACGGTTATCCTGCTGGCCAGCCGCAAGCTCTCCTCTACGCTTACGGCCTGCCTCGTTCCGTTCTACCTGCTGCTCTGCTTCTCTACGGTGTATATCGGTGCGCACTACGCCATTGACGCCCTGACGGGCATTCCCTGCGGCGTAGCGGCCTTCTATTTCTCGGCCTGGCTGTTCCGTTTCCGTTTTTTCCACCGCAAGCCACATTGCTGACGTACGCTTTTCGGAAAAAAAGGCGCACTATTATCTGCAAAAAAGGACAAAATGCTTTCAAAAAGCAAGAAAAGAACAAATATTTTACATTTTTTCAAAAATGCCGTTTGTCGGAATACGCTAAATTACTTATCTTTGCTTGATGCGTACCCGGACGCACTTTTCAAAAGTAAATCCACTACTATCAAGAAATTCACACTTTAATTTTACATCATGGAAAAAATAGACAAACTGGACCAAAAGATACTGGAAATCATTTCCTGTAACGCGCGTATTCCCTTTAAGGACGTGGCCACGGTATGCGGCGTGTCGCGTGCGGCCATCCATCAGCGCGTGCAGCGCCTCATCGAGTCGGGCGTCATCATAGGGTCCGGCTACTACATCAATCCCAAGTGTCTGGGCTACAGCACCTGCACCTACGTGGGCATCACGCTGGAGCGCGGCTCCATGTACCGCGACGCCGTGAAGGAGCTGAACAAGATTCCGGAAATCGTGGAGTGTCACTTCACCACCGGCGCCTACACCATGCTCGTCAAGCTCTATGCCCACGACAACGAACACCTCATGCGCCTGCTCAACGACCGCATCCAGCAGATTCCGGGCGTCATCTCCACCGAAACGCTCATTTCGCTCGAGCAGACCATCAACCGCGAGGTGCCCGTCATTCTGGAATCCGAACAAAAGGACTGACCCTCCCGTTTTTTCCTCACTCCCCATTCCCATGGAACACCTGTATGTTGAAGGCCCGCTCATCGGCATCGCCACGTTCCTGGCCATCGGTTTTTTTCATCCCGTAGTGGTCAAGACGGAATACTATTTCGGCACACGCCCCTGGTGGATTTTTCTGCTCATCGGCGTGGGCGGTACGGCGGCGGCCCTGTTCATTGCTAACGTACTGCTGAGCGCCGTAATCAGCGTGGTGGCCTTTTCGAGCCTGTGGACCATCAAGGAACTCTTTGAGCAGGAAGAGCGCGTCATCAAGCGGTGGTTTCCCGAAAACCCCGCCCGCAGCGACTATTACGCCCAACGGCGCGCCCGCTACAACGAGCGGCATCATACGCATTACTAACCCATTTTTCCTCCCCCCATCGCAGTCCGGCCCCACAAGGCGGCGGGAAAATCCGGACAAGGCGGCGGGAAAAAAATTTTAGCCGGCACCCGAAAAAAACAAGGTGCCGGCTTTTTCCGTTTCCTCCCTCCCAAAGCAACAGAATCAGGACGTATTCTGCCCCACCCCTTGGCCCTAACTCAAGAAAAAGTGGTAACTTTGTGCGCTAAAAAGCATCAGATAACCCTTTAAACCTGTTTAGCGCTTTGATTTCAGTAGAAAAACTTGGCATGGAATTCAGCGCACGTCCGCTTTTTCAGGACGTGTCGTTCGTCATCAACCCCAAAGACCGCATCGGACTGGTCGGCAAGAACGGGGCCGGCAAATCGACCCTGCTGAAGATACTTTCCGGCGAGCAAGTGCCCACGTCGGGCACGGTGAGCATCCAGAAGGACTGCACCATCGGCTACCTGCCGCAGGTGATGATACTGAGCGACGGCCACACCGTACGCCAGGAGGCCGAAAAGGCCTTTACGCACATCAGCAGCCAGCAGGAGCGCGTGGAGGCCCTCAGCCGCGAGCTCTCCAGCCGCACCGACTACGAGAGCGCCGACTACCTGCAGCTGGTGGAAACCTTCAGCTACGAGAGCGAGCGCTTCCAGATGATGGGCGGCATGAACTATCAGGCGGCGCTGGAGCGCACGCTCCAGGGTCTGGGCTTCAGTACGTCCGACTTTGACCGCCCCACGAGCGAGTTTTCCGGCGGCTGGCGCATGCGTATCGAGCTGGCCAAGCTGCTGCTGCAAAGCCCCGACGTGCTGCTGCTTGACGAGCCCACCAACCACCTCGACATCGAGAGCATCCAGTGGCTCGAGCAGTTCCTGGCCCGCAGCCCGGGCGCCGTGGTTCTGGTGAGCCACGACCGCGCCTTCCTGAACAACGTGACCAACCGCACGCTGGAAATTGCCTGCGGCCGCGCCACGGACTACCGCGTGTCCTACGACGCCTTTGTCAAGCTGCGCGCCGAACGCCGCGAGCAGCAAATCCGCGCCTACGAGAACCAGCAGAAGGAAATTGCCGACATCAAGGACTTCATTGAGCGCTTCCGCTACAAGCCCACCAAGGCCGTACAGGTGCAGAGCCGCATCAAGCAGCTGGAAAAGATTGTGCCCATCGAGATTGACGAGGTCGACACCTCCAGCCTGCGCCTGAAGTTCCCGCCCTGCTCGCGCTCGGGCGACTATCCCGTCATCTGCGAGGACGTGCGCAAGGACTACGGCGACCACTGCGTGTTCCACGACGTGAACCTCACCATCAAGCGCGGCGAAAAGGTGGCCTTTGTCGGCAAGAACGGCGAAGGCAAGTCCACCCTCGTCAAGTGTATCATGGGCGAAATACCCTTTGAGGGCCACCTCAAGCTGGGCCATAACGTCGAAATCGGCTACTACGCGCAGAACCAGGCCCAGCTGCTCGACGGCGAGCTGACGGTGTTCGACACCATCGACCGCGTGGCCAAGGGCGACATCCGCCTGCGCATCCGCGACATACTGGGCGCGTTCATGTTTGGCGGCGAGGCGTCGGACAAGAAGGTCAAGGTGCTCTCGGGCGGCGAGCGCAGCCGCTTGGCCATGATCAAGCTGCTGCTCGAGCCGGTGAACTTCCTCATCCTCGACGAGCCCACCAACCACCTGGACATGCGCACCAAGGACGTGCTCAAGGCCGCCATACGCGACTTCGACGGCACCGTCATCGTAGTGAGCCACGACCGCGAGTTCCTCGACGGCCTCGTCACCTCGGTCTACGAATTCGGCGGCGGCCAGGTGCGCCACCACATCGGCGGCATCTACGACTTTCTGCAGAGCCGGCAGATTGAAAACCTCAACGAGCTGCAAAAAACACAGCCGCAGGCAGCTGCCGCGCCGGCCGCAGCCACTGCCGACGAGTCAGCCAGCGCAGGCAAGCTCAGCTACGAGCAGCAAAAGGCCCAGGCCCGCCAGCGCCGCAAGCTGGAGCAGGCCGTCAGCGAGGCTGAGCAGACCGTAATCGACCTGGAAACCAAGCTCCACGACCTGGAGCAGCTGCTGGCCACGCCCGAAGGAGCGGCCGACGCCGCACGCTGCGAGGAATACGGCCGCCTGCAGGCCGAAAAGGCCGACGCCGAACAGAAATGGGAAGAGGCCATGGAAGCGCTGGAGCAGTTTGGCGAGGCCTGACATCATCCCCCACCTTTTTTCACACGTCCCATGCATATTATTCAAACTTCATATAATTACGACATGATGAACCTGAAACATCTGATTCCCGCACTGGCTTTTGCCGTGACGGGCGCTTCGGCCCAGACAACCGACCTGAAGTCGGGACTGGACCGCAACGACATGGACCTGAGCATCAAGCCGGGCACCAACTTCTTTGACTATGCCGGCGGCAACTGGCGCAAGAGCCACCCCATACCGGCCGAATACTCACGCTACGGCAGCTTTGAGGTACTCATTGAGAACAACGAGCGCCAGCTCCACGACCTCATCGAACAGCTGGCCAAGGAAAGCCATCCGGCCGGCTCGCTGGAGCAGAAAATCGGCGACCTCTACAACCTGGCCATGGACAGCACCCGCCGCAACCGCGAGGGCTGGACGCCCATCAAGGGACAGCTGGAGCAGGTAGCTGCCGTGAAAACGCTGAAAGATCTGACCATTCTGTCGGGACAGCTCGGCCGCTACGGCGTAGAGTCGTACTTCGGCATCGGCGTAGGCTCCGACATGAAAGACAGCAAGATGAACATCGTAGGCATCCAGCAGGGCGGCCTCTCGCTGGGCAACCGCGACTACTATCTGGAGAACGACGAAGCCACTCAGAAGATTCGCGAGGCCTACAAGCAGTATATCGTCAAGATGTTCCGCCTCGTGGGTGACGACGAAGCCACGGCCCAGAAGAAAATGGAAGCCGTGTTCAACATCGAAATGCGCATCGCCAAGGCCAGCAAGTCGATGGTAGAGCTGCGCGACCCCGAGGCCAACTATCACAAGATGACCTTCAACCAGCTGCTCAACGACTATCCCGGCATCGACTGGAGCACCCTGCTGCTCTGCTCCGGCTTCCCCGCCATCAGCTACGTGGACATGGGCCAGCCCGAAAACATCAGGGAAATCGAAAAGCTCATGGCCGACACCCCCATTGAGGACCAGAAAGCCTACATGGCCTTCAAAGTCATCGAAAACGCTTCCGGCCAGCTGAGCGACGACTTCCGCAACGCCACCTTCGACTTCTACGGCCGCGTCATGAGCGGTACCACCCAGGACCGCGCCCGCTGGAAACGCGCCATCGGCGCCGTGCAAGGCGTACTGGGCGAGGCAGTAGGCAAGATGTACGTCGAAAAATACTTCCCCGCCTCTTCCAAGGAGCGCATGATTCAGCTTGTACGCAACTTGCAGAAATCGCTGGGCGAACGCATCAAGGAACAGAAATGGATGAGCAAGGAAACGCAGGAAAAGGCGCTCGAAAAGCTCAACACCTTCTACGTAAAAATCGGTTATCCCGACACGTGGATGGACTACTCCGGCCTGACCATCGACCCCTCGAAGTCCTACTTTGAAAACCTCTGCCAGGCTTCAGCCTTCATCACGGACTACTATATCCAGAAAGACGTGAACAAGCCCGTTGACCGCACCCGCTGGCAAATGACACCGCAGACCATCAATGCTTACTACAACCCGACGACCAACGAAATCTGCTTCCCGGCCGGCATCCTGCAGCCGCCTTTCTTCAACCCCGAGGCTGACGATGCTGCCAACTACGGCGCCATCGGCGTAGTCATCGGCCACGAAATGACGCACGGATTCGACGACCAGGGCAGCCAGTTCGACAAGGACGGAAACCTGAAAAACTGGTGGACCGAGGCCGACCGCAAGAACTTCGAGGCCCGCACCAAGGTGATGGCCGACTTCTTCTCCAAAATCGAAGTACTTCCGGGCCTTTACGCCAACGGTCAGCTCACGTTGGGCGAAAACATTGCCGACCACGGCGGTCTGAACATTGCCTTCCAGGCCTTCAAGGAAGCCACTGCAGCCAATCCGCTGCCCGAAAAGGACGGCTTTACGCCCGAACAGCGATTCTTCCTGGCTTACGCCAAAGTGTGGATCGACAACATCCGCGACGAGGAAATCCGCAACCGTACCAAAAACGACCCGCACTCACTGGGCCGCTGGCGCGTGAACGGTGCGCTGCCGCACATTGACGCCTGGTACAAGGCCTTCAACATTGGCAAGAAAGATCCGCTATACGTGCCCGCCAAGCAGCGTGTAGACGTGTGGTAAATCATTGATAAAACCCTATGCCACTTATCGTACCACACCGGCTTCCGGCCGCACAGATTGTACAGCAAGAGGGCACACAGGTGTATGAGTCTCCGGCTCAGGCACCTGCGTGCCCCTTGCGCATTTTATTCCTGAACCTCATGCCGCAGAAGCAGCTCACCGAGCTGGACTTCGTACGTGTGCTGGCTCCCATCGGCAGTGTATGGATGGAGCTCATCCCCATGAAAATTGCCGGCCAGCACTACAAAACCACGCCTCAGGAATACGTCGAAACGTTCTACACCGACTTCGAGCGCCTGGCCGACCGTCCGGCCGACGGGCTCATCGTCACCGGCGCGCCCATTGAGCATTTGCCTTTCGAGGAAGTGCGCTACTGGACGGCCCTGCAACAGATTTTCGACTGGGCCGACCGCCACGTCCGCTCCACACTCTACATCTGCTGGGGCGCACAGGCGGGCCTCTACCATCACTACGGCGTGCCCAAGTTCGGACTCCCGCAAAAAAAGTTCGGCATCTTTGAGCAAACCGTCCTGACCGATGCTCCGCTGCTAAGCGGCCTAAGCCCAACCTTCTGCATGCCCCATAGCCGCCACACCGAAGTGCGGCAGGCCGACCTGCTGCAGGTTCCCGAGCTCACGCTGCTGGCTTCCTCGCCCGAGAGCGGTCCGAGCATCGTGGAGGCTCGGGGCGGCCGCCAGCTCTTCGTGACGGGCCACACCGAATATGCCGCCGACACCCTCGACCGTGAATACCGCCGCGATGTGGGCAAGGGCCTGCCCATCGAGCTGCCGCAGCATTACTACGTCAACGACTGTCCCGACCAGGGCATACGCTTTTCGTGGCGCGAGGCGGGCCTTACGCTCTACCGCAACTGGGTGGAGCAATACGTAAAGCCCTGAAAGCCCGCTATTCACGAAAAAAGCAGTAACTTTGTAGCCAAATCAATTTTGCACCCATGAAGAAACTTTTTATCGAAACATACGGCTGCCAGATGAACGTGGCCGACTCCGAAGTAGTGGCCTCGGTCATGCAGATGGCCGGCTACGAACCCTGCGAAAGCCTCGACGAGGCCGACGCCGTGTTCCTGAACACCTGCTCAGTGCGCGACAATGCCGAACAAAAGATTTACCACCGCCTCGAGGCCCTCACCGCCCAGCGCCGCAAGGGCCGAAAAATCATTATCGGCGTCATCGGCTGCATGGCCGAGCGCGTCAAGGAGGCGCTCATTGAAGAGCACGGGGTAGACCTCGTGGCCGGCCCCGACGCCTACCTCAGTCTGCCCGACCTCATCGCACAGGCCGAGACGGGACACAAGGCCATCAACATTGAGCTCTCGACCACCGAGACCTACCGCAACGTCGTGCCGCGCCGCGTGGGAGGCAACCACCTCTCAGGCTTCGTGAGCATCATGCGCGGATGCAACAATTTCTGTCACTACTGCATCGTGCCCTACACCCGTGGCCGCGAACGCTCACGCGACCTGGACAGCATCCTGACCGAAGCCACCGACCTGGCCACCCGCGGCTACAAGGAACTGACCCTGCTGGGCCAGAACGTCAACAGCTACCGCTACGAGGCCCCCGACGGCACCGTCATCGGTTTTCCGCAGCTGTTGCGCAGCGTGGCCCGCGCCGTGCCCGGCATGCGCATCCGCTTTACCACCTCGCACCCCAAGGACATGAGCGACGACACGCTTCACGTGATTGCCGAAGAGCCCAACATCTGCCACCACATCCACCTGCCGGTGCAGAGCGGCTCCGACCGCATCCTCAAGCTCATGAACCGCAAATACACCCGCGAGTGGTATCTTGACCGCGTCAGCGCCATCCGCCGCATCATCCCCGACTGCGGTCTCTCGACCGACATCTTTGCCGGCTACTGCACGGAGACGGAGGAGGACCACCAGCTCTCGCTCTCGCTCATGCGGGAGTGTGCCTACGACAGCGCGTTCATGTTCAAGTACAGCGAACGCCCGGGTACCTACGCCTCGCGCCATCTGGCCGACGACGTACCCGAGGAGACCAAGGTGCGCCGCCTGGAGGAACTCATTGCCCTGCAAAACCAGCTGAGTCTGGAGTCCAACCAGCGCGCAGTGGGCCAGATCTTCGAAGTGCTGATTGAGGGCACCAGCAAGCGCTCGCGCGAACAGCTCTTCGGCCGCACAGGGCAGAACAAGGTGGTGATTTTCGACCGCGGCGACCTGCGCCCGGGCCAGTACGTCATGGTGCGTATCACCGAAGCTACCTCGGCCACCCTGAAAGGCGAGGTGGTAGAAAAGCTCGACAAGTAAAAATACACGACTGCCGCAAACGGTGCAGCAGCCCGACCATCGTCAGGACCGGTTTTCCCCACTTTTTCAGGAGGGAAACCGGCCCTGACTGTTCATATCCTGCCCACAGCAGGAGACAAAGCCGCTAACCGGCTATTTCCTACACGATTATTACTTACGCAACGCCCATTCAAAGAAAAACTTTTCGTACTTTTGCACCCAAAACATAACAAGCATTCTTTTCCATGAAAAAAATCCTATCGCTGATTGTGCTGCTGGTCAGTATCATAGCCATACCTGCCGGCGCACAAATCCTGAAACCCGTTAAATTCAGCATTTCGCAAAAGCGTATTTCGCCCACCGAAATCGAAATTACCTTTAAAGGCCGCATGGAAGCAGGCTGGCACGTCTACTCCACCGGACTGGGCAACGACGGCCCCACGTCGGCCACGTTTACCGTAGACCAGGCCACGGGAGCAGCGCCCCAGGGCACACTCAAGGCCGGCAGCGGCGAAAAGCACAAGCAGGACCCGATATTTGACATGCCCGTGCGCTACTTTGAGGGCACCTGCACCTTTACGCAACGCATCAAACTGACCGCCAAAAACTATCAGCTCAAGGGTTACCTGACCTACGGCGCCTGCAACGACGAGAACTGTCTGCCGCCCACCAACGTTGACGTCAGTCTGAAAGGTTCCGACGGCCCCGACGCCGCTGCCACACCGGCCGAGACGCAGCAGACGGCTGCCGTAGCCGCTGGAGCCCG
>FR903631.1:15830-17400 GCA_000438115.1 Prevotella sp. CAG:617 | reverse complement strand
CCCGGCTGCCGCCCTGCCTCAGGCCGCGCTCGACTCGGCCGAGGTTAAAGCCCTGTGGAGCCCCGTTACGACCCAGCTTTCGGCCTTCGACGGCGCCCAGAGCGGCACGCAGGGAAAAGCCTGGTGGTATATTTTCATCCTGGGCTTTGCCGGCGGACTCATCGCCCTGTTCACACCCTGCGTGTGGCCCATCATCCCGATGACGGTAAGTTTCTTCCTCAAGCGCTCCAGCAACCGCAGCCGGGGTATCCGCGACGCCATTACCTACGGCATCTCCATCATCGTCATCTACGTGGCCCTGGGCCTCATCATCACGTCCATATTCGGCGCCAGTGCGCTCAACGACCTCTCGACCAACGCCATTTTCAACATCTTCTTCTTCCTGATGCTGGTGGTGTTTGCCGCCAGTTTCTTCGGCGGGTTCGAGATTACGCTGCCCTCCAAGTGGAACAACGCCGTCAACCACAAGGCCGACACCACCACGGGTCTCATCTCCATCTTCCTGATGGCCTTTACGCTCTCGCTGGTGAGCTTCTCGTGCACGGGCCCCATCATCGGGTTCCTGCTGGTTGAAGTGTCCACGCAAGGCAGCATCCTGGCCCCCACCATCGGCATGTTCGGCTTTGCCGTTGCGCTGGCCCTGCCCTTTACGCTGTTTGCCCTGTTCCCCACGTGGCTCAAGAGCGCGCCCAAGAGCGGCGGCTGGATGAACGTCATCAAGGTGGTGCTGGGCTTCCTCGAGCTGGCCTTTGCCTTCAAGTTCCTCTCGGTGGCCGACCTGGCCTACGGCTGGCACCTGCTCGACCGCGAGGCCTTCCTCTCCATCTGGATTGTCATCTTTGCCCTGCTGGGCCTGTACCTGCTGGGCAAAATCAAGTTTCCGCACGATGACGACGACACCCACACCGGCGTGACCCGCTTCTTCCTGGGTCTGGCCTCGCTGGCCTTTGCCGTCTATATGGTGCCCGGCCTGTGGGGCGCTCCGCTCAAGGCGGTCAGCGCCTTTGCGCCGCCCATGTCCACCCAGGACTTCAACCTCGACCGCCAGGCCGACGTGGAAGCACAGTTCAAGGACTACGAGCAGGGCATGGCCTATGCCAAGAGTGTGGGCAAACCCGTCATGATTGACTTTACGGGACACGGCTGCGTCAACTGCCGCAAGATGGAGCTGGCCGTATGGCGTGACCCCGAAGTGACCGACTACATCAAGAACAAATACGTGCTCATCTCGCTCTACGTGGACGACAAGACCCGCCTGCCGCAGCCCATCGTGGTCAAGGAAAACGGCGAGGACGTCACCCTGCGCACCGTGGGCGACAAGTGGAGCTACCTGCAGCGCGTCAAGTTCGGCGCCAGCGCACAGCCCTTCTACGTGTTGCTCGACAACGAGGGCATGCCGCTCAACCGCTCCTACTCCTACGACGAGGACATCAAGAAGTACATCCAGTTCCTCAAATTCGGTATCGAGCAGTACGAGCAGAAACAGTCGTAAGCCGCGCTTACGCGACATCCGAAAAGACCAAGAAACGGGCTACCGCCATTCTCCCCATCGCTGTGGGAATGGCGGGAG
>FR903631.1:8490-15814 GCA_000438115.1 Prevotella sp. CAG:617 | reverse complement strand
GGTAGCCCGTTTCTTGTCAGTACCCGCAGGGCGCGGCCGGCATCTCGGAAAGACAAGGTCGGACCTTTTGGGTTTTCCGCGCCGCCCGGTTGGAAAAATCCGGCACCTTGTTTTCCGTCCGCGCTCCCGCGGCGCCACGACTCCCCCATTTCCGTCAGCCCAGCGGCCCGCGCAAGCCGAAAAACCACTCTTTTGGGCGATTGCACGGCCTGCATGGTTGGCGTAACTTTGCACCGGAAAAAAAAGACGAATGCCGCTCCGTCGCCTCCCCCGCCTGACCTTTACAAACGGCATTCACATATTGGTTATAAATGTTTCATGACAACCGGATGACAACAAGACTCCTATTCCTCGCCCTGCTGCTCTTTTCTGCAGGCGGCACCACGCTGGCAACTGCTGCCGAGCGCCTGCTTTCGGGCCGTGTGACAACCCCGCAGCGCCAGGCCGTAGATTATGCGGTAGTTTATCTGAAGGGCACCACCTTCCGCACACAAACCGACCACCGGGGCCAATTCAGCCTGAAAGCGCCTGAAGGCACCTACACCCTGGTGGTCACGGCGCTGGGCTACCAGACATTTGAAAAACAGGTAACCCTGCGCGATACGGCGGCTTACCACGTCACCCTGCGTTCGGCCGACAAAGAGCTGGGCGAGGTAGTGGTGTCGCACGCCGGCATCAGCCGCGTGCAGCAGTCGGCCTACAACGTGACGGCGCTCGACGCCCGCCCGCTGCACAACTCCACCAAGAGCCTGAGCGAGGCCATCGGGCAGATGCCCGGCCTGAAAATCCGCCAGACGGGCGGCACGGGCTCGGACACGCAGTTCATGCTCGACGGCTTTACGGGCAAACACGTCAAGATATTTATCGACGGCATGCCGCAGGAGGGCGTGGGCAGCGCCTTCGGGCTGAACAATATTCCCGTCAACCTGGCCGAGCGCATCGAGGTGTACAAGGGCGTGGTGCCCGTAGGCTTCGGGTCCGACGCCCTGGGCGGCGTCATCAACATCGTCACGCAGCAGAGCCGCCCGCGCTGGTACGTGGACGCCTCGTACTCCTACGGCTCGTTCAACACTCACAAGTCGTATGTCAATGCCGGACAGACGCTGAAAAACGGCCTGACCTATGAGCTGAATGCCTTTCAGAACTATTCGGACAACAATTATTATGTAGATACCTACGTGACGCAGTTTCTCGACAACGGTTTTACGCAGGTGGACAAGAACAAGATTGAGCGCGTGCGCCGCTTTAACGACACCTACCACAACGAAGCCCTCATCGGCAAAATCGGCATTACCGGCAAGCCCTATGCCGACCGCCTGATGGTGGGCCTGACCTACGCCCGCATGTACAAGGAAATCCAGACGGGCGTACGCCAGGAAATCGTGTTCGGCCAGAAGCACCGCCACGGCTACACCCTCATGCCCTCGCTCGAATACCGCAAGCGCAACCTGCTGACGCCGGGCCTCGACGTGCAGCTGGCGGCCAACTACAACTACAACCTGACACACCAGGTGGACACCTCGGCCTACCGCTACAACTGGTACGGCCAGCGCCAGTACACCGGCACACGCGGCGAGCAGAGCTATCAGGACAACGAGCAGCGCAACATCAACTGGAACGCCACGCTCACGGCCCGCTACCACCTGGGCGAGCACCACCTGCTGACCCTGAACCACACCTTTTCGGCCTTCAGCCGCGACAGCCGCAACCTGACGGGCAGTTCCTCGACCATCACCGACTACGACATGGCCAAGGTGACGCGAAAAAACGTGTCGGGCCTGTCGTACCGCTTCACCCCCTCGGCACGCTGGAACCTGACCGCCTTTACGAAATACTACCAGCAGTACAACCGCGGCCCCGTATCGACCAGCTCCGACGGTTTCGGCAACTACGTCAACCTGAGCCGCACCAACCGCAACCTGGGCTACGGTGCGGCGGCAACGGCCTTTCTGCTCAAGGAGCTGCAAGTCAAGCTGTCGTACGAAAAGGCCTGCCGCCTGCCGTCCAACGACGAACTCTTCGGCGACGAAGACCTGGAAGCCGGCCGGGCCGACCTGAAGGCCGAACAGAGCCACAACTACAACTTCAACCTGAGCTACACCCTGAGCCGCAACCGGCACAGCCTCTATGCCGAAGCCGGCCTGATTTACCGCCGCACGTCCGACTACATCCGCCGTGGCATCAGCAAATACGGCAGCAACTACTACGGCACGTATGAAAACTACGGGCGCGTCAATACCAAGGGCTACACGCTGTCGGCCCGTTACAGCTACGCCTCGTGGCTCAACATGGGGGCATCGTTCAGCCAGATGGACGCCCGCGACGGCGTGCGCTACCTGGCCTCTGGCACGGCGCAGCAAAACCTGCACTACGGCATGCGCATCCCCAACCAGCCCTACCGCTTTGCCAGCTTCGACGCGGCCCTGAGCTGGCCGGACCTCCTCTGGCGCGGCACCCGCCTCACGCTCAGCTACGACGGCTACTACCAGCACGCCTTTCCGCTCACGTGGGAAGGCTTCGGGTCGGCCGAATCACGGCGCACGGTGCCTACGCAATTCTCCCACAACCTGTCGCTCACCTACAGCCTGGCACAGGGACGCTACAACCTGACACTGGAGTGCCAGAACCTGACCGACGCCAAGCTCTACGACAACTACAGCCTGCAGAAACCGGGCCGGGCCTTCTACGGAAAAATACGCATCTGTTTCGGAAAATAACATAACAAAAAACATATCAGACATGACCAAGAGTAAAATTCTCCTTTCAGCCGCTCTGTGCGGCCTGGGCACCCTCATGCTGGGCGCCTGCAGCGAAGATAACCTGACCGGAGGCGGCAACGGGAACGAAGGTTCCGGCAACTCCCTGACACGCTACGTGGTAGCCGGCGCCATCGACGATTTCAATTATCTGAAAGCCACCGACAGCATCGACGGCGGCGGACAGCTCAGCCTGACCGACGGCACGCAGGCCGAAGCCGGCACCTACTGGGTGTTTATGAACGAAGACTACCTCTTCCGGCTGGTCTACAACAAGGGCGAAGCCGGCACGGGCGAGTCATACGTGCTGGACACCGACGGCCGCATCCGCGAGAAGCAGGCATATAGCTTCAACCGCGTGACGACCTACGGCACCTGGGGCGACAATGTCATCACTGCCTCGGCAGGTGATACCGACCAGACGGATGCTGAGGGCAACATCGCCCAGGGACTGCTGGTCAACTACCTGAGTGCAACCGACGGCACGGTACTTACCCGCACTTATCCGGCCGAAAACTTCCTGGGCAACGGTGAATATGTCACTTTTTCGGGCTTTGTAGAAGCCAACCAGCGGCTCTACACCTCCGTAGTGCCGATGGGTATGAGCCGCTACGGCATTCAGGCCCATCCCGAACGGGTATCCGACTCCCGCCTCATTGCCCGCCAGAGCGGCGGCTCGGCCAGCAGCGCCTATGAGCAGGGTGAAATTCCCTCCACGCAATATCCCGACTCGGCCTACGTAGCCATTTACAGCGGCAACAACTTTGGCGAACAGCCCGTCATTGCCCGCACCGGGAAAATAGGTTTTGCCAGCGGTCGGATGCGCTCGCAATACTACCAGACCATTTGGGCTGCCGGCAACGGCGACATCTACGTATTCTCTCCCGGATACGGCCGCCTTACCTCGCCGGCCGACATCGACGCCGCTACGGGTGATACCATCGTCATGCGACGTCAGGGCACATTGCCTTCGGGCGTCATGCGCATCAAAGCCGGCGCCACCGACTTTGATCCCGACTATTATGTCAATATCGAAACCCTGGGCAACCAGCATCCGATTTATAAATGCTGGCCCATACACGACGATTATTTCCTGCTGCAACTTTACACACAGGGATTGCAGTCAAAAGGCGAATATACGACCGAGCTGGCCGTTTTCAAGGCTGAAGACCGCACACTCACCGTGGTCAGCGGACTTCCCTCCGCTGAAAATATAAGCAGTTTCGGTAACATTCCTTTCAGCGAAAATGGTTATATTTACATACCGGTCACTACTACCACTGACAGCCACCCGGCACTTTACAGAATTGACCCGCTCACGGCTACCGCCCAAAAAGTGCTGGAAGTGAAAGCTGAAAGTATCAGTACGCTGGGCCGCCTGAAAGCACGACCTTAACTTTTTCTACGCACATGCGACAGTTTTTTCACAAAGTCCATCTTTGGATTTCCATCCCGCTGGGACTGATTTTTTTCATCTCATGCCTGACCGGCGCCCTGCTGGTTTTTGAACAGGATATCCAACAACTTCGTCAGGCCTCGCTCTATCGCGTAACGCCGGCAGCGACTCCCTCGCTGCAACCCGCACAGCTGGCCGAACGCATACAGATGCAAATGCCCGACACGCTCAAGCTGGCCTCACTCCAAATCTTCCAGGCTCCCGACAAAGCGGCTCTGGCCACTTTTGAAGGCGCCGAAAAGAAATCATACGCCGTAGATCCGTACACCGGACAAATCAAAGGAAGCCCAAGCAGCAGTACGTTCTTCCAGACCGTGCGTAAACTGCATCGCTGGTTGCTCAACCCGCCACCTTCGAAAACGGCAAAATCCGCAGGCAAAGTCATCATCGGTGTTTCCACGCTGCTTATGGCTGTCGTGCTGATTACCGGACTCATCTGCTGGTGGCCCAGAACACGCCGGATGCTTCGCAACTGCCTGAGCGTAAGCACCCGTCACGGCAAGCTGCGCTTTTGGTATGACACCCACGTATCACTCGGATTCTATGCCTTGATTTTCCTGCTGCTCATGGCGCTGACGGGCCTGACATGGTCGTTCCAGTGGTATCGGAAAGCAGCCTACGGCCTGTTTGGTGCCAACCAGCCGGCAAAAACCGGCAAGGCCGACACCTCACCGGCACCGTCCAAGCCCCAAAAGCCCACGGCGGCTTTCGACTACGCCGTATGGAACCGTACGGCAACTGAGGCGGCCGAAATCTGTCCGAACTACGAATGGCTCAAACTGACCAACGGCAATCAGGCCGAAGTGTTGCCGGCCGACGCTCCCCTTGCACGCGCCACCGACCGCCTGCTGACCGACCGCCACAGCGGACAAATCAAGAACATTGAGCGCTGGACCGACAAGCCCCGCGCCGACAAGGCCAAAGCCTGGTTCTACGCCGTACACACCGGCTCGTGGGGTGGCATGCTTACCCAGATTCTTTATGCCATAGCGGCTCTGATTGGTGCCTCGCTGCCCCTGACGGGATATTACATGTGGTGGCGACGCCGCAAACACGCATCCCGCCCTGCATGCCAGAGCTGACAACGGGCTGAACCCCTTTCCTGTTTTCACACCCCCGGACTTATCGGAACGTCCGGGGGATTTTTTGTGGGAAAAAGTGTAATTTTGTACCTGCTATGACGTATGTTGATGTAATTGTTCCCCTGGCCTTCGGTGATACGCTCACCTATATCCTGCCCGAACCCCTGCTCCAGAAGGTAGAGGCGGGCATGCGCGTAGTGGTGCCGCTGGGCAAGCGGAAATACTACACCGGCATTGTCACCCGCATCCACCATAATCCTCCCCCCGAAGGCATTCTGCTCAAACAAATCGGCGAGGTCGAGGACACGCACCCCATTCTGCTGCCCCGACAGCTGGAACTGTGGCAATGGATGGCGCAGTATTACATGTGCTCGGCGGGCGAGGTGATGAAAGCCGCCATGCCCTCGGGCCTGAAGTTGGAGAGCGAGAGCGTGGTGGAGGCTGAAGAGACTTTTGAGGCCACCGACACGCTGACCGACCGCGAGCGCGAGGCCCTCTCGCTCATCCTGGCGCCAGGCGGCTGCTCGGTGGAGGCGCTGCAAAAGCAGCTCGACATCAAGAATGCCCTGCCGCTGGTGCGCCGCCTGATGGACAAAGGTGCCGTCAGGCTGGGCGAGACCATGAGCCGCGCCTTCCGTCCCCGTACTGAGCTGCACGTACGCCTTGCCCCGGAGTGGGCCACCGAGAGCCGCCTGCACCAGGCGCTCGACGAGCTGCAGCGGGCGCCCAAGCAGCAGGCCCTGCTGACAGCCTACCTGCAGCTTTCGGGACTGCCGGCAGCCCTGACCATGCAGCAGCCGGACCTGGTGGCCGAGGTGGCCAAGGCTGACCTGATGCAGCACTGCGCCGGCGGCGAGGCGGCCCTCACGGCACTGCGCAGCAAGGGTATTTTGCAGACGTATGCCTTTGAGGTAGGGCGCCTGCCCCGGCGCCAGGCCCTGCCCCAGTCGCTCCAGTCGCCGCTGAGCGAAGCGCAGCAGCAGGCTTTTGACGAAATTCTGAACGTGTTCGGGCAAAAGGACATCTGCCTGCTTCACGGCGTCACCTCGAGCGGAAAGACCGAAATCTACACCAAGCTCATCCAGCGCTGCCTGAGCCGCGGCGAGCAGGTGCTCTACCTGCTGCCCGAAATAGCCCTGACCACGCAAATCATGCAACGCATGGCGCGCGTGTTTGGCGAGCAGATGGGCGTGTACCACTCCAAGTTTCCCGACGCCGAGCGCGTGGAAATCTGGCAAAAGCAGCTCTCCGACCAGCCCTACGGCCTGATTCTGGGCGTGCGCTCGTCGCTCTTCCTGCCCTTCAGGCGGCTCGGCCTGATTATCGTGGACGAGGAGCACGAAACCTCCTACAAGCAGCAGGACCCCGCCCCGCGCTACAACGCCCGCGACGTGGCCACCGTGGCCGCCCGCCTCTACGGCGCCAAGGTGCTGCTGGGCACGGCCACACCGTCCATCGAGAGCTACCACAACGCCCTGACGGGCAAATACGGCCTGGTGCGCCTGACGCAGCGCTACGGCCACATCCAGCTGCCGGTCATCGAGGTGGAGGACGTCAAGGAGCTGCGCCGCAAGAAACTCATGAACACGCCCTTCTCGCCGCGACTGATTGAGGAAATGCAGCAGGCGCTGAAGGAGGGCGAGCAGGTCATTTTGTTCCAGAACCGCCGGGGCTACTCGCCCGTCATTGAGTGTCACACGTGCGGCTGGGTACCGCGCTGCACGTGCTGCGACGTCAGCCTGACCTTCCACCAGCGCGAGCACCGCATGGTGTGTCACTACTGCGGAGCCTCGTTCGAGGTGCCGCGCCGCTGCCCCAACTGTGGCGACACCGACCGGCGCGACCTGGGCTACGGCACGGAGAAGATTGAGGCCGCCGTACGGGCCATCCTGCCCAAGGCGCGCACGGCGCGCATGGACCTCGACACCACGCGCTCGCGCTCGTCGTACGACCAGATTATCGGGCAGTTCCAGCGCGGGCAGACGGACATCCTCATCGGCCCCCCAATGGTAACCAAGGGGCACGATTTT
>FR903631.1:0-8377 GCA_000438115.1 Prevotella sp. CAG:617 | reverse complement strand
GCAGGTGGCCGGGCGTGCCGGACGCCGCCAGCGCCGCGGCCTGGTGGTGCTGCAAACGCGCCAGCCCCAGCTGCCCGTCATCCGGCAAATCGTACTGAACGACTACGAGGGGCTCTACCACGAGCAGCTCAACGAGCGCCAGCTCTTCCGCTATCCGCCCTTTACGCGCCTCATCGGCATCTATCTCAAACACCGCGACGAGCGCAAGGTGGAGGCCGCCGCACAGGCGCTGGCCGCCGTATTGCGCCCGCACTTCCAGCAGGACCTGCTGGGCCCCGACCGCCCGCTCGTGGGACGCATCCAGCTGCTCTACATCCGCCACCTCCTGCTCAAGGTGGAGGCCACGGCCTCGCCGCAGGCCGTGCGACGCACGCTGCTGGCCGCCCGCCAGTCGCTGCTCAGCGTAGAGGCCTACAAGTCGGTCAACGTTTACTTTGACGTCGACCCCATGTAGGACGGTTCTCCGAAAAGACGGCGGGAAAAAATTTTTTCCTCCCGCCCTGCTCATTTTTCCTCCCATTCTGTTTTTTTAAAGTCCGACCTTTTTCCGGATACCTCCCGCACCACCCGTCAGCCCCCGGATACAGGGGGATTTTTCCTCGCAAATGTTTGGAAAATCGTGGCGCGTTCTTTATCTTTGTAAACAAGAAGAAAGGGCCATACAGCCGCCGTTTGCCCAACCGCACCGCCTCTTTGTGAGCCAAGCGGACGCATACGAGCTGCCCACCGCCCGGACATCACAAAAACCTATGCAGAAAATCGAACTCCTGGCACCTGCCCGCAACTACGAATGCGGCCATGAAGCCCTGCTTCATGGCGCCGATGCGGTATATATAGGTGCTCCGGCCTTTGGCGCACGTGCCGCCGCCGGCAATTCCATAACCGACATCGAGCGGCTGTGTCGCGAAGCCCACGTGTTTGGCGGCCGCATCTACGTAACGTTCAACACCATCCTGACCGACGACCAGCTGGAGGCCGCCCGGCGTCAGGCCCTGCAACTGTATGAAGCGGGCGTGGACGCCCTGATTGTGCAGGACATGGCACTGGCGCAGATGGACCTGCCGCGCGACCTGGCGCTGCATGCCTCCACCCAGATGGACAACCGCACGCCCGAGCAGGTGCGCTTCCTGAGCGACGCAGGCTTTGAGCAGGTGGTGCTGGCACGCGAGCTGACCCTGAAACAGATAGCCGACATCCACAGGGCCGTGCCCGAGGCGGCGCTCGAAGCATTTGTCCACGGCGCGCTCTGCGTCAGCTTCAGCGGGCAGTGTTATGCCTCGGAATACTGCTTCGGACGCTCGGCCAACCGCGGAGCCTGCGCCCAGTTCTGCCGCATGGCCTTCGACCTGGTGGATGCCGACGGCCGCACGCTGGTGCGCCAGAAGCATCTGCTCTCGCTGCGCGACATGAACCGCACGGCCGGGCTGGAGGAAATGATGGACGCCGGCATCAGTTCGTTCAAGATTGAAGGCCGCCTCAAGGAAGTCAGCTACGTCAAGAACCTTACGGCCTGGTACCGCCATCACATCGACCGCATCCTGGAGCGGCGCGCCGACGAGTTTACACGCGCCTCATCCGGCACGGTCAGCTGCAGCTTCACGCCCCTGCCCGAAAAGAGCTTTAACCGCGGCTTTACCGAATACTTTCTGCACGGCCGCACGGAAGATGTCAGCTCGCCCGACTCGCCCAAATCACGCGGCGAATACGTAGGCCAGGTGGCCGCCGTAGGGCCCCACTGGCTGACCGTAAGCGGCGAAACGGCGTTCAGCAACGGCGACGGTCTCTGCTTTACCGACCGCGAGGGGCACTTGGTGGGGTTCAGGGTGAACCGCGCCGAGGGCAGCCGCCTCTATCCCGCCACCATGCCGGCCATCCGTCAGGGCACGGCGCTCCACCGCAACCAGGACCAGGCTTTTGAACACGCCCTGGCGCGACCTACGGCCACCCGCAAGCTGGCGCTCGACCTCACCCTGACGGAAACACCCGAGGGCTACCGCCTGAGTCTGTCCGACGAACTGGGCCGGCAGGCCGAAGCGCTCATCAGTCAGCCCCACGAGGCAGCCCGCACGCCGCAGGAGGAGGGCATACGCCGCCAGCTGGGCAAGCTGGGCGACACGCCCTACGCCGCACGCCACATCAGCCTACGGCTTGAGGGCAACCGCTTCATTCCGTCATCACTCCTGGCACAAGCGCGCCGCGAAGCGGTAGAAAAACTGCTCGACCGCGCATCCCGGGTGGAGCGCAAGCCGCGCGCCGACCGCGCCGGTGCTTATCCGCAGACACAGCTGAGCTATCTGGGCAACGTGGCCAACCGTGAGGCAGCCGCCTTTTACCGCCGCCACGGCGTAAGCCGCATTGAGCCGGCCCTGGAGCAGCAAATGCCCGAACAGCCCGTACTGATGTTCTGCCGCCACTGCCTGCGTTACAGCCTGGGCTACTGCCCCACCCACCATCACCGGCGGGCGCCCTGGCGCGAACCGCTGATGCTGCAACTGGCCGACGGCCGGAGCTTTCCGCTGGAATTCGATTGTAAGAACTGTCAAATGAAAGTACATGCGCCTCGTTAGGATTTTACTGCTGCTGGCCTTTGTGGGCTGCCTGACAGGCTGCTACTATTCGCACCCGGCAAGTACCGACGGCTGGAACGACCCTGAGGGCCGCGTGGACTCAGCTTCATTTTCGGCCTCGCACCATTATGCCCACAACTTCAACTTCAAGGTGACGGCTGACTCACTGGTGCTGGCCGAAAACCAGCCGGGCACCATCAGCGAGTTCGGGCTGAACGACAGCTGTACGCTTTATCGGCGCGACAAGATTGTGGTGGCCGACATCATCAAGATTCCGTCGAACCAGGCCGACTCCATCTGGATCAAGGTGGCCCGCGACCAGACCACACAGGGCTGGATTAACGAACAGATGCTGCTGGAAAGCGCCATCCCGAACGACCCGATATCCTCCTTCATCCACTATTTCAGCGATACGCGCCTGCTGGTCTGCGTGTCCATACTCGGCCTGGCGCTGATGATGATTCTGATTCGCATCATCTGCCGGCGCAAGGTGCGCATTGTTCATTTCAACGATATCCACAGCTTCTACCCCACGCTGCAGTGCCTGAGCATATCGGGGGCGGCCGTGCTCTACGGGAGCATGCAGACGTTTGTTCCGCAAACATGGGTTGAATTCTATTTCCACCCCACGCTCAACCCCTTCGGGCTGCCGCTCATCCTGTCGCTGTTCATCATGGCCGTATGGCTCAACGTCATTACGGCTCTGGCCGTAGTGGACGATGTGCGGCGGCGCCTGCCCTTCAACGAAGCGTTCACCTACCTCTCCACACTGCTGGCCGTATGCAGCGTGCTGTATCTGGGCTTCACGCTTACGGTGGGGCTTTACATCGGCTATCCGCTCTTTGTGGCCTACGTGTGGTTTGCCCTGCGCCGTTACTTCAGCCGCTACAACTATCCCTACCGCTGCGGACGCTGCGGGCGCGAAATGGCGCATCTGGGCACCTGTCCGCACTGCGGCGCACACAATAAATAAGGAAAAATGGCCGACATTTTATAAAAAAAATGTGCAAAGGCTTGTTCATTCAAATATTTTTCCATAATTTTGCAGTCGAAATCAAGAACATCGCGGAGTGGAGCAGTTGGTAGCTCGCCAGGCTCATAACCTGGAGGTCGTTCGTTCGAGTCGAGCCTCCGCAACAATGACAAGCAAGGCCGTTTCAGACATCTGAAGCGGCCTTATTCTTTTTCAGCGGTGCCGACCTCCGGCCGCTCCGAAAGCGAGTGCCGGAAAAACTGCCGGGAGGAAAGAAAAAACAACCGGCACTTTGCTTGTTTTATCCGGCACCTGTTTTTTCTTATCTCCGGCCTTTTTTCTTCCTCTCCCGCCGGCGTAACGCCTCGGGCCGGCCGGGGCGGACATGAAACGGTTTTGAAACACAAACAAAACCTGCGCAACACACGATTGACTACCTTTTGCAACATCATCTGCCGAACTTTGCAGCGTAAACAAAGTTCGTATGATCAGACACAGAAAAGCTATCGGATCAGCGGCTCTGCTATTGGCCGCTACCCTCACGGCAGAAGGACAGACTCCTGCCGACACCACACAGACCATCCAGGAACAGCAGCTGGGCAGCGTATCGGTGGTGGCACGCCGCAAGAAAAATACCGAAACGGCGGCCATCACGGCTGAACGGCGGGCCCTGGTGGTGCAAAACACCGTATCGGCACAGCTCATCAGCCGCACGCAGGACAAGGACGCCTCGGAAGTAATCCGCCGCATTCCGGGCATTTCGCTCGTTGACGGCAAATTTGTCATGGTACGCGGCCTTTCGCAACGATATAACAATGTATGGATAAACGGTGCGGCCGTGCCCAGCTCAGAGCCCGACTCACGCGCTTTTTCATTCGACATCATCCCCAGTTCACAAATCGACAACCTGGCCATCGTCAAGTCGCCGGCAGCCGAATATCCGGCTGACTATACGGGCGGCTTTATCATGATTAACACCAAAGACCTGCCCGACCGCAACGGCTGGCAGATTACGGTGGGCACGGGTGTGAACGACCGTTCGCAGTTCCGCCCGTTCAGCTACGCGGCCGGAAGCTGTACCGACTTTCTGGGCTTCGACCGCTCGATGCGCCCGCTCAACGGCGGATTCAACGCCACACTGCCCACCTATGCCGGCACGGACAACATCGACCCGCTGCAGACGGGCCTGTCAAACGACTGGCGCATACGAAGCCACAACCCGCTGCCCGACATCAAGCTGGGCGGCGTATACAGCTTCCAGAAAAGACTGGACGACAAGCGCCTCGGCCTGCTGGCCACACTGAACTACAACAACAGCTACCGCACGGCCCTGAACATGGAGAACTCGCTGTTTGGTGCCTACGACGCGACGAACAACAAGCCCGTTTATCTGCGCAAGAGCACCGACAACCAATACACGCAGGAGTCAAGACTGGGCGGACTGCTCAACCTGACGCTGGCCATGGACAACGGTACGAAATACGAATGGAAAAACCTGGTTAACCAGCTGGGCAAAAACCGCTACACCGCACGACAGGGCTACAACGCCCAGAACGACCGGCAGATTACGCAGGAATATTACTTTTCCTCACGCACGACATACAACACGCAATTCTCTGGCAAACATCTTGTAGCCGACGTCAATCAGATTGACTGGAACGTGGGATACGCTTACGCCAACCGTATGCTGCCCGACCGCCGGCTCGTTGAGTTCAACGACCGTACGGACCAGACCATGGGTCTTTACAGCGCCGACCGCGAGTTTACCCGTCTGGACGAACACATAGCCTCGGCCGCCGCCAACTGGAAACGGCGCTATGACTGGTGGCACACCAACCCCACACTCAAAGCAGGTGCCTACGCCGAATACCGCACACGTGACTACCGCACACGCGACTTCTACTATACCTGGGACCCCTACCTGACAACCCTGCCCGGCGGTTTCCAGTTTACCGACCAGATTACGGACATCATGCAGCCGGACAACTACGGAGCAGACAAACTCTACATGAAAGAAGAAGTCAACTACACGAACAACTACAAGGCCCACGGCACACAGGCGGCCGGATATGTAGCCATGTCGGTTCCGGTAGGCGCACTTGACGTGTACGGCGGACTGCGCTACGAATTCAGCCGCACGGAGCTCATCACCAACACGCGACAGACGGAGCCCAGCCCCATCAGCACCTTCTATACCTATCACGACCTGTTCCCCTCGCTCAACCTCAACTATCACCTTACCGACAAGCAGCAGGTGCGCCTCTCGGCCGGACGTACGGTCAACCGGCCAGAGTTCAGGGAACTCTCGCCCGTAGTATTCTACGACTTCGACCTGGCCAGCAACGTGCAGGGTAACGCCGACCTGAAACCAGCCTACATAGCCAACCTCGACCTGCGCTACGAATGGTATCCCTCAGCCGGCGAAATGCTTTCGGTAGCCGTGTTCTACAAACATTTCAAGAACCCCATTGAATGGACCTACACCGTAGCCGGCGGAACCAACCTGATTTACTCCAACAAAAACGCCAAGGCGGCCCATAACGCCGGCATCGAGCTCGACCTGCGCAAGAGCCTGGGCTTCATGGGTCTGCCCGACTTCAGCCTGAGCCTCAACGCCTCCTACATTTACAGCCACGTGATGTTTGAGAAAGGCAGCAAGGAGCGCAACCGCGCCATGCAGGGCCAGTCGCCCTACCTCATCAACGCCGGCATCTTCTACCAGGGACGCCGCAACGGGTGGTCGGCCGCCATTCTCTACAACCGCATCGGCAAACGCATCGTCGGCGTAGGACGCAGCCTGGGCACCACCGGAAGCGAAGACACCAAAAACATTCCGGACTCCTACGAAATGCCGCGCGACGCCATCGACCTGACAGCCAGCAAGAAGATTGGCAAATGGCAAATCAGCGCCGCCATACGCGACGTGCTGGCCCAATACGTAAGGTTCCAGCAAATCGAAACCATCAGCAATGCCAACGGCACTCAGGAAATTGACGAAGTAACCAAACGCTACAAGCCGGGACGTAACTTCAGCCTGTCGGCCACTTACAACTTCTAACTACCTCAAAAAATCAACCTATTCTAATTTATACAAGATGAAGAAAAATTTGTTTTCAATGGCTACTCTGGGAATGACGGTAGCCGCAGTATTCAGCTTCACAGCCTGCTCAGAAGATTCCAACGGCGGCAGTTCATCAACCGACCCTGACGTAACCATCGTCGACGGCGTAGCACAAAGTGCCGGCATCCTCTTCAACGAAGGCACGCAAATCGGTAACGGCGACCAGAATTTCGTATTTACCGGCAAGCAGACCATCAAAAAAGGCACCTACACCCTGAAAGGTTGGGTTTACGTGGCCAAGGATGCCGAACTGACCATCGAACCGGGCACCATTATCAAAGGCGACAAGGCCAGCAAGGCTGCCCTCATCGTGGAACCGGGCGGAAAAGCCATCATGGAGGGTACGGCTTCGGCTCCTATCGTCATGACCTCGGCACAGCCGGCCGGAAGCCGCAAGCCGGGTGACTGGGGCGGACTGATCGTATGCGGAAACGCCAAGAACAACCAGACGGAGATGCAGATTGAGGGCGGCCCGCGCACCAAGCACGGCGGCAACAACGACGCTGACAACAGCGGTATCTACCGTTACATCCGCATCGAGTTTGCCGGCGCTCCGTTCCAGGAAGACCAGGAAATCAACGGCTTCACCATCGGCTCAGTAGGCAACGCCACTGCCATTGACCACATCCAGGTATCCTACTCCAACGACGACTCCTACGAATGGTTCGGCGGAACGGTTAACGCCAAGTATCTTATTGCCTACAAGGGCTGGGACGACGACTTTGATACCGACAACGGCTTCAGCGGTACGGTTCAGTTCGGTTTGAGCGTACGCGACCCGCACATTGCCGACCAGTCGCAGAGCAACGGCTTCGAGAGCGACAACTGCGCCGACGGTGCCGCCGTAGCTCCCTACACCACCGCCCTGTTCAGCAACATGACCTTTGTGGGTCCGGCCACGGAAAAAAACATTAGCGAAGGCTTCCAGAACAACTCCAGCTACATCAACGCCGGCGGCCTCTACCCCAACAACAACTCCAAGCTCGGCCTCTTCCAGGCTGCCATGCAAATACGCCGCAGCAGCCGACTGAACTGCATCAACTCCGTTGCCGTAGGTTTCCCCATCGGTCTGATTATTGACGGCGACAAGGGCAACACCGTAGAAAGCGCCAAAAACGGCATGCTCAAACTCCAGAACCTCATCTTTGCCGGCATGACTGCCCTGGGTTCCGACAACAACAAGAAATACGAAGACCAGTATTACGACAAAACCACAGGTCAGTATGACCCCAGCCGCGTAAGCTACTCACACGAGTTCTTCATGGCTCAAACGGGCAACCAGGTAATGACCGAGAACCAGCTCGCCCTGAGCGACCCCGCCAACGTAGGACAAAACTACTGCCCTGCTGCCAACAGTCCGCTGCTTTCCGGCGCTTCGTTCAACGGCATCACCAGTCTCTTCCTCAACAAGGTAAGCTACATCGGCGCCTTTGGCGGAAACACGGACAATTGGATGAGCGGATGGACCAACTTTGACCCGCAGAACACGGTTTATTAAAAAAAGAAACCGAACCTTACGCAGGCGGACCCGCCTGCCTTGTGAACCTTACCTTAATAACCCATCAGCCGCCGCGGCTCGGAATCACATCCGAATGCCGCGGCGGCTGAGCGTTTTCCTCCGTCCGAAAAACATCTGCCCATGCCCTACGCCAGGTCACAAAGGTACGGACATAAAAAAAGGGATACCTCCGTATCCCAACCTAATTAACCTTAAAT
>FR903630.1 GCA_000438115.1 Prevotella sp. CAG:617 | reverse complement strand
TGGACCATCCGGCCGTAGCTGTAGCCGTACCGTCGACCGACACGCTCTTCTGCGTCAGCAACGGACAGATAGCCTCCGTGCCCGACCGCAGCACGCTGTGGCGCGCCCAGACGCCGCAGGCCTTTCGCGAGAGCCTGCTCCTGCGGGCCTACGACGAGGCGGCCCGCCGTCACGACACGGCAGCCACCGACGACTGCGGCATGGTGATGCGCTACTGCCCCGACACGCCCATACTACTGGTGGAAGGCAGCGAGGCAATGATGAAGGTGACCTACCGCGAGGACTTTATGCGGGCGGAAACCTGGCTGGAACTGCACCCCGAACTCAAGCCATGAAAAACAAAGCACTTTGGATGGCACGGCTGCTCAAGGCCCACGGCCCCATGAGCAAAAAGGAAATCAGAGAAGCCTGGCAAGAGGAAGACCCCGACGGGAAACCGATGGCCAACAGTACTTTCTATGACAACCTGTGGGCACTGGAATCACGCTACGGCATTCACATAAGCCGCCTCGGCCGCCGCTTCAGACTGGAAGCGGCATCGCAGAACGAGTCGGACCTGTACGCCCAACTGTTTGAACAGCGGCAGGAAAACACGGACCACCTGAACCTGCTGGCCACACAGGTGGAAATAGAGCAGGCCGCCATACGCCACGTCAAACTGCAATTTGACTACCAGCCGCCCAACAAGAGCGGATACCGCATGACGCTGTGGCCTTACGGCCTGCGGCAAGCCGGGCAATGGATCTACGTAACGGGATGGAGCGAAAGGCATAACGAGGTGCGCACCTTTGCACTCGACCGCATCCGCCACCTCGAAACCACGGCACTGAAATTCACCCCGCCGCAGGAATTTAATGCGGCCCAATACTTCCGGCACAGTTTCGGTGCCTTCTACCGGCCGGGACAAACGCCCGAGCCCATTGTCCTGCGGGCAGACGCCGCCCTTGAGGGCTACCTCCGGCAGCGGCCGCTGCACCCCTCGCAACGACTGGTGCCCGTTGACGAACATGGCTGCCGGATAGAATTGTGTCTGGTGCCCTCGGCCGACTTTACGGCCCGCCTTCTTTCCTACGGCCCCAGCCTGGAAGTGCTCACTCCGCTCTCCCTGCGCCACTATCTGGGACACCTGCTCCGACTGGCGGCCGACCAGTACAAGCCCCTGCCGGAAGAAAAAAAGTAGTCGGGCCTATCCGACTAAGCATCAGGAAGTAAGGCCGGACGAAGGCCAAAAAACTTGTGCCGTCGCTTTGCTTTTCTCACTTCATGATGTATCTTTGCAGTCAATATCAGTAACTATATATTCAATTAGTTTATGAAGACACTCGAAACCATATTTGCAGAGAAACTCTTGCACATCAAAGCCATCAAGTTGCAGCCTGAAAACCCGTTTACCTGGGCCAGCGGCTGGAAATCACCGTTCTATTGCGACAACCGCAAGACCCTGTCGTATCCGGAATTGCGCAACTTCGTAAAGATTGAGCTCAGCCGCATCGTAGCCGAGGAATTCCCCGAGTGTGACGCCATTGCCGGTGTAGCTACGGGAGCCATTCCGCAAGGTGCCCTGGTAGCCGACGAACTGCACCTGCCGTTTGTTTATGTGCGCTCAAAACCCAAAGACCACGGACTCGAGAATCTGATTGAAGGAGAACTGCGCCCGGGTATGAAGGTTGTGGTTATCGAAGACCTCATCTCCACCGGCGGCAGCAGCCTGAAAGCCGTTGACGCCATCCGCCGTAACGGTTGCGAGGTAATCGGCATGGTTGCCAGCTATACCTACGGTTTCGACGTGGCCAAGAAAGCCTTTGAGGAAGCCGACGTACGCCTCATCACACTGACCAACTACGAAGCCGTAGTGAAGGCCGCCGTAGCCAGCGGTTACATCCAGGAAGATGCCGTTGAGGTACTGGACACCTGGCGCAAGGACCCTGCACACTGGATCGGCTAATTCAACCTAACCTTCTGAAAAAAGAACGAAACGAGAAATGGGCTTACAGAAATACGAAAGCGAAATCAAGTATCTGAACTTTGAGCAGACACTGGTGTACGAAAAACTCTCTGACCTGCGCAACCTTGACAATCTGCGGCAAAAGATTGCCGACCCCGCTGCGGCCGACCTGCTGAAGAGTAACCTGCCACCCGAAATCAAGCCGGAGCAGATTGACAAATTCCGCGAGTATGCCGAGAAAATGGAGCTGGGGGCCGACTATATCAAAATTGCCTCACCCATGGGCGAAGTAACCCTGCGCCTGGTGGAGCAGGAAGCTCCCAAGTGCCTCAAGTTTGCCGGCGAGGGCGCTCCGCTGCCGCTGACCATGTGGATTCAGCTGCTGCCTACCGCCGAGGGCTGCAAGATGAAGCTCACCATCGGCGCCGAAGTCAACATGTTCATGAAAGCCATGGTCAACAAGCCGCTGCAAAAGGCTGCCAACGGACTGGCTGACATGCTGGCCCGCCTGCCCTACAATCTGTTCTAAGCCTGACAAAACGGAAACGATAATCAAAACCATAAAAAACTGATAAGAAGTGGCCAATAAACTGTGGGAAAAAAATGTAGAGGTCAATGAAGCTATCGAGCGCTTCACCGTGGGACACGACCGCGAACTCGACCTCTATCTCGCCAAATACGACGTACTGGGCTCCATGGCCCACATCACCATGCTGGAAAGCATCGGCCTACTCACGGCCGACGAACTGCCCCGACTGCTGGCAGCCCTGAAGGAAATCTACCACCAGGCCGAGCGTGGGGAATTTGTCATTGAAGAAGGCGTGGAAGACGTTCACTCGCAGGTGGAGCTGATGCTCACCCGCAAGCTGGGCGACATGGGCAAGAAGATTCACAGCGGCCGCTCGCGTAACGACCAGGTACTGGTGGACCTGAAGCTCTTTACGCGCGACAGCCTGAAACACGTGGCAGAAGCCGTACGCGACCTCTTCACGGCCCTGCAGGAACAGAGCGAACGCTACCGCGACGTACTCATGCCGGGCTATACCCACCTGCAGGTAGCCATGCCGTCAAGTTTTGGTCTTTGGTTCGGAGCCTATGCCGAGAGTCTGGTGGACGACATGCTGCTGCTGGAGGCCGCCTACCGCATGACCAACCGCAACCCGCTGGGGTCGGCCGCCGGTTACGGCTCATCATTTCCCCTGAACCGCACCATGACCACCCGTCTGCTGGGCTTCGACTCCATGGACTACAACGTGGTCTACGCCCAGATGGGCCGCGGGAAAAATGAACGCAACGTAGCTTTTGCCTTAGCCAGCATTGCCGGCACGGTGGCCAAGATGGCCTTCGACGCCTGCCTGTTCAACTCGCAGAACTTCGGATTTGTCAAGCTGCCCGACGAATGTACGACCGGCTCCAGCATTATGCCGCACAAGAAGAACCCCGACGTGTTTGAGCTCATCCGCGCCCGCTGCAACAAGCTGCAGGCCCTGCCGCAGCAGATTACGCTGATGATGAACAACCTGCCGTGCGGCTACTTCCGCGACCTGCAGGAAATCAAGGAAGTGTTCCTTCCGGCCTTCGACCAGCTCATCTCCTGCCTGGAAATGAGCACCTACATCATCCGCCGCATGAAGGTAAACGACCACATCCTCGACGATCCGCGCTACGACCCGATGTTCTCCGTTGAAAAAGTCAACCAGCTGGCCGCCTCAGGCGTGCCCTTCCGCGATGCCTACAAGCAGGTGGGACTGGAAATCGAGGCCGGACAGTTCGTGCCCGACAAAAACATTCACCACACCCACGAAGGCAGCATAGGCAACCTCTGCAACGAACAGATCCGCCAGCTCATGGACGAAGTGTACGACCGTTTCCACTTTGAACGGGTAGCCGAAGCGGAAGAATCCCTTCTGAAATCATGAAAAAGTCAATCCTACTGGCCGGCATCGTCGGCGCAGCAGCCCTTTGCTCCTGGGCCGNNCGGCGCAGCAGCCCTTTGCTCCTGCGCCGACGATGCCGACAGTCTTTATCTGAACGCACAAGCCCGCTTTACGTTCAACTACGCCAATGCCGTACCCATTCTCTACACGGCCCTCAACAGCCCGGGCCAGTTCTGTTTTGCGTCCTGCAAAATCAACAGCCAGGGATACATCAGCTCGTATCATTTCGAAAACTCACGCAGCCAGACGGACTACCCCGCCACGCAAATCCTCTCCAAAACCTACTATACCTCGTTCGGCGGACAGGGCTTCATCATCGGCGTGACGGCCATACCCGACCTGAGCACACAGCAACAGCAGCTGGTGGCGTTCGACCGCATCTGCCCCACCTGCTACGAAGAAACCTACATCACCCGCAGCCTTGAGTTCAGTTCCGAAACGGTAGTCAAATGCAACCGCGGCCATGTGTACGACCTCAACAACCTGGGGCAGCCCATGGACAGCACCACGCACCACACCCTCTACCGCTATCCTATTTTCTACAACGGGTCGAACCTGGTGAACATCTCCCACTAAAAAAGTTTTGAAAAATTTGGCCGTTTCGCCAAAACGCATTACCTTTGCACCGATTTTAGCGCACATTGTGCCTGATTTCATATTTGCGGAAATAGCTCAGTTGGTAGAGCACAACCTTGCCAAGGGTGGGGTCGCGAGTTCGAGTCTCGTTTTCCGCTCTCGGTCGCTCGAATGGTGGAATGGTAGACACGAGGGACTTAAAATCCCTTGGCCAGTAATGGCTGTGCGGGTTCGAGTCCCGCTTCGAGCACAGAAGTAAAAAAAGAAGCCCCCTCATTTACAGGTCGGGCTTCTTTTTTTATCCCTACCGCAGAGCCGTGCCCCCGACGTGCGGCTGCGCCATGCCACACCAAAGCATCAGAAAATATTACCGTTCGAGGTGGAGCAAAAGGTGGAGATAAAAGGTGGAGCAGAAATCTCCACCGAATTACGACCTTTTTCACTGATTGTCAATATTTTGCATAGTAATAAAACGGATACGGTTTCCTACTTTTGTACAAACTAAAAACTGTAGGAAAATGAAAAGAAGTTCATTCAATGTGCTTTTCTTCTTGAAGAAGACCAAGCTGCTGAAAAACGGAGAAGCATCCGTTTGTATGCGTATCACTGTAGATGGTACGCGAGTTGAAAACAACATCCGTAAAAGCATTGATCCGTCTCTCTGGAGTCAGGCAAAGGAATCCGCCAGAGGAAAAAGCCGCAAATCATGCGACCTGAATGCCTATATCGAAAATGCGAAAATCAAGCTCCACCAAATTTTTAATGAATTGGAGGAAGAGCAACAGCCACACCAGCAGCCCCGTGAGCCCGTCGAGCGAAAGCCGCCCGCGCCGCAGCACCCATCCCGCCCCGAAGCCGAGGCACATCGTAGTCAAAATCAGCATCCACATAGCGGCTGCAAAGGTACGACTTTCCCTTCGTCCGGCGGGCTTTCCCCACACCCTGTCTCCCTCAGGCCCGCAAGATTTACCTACGCCCTTGCCGTCGGCCGTCATCCCCGGCACGCAAAAACCATCGCCCTGTCCCAGAAGGCCTCCGGCTGCCACCATTTCCACGAACAGGGCGACCGCTGGACACGAAAGAACGGTCGGCACGCCGCCAAGAAGATTAACCTTTCTGCCTTCATCCTCGCTCTTCCCGCAACGGCATCAAAAAACATCTGAACAAAAGTGGACATTTTCTCACCACGTTAACACATAAAAACGTATCTTTTCAGGGTCGCCGGCCTGTTGGCCTAACGACAGTGACATACGAGATTAGCGTAACATCGCTGCGTTCTTTCTGTGTGAAACTTGGACACTTCACATCGGAATGGAAAGAAAGTGGAAGATGGGCGCTCATCGTTGTGTACGTCCGTGTGCCTCATGCGCACGGACGGCACTTCGGTGGAGCCGTCCTCCTTTTGTTCATCCATTCCAGGGAGTCCAAGCCCTCACACAGTTGAACAAAAACGAGGGTTAAGGGCTTCACTTTTCTTTTATGCCGCTCCCACGGATTTTCTTTCTTACGAACACCACGCCGCCGAGCCTGCGCGTTGAAAAACGAATTGCCTATGAAACGTTTTCTACTACTCCTTTGCGCGTTGCT
>FR903629.1 GCA_000438115.1 Prevotella sp. CAG:617 | reverse complement strand
TAGCCGTAACCAAAATGCCACGGCCAACCGCTCCAACTGGTCAACCATCATGTCCTACCTCAAATCGCATCCGTCATTCCTTGGGCTGAAGCAGGACAGGTTCACCATACTCCTGCCAAATGGTCTGCCGGATTACACGATAGAGGTGTCAGGCGGCCAACAGCTCAAGAAAGTCAAGGTCAACCGTCCGAAAGCGTTGTGTTTCGACTACTTACAGTTGAAGGATATGTTTGGGCTTGACCTTGAAACGGAAATGGTTCAAGACGAGATGGATTTAGCAAATGAGGTCTCATGAAATGAAACAGTTCAATATTCCTCATCTTGCTTATTTCTGATCTTGCTTTATAATCCATGAACCGTCTTTGCGACCGCCTTCCCTTGATATGATGCCTAATTCTTGAAAAGTTGTAATGTCACATTTGTCTTTAGGGACATTTCAGATATGGATAGGCCTTTATTCTCACGGATTAAATCTAACGTAATTATCTGACGTTCAGTTATTTCTTTCGTGACATCTTTCGTGATATGCTTTTGTCCTCTAATATGTAAGACAAGTTTTACTAGTATAAGTTCAGGCTGTTTTACTGCAAAATACCCGGTTGGCCCAATGCTGAATAGTTCAAACTAAGGAAATAAA
>FR903628.1:546-746 GCA_000438115.1 Prevotella sp. CAG:617 | reverse complement strand
ACCTGATGCCGTCTGGTCGTATTCCCTTTGTTCAAATTATGGATGCCGTCTGAACGCTTCCCTATAATTGGCGGCAAGCATACTTTCGATGTCCGATTCCTTGTATAGAATCTTGCCGCCCAACTGGTAATAGGCGATTATGCCGTTGTTGCGGTAGTCCTGCAAGGTGCGTCGGCTCACTTTCAGCCGTGCAGACACCC
>FR903628.1:165-498 GCA_000438115.1 Prevotella sp. CAG:617 | reverse complement strand
TCCCCCGCCTAATGTGGGCGGGTTGTTTGCAATGAAGTTCTCGATGCCGTCCAACAGACGGTCAAGGCTGTCGCCGAACTCAGCGATAAGCGCATGGTTCTTGGTAATCATTTCACTCATTGTTACATTGGATTTAGTGGTACAATAATAATCAAACGGCTTTGTCTGCCAGCTTACGTTCAACGGGCTTGACAATGCGCGACACATCCTCCGGTCGGTAAAACACCTTGTGGTTTATCTGCGAATAGGCCAGCGTGCCGTTATCACGCAGCGTCTGTAAGGTGCGCGGACTGATGTTCAACTGTCGGCAGACCTCTTGGTTGTCCATCCAGC
>FR903628.1:0-145 GCA_000438115.1 Prevotella sp. CAG:617 | reverse complement strand
CATCCAGCGGTTTAATGACTTGCCGCCTTGTTTGGCAAGGAGTTCGTTCACACGGTCGGAGAAGCGGCTGAACTTCGCCGCCATTTCCTCAAACGCCTCTTTCTGAAAAATCAATACTTCCATTGTCGATACTGTTTTTAATGTT
>FR903627.1:7236-11416 GCA_000438115.1 Prevotella sp. CAG:617 | reverse complement strand
ACTGTACGCCCAGCAGCCTGCCCTTGGCCAGCAGGGCGCCGTGCTGCTTGATGAGCGGGAAGAAATGCGGCAGCAGCTCCGGACGGGTCACCACCACAGCCTCGCCAAACAGGGCGCCGACCTTGGTGCCGCCCACGTAGAATACGTCGGCACAGCAGGCCAGGTCTTTCAGCGTTACGCCGGCCCCTTCGGCCACCAGGCCGTAGCCCAGGCGCGCCCCGTCGACATAGAGCGGAATGCCCGCCTCGCGGCATACGCGGCTCAAGTCCTGCAGCTCGCTGAGCGTATAGAGCGTGCCCAGCTCGGTGGGGTGCGAAATATACACGGCGCCCGGAGCCACCATGTGTTCGTAGGTGTCGTCACGATAGAACGCGCGGATGTAAGCCTCCACCTCGGCGGCCAGCAATTTGCCGTTGTGTGAGGGCAGGGTAAGCACCTTGTGGCCCGACGCCTCGATGGCGCCCGACTCATGTACGTTGATGTGGGCCGTTTCGGCCGCCAGCACACCCTCATGCCGGCGCAACAGGCCGTCAATCACGGTGGCGTTGGTCTGCGTACCGCCCACCAGGAAATGCACCCTTCCCTGTTCGGGCGTCAGGCCGCACGCTTCCAGAATCAACCGGCGCGCCCGGTCAGTATGCGCGTCGTTACCGTAGCCTGAAGTCTGCTCCAGGTTGGTTTCCATCAGGCGCTGCATCACCTCGGGATGCGCGCCTTCCATGTAGTCGCAATCAAAATGTATCATAGGTTGAATCAATCTGTTTCCGTATCAGGAATGGGGCTGCTCCGCTCCGTTTACCACCTTGCGCTTGCCGCTCATGGTGTCAAGGTCAAGGCGAACGATAGTGGTGCGGCGCATGGAAGCCCGCGCATACTGGCTGCCCAACGCCACGTGCTGCGGGGCATATTTCTGCAGAATCAGCTGAACGGCATGCCACCGCTCTTCCTCATCCTGCACCACCGTGGCGTGCGCACGGGCCACCAGGCTCTCGTAGGCCGTGGTAAATCGCCGGGGGTCCACCTGCGTGTGCCCCACTACGCAAAACGATACCTGCGGCCGCTGGGCCAGCACCTGCAATTTGCGGCCCTCGGGGGCGCAGTGCAGATAAACCACGCTGCCGTCCGCCTCGTCCCACACGTAGCTGATGGGCAGTCCGTAGGGCTCGCCGTCGGCACCGGCCATCGACAGATAGCCGTACTCGCCCTCACGCAGCAGACGGAATGCCTGTGCCTCGGGCATCAGGCGGTCACGCCGCCGCACACTGGTATTGTCATACTTCATCGTATCTGAATTTTAATCGTGTCTTGTAACAACCGCAAGCAAAGTTAAGTATAAAGCCGCACTTCAGCCTCATCGGACGGACATTCTTTTTTTCAACACGTCCGCCCGAGACGCGCTGCCCGAAGGCAGGACGGTAAAAAAGGCTGGAGGGAAAAATTTTCAGGTGCCGGGAAAAACCAACAAGGCGGGAGTCCGGCAAAAAAAAGTCCCGGCCGTTTCCGGCAAAGCCTCCATTCGGAGGAGCCGGCAGGCATACGTACAAAAAAGAGAGAGAACCTCGCCAGCCTACAGCCGACATGTTCTCTCTCAAAAGCGCTTCAGGATGGGCTTGAACCAACGACCCCCTGATTAACAGTCAGGTGCTCTAACCAACTGAGCTACTGAAGCAGGTTTGCATGACATTTTTCCGAAATGCTCTGCAAAAGTAGTGGTTATTTTTGAAATAAACAATATCTTTGCAAAAAAATTTTCAAAAATATTATCATGAAACGCATAATTGGCATTGGAAATGCACTAATTGACATACTCTCGCGCATTGAAAGCGATGATTTGCTACGGCAAATGAACCTGCCCAAAGGCTCGATGCAACTGCTCGACGACGAGCGCTACCGCGAAATTTCAGCCACACTGGCCCGGATGGATACGCAGCGGGCCACCGGCGGTTCGGCCTGCAACACCATGCTGGCCCTGGCCCAGCTGGGCGAAAAACCGGCCATCATCGGCAAGGTCGGGCAGGACGAGAATGCACGTTTCTTTGCCGACAACTGCAAAACGGTGGGCATTGAGCCCTACCTGCTGACCGACGGACAACACCAGACGGGCGTGGCCTCCACGTTTATCTCGACCGACGGCCAGCGTACCTTTGGCACCTATCTGGGCGCCGCAGCCCTGCTGGAAGCCGACGACATCAATCCCGAATGGCTCAGCCAGTATGAATATCTTTATATTGAAGGATATCTGGTGCAGAACCATGCCCTGCTCGAGCGGCTGCTGGAGCTGGCCAGTCAGTACGGAATGAAAATTTGTCTGGACCTGGCCAGCTACAACATTGTGGAGGCCGACCGCGACTTCTTTGCCCATCTGCTGGAACATACGCACATCGTGTTTGCCAACGAGGACGAGGCACGTGCCTTTACGGGTCAGGAACCCGAAGAGGCCCTGGCCCAACTGTCGGCCTACTGCCACGTGGCCGTAGTCAAGGTGGGCAAACACGGCGTACTGGCCCAGTGTGACAACGAACGGGTGCAGGCTCCGGCCATGGAGGTGGAGCAGGTAGTAGACACCAACGCCGCCGGCGACTTTTTTGCCGCAGGCTTCCTCTACGCCTGGCTGCAGGGCGCCACGCTGCAGCAATGTGCCGAAGCCGGCGGCATTACGGCCGGCCACGTCATCCAGTATGTAGGCACCAAAATGCCCGAAGCGGCCTGGCAGGAAACACGCCTGCAAATGCAGCAGCTGCTGCAGCAATAAGCCTTGCGCCCGAAGCGCAGGGGCTCCGGCTTTTGCCGGCTCTTTTTTACCAACCCCTTAAGAACAAGCCTGATGAAACGTATGCTTTGCGCAGCCCTGGCCTCGGCAATACTGCTGCCGGCTGCCGCACAAAAGAACCACAATTTTGAAATTGCCAAGAACCTGGACATCTTCAACGCGCTTTACCGCGAGCTCGACACTTATTATGTAGATACGCTGGACGCCAACAAATACATCACCACGGCCATCAACGCCATGCTTAACGACGTGGACCCTTATACGGAATATTTTCCGTACGACAAGCAGAAGGAACTGGAACAGATGAGCACCGGCTTCAAATATGCCGGCATCGGCGCCCTGATACGTTACGACAAGAGCGTCGACCGCTGCTGCATCGACGAGCCGTACGAGGGGATGCCGGCCCTGCAGGCAGGCCTGCAGGCGGGTGACGTCATCCTCTCCATCGACGGCAAGGACACGGGTAAACGCGGCAGCCAGGCGCTGGACACGTACACGCAGAGCGTAAGCAACGCCCTGCGCGGCGAGGCCGGCACGAGCTTTGTGCTGAAAGTGCAGCGGCCCGGCGTAGAAAAGCCCCTCACGCTGAACATTACGCGCAGAAACATTACCTTTCCGGTTATCACCTACGCCGGAATGCTGACCGACAGCATCGGCTACGTAGGGCTGAGCCAGTACACACGCGACTGCGCCCGCGACGTAAAACGGGCCATGACGGAACTCAAGCAGCAGGGAGCAAGCAGCATGGTACTCGACTTGCGCGGCAATGGCGGCGGCCTGATGGTGGAAGCCATCAACCTGGTCAACATGTTCATCGGGCGCGACAAAACCGTATTGGAAACCCGCGGAAAGACAGGGGCCGAAAACTACACCTACCGCACTACCGAACAGCCCTGGGACGAGAATATCCCGCTGGTCGTGCTGGTTGACGAAGCTACAGCCTCATCAGCCGAAATCACGAGCGGAGCACTGCAGGACTACGACCGCGCCGTTATCATCGGACGCCGCACATACGGCAAGGGACTGGTGCAGCAGCCGCGCGAACTGCCCTATAAGGCCACGCTGAAGGTAACAACAAGCAAATACTACATACCCAGCGGACGCTGCGTGCAGGCCTACGACTTTAAGAACCGCAACGCCGACGGCTCACCCAAGCATCTGCCCGACAGCCTGTGCCACACATTCTATACCGCAGCCGGACGCCCCGTAAAGGACGGCGGCGGCATTACCCCCGACCTCACCGTAAAACCCGACACGCTGAGCGACATTACGCTCCAGCTGGATGCTTCGGACGCTTTCTTCCACTACTGCAACCGCTACTACGCTACCCACAAGAGCATAGCCCCGGCCCGCTCGTTCAGTCTGACCGATGCCGAGCTCGACCAGCTCTGTCAGGACGTTCAGCAGGAC
>FR903627.1:6076-7221 GCA_000438115.1 Prevotella sp. CAG:617 | reverse complement strand
CAGCAGGACAGTCTGGAATACACCACGCGCAGCCAGCGCACCATTGAAGTACTGAAAAAATCCATGAAGTACGATGGTTACGACCAGAGCGCCAAGGCGCAGTTCGACGCCCTGGCCGAAGCACTCAAACCGGACTTCCGCCGTGACTTTGAACGGGAGAAGAAACAAATCAGGCAACTGGCCGAAGTGGAAATCGTACGCCGCTACTACCACCAGCGTGGTGTGGCCGAATATGGTTTGCGTGAAGATGCCTGCGTGGCCCGCGCCATCGAGGTGCTGCAACATCCCGACGAATACCGCCGAATCCTGCAGCCCGCCCCAAACAAGAAATAACCGCCGAATCCGGCCCTGTGGTCACAATCCGCCCTGTTGCCCCAAAAACGCAGCAGGACGGATTTTTTTCATTCCACCCCATCCTTCCCCCAAACAAGGCACAAACAGGTAAAAAGGATGGTGCAAAAACTTGTTGCGTTTTTCTCACACCTTGCCATCATGTCATGGCATTTACTATAAAAACGGAAGAAAAATGTCGCCATATAGTTTAAATTTGTATATTTGCCTTCATATTTTTGTCATTCAACCTCTTTACAATCTCACATGTCTATGAAAAAAATCTTACTTACATTAATTTGTACAGCCACCTGTACTTCCTTTAGCCTGGCCACGCCACGCTCAGCCCGCGAGGCGCAAGAAATAGCTTCGCAGTTCTTTGCCCGCCATACGCTGAATACTCGCGGCAGCATGGCTTCGGCCAACGTTACCCTGGCTGCTACGTCAACCCAGCTGCAAACCGTGCGGCCGCAAACGCGACAGACGGCCGACCAGCCGGCATACTATATCTACAACCAGGGCGACAGAGGATTTGTCATCGTTTCGGGTGACGACCGCATGGCTTCCATTTTGGGATACTCGTTTGAAAATCCGTTTTCCGAAGCCAACCTGCCCGACAACATGCGTTTCTGGCTGAACCAGTACGTACTGCAACAGCAGCAACTGGAGAGCACGGCCGACACGCCGTCTGAAACGACAGCCACATCGGCTGCCGCCAACAATTTTGCCCCTTCGGTAGCTCCACTGCTGGGAGACATTCGCTACGACCAGGGCGACCCCTACAACCGGCTCTGCCCTACCGTCAACGGACGCCG
>FR903627.1:3482-6070 GCA_000438115.1 Prevotella sp. CAG:617 | reverse complement strand
GACAACGGACGCCGCTGCGTTATGGGTTGTGTGGCCACCGCCATGGCCAACATCCTGAGCTATTATCAATATCCTACCAAAGGAACCGGCTCCCACAGCTACGTCAGCCAGACCAACCAGCTCAGCGTCAGCTTTGACTACGCAAATACGACTTTCGACTGGAACAATATTCTGAAACAGTACGTCAGCGGACAATACAACGACACTCAGGCCAACGCCATTGCCCAACTGATGCTGGCCTGCGGCGTGGCCTGCGACATGAACTACGACCCCTCGGCCTCTGGCTCAAGCGTCTATACGGCTGTTTCGGGCATGAAAAACTACCTGGGCTACAACCCCTATGCCTACTGCGCCCGCGGCGACCATTACAGTCCTACCGAATGGGTAAACATGATCAAGACGGAACTCAACGCCCAGCGTCCGGTTTACTTTACGGCCAGCGACAACTCCTACACCGGCCATGCCTTTATTCTTGACGGATATGATGAAGAAGGCCTGATGCACGTGGACTGGGGATGGTCGGGCATGAGCAACGGCTACTACCTCGTGGCCGAGCTGCAACCCGGAGCTTCCGGCACAGGCGGCGGTGACGGCAGCGGATACCAGTTTGAACAAATCATGGTTGTGGGGCTGGCTCCGTCGACCATGCTGTCTGACAAAGTATCACACTTCGAAGCCTACGACCTGAGCTACAACGCCGCAAACAAGACCTTTACCGTAAACAACATCTTCAACTACTCCGAAACATTCAACGGCTCAATGGCCATTGTGGCCGGCAATGACGAACGGCAGTTTGCCATCAGCCAGGTTCAGGACCTGCAAGGCCTGAACAACCTTTACGGCTATAAGAACATACAATTCGGCATGCAGGTTCTGCCCGTACTTGTTGACGGCGTTTACGACATCTTTATCGGTACCAAGCTTGCCGGCAACAGCAAATGGGACAAAGTGCCCTGCGAATATGCTTCAAGCCCCAAATACAGCCTCGTTGTAGAAAACGGTACCGCCACCGTAGTAACCGAAAACAGCGACCTGACCAACCCCAACGTCACCGTAAAATCCGACGGCACGCTCCACAGCAACCGTCTGGCCACCTTTACGATAACCATCAGTAACCCGCGCGCCAACAACGATTTCCTCGGACACATGGAGCTGGACATTGTTGACAACAGCGGCACCACCATTGAATCCATACGTCTGCAGCAGCTGTACCTCAAGCCGGGCGAAAGCAAGGTGCTGACCCGCACCATCACCATGCCCGACGTTATCGGCAATGTCACCGTAAAACCCATCTGGGTGCACAACAATTACCAGCGTTACGTAGTTGGTACGCCGGCTTCCTTCTATGTCTTCTCACAAGGCACCCCCGCCACCGGATTTACAACCTCCGACGTCAAGCTGGCCAACACTTCGGTTGAACAAGGCTCGGCCTTTACCTGCACCGGCACGCTGACGCTCAACAACGACGGCGACTACTACGAAACCCAACTCGTGGCCTACCTTTACAGCCCGAACACGGGAGCTTACGAAACGTCATCGCCCATGACCCCCGTTTCCGTAGAAAAGAGCGGACCCAAAACGTTCAGCATCGACCTCAACATTCCGGCCGACACCAAAACGGGACGTTACCAGTTCCAGCTCTTCTCCTACGAATCCGGACAGTTCCACCAGCTCTTTAACGAGAACGTACGCATCACGGCCTATACGGGCATTGAATCCGTCAGCACGGCCGACGCCCTGCGCCTTGTGTCTGCCGACGCTTCAGGCATCAGCCTGAGCAGCTCACAGGCTGTCAGAAGCCTCAGCCTCTACGACCTGCAGGGACGCCTGCTGCGCACGTCCTTCAGCAGCGAAGGCAGCGGACGCTACCGCATGGCCACCGACGGCCTGCCTGCCGGTACCTACATCATCCAGGCCACCCTGGCCAACGGCTCGAAGCAGACAATCAAATGCTTCCTCCGGTAAGCCGCCCCAAGGGTTCACGGCCTATTCAAAAAACTCAAAAACAATGAATTCAAACATGACACGTCATACCCTACAACCCGCCGCCCTCTGGCTCAAGCCCGGCCTGGCTTTCGCCTGTCTGCTCATGGCCGCCGGCTGCGGCAGCCACAAGGAGCAGGAAGCCGCTCCCGGCGCTCCCACGCCGGCCACGCCGCCCGTAGTGTCAGCCGCCCCCTCGCCCACCGCGGGCTCACAACCGGCGGCCCAGCCCGAGGTGTGCATCTACAAGATGCGTAAGGACTACTCACGCAACGTGCCCGTACTGATGGACGACACCCACACACGCATCGTGTCGTATCCGGCTCCGTCGGACCTGCTCGTGGGCGGCAAACTCACCCTGCCCACGGCGCTCGACAACGGATACTGGCTCGACAACCGCGGCATCAATGCCAACGTGGCCTTCCTCTCGTACACGTACGACGAATACAGCAAAATGCCGCAGGCCCCCAGCCTGCAGGAGCTGACCGAGCACATCATCGACAAGCGCCCCCTGACGGCCATACGCCGGTGCGGACAGCGCTCGCAATTTACCGACCTCGTGCCGCAGCTCAACGAGCTGATCCGACAGAACAAGTGGTGAGGCA
>FR903627.1:3230-3477 GCA_000438115.1 Prevotella sp. CAG:617 | reverse complement strand
CAGAACAAGTGGTGAGGCAGCGCCCCGCGCCCTCACAGCATACGACACCGGCCGCATGCCTGCCTCAGCGCAGCACGTGCGGCCGGTGTCGTATGCTCCCGCCCCAACGGGCCTGCAACTTCCTCCTCCCCCCCAGCCGGCAATATTCTGGCCAAGTCCGCCAACCGTCCACCCGTGCGCCACAAGGCGGCGGGCAGGAGAAACAGAGTCCGACCGTATGCCCACGAGGTCGGACTCTCTTTTTCCT
>FR903627.1:1382-3150 GCA_000438115.1 Prevotella sp. CAG:617 | reverse complement strand
GACGCCTCATCCGGCTCCATATATAATGTGTCAACCGCACGGAATGAGGACGTTTTTTTCTTTTAAAACAAAAAATTATCGTTTTTCGATAAAAAAATATCGAAAACATTTGGTCGGTTTAGAAAAACTATATACATTTGCATATCGAAAAACGATAAACACATTATGAATAACGAAAAAACAAACCTAAATTCCAACCTAAAAACATTGAATCTTATGAAAACGAATCTTCTCAAAAAAGCCCTCCTCTCCGTAGCCGTTCTGTTCACCGCCTCATGCGCCGCCAGTGCCCACCCCCCCCGGCCCCGCCACCCAGGCTGCCGACCGCACACCTTCGGCCCCCACCACCGCCCAGCGCGGCACGTACCAGTGTACCATCCACGTCAGCGGCAACTACCGCTACGAATACGTCAGCGACCCCACCGGACGCGTCTGCTCCAAAACCGCCTACCGCTGGGATGCCGACAGCCACGCCTGGAAACCGGCCTTCCTCTACACCGTCAGCTACGGCAGCAGCACCAACACCCTCACCTACGCCGCGTGGAACGAGGCCGACGCCGCCTTTACCGCCCGACGGGCCTCGCAGAGCTACGACGCCCGACGCTTCCCCGTGCTGATTGCCCAGCCCGATAACCGATAAACACACCCCCGACCTTACATTAACCTCAATTTTCCCACCAAAAAATCCCTAACCCGTGGCGCTGCCCCGGCTGTCGGAGCAGCGCCACCCCTATCTCCCCGAAACACCCATGAAACGCATCAAGATTTTAGGCATCGTGCTCTTCAGCATCTTCATCGCCCTGACCGCAGGCGACATCGTCAAGAACACCATTAACCACCACCACGACGCCCCCACCGTGGCCTATGCCGACCCCGGCCCCGGCTACCGGATGGCCGAAATGGAAGACCTCAACGTGGCCGAAACCGACTTCAGCCACCCCGCCTGCGACAGCCTCTACAACCGGGCCACGGGCAGCAAGGTGGCCGTCCGCGTCCAGCAGATAGGCACCGCCATCCGCATCAGCTCCGCCGCCTACTACACCCAGCTGGTCATCAACGGGCTCGCCGCCCTGCTGGCCCTCTACGGGCTCTACTGCCTGGTACGGATGTACCTCTCCCTCTGCAAGGGCGAGGTGCTCACCCGCCTCAACGCCACCCGTCTGCGCAAGTTCGTGTACTTCTTCACCCTCTTCAACGTGGTGCTGGAGGTGGAGCGCGTCATCGCCCTGATGCAGGTCAGGGGGCAGCTCCTGCTGGACGGCCTGCGCCTGAACGAGGGCCTGACCCGGACAGACTGGACCTGCCTGCTGATGCTCATCTTCCTGACCGAGGTGTTCGCCCTGGCCGTCAAGCTAAAGGAAGAGCAGGAGCTAACCATCTGAAAACCCGAACCTCATAAAAACCCCAAAGATATGCCCATTATCGTAAACCTCGACGTCATGATGGCCAAGCGCAAAGTCTCACTCAGCGAACTGGCCGAGCGCATTGACCTCACGCCGGCCAACCTCTCCATCCTGAAAACCGGCAAGGCCAAGGCGGTACGCTTCAGCACCCTCGAGGCCATCTGCCGCGAGCTGGACTGCCAGCCCGGCGACCTCCTGGAATATCGCCCCGAATGACGCTGGAAAACAACTGACTCCCTGCCCCACCCGCACACATACGAAGCCGGCCCCCTCCCTTCCGCCCACAGCAGAAGGAGGAGGCCGGCCTTAGGGGAATTTTGTGCGCTCGGCCCGAGCGCCGCGCAGCCGTCGGCAAGAGTGGCCCT